>CAZTZR010000015.1:0-47103 GCA_964618145.1 uncultured Kofleriaceae bacterium
GGTCACGCCCGTGTCGCCGTGCGGGCCGCCGATCTCGAACCGCCCCGTCGGGTTGCAAAACTGAAGGTAAAGTTCCCGGAACCGTTGGCCACCACCAGGGTGCGGTTCAGGGGAACCTCGGCCCGGGCCGTTCCCAGGCTCGAACCGGTCACAAAGGAAATGGGCATGTAGAGGCGATCCACCAACTCGATGTCGTCAATGTACCACCCGGCGTACTGGCCGGATCCATCCGAACGGAAGCAGAACCGCAACTGGAGGTTGGCCTGCCCCTTGAATTCGTCCATGTCGACTTCGTGGGTTTTCCAGACGCGATCATTGAAACCCCATGCGTTTTCGAGGGAAAGAACCCGGTTGTACGGGGGATTCAGCACGGAAGGATTCACCCACTGGCCGTTGGAATACACCTGCACCCTGCCGCCGTCGAAACTGACTTCGGTTTCCCACCAACTGTTGAAGAACAACACGGGAGAATGGGCATCCACCAGGGAAAAGACAGGAGAGGTGAGACAGTCCCCGGTCCAGGTCATGTTGGCGGCATACTGGCCGTTGAGGTTGGTGGCGGCACAGCGGGTACCACTGGTGCAGGCGGCGGGACCGCCGGTGCCCAGGGTACCCATCTGCCATGTTGAGCCTCCGATGGTCCAGTCGGAGGTATCCCCCTCGAAATCCTCGCCGAGAAAACGCCAAAGGCCCGAACAGGCGGCGGTGGCAAACCGGCAGTTCTGGCAAAACAGGGTGCCGGACAAAAACCCCAGGGTAAGACAGTCCTGCCCGGAAAGGTTGGCACCGTCACACTGCTCTCCGTATTCCACGATGCCATTTCCGCACACAGGACCGGTGCCCTCGCAGTTGACAAAACTGTACTCGCAATAGTTGGTGCAGCCCAACTCCCCGCCGGTGAAACCGAAGTCCTCGCAGGTGGCGCCTGCCAACTGGTTGGTGTCACACTGTTCTCCCGGCTGCAGGATATTGTTGCCACACGAGGGACAGCAATCGAAGGGACACAACTGGCAGGTCTCACCCCCGGAGGATTCGCAGACGCCGTTGCCACAGGTGAATTCGATGGTGCATTCGTCGGAGCAGCCATCCCGGTTGATCAGGTTTCCATCGTCGCATTCCTCACCGATTTCGATTACGCCGTTGCCGCACACGGGACCTTCCCCCTCGATCCGGCAACCCATGGAACAGCCGTCCCCGGAAATATTGTTTCCGTCATCGCATTCCTCTCCGGGATCCAGTTTGCCGTTGCCGCATTTGGGACAGCAGTCCTTCGGGCAATTGTCGCACCTTTCCCCGAGTTCGGAATCGCAGACATCGTTGCCGCAGACATATTCCACCCGGCAGTCGGAATTGCAGCCATCGCCGTTGATGTTGTTGCCGTCGTCACATTCCTCGCCGGGGTCGAGGTCACCGTTGCCACAACCGTCTTCCCTCTGGCAGTCGGCCGAACAACCATCCCCGTCAATGTTGTTGCCGTCGTCACAACCCTCGTTGTATTCCAGAATGCCGTTGCCGCACACGGGACCGTCTCCCTCGATCATGCAATCGGACGAACACCCGTCCCCGGAAACGAGGTTGTCATCATCGCATTCCTCGCCCAGGTCCAGTTTGCCGTTGCCGCAGCCCACCTCGGTCTGGCATTCGGAATCGCAGCCGTCCCCGTTGATGTAGTTGCCATCGTCGCATTCTTCGCCGGGTTCAACCTTGCCGTTGCCGCAAAACGACTCGATCATGCAATCGGCCGAGCAACCATCGTGATTGGTGTTGTTGCCATCGTCACATTGTTCGCCCGGATCAATCACACCATTGCCGCACAGGTTCGGAATGACGTTGTTCGTGTTCTCCTTTTTCGGGGAAACACAGGAAAAAACGAAAAATACCAGCGAAAGGAAAATCAGGTTGTGTAACAGTCGCATAAGGAACTCCTTGAGCACAAAAAACCGCGAACGAACCCTCCCTGGGTCCGGCCAAAACGGCAAGATAGCGGATCAGGCGGAAAATGGATACCACGAAAGCGGAAAAAGTCCATACCAGAGAAAGGAAACAGTCGTTTTTTCCGGAATTTGCAAAAAAAAAACTTAATTCTGGATGAACCGCAGATAATCCCGCAGGATGTCCCGGGCCGGATACACGGACAGATAGGTTTCCCGGACCTTGTCCTGGCTCAGCAGGTTGGCCTTGCGCATGACTTCGTCCCGGGCCTTGGACAGGAACAGGCGGGCCCAGCCGGAGCGACCCAGGGTCTGCATGATTTTCCCGTGAACATAAAACACGACCTCCACCCCCGGAACCGGTTGGACCACGGTGAAGGCGACGGCATGGGCCGAACGCCCGATGGCCTCCTCGGGGTTGCCGATCTTCAGAAGGGCACGGGCCTGCAGGGAAAAGGCGTGGACCATTTCGGCGGGTGTCTCCGCATCCTGGGCCAGACGGGCTGCTTCCACCGCCCGGGAGGCAGCGTCATGGGCACTGGCATTGGGGTTTTCCAGAAGACACTCGGCGTACAACAAAAGCCCCCGGATCTCGTCCAGACGGCTTTCGGCTTCCCGGGACAGGCGAAGGCCCTCCTCAATGTACCGCAGGGAATCATCGTAACGCTCCAGACGCATGCGCAACAATGCGCTTGTGAAATAAGAATCGGCGAGCGCACTCTTGTCCCGGGTCTGCTCGCAGAGTTTCCGCGCCTGCTTCACCAGGGGACGGGCCTGATCGTAATTTCCCAGATCAATGTGTGCCTGGGCGAGATTGGCCAGTTTCATTCCGGTATAGACACGGTCCCCCTTTTCCCGGTCGATGTCGTAGGAAGCCTTGTAGTATTCCAGGGCTTTCTCGTAATAGCCACGCATGGCCGAGAGGAACCCCAGGTTCATCAGGATGGTGGATTCCTGGGTGTGACGCTGGTACTTGCGATACAGTTCCATGGCGTTATGGTAGGATTCCATCGCCTCGTCCACCCGCCCCCGATAGTACAGTGCATTTCCCATCACATGGAGTACATCCGCGCGGATTCGCTCGATCTGTGGATGCTCGTCCAGCAGGGCAAGGGCGTTGTGGAGCAGATCCAGAGCGGCATCCAGTTCCCCCATCTCCACTTTTGACCGGGCCAGAATGCGCAGGGCATCCACCTGGAACGACGGGTTTTCCACCGCCTGGGCGGCTTCAAACACCCGGGGAAACAGTTCTGCCGTCTTCTGGCTCTCCCTGGTTTCCTGATAATAGGCAAGTTCCCGGCAGAACGCTTCGGCCTTCCATTCGGGGTTCTGGTGAAGGTTCGCCAGTTCCAGCAACCGGCCAATCTGCTCGAACTGTTCTTCCCGCTTTCCCTGGCTGCGCAGGATGGTTTCAGAATCCCGCAGGGCGTGGAAAACCATGTCCGGTCGGTCCGGAACCAATTCAGGAACTTTCTGGTAATGCCGGATGGCTTCGGAATTGGAATTGGAACCCAGTTTCCGGGCATGGTGGGCGGCAGACAGATAGAATTCGGCAGCCTTTTCCTTCTGCTGCGAACACTCCAGATGCCTGGCAATGAGCACATCATCAATGGCCGGCTTGTACCCGTCGCTGGCAATCATGCTTTCGGCCTGGATCCTGTGGGCCTCCGAGCGTTCTTCCGGCGGCAGGCTGGAATAGGCATAGTCCCGCATCATGGACTGGACGAAACTGTACCGGTTGTCGGAATCGGGAGGCCTGATCAATTGCTTTTTGATGAAGGCATCCAGTGCCTCTTCGGTGTCCTCCCCGGTGGCAGTATCCAGGGCGGCCTTGCTGAACCGGCGTCCCAACACCGAGGCAATGCGGAGAATCCGCCGCAGGTTCGGCGTCAGTGCGTCCAGACGGGAGGACAGGATGCCTTCCAGGGTGGGAAACAGTTTGACATCCAGTTCCGAGGGCAGTGCCCGGCTCAAAACCAGCCTTTTGTCGGTGCCTTCCGTCCGGAACTGGCCGGTATCCACGAGGGAAGCTATCATTTCGTTGATGTAAAAGGGATTTCCTTCTCCCTTGGAAATAATGGCCTCGATCAGGGGACGGACCTGCTCGGGAGCAAAAAAACGTGAGGAAACAAACTTCCTGGAAGTCTCTTCATCCAGGGAGTGCAAAAGAATGGGCCGGATGGTCAGAAAATAGGCCGGAACATCCTGCCGCTCGCGCCCGGTGAACACGAAAAGCACCGGCCCCCGGATGCGGTTGCGCTCGCGCAGCTCCTGGAGGATCCGCTTGCTCTGTTCGTCCGCCCATTGCATGTCCTCGAAAATGGCCAGTACCGGTCGTTTCTGGGCGATGCCGGCAATCAGGATCTCCATGGCGCGGGTGACCAGGATACCCAGGTTGGGATGGACAGCATTTTCGTCGGGACGAAAGTCCAGAATCGGCCTGAACGCCTTGAGAATGGCTTCCCGGCTGGCCTCGTCCGACACAACATGGGACAGGGCCGTATAGAGTTTCAACAGGGAATCCTCACTGTTGGCATCCACGTTCAGCCTGGCAAAATCCCGAATGAAATCCAGGATGAACGCAAAGGGTGCATATTGCAAATAGGGTCTGCTTTCCGCCCGGATGATCTCGAGTTTGACCTTGGACGTCCGGATGAACTCATGCAGCAATGCGCTTTTTCCCACGCCCATTTCCCCCAGCACCACCAGATGCTCCGGGCGGGACGTCTCCCTCACATGGTGGAATTGATCCCGGATGCGATCCAGTTCGAAACCCCGGCCCACAATGTCTGTTCCCACCCGGCTGGCCAGGCGTTCGTCACGGTCCTTCAGGCGAATCAGGCGGTGGACAGGATTGTCCGGATCCGGACTTGCACTCTCCATTTCCCAATTGTATTTGGCAGCCGCATAGATGTACGGGGAAACAATGATCTCGCCGGGAACAATCTGGGCCCAGCGTTCGGCCTCTTTCAATTCCTCCGGATTGACCGTCCAGTGAATCACCTGGTTGTCGTGTTCGAGTTCCACGGCCAACCGGTATACACAGATGCCCAGTTCCAGTTCGGGGACCAGTTCCCGGTACACGGCGAAGTCACGCCGGATCTTGTGGGCATCCCGCAACAGTTCGCTCTCGTCGTATTCGCCCGTGTAGGGAATGCCCCGGACCACCAGGAAGGCACCCCGCTCATCCCTGCGGTTGCGGTAACGGTTCTGGCGATCCTTCAGGAGGATGTTCTGCAGCATGGCGGCAAACTGGTCCAGAATTCCGTTGACCCGATCCGCCCCGTGCTTCTTGATGGCGGCTTCCACGTTGAGGACGCGGATCACCATGCTGACAAGGCTTTTGATTTCCTTGAACTTGACCAGCAGGGTATGTGTGTCCAGGGTCAGGTTGCCTTCGGCACCGAAACGTCCCGTGTCGGTTTCCAGGGTTCCCGCTGCCCGGCCATCACGGGAAGCACTCATGGTTCCCGTGGACGATCGGGCCACGGAACGACGGGAGGCCATGTCAGGAAACCGCTCGGCCACGGCATCCACAAGATTGGCTGCATCGACCAGATCCGGCAGGCTGTGGAGATATCTTGACAGATCAGCCTGCATGTCCTTGGCCCGCTGATAGCGTTCCTCCCGGCGGGGATTCAGGGCCTTTTTCAGGATCTGTTCCAGTTCCACCGGGATGGAGGCATTGACCAGCGAAGGCGGAGAAATTTCCGCACGCCTGGCGGCTTCCAGCGCCTTGGCGCCCTTGAATGTGACGTAGGGATGTGTCCCGGTGGCCATTTCATACAGGATCAAACCCACCGCGAAAATGTCGGAACGACAGTCCACCACCTCGGTGCGGGCCTGCTCCGGAGACATGTAGTGGAGTTTTCCCCGGAGGATGCCTTCCTCCTCGAACCGGCCCATGGCCTTGGCAATGCCAAAATCCGTGACCTTGATGGCCCCTTCCCTGGAAAGCAGGATGTTCTGTGGACTCATGTCCCGGTGCACCAGTTCCAGCGACTTGCCATCGGACCCGGTCAGACGGTGTGCATAATCCAGTCCACGCAACACTTCGCTGATGATCAGGGCACTCAATCCCAGGGACAGGGGCTTCTTCAGTTCCTGGCTTTTGCGGATCAATTTCATCAGATCCACGCCGTCGACGAATTCCATCACCATGTACAGGCATCCGCTGGCATCGTTTTCCTGCGGGCTGGCCTGTCCGTATTCAAACACCTGGACCACGTTCGGGTGATTCAGTTCCATGGAAAGTTCGGCTTCATACCGAAAGGTATCCCTGAAATGGGCGTTGGCGGAAAGTGCCTGGAGAATGCGCTTGAGTGCCACCGTCTTTTTCAGCCCGTTGTAATTGGCTTCGGCCAGATACACGTCGGCCATGCCGCCCTGGCCGATCTTTTCCAGCAGGGAGAATTTGCCGATTTTCTGAACAGATTCCACAGTAAGTCTCCTGGATACGGAACCGGAACATCCGGAACCTTGACTAACGAATACTCCATTTAACCCGAAAATTCACTCCGGGTACATCGAAAAATGCGGAAAAATGGGGGGACTGTGTGCTGTGGCACACGAAACTTCTTCAGGGTTGCATGCCTGTTTCCGACGGATCTTCCAATCCCGAAGGAGCCCCGCTTCTGGAAGGGGCTGCCTCCCGGAAGAAAACCGTCTGACGCATGCACCGGTTGAACTCGCTGCAATTGGAAAAGGACAGGCATTCCTTTGCGCCGGATGCATGGGGACGGCAGGTTTTCAGAATCAGGTCCTTTTGCTCGTTCAGGGAAGAACGAAGGCCGTCGTCGGGAGCGCAGGCGATGGTTCGTTTGGCAACTTTTTCGCAGGTACGGTCACAGGAAGCCAGAAACACCGGGATCACGAATGCCCCCAGAAAAAGATAAACCGGAAATCGGGAATGGAACTGAAACGGTTTCATGTTGCCTACCTGTCAACGGGTCCCGGAATCCTGAAGCATTTCCCGGACTTCTTCTGTTGTGGCCTGCCTTTCCATGGCACGGGCCAGGGCCATCCCCTTGGCCGTATCCCCCCAGAGAACCGCACCGGCAAGCATGCCATCACGCAAAAACAAACGGATTCCGGTATCAGGACCCTGCAGGAATTCCATCTCTTCCCCCTCCAGGGTACCCACGGAAAAAATCCTTGTTCCAAATGCGGAAAGTGCCGCCGGAGCCATGGGCGTCGTCCAGATCAGTTCGCAGCCGGAAACGGCATTGTGACCTGCAATCTGCCCCATTTTCAGGGCGGGCATCCACAGGGGAAGGGAGACACCGGCAAATTCCGCCACATCCCCGCAGGCAAAAATCCGGGGATCCGAGGTCTGCAGATGTTCGTTGACCACTATCCCCCGGTTGACCTGCAGGCCGGCTTTCAGGGCCAAATCCACCCGGGGCCGGACCCCGATGGAAAACAGCACGAGATCCGCAGCAATGGATTCTCCTGAATCCGTACTGACCACTTTTTTCCCGTCAACCAGATGAATTCCCGCCACTTTTGTACCGAGTCTCACATCCACACCAGTGGCGGAAATGGTTTTGAAAAACCAGGCTGAGGTCTTCTCGTCCAGTTGCCGGGGCAGGATCCGTGGCAGAAGTTCGATGACGGTGACCTGGCGATCCGGTGCATTCAGGAAATGAGCGGCCTCCAGCCCCAGAAGTCCCCCTCCAATGATGACTACATGCCGGGAATTGCCCGCCAGCTCATGAATCCGTCGGGAATCCTCCAGGGTGCGGCAGGTATGCACACCGGGAAGTTCCAGGGCTTCGGGGAGGGGAACGAAAGGCATGCTTCCCACGGCCAGGACACAGGCTTCCCAGGTACACTCCTGCCCGCCCGCGCAACGAAGGGTCCGGGTCCCCGGGTCCAGGTCGGTCACTTCGCATCCGGGAAACCAGTCCACCTTCATGTCGGAGAACCAGGATTCCTTTTTTAGTTGAAAGGAGGCTTTTTTCACCACCTCCGGATTACCCAGGTATTCCGTTAGCATGGGACGGTAATAAGGCAGGTCCGTCTCCTCGGAAAAACAGGCAATGCGGATTTCCGGCCGGGCTTTTCTTGCCTTTTCGACTGCCGCAATACCGGCCGAAGAACAACCGATGACTACAAGATCATAGTGATTTATCATGAAACCATCCTTTGCATTGAACCCTGAATTACTGGATGGACTGGAGCACCCTCTCCAGTTCCCCTGAATAAAACGGCACCGTTTCCAGGGAGGAAGCATAATCCACGATGGTCATGGTGTCCAGGCGGATAAAAAAGTTGAAAGGATATCCCACCGACGTCATGAACTGGAAAAAGGCGTTTCCCTGGTCATTGGTGACCACCACGGTTTCATCCATTCCGTACTTGCTGGAATACTCCGCTGCGTATTCCACCGTGGCCGGATCCAGTTGATGGTTTTCCACCACCACCACCAGAAAGGCAATGCGGGGCTCCTGGCTTTTGGAACCAAAAAGTTCAACCATCTGCGGGGTGATTTCCATCTGTGCGCCACAGTGGGTGCACCAGCCTGTGGTCAGGGATACAAACAGGAGTTTGTACCCCTGTTTGCGCAAGGCGTGGAAATGATGGAACCAGGCCAGGTTTTCGCCCCCGGAAAGCTCAATGGCCGCCGGATTCACGGCGATGAAAGGTACATCCCGAACGGTCTGATACCTGCGGGTTCCATACGGACCGCACGGATAAAAATCCGGGCCGCACTGGTTCTGCTGGAAGGACCCGGAGGTCGACAACACCAGGGGTTCATCGACGAATTTCCCTTTGCCGGATCCGGAATCGCAGGAAATACAGAACACTGTCAGCAAAAAGAATGGCAGAAGAAAACATTTCATGGCTTACCTGACATCGAATTCAAGCAATTGTGCCTTTACGGTTTTGGGCTGTACCCGCAGGATCCGGACACGAAGTCTGGATACAACCGATGCCTTCGCGAGGGCAACCAGTCGTGGTTGCATTTTCTCCGGAACCACGGCTTCGAGCATGGTGTTCGGGGCACAACGGAAATGAACAAAATCGGAAGAAACAATCAACGGTGTACACTCCTTCAATTCCGCTTCGGAGCCCTCGGCCTTCTTGCCGTCATCGACAATGGACTGCCAGTTTTCATACAGCCGGGCGGGGCCGGGCTGCACACGGGGAACGGAAGTGAAGGGTCCGGTGGAAGGTCCGCCACCGGGGGTCAGTCCCTGCATCAGTCCGGAAAGATCCTTTGAAAGATCCTTGAGCAACATGAGCATCGACTGGATCTGGGGGTCCATGGTTCCCGCCGTACCGGCAAGAAGTTCCAGCAGTCGTTCCATGTGATCGGAGGAACTCATGTCCAGATCCTCGCATTTCTTGTTGATGCACCAGCGGATTTTGGGGGGATCGGAATTCAGGAACTCGATCGTGTGTTCATCGGAACCCACCTTCATGCTGAAGTTCAGGTTCAGCCCTCCCTGCCCCAGGGACAAATGGGGGATGGGCAGTTTCGGAAAGGATGGCGGTCGGCCCTGGGGAAAGGGAATTCCGGGAAACGGGGACTGCGTCACGGGATCCGGGTCCGGATCCGGGTCCGGATCCGGGTCCGGATCCGGCAGAGGCAATTGTCGGGAAGGAATCGCATTGGGGAATACGCAACGACCACCCTCACAGATTCTTTCCCCTTTGCAGTCCATGTCCTTTTTGCACCGGGAAGAAGGTTTTTCCCCACAGGAGAAAAGCAGGAGACAAACGAGCAGTAGAAAAGGATGTTTCTGCATCAGTTAAAGTGCATTTCAAAATTGAAGGAGTCCGTGCGTGCGCCCTCGGGAAACTGCCATTTCTTGATGGTGTTGTCCAGGCATGCACGCATCATGGGCGGCATTTCCCCGGTGAAGGATACACTTTCCACCTGACCAGAAGCCAGGATACGGATCTGGAAGCGGATGCTCTGTCCCACCAATTCTTTCTGGCCCTTGCGCACGGTCATTTCATAACACCGGGTCACCTCCATGATGTTCCGGTTCTTGACGTTGTTGAAGTCTGCACTGGACCTGGCACCTGCCCCGGAACCCATGACGGCATCTGTCGCCATGTCCGGGGTTCCGCTGCTGCCGGGAGCCCGGGGGCCGGAGGGTCCGGAAGTTCGCATCCCACCACTCCCGGACCGGGTTTCCTCCTCGGTTTCCGTTGGCTGGGCGGCGATGACGTACACCACCTCACGCATGGGTTCTTCCCCCTCGACGGTCTGGGATTCCTTGACTGCCTCGGGTTGAACGGCCACAACCGGTGGCAAGGGAGCCGGCGCATCCTTTTTGTCCGCCATGAGTTTTCCACCCAGATAAAAGGCTGCAAATCCCACCAGAATCACCAGAACACCACCGATGACCCAATACTTTACCGGGGATCCCGGAACCACCATCGTCCGTGGAACATCCATGGAAGCCTGCCCCATCATCATGGGGGTGGACATGCTCCCGTAATCCATCGTGGGGGAACGGAAACTCTGGGAAGCCTGCACCGGTGCAGAAGGAAAAGGATTCCCCATCCCCTGTGGGGAAAACACACCGGAACCCTGGGCATTCTGGGAAAATGAGGGGGGTTCCCGGAAGAGTTCCCGGGTAGCCCGGCGGGGAGGTGGAAGATGCTTGTGGTAAAGACGGAGTTCGGGAACCCTGTCGATGGTTTTCCAGTCGTCGAAACCATCCCGCCAGACCACTGCATCGTGATCCGGTTCCCCGCGCTTGATACGGGCCACCATTTCGCCGAAATCCATGGGACCGAACTGACCCCGGGAATCGGACAGGTACCACTCCTCGGAGGCGTGGGAATCTTCAAAAACGGGGATGCGCGCGATCTGTGTCCGCTCTTCGGGCATGTCGGACGCCACCGGAAAAACCTCGTGGGAAGAAGACAGTTCTTCCTGGAAACTCTTCTTGAAGGCATCCTTGAGCAGTTGCTGTCCGCGACTGGGGGATTCACCCTTTTCGGTGGAAACGCCGGTACGCGGATCTTTCAGCACGATGGTGTTGTTGCATCTTTTGCAACGAAGTTTCAGGATTTTTCCGGCAATCTTGTCATCCGAGATGGAATATTTGGTTTTGCACTGATCGCAAAAAAACTGCATGATGCTATTCTCCGGTATGTCCGAAAGCATCCATGAGAAACGCGAGAAAATCCGGACCGGAAGGAAGTTCCTGGTGAACTGTCAGTCTGAGTTCTTCTTTATTGTTTGACCAAAAGGAAATCAGTCCATTTGTCTGCCACGGGGGTAGTTTGTCCACTCCCAGATGTTTCCCGCACAGGGCCAGCCGGGCTTTTTCGTCCTCCAGTTCAAAAAAGGACTTCTGAGCCATTTCCGGGGACAATCCCTCCTCCAGAAGTGCGGCCAGACACAGGGAATGGATCATTATTTTCCGGTGGACCACCTGTTTCCAGAGGAAATAGGCGCACAAAACCTTGATGCTGGGAAATTCAAGCAGGCGACCCTGGAATTTCACCGGGGTAGCCAGATAATTGCTCAAAAAGGATGTGGCATGGGAGGTGACGGAAAAAAGACGCTGGGAATGAAGATCCTCTTCGGCAAGATTCTTGAACAGCAATGCAATGCTGTTGGCACCGGAAAAACCAAAAGTTGGATAATCCTTCTGGGACATGCAGAAGATCATGCCCTGACCCATGATGTGCAACCACGAGGCATCGTGGAAATGGTTGATGGCATGCCGGGAAACATTTTCCAGGATGGTTTCCGTCTTCTCCAGTGTCAGATCCACAATGTGGTATGTACCGGCCATGGGACGAACGGAATTGAAAACTTCAAACGAATGAAAGAATTCCTGTGGGTTCAGCGGCTCAACCATCCATAAAAAGTACTTGGAATTTTTCGCAAGGTCAAGCTGGCGTTTACGAAACCTGACGAATGGACAATTCCCTGACCCAGGGCTTCAGGATGCCGGCAATCTCGCGGATCAGACCCTCCGGAGTGGGTTGCACATTCACGTACGCCGGGTCCAGGGTGTTCCGGTTGGAAAACGCCTGCAGTGCGTAACAGGGCGCACCCTGTACCAGTGGCACGAGGTCCAGGGCATCTTCGGGGGTGAACAGGCCCGGGACCAGGGTGGAACGCAATTCAAAGGGAACCGTCGAGGAAAAGAGGATGTCCAGACTTTTTTGGACTTCCGAAAAATCAATGATTCCGCCTGTGGCCTCCGGATACCGTCCGGGGGATGTCTTGATATCCATGGCCACATGATCCACCCGGGGCAGAATCTCCCTGAGGCGGTCCGGCAGGGATCCGTTGGTGTCCAGTTTCACACGGAATCCCATTTCCCGGATTTTCTGCACAAGGTGGTCCAAATCGGGACACAACAAGGGTTCCCCTCCAGAGATGACCACCCCGGAAATGAAACCCCTGCGTTTTTCCAGCTCTCGCAATATGTCGTCCACATCCGGTAACAAGGAAGGATCCAGGCGTCCGGGAAGAACCAGATCCGGATTGTGGCAGAAAGGACAGCGCAGATTGCAGCCGGCCAAAAACAAAATGGCCGCCACTTTTCCCGGATAGTCAAGCAGCGTGGTGCCCTGCCATCCGGCGATGCGCATTTACCCCACCATTTTCAGGGAATTTTTCCAGGAACAGGAAACTGTTCCGGGCAACTGGTGCAGTTTGCGGGATTGAAACTCCAGTTTCTTTCCACTGTTCCAGTTCTGGACCGGACGATAGTATCCGACAACCCGGGAATAGACTTCGGTTTCCATGACATTGACCGTGCGCGTGAACTCTTTCTTCATATTTCCCTCCTCCTGGATGAATGGATTTCCCGATAGGCCTGCGGATCCAGCAACTCCAGTTCCCGGGCAGGCAACTCCCGCACGCTTCCCATCTGTTCCAGCTCTTCGTCGGTATGGGGAAACGGGCAGGAAAAATGTTTTCCGGATATGTAATTGTGTACAGGACATACGCTGAAAGTCGGCGTGATGCTGAAGTACGGCATGTGGAACCGGTGGACAATGGATTTGACAAGTTCCTTGACCGCATTCGGATCAAAAATGGCCTCTCCGAGATACAGGTGCACCACCGTGCCTCCGGTGAAGAGCACCTGAAGATCGTCCTGATGGGAGAGCAGATCAAAAATGTCCATTTCCACCGTGGCCGGTACATGTACCGAGTTGGTGTAATATGGCACAGTGTCCGTCCCCTGCGCAAAAATTTGGGGAAAAGCTTCGCGATCCTTGCGTGCCAGGCGGAAACTGGTGCTTTCTGCGGGGGTGGCCTCCAGATTGAAATAGTTGCCGGTTTCCGTCTGGATATCCTGCAGTTTTTCGCGCAAATAGTTCAACACATCCTGGGCGAATTCCCGGGCAGAAGGTTCCGTGATGGGCATCTGCATGAAGTTGATGCAGGCTTCGTTCATGCCAACGATTCCGATGGTGGAGAAGTGATTGGCCCACCATAGTCCATAACGGTCCTTCACGTTTTTCAGGTACACCGAAGTATAGGGATACAAACCCCTGTCCGTGAGTTCCTCGACCCGTTCCCGCCGAAGTTCCAGGGCGGTCTTCGCCTTTTCCACCAGGGTTTCCAGCCGGCTGAAGAAATCTTCACGATCCCGTGCCAGATACCCGATACGTGGCAGGTTCAGGGTTACGACGCCAATGCTTCCGGTCAACGGGTTGGCACCAAAAAGACCGCCACCCCGGGATTGCAGCTCCTTGGTGTCCAGTCTCAGTCTGCAGCACATGGAACGCACGTCATCCGGATTCAGATCGGAATTCACGAAGTTGGAAAAATAGGGAATTCCATACTTCCCGGTCATGTTCCATACGGACTCGAGATTGGGATTGTCAAAATCGAAGGTCTTGTGAATGTTGTAGGTGGGAATGGGGAACGTGAAGATGCGTCCCTTGGCATCCCCCTGGCTCATGAGTTCGGCCAGGGCCCGATTGATCATGTCCATTTCGGGCTGGTAGTCGCCATAGGTTTCCTGCTGTGGTTGTCCGCCGATGATCACCGGCATGTCCGCCAGCGCGGGCGAGGGAGTCAGATCCAGCGTGATGTTCGTGAAAGGCGCCTGGAACCCCACCCGGGTAGGAACGTTCAGGTTGAAGACGAATTCCTGCAGGGCCTGCCTGACCTCTTCATATTCCAGACCGTCATGCCGGATGAATGGAGCCAGATAGGTATCGAAGTTGGAAAACGCCTGGGCCCCGGCAGCCTCACCCTGCAGGGTATAGAAGAAGTTGACGATCTGACCCAGGATGGTCCGGAAATGCTTCGCGGGACTGCTCTCGATTTTGTTGGGCACTCCGCCGAACCCCCGCTGGAGAAGATCCAGAAGATCCCATCCCACACAATAAGGTCCCAGAATACCCAGATCATGGATATGCATTTCCCCCTGATCATGGGCGAGTCTCACATCATCGGGAAACACATTGTGCAGCCAGTACTGGGCCACCATGGTGGAGGCCAGATGAAAGTTCAGTCCCTGAAGGGAATAATTCATGTTGGAATTTTCATGCACCCGCCAGTCGGACTGATCCAGGTAGGAACTGATCAGTTTTTCCGCATCCTGCATGGGGCGCACGATCTTTTTTTCCGCAAGGATTCTGGCGATGGGAACAAATCCCAGCCGGCGCAGTTCCTCTTCGAGCAACTGCCGGATCTCACCCGTGGTGGGGATGGTACCGGCCTTGAAGTGCTTGTGATAGAGAATGCCGTCAATATGCAGTGCAATCCCTTCACAGTCGATCATGTCTGAAAGACCGGCTTGATCGGACGCCTCTTGCAGGGTATGGATCAGTGCGTTCTGTTGATAAGGAACGATGTTTCCTTCCGGTGTACGGACTAGCCATTCCATCACTTGGGTGCCTCCGGGAAAGTGTTTCTCATTAACCGGAAAAAAAATCAAATCGCCAAACCCGGGAGAATATGGGCGGTAAAACCAATAAACAAATCCTCACTTCCAAGCAATTGATATTCTTCTTGTTTTTCAGAGCGGCATTTTTGTACTACATACACTCCCTGCCCGGGAAAGCCGGTGATGACCCCGCCATGTCGAAAATTAACAACCAAGCCCATGTTTCAAATCAATCGAAAATACCTGCGTTTTTTGATCCCCCTTTTTTCCCGGGTATTTATCCTCTTGTTTTTCCTGCATTTTTTTTTGGGAAAAATTTTGCACGAAGAAAAAACCCAGGAAACACAAGCAAAATCCATTGTATGAACAGTGTTGGAGCGCATGTTTATTCAATTACCCCCTTGACAGGCTGTTTTTGGGGTGTTCAATTCACGTTTCCGGATCCGGATTCTCATGAAAATCCCATTATTGTTCAATTGGTTTTTTGTGAGACTTCGTCCGATGGATCCCTTCTTCCGGATCCCTTCAAAATCCCCGATGGCTATTGTGGTCAAAAGATATTTTAGAAATAATGAAAAATATTTTGATCCCTTGCCGGGAAATCTCCAATTCAACAATACACGGGAAGAAACCCCAATCCGGTTTCCACGGACCGATGGATTATGGTATACCGTACCAGCCGGTGGGGATCATTACCAGCATCCCCCCGAAAAGGATCTGTGATGAACCACCATGAAGATCGTATCTCCCGCCTGGCAGCCATTCTGGACGAAACCGGTACCGACCTGTGCGTGATCCTGCAGAACGTGGACATGTATTACTTCACCGGCACCCTGGTACAGGGCTTTTTGCTGGTCAAACCGGATGGAAATTATTGCTTTTGCGTACAAAAACCCATCAGCCGGGCCATGGAGGAAAGTCGTCTCCAGCCTGTGAATGAAGCCAGCAGCCCCAAAAAATGGGAAGGAATCGTGAAGGACTTCTGTCAGGGAAAATCCATCCGGAAACTCGGAATGGAAACGGATGTCGTTCCCTGGGACCTGGCAAACCTTTTTGCCAACATGTTTCCCCAAGCCAAACTGGTGAACATTTCTCCTCCCATCCGCAAACTCAGGTCCATCAAGAATGAAACCGAACTCGACGCCATCCGGAGGGCAGGTGTCATCCTGGGAGAAACCTTTGAAGCACTGGCTTGCCATTTGTCTCTCGGAATGAAGGAACTGGAAATTGCCGCCTTTGTGGAACAGAAAATGCGTCTGCTTGGACATCAGGGCGTCATGCGCGTGCGCAAATTCAACATGGAACTGTATTATGGCGCACTTGGAGTGTCCGCCTCCGTGCGCCAGCCCACCCTCTTCGACGGACCTGTGGGGTCCGGGGGCCTGTATGCTGCGGCTCCTTTCTTTGCCGGAAATGCACCGTTTCTTCCGGGAGACACCCTGATGGTGGATCTCATGGCCGGAGTGGAAGGATATCTCGCCGACGGCACCCGGACCTACGCCCTGGAACCGGTTCCGGATGAAATCGGTTCGGCACACCAAGCCCTGCTGGAAATCCTGGAAACCACTCGTCGCGGTCTGGTTCCCGGCGCCATTCCGGAACAACTGTATCAACAGGCACTGGATCTCGCTGCAAAGGCTGGTATTTCCGAAGGTTTCATGGGTTTCGGGGAAAACCGGGTCCGGTTTCTGGGACACGGCCTGGGCCTCGAAATTGATGAACTTCCGGTTCTGGCGCCACGCTTTTCCGAACCCCTGGAAGAAAACATGGTGGTGGCAGTGGAACCGAAGTTGTTCACCCCCACCTTCGCCACCGGTGTGGAGGACACCTTCATCGTGACTCCCTTTGGCGGGGAGGCTGTCATCCCCTGTCCTGACGGAATTCTTTATCCAGGCCAAAAAATTTCACTGTCCGGGGAAAGTCGACGATGAGCGGTCCCATTTTGTCCCCATCCTTTCTGGCACAACTGGCCGGCACGTATTCACCTGCCTTTCTGGAACTGGTAAGTCACCCGGAACATTGCGGCATGCCCCCTGCATGCCATGCCCGGGGAAATTTCGCTGCCGCAAACGGGGAATGCGTGGAATTTTTCATGGACCTCAGGGGAACCACCGTTTCGAAACTGCAGTATGTCTTTGAAGGACAGGTGGTGGTGCTCGCCGCTGCCGAAGCCGTCAGCCGCATGAGCCGGAACATGGAAGTATCGAAGGTGCTCGCGTGGTGCACCGAAGACGCCATCGTGGAGGAGATTGGCGGCTTGCGGGATTCCGATGTCTGGGGTGTTGTCCTCGTTCGTGAAGCCCTGCGGGTATGCTGCATCAATGCCTTGCGTATCTTGCGGGATCCATGGAAAGGACCTTACGCCCGATGAAAAAGGAGTGGCTTTCCATTCTCTGGATATTGGCGATCATCTTCGGGATTGTGGGGGCTGTTGCCACATGGAACCGGCAGAATCTGGGTTTCCGGCGAAAAAAGGTCCGCCAGGAAAAGGAAGCCCTCTGCCACAGGATCCTCAGGGATGCCGCCAAAACGGTTCTGCCGTTGACCCAGGATTCCTGCCAGGCACTTTTGGGCCCCATTCCCCTGGGAACATGGAAAGCATTCAACAAATGCATGGATGAAACGGAAACCCTTGAATGTGTTTTTTCGGAACTGTGCGGGTCTGGATCCACTGATGGATGCCTTTTGTCAGCCCGGGTACGCCTGAATCATCCGGATACTGCCAATAAGGCCATCTCGGATCTGGTCGATTTGTGTGACAGGAAAAACCTGCAGGCCTGCGCGATCCTGCAGGATGAAGCCGAATCCAGACCGGGTCTGGATTCTCCCTCCACCTGGCACATGCGCATCTGTCGTCTTTCCGGGCGGCATTGTTCCCGGATGGATGCCCGTGCCTTGCAGGACTGCCTGCGCAATCCTGTGGGACGTTGTCTTTCGGAACTTCTGGTGGATCCCGACCCGGTGGGCATGTTTCTGGCATGTGAAGCCGGTTCCGGATTTTTCTGCCGCCGATGGCTTACCAAACTCTTTCCCCATCTGGAAGACCCTGAAGATCCACACTGGAGTGGAACCCTCCTGGAACAGTTGTGCATGAAACAGGATTCCGCCTCCTGTCTGGCGGTGGGACTGCGGGAAAACACCCCGTCTTTGGTCACCCATGCCTGTGTTCTCGGCGAACCTGATGCCTGCAGTCACCTTCTGGAAACGGAAACCGAACCGGTGCGCAGGAAGTTTCTGGAACAACGGATGACGAATTCCGGAATCATTTCTCCAGGGTCAACAGGATGGAAGGACTGAGCATGCCCGTGAATGCACCCGGTGAATACACACATCCGGAAGTTTCCAGGATCCGGAAACCGGCTTGCTGGACAATATCGGTGATCTCCCTGAGGGTATAGGTGCGCACGCTCAGCAGGTAATTGCGCTGCTTGCCGGAAACGAAGGCAATGTTCCTTTTCACCATGAGGCGGTTTTCCGGGTAATTGAATGTGCATTCATCCATGACCATGCACCCGTTGCCCTCCCACCAGAGGCGGGATGGAAGTTGACTGACCACGTAGTCACGGTTCATGACATCCAGTAGCATCCGGCCACCGGGAACCAGCCAGGAGAAAAAGCGACGAACCAGATCAATGTTTTCAGGATCGGTGAAATAGCCGAATGTACCTCCAAAACAGGACATGGCATGGACCGGTTCCGCGGGGGTGAACTCCCGCATGTCCTTTTTGATGAAAGTGGCCTGGGCAGACAAATCCTGGGTTGTTTCATTGGCGATAAGCAAAAATGGAACCGAGGTATCGATTCCCATGGAGCGACACCCCTTCAGTGCCATCATCACGGCATGACGTCCATCAGCACAACCAATGTCCAGAAAGTTTTTTTCCGGGGACAGATTCAACTGGGAGTAGATGAACTCGACTTCCAGTTTTGTCTTCTTCACATTTGGATGATCCAGCGTGGAAACATAATCGTCATCAAAAAAATTGTCACTCCAGTTGGCTTCCGAAGAAACCCTGGGAGGCAACGGAGGAGCCTTTACTGCGGACTCCTCCGGGGAACCTTGGGGCAAAGGCGGAGGACTGCCGGCCTCTTCCGGAAGAACCGGCGGCAACTTCGGAGGTTTTTTGACGCCATTGCCCGTTTCGATGACCGATTCAGGAGCCGGTTCGTCATCCTCGTCCACACTGTCTTCGGACTCCAACACCTCATCGGCATCCAGCACCGCCACATCTTCCACCCCTTCCGGACGGGCATGAAGCCGCCAGAAAAGTTCCATGTCCGGAAGAATGATGGTGGCAGCACCCGGGGTTTCCTCCTCTCCGTGGACCACCGCAGGAAGGGATGACAGGGGCAAAAGGAAGGGACGGATGGCATCCTTTTCTTCGAGAAAAACTCCGATTGATTCCAGTTCCGATGCGGTAAAAAGCGTTCGGGAAACCATTTGACGCCTCCGGTAAGCCGGATTCTAGAAAAAAATGGGATGGATGAAAAGAAGAATTTGATCTCAGATTCGGCCCATGACACGACCAAATCGCACAAACCGGCCTTCTTCAAGGTTCCTGAAATTCCAGTTCCCCTTTTCAAAAAGGCAAATCACCGTGGAACCCATGTGGAAAATCCCGCATTCTCCACCCTTTTCCACAGGAATGGAAACATCCTGTCGGGTATGCTCGGTGCGAGCCTCCTGGGGGGGTACTTCCGGAAGACAGGAAAGGGTCATGTTCCCCACACCCGTGGCTGCCACCATGACAACAGCCATGGTCCCATGGGGAGTTTCCACATAGGTGACCACCCGCTCGTTCCTGCAATAGAGGCGCTCGATATGGCGGGTACAGAAATCCCCCACCGGAAAAGAGGTCCCGCTCAGACCCGGAATGTGTGCAACGTGGGTAACCCTTCCGTCCATCGGGAAATGAACACGGTGGTAATCCCTCGGACTGAGATATATGGTACAGAAGAATCCGTCTTCGAAAAGCCTCGCCCGGGTTTCATCGTACAAAAGGGGAAACAGCGGATATTCGATTCCCTTGGCCTGGACAAGGGTGTCATGGCGGATGTTGCCCAGGGCGCCCGTTTTTCCGTCACAGGGGAAAATGATGGATTCCGGGTCCGGATCCACGGGCCGGGCACTGGCATGAAGGCGCCGAGTAAAAAAAGAATTAAGCGTGGGGTAATGCTGCAGTTTCAGTTCGGCTTCGGAAACATCCAACCGCGTGATTCTGGCAAAAAGTGTGTTCTGGAGACGGTTGACGGGAGACGGCAGCCGAAGGCGTGACCATTCCAGGAGCAGCCTGGAAAAGTGGCGGCGCGGTGCATGATGGATGAGAACCTTCCGTATTTCCGAAATCGTTTGCATGGAACACCTTTCAGGAAAAAAATGATTCCAGGTTCATTTGACCTCTGAGGCAAATGCGTCTGCCGAAAGCGCCTTTTGGGTCACTTGTTCGACAAACAGGGGCCAGGCAGTTTTCATTCCGGGTGAAAACACGTTTTCAATCAACCACTGGCCAATCTCCTTTTTGTTCCAGTTCATTTCCTGGACAGGTCCCTCATGGCCCACCATTTCAGCAATGGCTGCACGCATCTGGGCTGCGAAAAGTTCCCCGAGGGCATAATTGTGATAATACACTGGCGCAATGGTAAAATGTGCCTTGGAGGCCCAATCGGGCTGGTCGCGTTTTTCCGGACGCTTCAGCAGTTGGAGGCGTTCCACCAGATCCCACCACAGTTTGTTCAGATCCTGATCCGGATTCTCGTACAGGGCTTTTTCAAAGTACAGCATCACCATGGCCCATCGAGCGAAAATCAGTTGCTCGAGTTTCCGCTGGTTGATGATGGCATTCTTTTTGGCTGCAACAAATTTCGGATCAGCCTTGGCATACTCCTGCAGCCAGGTCGGATTTTTGGCCAGTGCGCCAAACATCATGGCCACCCCTTCGGTGGTCAGGATATGTGCGGCCTCGCGCAGGTTGAAGGGCAGTTCACGCTGAATCCATTTGTAATATACTGCATGCCCGGCCTCATGAAGCATGGTGTCCGTCCAGTAGGCTG
This sequence comes from uncultured Kofleriaceae bacterium, assembly GCA_964618145.1. Classification (GTDB taxonomy): domain Bacteria; phylum Myxococcota_A; class Polyangia; order HGW-17; family HGW-17; genus HGW-17. The sequence continues at coordinate 20,813 of CAZTZR010000015.1, forward strand.
TCGGTTTGATGTTCAAAAGCATGCGTACGTCATCTGCGCGGTTCATGGAGATGCAAAATGCATGCTGATCCTTTCCCGGCCGCTCGAAGAAATCACTTTTTGCGGCCAGATCCTCCATGGGCAGTCCGATTTCCCCGAAAAACCGTACGGAAAGATCCACAATGTCCTGTTCGCTCATTTTGTTGAAGAAGACATCCATATTGATGTCGGCAGAAGGCGGTGCCTCCTGGAAAAACGGATTGTCATAATGCCATGGACGCAGATCCGCAGGTTTGACCTTCAGTTTTCTGGCAATCTGGGCGTCCATGACGGCCTTCATGCGGGAAAAGGGTTCCGTGGTTTTTTCTTCCAGTCCACGAAAGATGGACAGAACCAATTCCGGTTCATGTTCCTGCATGACAACGCGCATTTCCCAGAAATTTTCGAATCCCACTTTTTTCGCGGCCTCGTTGCGCAGACGGGCCAGTTCGACAATTTTCGGTCCGATTTCCCCCCCCACCTGTTTGAGGGCCTCCCAGATGGCCTTGCGGCGCGCGCTGTTGGTTTCCCTGGTCAACATCTCCTGCAATTGGTTGTTGCTGTATTCCTTGCCCCCGACCTTTCCGCGGAAGGTGGTCAGCGTTTTCTCGATTTCCTTGCCCTTTTCCACCAACTCCCTGAGCATGTCCGCAGGCAACTGGTTCTCCTGGAAAGCCAGTTTCGCCACCTCCAACTGGCGGGTCACCAAAGAAGGCAGTTCCTTGCCATGTTCCAGGAATTGCTGGATCTGCTGAAACTTTTCCGGGGAACTGTGAAAGGAGCGCAAAGCCAACTCATGTCGTCCGCTCTCGTCGAAATCCTCGGATTTTCCGGAGTTGGCAGCCTTCCAGAAAGCCTGGGTCCAGGCCCCTTCCAGTTTTTCGAACTGCTGGTTGTACTCCAGGAGAAACGCTTCGGCTTTCTGGGTCATGGTCAACTCCGGGGGCTTCTTCTCATCCGGATCCGGGGAGGTCCGGGGAGACTTTTTCGTGCAGGAAACAAGCGCACCTATGAGCAAAAGAAGAACCGTACATTGTTTTTTCATGGAAATTCCTTTCAGGAAGGTATGTCATTCCTCGTCGTCTTCAATTTCCTCTTCGACGAGATCCGATACTTCTTCTGCATCCAGTACCGTGGAAAGCTCTGATGTGGTCATCCGCAATCTTTTGGTGAGTTCCTGTACGAAACTCCACAGGAGTTTCACGGCAATGGCGTGTTCATGACGAATGATGTTGTAGAAGTCACGCCGCTGAATGACCAGTACGCGTGTGGGCACAGCCGCGAAAGCGGATGCGCTTCGAGGAGCCTTGTCCACAAGGGCCATTTCGCCGAAATGGTCGCGGTCCTGCAGTACTGCAATGGAAACCCCGGCTTTTTCCAGCCGGATCCGTCCCCTGAGAACCACGAAGAATTCCTTGCCATCCTCTCCTTCCTTCACAATCAGTTCATCCTGTTCGTAGGCACGCACGGAAGTCAGGTTGTGGATCCTCACCAGTTCGCGATAATCCAGATGCTGGAACAGGGGAATGTGGTGCAAGACCTCCAGGGAGAGATTGATCTCGGCGGCTCGGGCCAGAGCGCTTTCCGCAGAATCATCGGCAATCGGGATCCGGACAAAGATACCGGTGATGTTGTCATGTCCACCCCCGTTGCGCGCCACCTCGATAAATTCATTGACAATGGCTTCTGGCGTCTCCTGCTGGATTCCCGCAGTCATGTTGTATTTGTTCAGGTAATGACTCATGCCGTCCGTGCACATGAGGAAACCATCTCCGGGCAGCACGGAAAAATCCAGCAATTCCACTTCAATGGATTCGTACACGCCCACAGCGCGGGTCAGGGCATTGCGATGCTCATAAAACGGGGTTTTCTCGAATTCATCCTGGGTATATTTGCCCCGACGGAGCAGTTCGTTCATCAGACTGTGATCTTCGGTCAACTGGTGGATTTTTCCCTGTCGCTCCAGATACACCCGGCTGTCACCGACATGGGCTATGAAACCTCTTTCGGGGGTGATCAGTAACACATCCACCGTGGTACCCATGCCACGCTTCGTGTCGTCCAGTTGTGCTTCCTGGTACACCTTGAAACATGCCGTCTGAACGGCCTGTTCCAGCATCTTGCCGATATCATGTGTGGAATGCGAACTCTGATCCCCCTTTTCGATGAAATCCGCAATCATTTCCTGGTTGTCCTGCACCACGCGCTTGATTTCCTCCACCGTGAGGGCAGAAGCTATTTCGCCGGCATTGTGCCCTCCCATACCATCGGCCACAATGAAAAGGTTCAGTTCCGGAACCATGCCAAAGGCATCTTCGTTGTTCTTGCGGACCAGCCCCATGTTGCTATTGCCGAAATACTGCAGATCCATTCGTGATACTCCTGTAGTGGAATGAATTAGGACTGAAACCCGATTCCGGTTCCGGCATTCCACTGGATTGAATGATTTTTACTCCACAATTCCGTCCGAGAAAAGCTCAAAAAAACACCGGTTCATCATTTGCGGCTTTTCAAAAAGGCCTGACTCAATTCCAGGATCCTCCTGGCCACACGTTCATTGAATGAACCGGGGGTCCAGTTCCCCTGGGCATCCTGTTCTCCGGCCGGCATGTTCATGAGAATTTCTATACCCTGATCAATGTGATCAATGGCGTATACATGGAAAATCCCGTCCTGCACTGCCTTCTGCACATCCCTGGACAACATGAGGTTCCGGATGTTGGCCCGGGGAATCAGCACCCCTTGGGACCCGTCCAGGTTGCCCTGCATCCGGCAGACCTTGAAAAATCCGTCAATCTTTTCATTTACACCACCAATGGCCTGGATATATCCCTGCTGGTTGACGGATCCCGTCACGGCAACGCTCTGGGTGATGGGAACCCCGGCCAGGGAGGAAAGCAACGCATACAGTTCAGTGGAGGATGCACTGTCACCTTCCACCTGGTTGTAGGTCTGTTCAAACGTGATGGAGGCCGAAAGGCAAATGGGCTTGTCCCGGGCAAACCGGCTGGACAGGTAGCCTGTCAGGATGAGCGTTCCCTTGTCGTGGATGTTTCCGGAAAGGTTCACCTCCCGGTCGATGTTGATGATTCCCTTGTCCCCGGCGTGGGCAATGGCGGTGATGCGGGAGGGAATTCCGAAGGCGTGATCCCCCAGGTCATAAACCGCCATGCCGTTGATCTGTCCCACAACGGCACCTTTTGTGTCGATCAGGACAATGCCGTTTGTGATTTCCTGCAGGGCCAGTTTTTCGATGCGTGAATGCCTGCGCTCCCGGTCTTCCAGTGCTTTTTCAACATCCTGGGCGTCGATGAAACGGGGACGCTTCTGGCGCTGGTGAACCCAGAAATCACTTTCGGCCACCAGATCAATCAGGGAGGAAGTCCGGTTGGAGATCTGTTCCTGGTCATCGGACATGTAACTGGCATACTCGACAATGCGGGCCACCGCCCGGGCATGCAGGGGCAGATATTTCTCCTCCCGGGCAATCTGCCCGAGGAAGCATGCCATGGCGTGGATGTTTTCCTCCGTCCGGTCCATGCCATGGGAGAAGTCCGCCTTGACCTTGAACAGCCGGTTGAACTCCTCGTCGTGATTCTGCAGGAGGTAGTAAGTGTCATCATTTCCCACCAGGACCACCTTCACATCCAGCGGTACGGAGCAGGGCCGGACCGTTCCGGTCACCCGGGGACGCTGGTCCTCCTGCATGTCCTCCAGACGTATTTCCTTGTGGCGCAAAACCTTTTTCAGGGCGAACCAGGAGGTGGGGTGCAGCAGGATGTCGTTGGCCTGCAGGATCAGGTACCCCCCATTGGCCCGATGGAGGGCGCCCGGACGAATCAGGGTGTGGTTCGTGGACAAAGCACCGAGTCGTTCCTGGTATTCGAGATACCCCACCAGGTTGGCGTAGGTGGGCACCTTTTCAATGATGACCGGAGCACCGGTTTCCTTGCTGTTGTCTACCAGAACGTTGACCTTGAACTCCAGGGGGATGTCATCCTCGTCCCGGGGCAGTTCCATTTCGTCAAAAATTTCGGTCTCCAGTTCCGCCTGTTCCTTTTCATCCTGGTTGTGTTCATGGCTGTCGTCATCCGGCAGAAACCGCTGGAAATCCTCCGAATACCGTTCCTTGAGTCCGGTCAGGAAATTCTGCAGAACCGGGTTTTTCCGGATACCCAGCCGATCACTCGCTTCCTGGATCAGGCGTTCGGCCATGGGAGCCAGTTTCTTCCGCTGATCTTCAATGATGGAATTGTACAGTTCCTTGAGCATCTGTCGCTGCCGGCGATCCAGATCGTGAATCATGCGATCCAGCTCAAGCCCGGCACGGGCCAGTTTGTCCCTGAGTTCCTGGTTTTCCGGTGTGTTTTCACAATCCCGCAGATCAATTTCACTGACAAATTTTTCCCCGCACTGAACCACCGGATAAAAACCCAGTTCCTCGGAAGAACGAACGTCAAAACCCTTTTCCTGGGCTTCTTCCACCATGACGCCCAGCATTTCCTGGATCTGCCTGCGGTATTCATCCGCCCGTTTCTGGTGCATCTGCTGGGAAGAGGGATGGGCGGCAATCCGCTGGGTCTCCCGCTTCAGATCCCGGGCCAGGTTTTCGGTCATCTCCGCGAGTTGGCGCCCCTTTCCCTTGGGCAGGATCACGGCAATGGGCTCGTAGGGATCCTCAAAGTTGTACAGATAGCAGATGTCCCCGGGAACAGAGTCCTTGCGTGAACGGCTGCGCACCTTGCGCAGGATGGTGGAAGTCTTCCCGAAGCCCGGCATGCCCACCGCATAGATGTTGAATCCGCGGCTCTTGATGGAAAGTCCGAAATCAATGGCATCCAGGGCATCCTTCTGGTCCAGGGTTCCATTCCAGGGAGGCAGATCCCGGGTGGATTCAAATTTCAGAAGTGCCGGATCGCATCGTTTGTACAATTGTTCATGGGACAGGCGATATTTTTTTATGTCCAGCGGGTTTTTCTTGCGGGTCATGGTTCTCCAGTTGGCTTGATACCGGAAAAGCAGGTGGGATTCGGATATCCTAAGACACCCGGCATCAGGGAGCAGTTGGCTTGGTTTCCTTGAGTTTGATCACGTTGTCATGATCCCGCAACTGCAGGTTCATGGTGTTCTTGCCTTCACGGTTGATGACGAAATCCACCCGGCCATCACAGTCCGTATCGTAGGAAATCGTCACCAGATTTCCCTTGTCGTCGAAATTTTCAAAATAATTGTGGTTGGGGCAAATCTTCCTGGCACCTTCCATGGGGTTGATCACCCGGGAGGCTATCTGTGTCAGCATGCCGTTGGAGTAGGTTTTGACCACCTCCCAGGTGGACTCGTCCCCATTGTGATTGTACTTTTCCATGTACAACACTCCGGAGCGGAAAGTCCGCACCACGTCAATGATGCCATCCCGTCCGTTGTCCTGCTGAATCTCCAGGACATTGGATCCCGACGCATCGTAGAAATAATGAATATCCAGAAGCCCGTCCCCGTTCATGTCCACTTCGCGACAGGCCAGGGTACCGTCTTCGCGGTAATGCCTGACCACGCCGATGGGATTCACGGGGGTCAGAAAGGATTCCTCCCTCCGGAGTTTGGGAGAGGGTGCCTCCGGATTGGCTTCTTTTGCCTGGGCGGCATGCCACTTGATGCACCGGTCCTTCACCCGGGCGATGGCATCCTCGCTGGCACAAATGCGCACAGGCGGGCAGTCACAACCGGATTTCTTGTCCTTGAAGGCGGTGGTATCACCTTTTTTCTTGCTGCACCCGGTGACAATAAGGGGAAATACAAACATGACTGTCATGAAAAGGATGGTAACTCTCACAGCGGAACTCCTGCGGCTTTGCGTCCATTTTCAAGAAACCCTTTTTCCCCGGGGTCACCCTTGGCACAAAACCTGCGGGGAGAGTAAAACACACTCATAATGAAAGATCAACTGGTCGTCATTTTTTTCTGCGCAATACCACCCATGCCACACCCACACTCAGAATGTACATGACAATCAGGGGTACTGCCAGCAGGATCTGGGTGATGACGTCCGGGGGAGTGAGGAATGCGGACAGAAAAAAGGAAATGACCACGAAATACCGGAAAAACCGAAGAAGCCCCCGTATGCTTACAATGCCGGAAACCGCAAGGAAATACAGGAAAAGGGGCAGTTCAAACACCACACCAAAAACAAACAGGAGATTCATGATCAGTTTCAGATATCCATCCATCATGATGGTGGCCTGCAGGTGAAGGGCTCCGCGGCCCGCCTCCGCCATGATCTGGGCATCGGGGGTTCCGGGCATCCGGAAAACATGGAACACGGGTTCCACCTCCCCTTGGGCAAAGGACAACAGAAACTGGAAACCGTGGGGCAGCACCAGATAATACGCAAACAGGACACCCCCCGAAAAGAACAGGACACCCCAGAAGGTCACTGTCAGTAAAAAACGCCGTTCGTTCGCATGCAGGCCAGGTCCTATAAAAGCCCACACCTGCCAGATCAAACCTGGAATGGCCAGGATCAGCCCGGCCTGCAACGCCAGTCTCATGTATGTGAAGAATGGTTCGATGGGGCTGGAAAAATGGAGCCTGGTCTGGTCTCCCATGGCGTTTGCCAGGGGTGCCACCAGCCAGGACAGGATGACTTCGCGAAATATGAAAGCCACCACAACGCCCGTCACAATCCAGAAAAGGGACCACTTGATGCGGACCGCAAGTTCGCGCAAATGCGCCTGGATGCTTTTTCTTTCAGGAGGTTCAGGAGTTCGGGCCATTTTTCTCCCGCAATTTTTCCAGTACCATCTGAAGATCCTGCCAGGCTTCCCTTTTTTTGTCCGGCGAACGCAACAGGTAAGCCGGATGGAAGGTGGGCATGAGGTCCCTTCCGGCCACCCGGTGCCAGCGACCCCGGAGTCGTCCGATGGGCTCGGAAGTCTGCAAAAGCGCCTGGGCGCTGATCCGGCCGAGGGCCACCAGCACTTTCGGCCGCACCAGTCCGATTTGGGAAACCAAAAGGGGCATGCATGCCACCATCTCGTCCGGCTCGGGATCCCGGTTGCCCGGAGGCCGGCATTTGACGATGTTGGCAATGTATACCTGGTCACGGGAGAGACCCATGGCTTCGATCATGCGGGTCAGCAGTTCCCCCGCCCTTCCCACGAACGGGCGGCCCTGCAGATCTTCCTGTTCCCCGGGACCTTCACCGATGAACATCAGATCCGACGGGCTCCCTTCGCCGAATACCAGATGTTTCCTGCCCGAAGCCAGTTTGCAGCGCGTGCACTCCCCCCAGAGATCACACAGTTCACCCAGATCCCTGGCGTGGGGGGAAAAAGCCGTGGACAACGGATCTTCTTCCGGGAGGTTGGCAGGCGACCCGCATTCCTCCTCCAGGACTTCCGTGCCCCGGACCGATGGATGGCCTCCCCGGGAACTGCCTGCAGGAAAAGACTTCCAGGACCGGGTGACCCAGACCCGATTGCGACCATGGGCCTCCAGGAAGGTGCGTGCAGCCGAAAGCAGTTCACGGATTTCCGTCGACATGTCGAACTCCCTCCCGGCCGGCAATAAAAAGGGGCAGGGCATGAACCACAGGCATACTCCATTGCACATACAATTGCGAGCCTTCCGGATGCACCACGAGTGGTTCCAGTGCAGATCTCCAGTTCATGCCCGGAAAATTGCCGCTGTGTATCATCTGCACAATCCCGTCCCGCAACCTTTCCACCGCCTGTTCCGCCACCGAAGTGGAGGAAAAATCAAGCCGGATCCGCAATTGAACCCAGTTTTCCGCCACAAAGACCAGCATCTCTCCACGCAGGGGAGGATCGGCAAAAAGCGGCTTCAAAAACGCTTTCACCCGATCAGAGCCGGCAAACCAGAGGGAAAAAACGGGATCCGGCTGGCTTTCGGACCGCCACGGCCCCACCGCCCTTACCAGTTCCTCCGGGGCGACCTGCACCCATTTTCCGGTTCCGACCCGATCGGCCGAAGCCAGACGGTCGGCCAGAAACTGCGCCTGTACCCTGGGAGCCTCCACGGTGGCACCCGGAGTCCATATCACCTGAAAATTCCGGTCATCGGACAGGATAGGCCATTGGCGGAACCGGCCAACCCCCACGGGATTGCAGATCCCTTGACCGGGGGATTCCCCGTGCTGGAAAACCGTCGCAGTAAAAGGCTCACCACGTTGATGCCCCCCGTGCAGAATCCAGATGCTCCGGACAGGCCGGTTTTCACAGGAACCTAAATGCCGGGGTACGGGAAGGAGATCCCGAACCGGAGACGGAATACGGCCCGGTTCCACAAGCACAAGCATTTCCGTGTCCGGTGACAGGCTGTTCCACATGCCTGTCAGTGGACGCAACGGAAATGTCCCCTTCGCCCGGGGCACGGATTTCGTGCAGGCATAAAAAGGGAAAAAGAATGTAATGGCCACAATGAAGGTTTTTTGCATGGGCATTCCGTTCAATCCGGGTTTTTGGCCGGAACCCTTGGTCCGCCGACCCGGAACCCAAAAAATAGAAAAACAGGGTTGACAGTGCAACTGAAATCGCTTACACACTTTCTCCGACCGACGGACTTCGTTGGTGTGGGCGTATAGCTCAGCTGGTTAGAGCGCACGCCTGATAAGCGTGAGGCCGGTAGTTCAAGTCTACCTATGCCCACCACACCCGAACACCAAAAAGGTTGAATTCCATCCTGCGGATATCTACGATGTATCCCGTCCCGGGTTTTCGTCCCTGGCGGGAATGCAAGCGAGGTGACCTTGACCATCAGGCTGTCTGTTCCCTTTTTGTTCTGGATGGCATCCGCCATCTCCTGCGGAAAAACCGTTTCCGGATCGCAACCACCTTCCCTGCCACCTCCGGCAAAGGCTTCGGTCACTCCTTCCTGGGCCATGCTTGTCTGGGGGTTCGATACCGGCTTGGGTCCTGATGGGAGCCTATCCGGCACCATTGACAAAAACCGGGCAAACCGGACGGAAACCTTTCCGGCCTGGACCCTCTGGGCGGAAGGGGGCGCAAGGGATCCGGCGGCCATGATCCGGCAACGGGGAATCTTTCTTGCCTCTGGCGAAAACATCCTGGAACTGGTCATGGAACTTTTCCATCTGGGAGAGAACGGCCTGCCACCAGAGAAACCAGATGAAGACGAGGAAATGCAGCAATGCCGCGAAGTGCTTTCCAACCGCGGCAATTCCTTTGAAATCCGGGGGAACGGCCTTTCCCTCCGCAACATCGCGACCCGGGAGGTGTTCCCGGTGATGGCGCCAATCAAAAGCCTTGCCGGGGCCGGCTACTCCGAGGAGTACTATTCCGTATCCCGTCCCCTTGGCGGAATCGGCAACTATCTGTTTCTCGCTGTGGAGGGATTTGTCATTCCCTGCGGAGGACGTCCGTATGAAATGGACGGATTCGATGTGATTGACATCTCAAGGATTCGTTCGGGTCAGGAGAAGATGTCCGGCATCCCCCAGAAGAATGCCTGGATGAAACACATGGACCAGAAAGAAACCAGGGATGAAGTGCTGCCCTCCATTCTGAAACAAATCAGGGAGTATGATCCCGGGGAACAGACGGAGTTCGAAACGGAAAGCCTCTATCTGAATTATTTCTTCCCGGATTTTTCCGGGAATCAATCCCGGCTGCGCATGAATCTTCATTACCGGTACTGGATGGGATGCCGGGCCTGCCCCCGGATGGATTCGGCTACCATGGCCCACAGGCTGCCTGCCGAACTTCATCACCTGGCCGAATTGCCTCCGGTCATTGCTGACATTGCATCTTCCCTTCCTCCATCTTCCTCCATCGCCGGATTCACCATCCTGCAGGCCCCGGCACCCGTTATCGACCAACTCCGGCAGAAATTCATGAATCCATAGACTTCCACCCCTTACCGGAAGAGATGGTTCATCAATCCCTGCGTTGAATGAAATCACATTTCGGGAATAAATCCTCCATTTTCTGCGGTTCACAAAGCCCAAAACCGGGAAGCATTTTCCCGGCAAGAGGAAAAACCTGTTGCCTCTTTTTCCTTTGTGATTATAAACGGCTGGAATCTTCCGGTCCACAGGGCATGAACACTTGAGGACCGGCATCAATCTGAACGGAGAGAAAAATGACATACGACATACGGATGGTGACGGATCTGGTCAAGCAGGAAAGCGCTTTCGTGGATGAACTGCTCACCGAAATCGGAAAGGTCATCGTGGGTCAAACCTACATGGTGGAACGTCTTCTCATCGGCCTGTTCACCGGTGGACATGTCCTGGTGGAAGGTGTGCCGGGACTGGCCAAGACCCTGACGATTTCCACCCTCTCCTCCTCCCTGGAACTGTCCTTCCACCGGATCCAGTTCACTCCGGACCTTTTGCCCGCGGACATCATCGGCACCGTCATCTATACACCACAGACCGGTACGTTCACCGCCAAGAAGGGACCCGTGTTCGCCAACCTGATTCTTGCCGACGAGATCAACCGGGCGCCTGCCAAGGTCCAGAGCGCCCTTCTCGAGGCCATGCAAGAACGCCAGGTAACCATTGGAGACGTGACCCACCCGCTGCCGGTTCCATTTCTTGTCATGGCCACCCAGAATCCCATCGAGCAGGAGGGAACCTATCCTCTGCCCGAAGCCCAACTGGACCGCTTCATGCTCATGCTCAAGGTCGGATACCCCACCCGGGAAGAAGAACGGATCATCATGGAACGCATGACCTCCGGCATGACCCCGCAGGTCAAGCCGGTGGTGACACCGGAAAAACTGCTCCGGGCGCGGGAGGTCATTGATCAAATTTATGTGGACGACAAACTCAAGGATTACATCACGGATGTGGTGTTCGCCACCCGGGAACCCGAAAAATACGGGCTGACCGAATTGCGGGATTTTCTGGAATACGGAGCCAGCCCCCGGGCCTCCATCAATCTCATGAAGGCTGCCCGGGCCCATGCGTTCCTGAGGCACCGTGGTTTCGTGCGTCCCGAAGACATCAAGGCCATCGGTCATGATGTCCTGCGCCACCGACTGGTGCTTTCCTATGAAGCGGAAGCCGAGGAGTTCACGGCGGAAGACGCCATTTCCAGGATTTTTGATCATATCGAAATTCCATAAGGACAGGAGTTGTCGTGATACCCCGCGAGTTGATCCGGAAGGTAAAGAAAATCGAGATCAAGACCAGCAGGCTGGTGAACGACCTTCTGGCCGGGCAGTACCAGAGCGTCTTCAAGGGGCGCGGAATGGCTTTCGACGAGGTGCGCCAGTATCTTCCCGGTGACGACATCCGCCTGATTGACTGGAACGTGTCCGCACGCACCAACGATACTTTCGTGAAACTTTTTGTGGAGGAACGGGAACTGACCATCATGCTGCTGGTGGACATGAGTGCCTCGGGACTTTTCGGTTCCGCCGATCAGGCCAAACGGGATCTGGTGGCCGAACTTTCCGCCCTGCTCGCCTTTTCCGCCATCAAGAACAACGACCGTGTGGGCTTGATCATCTTCACCGACCAGGTGGAAAAGTTCGTGCCTCCCAAAAAGGGTCGCAAGCACGTACTGCGGGTCATCACCGAAATCCTGAATTTCAGGCCCATGAACACCCGTTCCGACATCAATCCTGCACTCGTTTTTTTGGGACACATTGCCAAAAGACGGGCTGTGGCCTTCTGTATCAGTGATTTTTTGGTTCCTGAATATGAACACAATCTCAAGGTGGCCGGCAAGCGCCACGATTTGATTCCGGTGACCATCCTGGATCCCCGGGAGGAGGAACTGCCCGCGGTGGGACTGGTGGAATTGCATGATCTGGAAACCGGGCACCGGCAGGTGGTGGACCTGAACCCCCGCACAGCCAGATCGTTTTCCCTGCGGGCCCGGGCCCGCAGGGAGGTGCGCGAAGCCCTCTTCCGTCGCCTGAAACTCGACGCCATCACCCTGCGCACCTCCTGTGACTACGTACCGGAGTTGCTGCAGTTCTTCCGCCGCCGGGAAAGGAGGCTGCGCGGATGAACCTTTTCTTCGCGGTCCTTTTCGCGATGACGCTGTTTTCCCAGGAGGAGCAGAACACTCCTGCGCCTTCGCGGTTGGGAGACGACCCGGTGGTCATCATTGACCTGGAAGACTCCCGCAGGGACATCCATATCGGGGAACCTTTTACCGTGGTCATCAAGGTCACGTCGAAGCCCGAAGTGCACGTGAACCTGCCGTCCAAAATCGACCCCGGCGTGCGCTTCCAACTGGAAGGAGAACCCTCCGAAAGCCAGACGCTGACCTTCGACAGCGGAAACGTCCTGCGGGTCTACCGGCTCACACTGGTTTCCTGGACCACGGACAGGTTGCTGGATCGCCGTCTGGAACGGGTCCGCTCCCGGCTCATCCGGCACGAACAGGATCTGAATGCGGAAAAGACGAAACTGACCGAGGCCCGCCTGGCCGGTCAGGACACCAAAACCATTGAGGAAAGAATCCGTCTGTACCAGGGTCGCGTGGATGAATCCTCCCGGGAACTCAACGCCATGGAGGAACAGCGTGACCTGAAACCCATTCCGGTCACCTACCGGCGTCCTGATGGAACCCTGGGCGTGATTCAATCCCACGAACCCGGCAAGGGACCGCGGATCATCATATCCTCCAAACTCGCCAATGAACCCGACCCGAAACTCAAGGAGCCCCAGAGCGACGAAAACGTGAAGGCCGGCGGTCCCTTCTGGGAACCTTTTTCCCTGCACGAAGAAAACACGGCACTGAAAAACGTGCTCATCGGTTTGCTCATCGGCCTTCTGATCATGGCACTTCTTCTTCCCCTTGTCCTCTGGCTGAGGAAGAAATGGAAACGCGAACCTCCTCCCGCGCCACCACGTCCGGCCCACGTCATCGCCTTCGAGCGCCTGGAAACCCTCCGGAGCCGTGGAATACCCGCCGAAACCGAAGACGCGCAGGCATTCGCCTTCGAATTGTCCGAGATCCTGCGGGAATATTTTGGAAACCGGTATCATTTTTACTCCCTGGAAATGACCACCACGGAACTTCTGGAGGAACTCGAACGGATCCGGCCTTCAGGGATCACTTCTGTGGACTACCGTGAATTTTTTGATTTCCTGGACATGGTAAAATTTGCCAGGGCTCCGTTTTCGGCCGAGGAAGCCTCCTCCACCCTGGAAACGGGTGTCGATTTCGTGCGCAAGACCCTGCTGGTGCAACTTGAGCCGATGGCAACGGCCCAGGACGCCAGAACGCCGGGTGCATCCCAGGAAAAACCGTTGGCAACCGGTGAAGGAGAACATCCGGATGCGGATGGTTTGCCTGAAAGCATGGATGACCTGCACAGGAGGCTGCTGACCAAAAAGCCGGAAGACAGTTCTGGAGGAAATCATGAGACGACGTGATCAGATCATCGCCCGCAAAGGTCCGATCACCAGTCTGGCCGAGGAAGTGGGGGTTCCCCAGAAAAAGGGCATGGGCGCCATAAGGCAGGCCGTGCTTCCCTGGCTGATATGGACGGTGGTCATGGCCATGGTGGCCTGGGGCATTGCCGCCTCCCTGCAGAAATTCGGACAACCTGTCGAACTGGGTGCCCGGTGGGTGTTGTGGTTTTTGCCCGCCCTTCCGGTGCTGGCGTTTTTCTCCTTTCGATACCAGTCCAGAAGACAACCCTCCTGGGGGTTTTCCCGCCTGGCACTACTTTCATCGGTACCCCCGGGAATCCGCACCAGTTTCATCACCCTGCCCGCATCCCTGAGAACCGGCGTGTTCGCCCTGCTGGTTTTTGCAGCCGCGCAACCCCGGCTGGTGAACGTGTTTGAAAGATCCGAGGAGGAGGGCATCGACATTGTCCTGGTGCTGGACGTATCCCTTTCCATGGAAGCGAACGATGTGGAACCGAATCGCTTCATAGCCGCAAAGAATGTGATGTCCGACTTTGTTTCCCTCCGTCCGAAGGACCGAATGGGACTGGTGGTGTTCGGTCGGGACGCCTATCCCTATTGTCCCCTGACCCGGGATCATAACGTTGTCCGGCGGCTTCTGTCCAAGTTGCGCCTTCGCCAGATCGATGATGGTCAGGCCACGGCCATCGGGGAAGCCCTCGGTACCGCACTGAACATGCTGTTGCATTCCAAAAGCCGCTCCAAGGTCGTGATCCTGCTCACCGATGGTGCCAACAACAGCGGTGTGATGGAACCCCGTGACGCAGCCGAACATGCAGCCGCAATGGGGGTGATTGTGCACACCGTCCTGGTGGGCAGTCCGGAAGGGGAACTGGGAGGGCGCGGCCTGTTCAGCCTTCGGGCTCCCACCGATCCGGACCTGCTCGAACACATCGCTGCCCGCACCGGGGGAATGGCCTTCATTGCCACCGACAAGAAGGCTCTGGAAAACCGCTTCCAGCGGATTCTGGATCTCATGGAGAAAAACAAGTTCGAACACAAGATCCGGACCACCTCGGGCGTGCAGGATCGCTACATAGGTGCTGCCATCCTGTTGTTTTTCCTGGAAATGCTCCTCTCCCTGACCTGGCTCCGGAGGCTGCCATGACCTGGAAGCACGCGGATTCCTTCTTCAGTCTTTCAGGCTGGGGTTTCTGGCTGGCCGCAGGAGTGGTGTTCCTGATCTTCGGTACGGTACTGGCCCATGCCATAAACAAAAAACGCATGGAACAACTGGCCTCCGGCTCCCTTTTCCCGCGACTGGTCCGGAGCACCAGCCCGATCGTGCCCGTGATCCGGTCCGGACTCAGGATTGCCGCCCTGATCCTGCTTCTTTTCGCCCTGGCCACCCCCCAGACAGGGGGAAAACGACATGTGGTCAGTTCCACCGGCCTGGATCTGGTGGTGGTCATGGATTTTTCCAAAAGCATGAATGTTCGTGACATGCATGGATCGCGGCTGGAACACGCCAAAAGGGAAATGAACCATCTGATTGACCAGTTGGGAAGTGACCAACTGGGTCTGGTCGCTTTCGCCGGCTCGGCCATGTCCTACCCGCTGACCACCGACCACATGAGCGCCAAGTTGTTTTGGGAAAACCTTCGTCCTGAAGACATGCCTGTGGGGGGAACCGCCATCGCCCGGGCCCTGGATGCGGCACGGGAACTGCTGGTGGAAGTCAGGGATCCCGACATCGACCGGGCCCAGGTCGTGCTTTTGCTTTCCGATGGCGAGGACCACATGGGCCGTCCGGTGGAATCCGCCGAACAGTTGCGGGATCTGGGAATCCGGGTGTTTACCATCGGCATCGGATCCACCGAGGGACAGCTGGTACCCACTCTGGGAGAAGGGGGGGAAGTGACTGGATATGTCAAACAGGAAGCCCAGTACGTCACCTCCCGCCTGGATGAAACCCAGTTGATTGACATCGCCCGTATCACGGGTGGTCAGTATTTCAGGGCCACCCGGGAGGATTTCGGCACCGCCCGCGTCATCCAGGCCATTTCGGAATACAAGCGTTCCCAGGCGGAAAAACAGGTTTTTGTGGAAAAGAACGAAGAATTCTTCTGGTTTCTCATACCCGGCTTTTTCCTGTTGCTGGTGGATTTCCTGCTCCTGGGAAACGCACGCCTCAGGCGGCAGAAAAAGGAGGAGGTGGCATAGATGTCATTGCGTCCCTTCCTGATCCTGCTTTTGCTTGCTTCAGGGGCCTGGAAACCATTCATGCGCCAGGTTCCCTTGGTCAAGGAAGCCAACCGGCTTTTGAAACAACTGGACTATGAAGCCGCCGAAGAAAAGTACCGCGAGGCACTGGAAAGCCGGGCCAGCGAACCCAAACTGAAATTCAACCTGGGACTGTCGTTTTTGGGGAGAAAAAATTATCTGGCCGCCGAGGCAGAGTTCATCACTGCCACCGCAGCGGAACAAAAATCCGTACGTGCAGCGGGCAATTTCTTCCTGGGCATCGCCCGTTTCCACATCGCCGAAACCATCCAGGAAATCGAAGAGAAGAAAAAGAAATACGAGGAAAGTGTCGACAATTTCCGACGGGTGCTGGAACTTCAACCCGAAAATGACGAAGCCCGGCACAACCTGGAAATCGCGCTGGAACGGATCGAAGATCTGGAGCAGGAAAAGGAAGAGCAGCAAAAACAGAAGGAACAGGAAGAAAAGGAAAAACGGGACCAGAAGGATCAGGACAAGGACCAGGACAAGGATCAGGACAAGGATCAGGACAAGGACCAGGACAAGGATCAGGACAAGGACCAGGACAAGGATCAGGACAAGGACCCGAAGGACCAGGACAAGGATCAGAACAAGGATCAGGACAAGGACCAGGACAAGGATCAGGACAAGGACCCGAAGGACCAGGACAAGGATCAGAACAAGTCGGACAAGTCGGACAAGTCAGACCAGTCAGACCAGCAAGATCAGAAACAGCCCGAACCCCAAAAACCCGAAACTCCCGAGATGAAAGAGGCCAAACGGGCCCTGGATGACCTGCGTGAAAGGCAGCGGAAACGGATTGAGGAAATGCACCGCAAGGGGGGACAGGGACGCAGGGCGCCCATCAAGGACTGGTAGCTTCAGAAAGGCCTTGTTTTCGTGTAGGATACCGTATCGTGAAACTGACTCTCCGCCATTTTCTACATGTTGCATTTATTTTCTCCCTGATGGGAGCGGTCTGGATCCCCCTGGATGCATCCGCCCAGGGCAACACCTATGACATCCAGATGAAGGTGGGAGGTACGGATCAGGAGAATACAGTCATCCGGGTGGGAGAGGATTTCGTCATCGAAGTGGCCCTGATCGCACAGAACCGCAGGGGCGGAATGCGACAGCAATTCTACCGGAACTACAAGGCACCTTCCTTTCCCGCCGGCCTGACCGTGGTTGACAGGAGCGAAAGCACCCGTTCTTCTGTTTCCATAGTCAATGGAAGATACACCCAGGAATTTTCCCATGTCATGTCCTATGTCGTGCGGCCCACCACCGAGGGGCTTCTCACCATCGGTGCCGCCTCCATGGATGCTGAGGGCAAACTTTACAGGAGCAACGGACTGCAGATCACCGTGGCTCCCCCCAGGGCAGCACCAAAAGTCATTCTGGAAGGTCAGAATCCGGATCCCCAACTGGCTGACGACGAATTTTTACAGGTGACTGTGAACCGTGAAAAGGTGTATCTCGGCCAACCGGTCATCCTCTCCTGGTACCTGTACACCACTTCACGGCTGACCGAACGGCCCCACTCGGATCCCCCCGAAAGCCAGGGATTTTTCAGCAAATCCCTGTTGTCCCAGAACCACACCTATGAAATGGAACGTGTGGTGATTGGAAGACAGGCATTTTACCGCACCATGGTGTATCGACGCATGTACTGGCCCCAACGCACCGGAAAACTCCGGATTGCCGCACGCACGGTAGCCTACCGGACGCGTTCCGGATTTCTCAATACCGGACGAACGGAAAACCGCACATCGGCCGAGGTGGAATTCCAGGTGATGCCCCTTCCCGCGGAGGGCAGACCGGCGGATTTTCAGGAAGACCACGTGGGACAATACCGCATGCGTCTTGATCTGGCTGCCGGGTCCATGAAGGTCGGTGATGCCGTGGACATGACCATCACTCTGGAAGGCGAGGCTCTCATGACTGCCTGCAGGGGACCCGTTCTTCCCAAGTTGAACTGGGCCCGCATGGAACCCAATGGTTCCCCGGTCATCACCGAGGTCATTGAAGGGGAAAACCAGGTCCGTGGCTCCTGGAAGGCTCGATATGTCTTCATCGCAACCGCCGAAGGGGACCACGAATTTCCGGAACTGGTCTTTTCCTATTTTGATCCTGTGGCTGGTCAATATGCCACCGCCCGCACCAACCCGGTGGGTATTTCCGTGGCCCCGGCGCCCCCCGGAAGTCGCCCCACCCCCGTTCCCGGGGATTTTTCCGTCACACCCGTGGATGCAAACATCCTCGCTCCCCGATTGAAGCCTCCCGCCGTTACCCGTGTGACGAACTCTTCCATGCGGGCCCGGTTCTGGAAGGGCTCCTGGCGATGGTTTCTGGCGTTTCTGTTTCCATTCGCATGGGGCGGTACCGGCCTGGTCCTGTGGGTCCGCAGGCGTCGTGCCATGGATGTCGAAGCCCTACGGAAACGCATGGTGAAAAGCCGCAGGCGAAAAGGAATTTTGCAGGCCAAAGCCGCGCTTGGAGCCAATCAGGGCGAGATCTTTTATGCCGAATGCTCCCGTCTGCTGACGGACACGCTTGGAGAATGCATCGGTCGCAGTGCCACGGGACTCGTGCATGCTGAACTGTACCAGGAACTTCTGCAACGGAATTTTCCGGAAGAACTGGCATCCGAAGTGCTCGAAACCCTGGAATCCTTCGACTTCGCCCGTTATGCTCCCGGTTCGGCCCAACTTTCCGCCGAAGGAACGTCACAACTGGAAAAAACCTTGAAACTGGTGCACCAACTGGATGCAAAGGCGGGTTGACCATGTGGATGCTGAGCCTGTTTCTTGTCCTGCACACACTGCTTTCCCCGGAACCGGTGATTTCTCCGGCTTCCATACCGGACACCTTTGATGCCGGAGTGGCAGCCTATGCCGGTGCCCAGGATGAAGCAGACTACAGGAAGGCTGCACGCCATTTCCAGTCCCTCATCGACCGGGGTATTGTGCACGAGGATGTTTACTACAATCTGGGCAACTGTCATTTTCAATTGGGAGAACTCGGGCCTGCCGTGTACTTCTTCGAAAAGGCAATCGCCCTTCATCCTGGCCATGTCAATGCCCGGTACAACCTGGATTTGACCCGCCAGGTCCTGGCACGGAAATTCAAGGACGAAGTCATTCAGATGGGTCGGGACAGCACCTGGGTACGCCTTGTCCATGCCTTTGAAGAAAGTACGTTGACGGCTGCCTTCCTGTTTTTCTGGTTTCTCTTCTTTTCGGCACTGATGGCCCTTTGGTTCATTCACAGGCAGTTGGTCCGGATTACCCTGATTACTGCCGCAGTGCTTCTGGGCCTCGTGAGTTTTTCTTTCGGAACATTGCTTCTGGGAAGGGAGATCCACGAACGCACGGTACGGCATGCCATTGTCCTTCCGGATCAGATCCAGGTGCGTGAGGCTCCCCAGGAAGTGGCCAATCCGGCCTTTCTCCTGCACGCTGGTCACCGGGTCCGGCTGGGCATCCAGGATAGGGCCTGGGTCAAAATCCAGTTGCCAAATGGCATGGAAGGATGGGTGGAACGCCGGAATCTCGGGTTTTTGTAGGCCGTTTTTTCCCTCCGTTCCAACGTTACATTTCTAGCGCCCATTTTTCCGACTTTTCCGGAATAATTCCTTGTCTTTCCTGTCGCTTTTAAGTAAGTTTAATCACTTTTGATGCTTGTTTCGTATTGGTATCGTCAAACAGCAGAAAGGTTTCCCATGAAAAGATCTTCCCTGGCATTGATATCTTCTCTGTTGATGGCATTGGCCGCATGCGGCTCCTCCACCACTCCCCAGCGGTCCACTCCTGCACAGACCGGCGGCGCCCAGCCCGGAAAAAGCCGGGTCGTGATTCCCAAGAATCCCTTGACCGGGGTGGCAGCGGTCTACACCGGCAGTTCACACAGTTGCGCCCTCATGAACAACGGTTCGGTTTCCTGCTGGGGCTATCCCGATGTGCGGGTGGCCACACCGATTCCAGGTATCAGTTCCGCGCAGATGCTGGCGCTGGGAAGCGGATCCACCTGTGCCATGCTCAAATCCGGCGAAGTGGTCTGCTGGGGAGACAACGAGTCCGGTCAACTCGGGGACGGTACCCGGGCCAACCGGGAAAAACCCGAACCGGTCCAGAACATCAAGGGCGCATCCGCCGTCTTTCTCGCCTCTCACCAGGGTTGTGCCATGGTGGAAAAGTCCCTCTTATGCTGGGGGGAAACCGGACATGGTCCCTTCCACAGGCTCACGGACGTAAAGAATGTGCTTTCCATAAGCATGGGCCACCGTCACCACTGTGTCACCCACACCGACGGGAAAGTCACCTGCTGGGGCAATACCCAGGCTTCCCGTGACAACAAATACACCATCCCCGAGTTGACGGATGTGGCACAGGTGGCAGTGGGACTGAACCACTCCTGTGTGCTGCTCAAGAACGGACGGGTGCAGTGCTGGGGCAACAACCATTACGGACAGTGCGGCACTTCCGACAAGAAGCACCAGTCCACACCCGTTACCGTGCTGGGTGTCAGCGCGGCCAGACATCTGAGCCTGGGCCACGACCATTCCTGTGTGTTGCTGGAAAACGGCAGCGTGCAGTGTTGGGGTGGCAATGAACGCGGACAACTCGGAAACGGAACCACGGACCACAACTACAATCCGGGCACCGTACAGGATCTGTCTGACGTGAAGCAACTTTCTTCCAACGGTTCCCACAACTGCGCGCTTCTGTCTTCCGGTCAGGTCAAGTGCTGGGGGGCCAATTATTCCGGACAACTCGGAAACGGAACCGTGCTCTCTTCCACCCTGCCTGTAACGGTCATGTACTGAACCCTGACCGGCCCATCAACACGGATTCAACAAATCCCCGCAGATTTCGGCGGCCGCATCGGGTCGTGCAACCCGCTTCATGGCACGGGCCATTTCCTGAAGACTTTCGGTGGAAAAACCATCGAACAGTTCCATCAACCTTTCCGGCGTGGCCTCTGCTTCCAGCAGCAGTTTCGCCCCTCCGGCCCGGACCAGGGAACGGGCATTCAACTCCTGGTGATTGTCCGTGGCAAAAGGAAAGGGAATGAACACAGCGGGCTTGCCTGCGATGGCCAGTTCCGAGCAGGAAGTGGCTCCGGCGCGGCATACCACCAGATCGGCTTCCCTGTACGCCCCGGCCATGTCATGGATGAAATCATCCACCCTGGCGTTTACCCCCGCTTCCCGGTAGGCGTCCTCCACCCTCTGCCGATCTGCGGCACCGGTCTGGTGACGGATGACCACTCCCCTGGTGGCCAGCAGCGGGGCACTGGCCATGAACAATTCATTGATGGCCCGGGCTCCCTGGGAACCTCCGAAAATGAAAACATGCAGGGGTCCTCCGGCAGGCTTTTCAGGAACTCCCAACAATGTATTCACGATGGCGCCGCGCACCGGGTTTCCCAGATCCCGAATGACAGGTGCAGGGAAAAACCGGGCCGATTCCGGAAAGGTGATGTAGACCCTGCGAACCTTTTTTCCCAGTTTCCGGTTGGTCAGTCCGGGAACCGTATTCTGCTCCAGAATGGCCGTTGGGTATCCGAAAAAGGCAGCCGTCCACACCACGGGGCCGGAAGCATATCCACCAACTCCAATCACTCGTTGCGGCCGCAATTTCCGCAGCAGCCGGATGGAAGCCAAAAAGGCAGCCGGCAGCATGAAAATTCCCGCCAGTTTCTTCCAGATTCCCCTGCCCTTGAGTCCCCGGACGGGAATCAGGTGCAGCGGGTATCCCTCCCTGGGTACGGCCCGGACTTCGATTCCATGGGCGGACCCGGCGAAATGCACGTCAAATCCACGGTTCCGGAATTCGTCGGCAAGCGCGAGGCCGGGAAACAGATGGCCTCCCGTTCCGCCGCCGGCAATCAATATGGTGGGGGGTTTTTCGGGGGATGTGTTCATGGGGCCCACCATACGTGAACCCTTTCGGAACGGCAACTTTTCACCCCTCAACAGCCTGGTGTAAAGATGACAGAATTCACTCGTCGTCGCCGGAACTTTCCAGCATCCGGCGGGTCTGTTCCGCCAGGGATGCGGCACGCAGATCATCCAGCCGCTTGACCTCTTCGGGGGGAGCCACGCGTCGTGCGTACCGCAGGAAGGGCACTTCATGATCATACTTGTGGCGAACCACCACCAGTGTACCGGGTACCGGACTGTGTTCGTTCACGTACACCTCCAGCCAGCCCGGAGGAACCACGGGATCCATCCAGTCGTAGAGCCACTTCGCATCAATGGGCGTAAGGTTCACGCAACCATGGGATCGGCGATTGCCGAAATCAGTATGCCAGTAGGCTGCATGCATTGCCTGACCAAGAAAGAAGAACATGGCCCATGGAACATCGTCCACGGAGTACCTGTCCGCAGATCCCATGGCCGAAGTCATGTCCGAAATGGCCTTTTTGGCCCAGATCCGGAAAATTCCATAACGGGTGGGATATTTCTTGTTCCCGCTGGAAAATGGTGCCATGTAGACGGGCTCTTCTCCTTCATAGGCCACCAGCGTCTGCATGCTGATGTTCAGTTCAATCCATTTTTCGCAAGGACCGAGGCCGGGGGGGATTTTTTTGGCAGGCCATGCGGACAGCACCCGGCGGGCGGGGATCCATCCCTCCTTGACCCGGTAAAACAATGCCTTGTCCAGTCTCTTGCGGTCATAGATCGCCCGCAGGGAATAGTGGCTGATGGGTTTTACCCCGGATATCTCCGATCCCCCCGGAGCATCCAGCGCCACCAGGCCGGAAGTCCGGGAACGCACTACCGCTGCCGGCAGGTTCAACCTGAGTTTCCGCAGGTCAATGCCATGATACTCGGGCACCTTGTACCCCAGCACATCCTGATCCCAAACCAGCCACCTTTTTCCTGTAACCCAATAGGGTTTTCCCTTGTGGTTTTTGAACTCCCGGAGTTGAATCATGTCCCCGTGATGGAATGTGCCGGCCGGCTTGTTGGCATCCAGATCGGTCAGGTTGGAAAAATAGGGAGCCCCGGTCCGGCGGATTCGTCCATACCGGTCGGGCACAATGGCCCCTGGCGGCAGAATCGGTTGTTCCCGCAACAGGGTTTCCCTCTTGTCAGGCTCCAGGTTTTCCCCACATACAAAACGATGGGTTCCAAGATTCAGCCAGTATTTTTTGCATCCATTCCCGGCAGGGGCATACCTGGCCAACTCCACCCGTGAATACTGCTTGATGATGCCGGTCAATTCAGACGTGGCGTCCGGGCGGGCATACACCCGGGCACGGCGCAGCACACGCAGGCTGCGGGTTCCCTCCGGAAGGATGGAGGCCACCTCGGGAAGTCTGGGATCAGGGCCGGGCCATTCGGGCCGCACGGCCTGACAGGAAGGCTTGGGTTTCTGCAAGGGCCCCAGCACGGAAGGGATGGGTTCGCCCTCCCCGTTCACACCCGGTGTTCCTTCATCGGATCCACCATCGGAACTGTCATCGGATGCATCCGGATCATCTTCGATCACCACAACCACTTTTTCCCGACGGCAGGAAAAGAGAAGAACCAGCAGGGATATCAATGTGATTTTGGTAACAGTCATGGACACAGGTTCAGACAGGAGAAAACTTCAATACCTTGGGGGGAACGAAAACAGACCGGACTTTATTTCTCTTCCGGGAGGAATTCCAGATTGAAATCCTGAACCACAAAGCCGGATCCGGGAGCCACATCCACACAGGATTCCACGAACAGTTCGGCCTGATCCTTCGCACAGAGCCGGTATCCATTCATGTCGGCCTGATCCTTCAACATCTGGTTATGGGCAGTTATATAATAATTTCCATCCTGGAATACGCTCGAACAAATCCTGTCTTCACCCTGAAATTCGGCACAGACCTGCACTCCGTACTGATCGGGGGTACCTTCGGGTACGGTTACATTTCCCTGGGCCAGATCAAAATTGTCATACATGGGACCATAGCAGGCGGATATCAAAAGGGTGGCTCCGGCGGAAAGCACTCCTGCCACAGTTCTCTTGAGAAAAACCATTGTCTTCATGGGTACCTCCAGGCTGAACCATTCGGAACAGAAAATATTGGTCAACCAAATCCTCTACCAGTATCCCCATGAAAAGCGAAAATGCAAGTTGTTTGATTTGTGGATAAGGAAAAGTTTACTCCTGCGGAACAGGAACTCCGGGACGGGGCGGGACCACAACCGGATTGACCGGAAGCGGACGGGGACCACCCGGGGCCTGCATGAGACCGGCGGGACCGGAAGGCGCCACCTTCTGGATCTGCACCGGGGGAAGGGCCGGGGAACCATCTTCCTCGGGCGGCTGGATCCAGATGGCCTTGGGCTCGGCGGTCTTCATGATTTCCTCATACACCTTGTCCGCAGTCAGTCCCGGCTTTTCCTTCATCATGTTTTCTGCCTGGGACATGGCGTCATCAATGGCGCGGCGGAATATGGGAAGTCCGCGTCCCAGCATGAATTTGCCGTTGACAAAGACCGATGGTGTTCCCTGGATTCCCACACCCCGGGCCATCGACTGTACCATCGCCACGAACTCCTTGTGCTTTTCGCTGTCCAGTGCCTGCTTGAAACGGGGCATGTTCACACCCAGTTCCTGGGCCCAGGTTTCCAGGTTTTCACGGGTCATTGCCTTCTGGTTCTGCATGACTTTCCGGAAATACTTGTAAAATGTCTCAGGACCCTTTTGTTCAAAAACTTCCTGAATGGCCTGATGGGCCAGCGGAGCGTTGCGGTGGAAGGGAAGGGGGTAGTGCAAAACGACAAAACGAACGCCCTTTTTGTATCCGGCAAAAGCATCACCCTCGACCTTGGAACCTTCCATCAGTTCATCCAGTACCGGCAGCAGTTTTTCGCACCATCCGCATTCCACATCGATGCCCATGGCCACTACCACCTGACCTTTGGGATCTCCGAAAAAAGGAATCCGGTTGAAAACCTGGGACCCTTCTTCGGGAAATACCCGGTAGGTCTTGGTGTGGTCCAGACGGGGACGGCGGGGACGACGGCTGGGAGCAGCCTCCCCTCCAATCCACTTGGCCGTTGCTTCGGCATTGGCCATCAGGGTCTGGTAATAGTTTTCTGCAGTGGCCTTGCCCTCGGCAATGGCCTGTTTGGCCTTTTCCATTTCCCGATCAATGACGGGCTTGTACTGGTGGAACGTGCGGGCCCCGGAAAGGAAGTAGCCATTAATGAAGAATGCCGGCGTTCCCCGGGCACCGAACCGGATGGCCAGCGCCTGGTTGCGGCTGATGGTCGCCTCATGTTTCCTGTTCTCGACGGAAGCCTTGTAACGGGCCATGTCCACCCCGGCTTCCTGAAGCCACTTCTCGATGTTCTCCGTCTGAAGCTGGGGAGAGTTTTCAAACAGCACCTTGTGGAACTTCCAGAATCCTTCCAGTCCTTTTTGTTCCAGTACTTCCAGGGCAGCCACCGCAGCAACATGCGCCTGCGGGTGACGTCTCATGGGGTTGTGCAGGAATACAAACTTCACTCCCTGGGGATAGGCCGCAAGGATTTCGTCCACCACGGCGTCCACCTTCTTGCAATGCGGGCACTGGTACTCGCTGAATTCCACGATGGTCACCAGCGCATTGGGATCCCCCTTCCATGCATCGGATGGGTCATACTGAATCCGGTAGACCACATTGGGATCCACTTCCCGCCGGGCGGCAGGCTGGGGAGGCTTCTGTTCGGCGGCAGCAGCCCTGGGAGCCCCGTTCATCTGGTCCAGGGTGGACACCCCGTCGGCCGTCAGGCGCTGCCAGGCCTGGCCTGGCGGGATGTTCTGTTGCTTGACGGTTTGTATCTCCTCCTGAACAATGCCCTTGAGTGTCCGGTAATTGAGATCCATGTCGCGGGTGAGGTTCATCCGGCGCCCGTTGATCAGAATCGTGGGGGTACCTCCCACGCCAACACTTCTGGCCAGGGAAACCTGCCGCTGCACCGCTGTCTGGAAGGTACGTTTGTCCAGCGCGTTTTTCAGGCGTTCCACATCCATGCCCGCCTGTTTTGCCCACTTTTCAATATTGGCCCTATTGATGTCCTTCTGGTTGGCGAACATCAGGTCATGCAGTTCCCGGAACTTGCCCTGATTATTGGCTTCCATGGCAGCCTCGGCCGCCATTTCGGCTTCCTTGTGGATCTGGGTGAGCGGGAAGTTCATGAGGACAAACCGCACATCCTGGGGAAAATCCTTCATGACGCGATTGATCATGGTGGCAGCCTTGGCACACCAGGGGCACTGGAAATCATCAAAAGCCACGATGGTCACCGCTGCATCCCTGGGACCATAATTGGGAGCTTCCGGGGGAATCACCATCTTCAACCGGGTGGAAGTCACCTGCGGAGCCATAGCTGCAGGACGACGGGCGGTCCGTTCCTTCTTGCCACCGAGGCGCAAAAAGAAGCCTCCCATGATCAATCCCAACGCAAAGAAGAAAATCATCAGGGGCACTGCTGCCGACAGGGAGATTCCACAAGTGCACTGTTCGGGCTTTTCCACCGAATAGGTTTTTCCCGCTGTCCGGGCAGCCTTCTTGGGCTCTTCCTTCTTGGGTTCTTCCTTCTTGGGTTCTTCCTTCTTGGGCTCTTCCTTCTTGGGCTCTTCCTTCTTGGGCTCTTCCTTCTTGGGCTCTTCCTTCT
>CAZTZR010000015.1:47203-55157 GCA_964618145.1 uncultured Kofleriaceae bacterium
TGGACTCTTCCTTTTCGGGTTCTTCCTTTTCGGAATTGCCTCCGGATTCCTTCTTCAGGGCTTCGAGCCGGGCGGCCCGTGCAGAGCGGGCACTTTCCTTTTTGTCTTCAGAACCGCTCCCGACTTCCCCTTTTTTTCCGTCATCATCTTTTACGTCTGTCATTGCAACCACTCCTTTTTGCAGCAGGTATTACCGGATCACTCTTTCCAGACATGCCGGGCACCGTGCCATTGAACAGGTCAGTCATACTAATCAATCAATCATAATTGGCAAGCTGGAATTGTCCCACCTGCAGAAACCGGACAACAGTCCGCAAATTTTCGTTATTCCCGAATCCGGAATTTGTGGCATATTCCTCCGGATGCGGGCCAAACTTCTTGTATCCTCCATTCTTGTCCTTGTTCCGATTTTTGGATTGTGGTTATTCACCGGTCCTTTCCCTGGGCAATGGGCTGCCTTCATCCTCTGGATTGTCTGGGGACACCAGGTGACCACACGCCTGTGGCCCCGGTTGGGAATCACCGCCCGCAACCGGATCCGCGAAATCGGCATTCCTTCCATCCTCGGGGCTATCACAGCCGCCGTATACGCACCCTTTGCCATGGGAAAAATGCCCTGGATGGCGGATCATCTGGTTCATCAGGCCCGGGCATTCACCTTTCTGGAACAACTCCTGAAACAGGGCCGCCTCACCGGATGGACACATTTTGTGGAAGCCGGCATTCCCGGAGACACCCTGTATCCGCCCTTCGTGGACATCTACCTGTCCTTCATCCATCTGCTCACCTTCGGCCTGGGGGGATGGGAAACCACCTACGCCATCGGTTTTTTTCTCTTTCTTTTGATGTATGTGGGCACATTCTACGCTCTGGGCAGACGCTTCGGGGGTCCCTGGGCCGGCTTCGTGGCAGGTTTTCTCGCCCTGGTGGACCGGGGTGCCTTCAGGCAGGGGGGATGGTCCTTCATGGTGGAATGGGGTGTCTGGCCCCTGTCGTTCTCCCTCATACTGGCCCTGTGGTCCCTGCACTGGTTCGACCGCCATTTTTCTTCCGGTCGGGGGTTGTCCCGCGGAGTCTTTTTCGGGGCCCTGGCGCTTTGCACCCACCCTTTCGCCTTTTTCCTGGTTTTCCCGATGATGCTGCTGTTGGCCGTGGTGCATGGTGGACAGGGCCAGGACTTCCGCACCCTGGGTATCCGTCTGGCCACCGCAGCGACCCTCACCTTCATGGCTGCCGCCTGGTGGCTCGTTCCTTTCATGGCGTACGGTCCCGGGTGGTCTGCCCCGGTTTCGGCATTGTCCGGAAACCTGCAGCAGGTGGCCTCCGGAATGGTGGATGGCAACCTCTGGGGGGCGCCCTGGGTGTGGGCCACGGTTCCGGGAATGCTGGGGATGTTCTGGATGCTGAAATTGCGGACATCCTCCTTTCTGACGGCCCTGACCCTGTACAGTCTCGGTATTCTGGCGTTGGGTTCCACCTCGGTACTCGCCGGACTGAACCTTTTCGAGCACTTTCCCGCCCTCTCCCACCTGCAGTTTCCGCGCTTCCTGATTGTAGTGAAGGCGTGTGCCTTTTTGACTGCCGGCTGGTTTTTCACCCACCTGAAAATGGAGCCGGACGATGGAGAAAATCAGGCTCCCGGCGTTCCCGACCCAGCCCGCAACCGGATCTTCGCCTGGGTTCTGGTGCCCCTTGCGGCGCTGCTGGCATTTCCCGTGGTGCAAAAGGTCGTGGAAAGCCAGTTGCTTCCCCTGACTGACTATCACACGGAACCTGGCCTGAAAAACGACATTTCCGTCATTGCGTCCCAACTCAAGGCCCATGCCCGCACCCGGAACACCTTCTTCCGCGTGGCCATTGACGGCCATTTCCACGAGCACCGGACGTCTGCCATCGTAGCGGCCACGGGACTTCCCTATGTCAAACTGTCGTACATGCCTGCAGAGACCTTCATCCATGCCACCCACGAGCATCCCGGAGACGTTCCCCGCTCGGTGGGGGAACTGCAAAAACTCCAGGCTGCCTACGTGGTTTCTTTGCGCCCCTCCCGGTTGCCGGATTTGAAACTCCTCTCCCGTTCGGGAGAACTGCACCTGTACGAGTTCAGATCGTACCGGCCGGAAAGGCATGAACTGGTGGCACCTTCCGGTGAAGTGGCTGTTACCCGTTTCGACAACGAATTCATCCGCATGTCGGTGACGGGATTGCCGGATGAAGGAGGCCTCCTGCGGGTGCATGTGGCCCCCTTTGTCCGCTGGGAAGCCCGGGTGAACGGAAAGGTGGTTCCCATCTGGCCATGGCAAACCACCCCCCGCCTGACGTTGATGGAAATTCCTGTAAAAAACGGAATCATCACCCTGACCTATGTCAAAAGATGGCCCGACCGGCTCGGGTGGATCCTGACAGGGCTGGTCCTGGCCTTTTTCCTTTTGTTCCGCGTGCTGCCCCGGCGATGGCGACCCCGTTTTTCCCTGGATCGCTGTCCGTTGCGCCTGGCTCTGCAAGGAATGCGGATTCGGGACAGGATGGCCAGTTTCCTCATGGGGATTTGGAAACAAAGGGCCGTGCAGGTGACCCTGGCCGTCCTCGGTCTGGCCGGTCTGGTCATCTTTGCGTGGTGGCTAAGGACCCCCTCCCGGAAACAACCATTTTCCCTCCACCGTGCAAGGGTTTCTGTCATTTCCCGGGGGGATCGGCAGATTTGCCGGTATGCCTTTCCGGAACGCTTCATCTGTGGAAGGGGACACCGGCATGTCTCCCTGGAAATGCGGGAAATCGGGAAAAAGCCCGTACGGGCCTTCTGGGCACACCCGGAAACGGATTCCACGATTCGCATCACTTTTCCGGCAGTCCGGATCACCGGACCACTGAAAGTCCATGCCGGCCTTGCGGATACGTCCCAATCCACCCGCGTTCCGGTGACCCTCCAGGTCTTTTTCGACGACCGGAAGGTGGCCGAAACTTCCCGCATCCATGCAGGGCATTGGGAACCGTTGATGGTTCCGGTGGATGGTTACCTGGGAACCCGGGTGGACATCCGGTTTGACATCGGAACCACCAATGCCACCGGCAGGCATTTCCTGTTCATGCCTGCCTTCTGATCATGGGTGGGCACAGCGGGCAATGAGATGGAGATCCTGACCTGCCAGAGGACGCATGTTCAGGTAATCAATATAGGAGTATTCACCGATTTTTTTCAGGTACTGGAAACGGCGCAACCGATCCCGGTTCTGAGGCAGATGGGGCAAGAGATGCACCGCACCCCAGAGAAATTCCGGACCCAGACGGTAGCCTTCCGGCAGGTTGCGGGCCCAGTCGGTATACATGTTGAAAAAGTTGATGACATCCGTGGAACCCGAAGAAAACTGAATCGGGGCATGAACCCGATAGGGCAAAACGGCATACCGGCGCGGCTTGTTCACCACCTTCATGTCGGGCCTGACCAGTTCCACCAGAGCGCTCTTCTGCAGCGTCCGGATGGCATTGGCATAAAAGAAAGCCTGGACACGGTCGAAAAGCCAGGGCTCCCCGGGCCGGGAAGGCAGATTCAAAACCAGCCCTACATGGGTGTATCCGGTGGCACTCTCCTCCAGATGCGAAGTGGCAAAATACACGTTCCCCGAAAGAATGACGGGATTCCTTTCCAGTTGTGAAAACACGGCCTCGCGCAAGGAGGGCGACCGGGCGATGGCAGAAATGCGCTCCTGCCAGGCTTCCAGTTCACTGCGCAGTTTCACGTACTGTTCCCGCTGGACTGGCCATCCGGCGGGAATTTCTTCGGTCCCCGACCACTTCCCGCTGGAAAGATAGTCCAGTTTGGCCAAAGCCTCCATGAGTTCAGCGGAGGGGTCACGACGGGCCGCCATGCGAACCACCGCAGGAGAAACCGGATCCGGATAGCCTTCCAGTCGGAAAAACACCAGGTTCTCCATCTCCCGCTGGATGCGATGGGCCGGAAAAAGCAGGTTTTTCCTGGCCGCCTGCAGTTCCAGTTCCTTCAGGAAATTTTCCAGCAAAACCCTTCTTTCCGGAGGGGCCAACCCGTCCAGTCGGGCGTAAAACCGGACCCTGTCCGCGCCCTTCGCAAAGGAGAAACCCGAAAAGGACCATCCCATGGCTCCGGCCTGACGGGTCAGCCGCCTCACCAAGGCTCCGGTCATGCGCCGGTTCCATGCGCCCTGCAAATCATCCTGGTCCGATTCGGGCCACTGTTCCCGGGCGGTACCGCCAAGAATCCGGGGGAGCACCAGATGCCTTGGCATGGTGCTCGCCGGATCGGGATTTTCTTCCAGTTCCAGAAGAACACGGAGGTCGTTGATGGTCCTGTCACTGATGACGGGCCAGATGTACAACCAGTCCGAACCTGTGACAGGATCGGAAAACCGCCGGAAAGCATTGGTGAAGGCCACTGTATAGGTCAGGCCTTCCCAGGCGGAGCCTGCCAGACCCAACTCCAGGGAAGTTCCGGGGCCATTGGCCAGATCCAGCAAAGAATTGCGGGCCCGGGCACAAAAATCGATGTTCTTGGGCCAGATTTCATCCCCGTTGAAGAGATACCGGTGCATGAACTGCCGATCCGAAGCGAACTTTTCGAAGGTTTCACTCCAGTCGGGCCAGGCAAATTCACCCGGACAGGGCGTGGGCTTGGCTGCAATGGCGTCCGGAGTCTTCAAGATGGTGGGCCGGACACAACCCGTCACCCATGCAAACCACCAGAAGACCCCGGCTTGCGCCGCTTTCCGGAAGATCGGATGCATGCCTGTGATGGCCTATTTGAAAAAGTCGCGGATCTTGCTCTCCACCATGGACATGGGTGCCACAAAAGGCTTGTCAGTGATGGTGATGTGGATCGTGGACCCCTCGGTCTGGTAGGTACCCTTGACGCCGCTTCCGGCAAAAGTGCCCGAAGAAGTGTCCCCTGTGAGGGTGGCATTGTGCCTGGCGGCTGTCGCTTTGGCCCGTTCCAGCAATTGGTCCATGGGTTCATTGGCCTGGATGGTAAATGTCTTGCTCATGGGAAAATACCCTCCTGTTTCACGGCAACCCGGATACCACATCTTCGTTCTTGCCACAAGGCTTATGATTTTTCCATTTTGGACATTCAAGATGGGGATTGCCTTCGGGGTAAATCGGAATATACTTGCGCCATGACGGGTGGACCGCTTTACCGACTCAGACAACGCAGAGCAGCCTTCTTGATGGGCCTGTTCTGTGCCCTGCTGATGTGGGTTTCTTCCCTTCACGGTTTTTTGCACCACCATCACGCCGATGACTTTGACCACCATCCGGAATGCATGGTATGCAAATTGGCCTGCCTGCAGGCCGACATCCATTGCCCACGTGTGGTGTCGCCGGTTCCCCCCCAGGGGGTCACTGAAACACGCAACCCCATGGACAATCCGGTGGTCATGCCCCGCAAATGGCTGCTGTTGCGGGCGCCCTCCACTTCCCCACCCGCCTGACCCATGAATTTTTTCAATCGGCTTTGAAACCATCACAATGAAGGCAACCTTCATTGAAGGCGGGGATGTGCAATGTTCAAGTATGCAATGTTGTTGCTGGTTTCCGGTGCTGTATTGGTTCCGGAGCCGGCATGGACACAAAAAGCCACCGTGGAGGACGATGAAATTCCGGTAAAACCCGTGAAGAAAAGCGAAATTGTTCCTCCGAAAGTCATCCATCAGGAGGCACCCGTCTACCCGGAGGGGGCATTTGCCGATCCGCCAGGCGTCAGTGTGCTCCTGAAGGTTCAGGTATGCACCCATGGACACGTGGTCGAAGTGGAAGTGGTGAATTCCGGCGGCGAGTTGTTTGACCGGGCGGCCAAGGAAGCCGCGCTGAAATGGAAATTCGAGCCGGCCACCTACCAGGGACAGCCTGTGGCGGTGCGCATCATGATTCCGTTCGTGTTTCCCCCCCGGGCTAGACCGGCCGAACCCGTTTCCGGGCCCGAAACAGGGGAACAGGAGGAAACCGAATCCCCGACCGATGTGGATGAAACAAAGACCCCTCCGGAAGAAACCGGAAAAGACCCGGAAGGCAAAGCGGATCCCCAAACCCCTGTCCAGTCCGGAGGTACCGAAATCCGCGTGGTGGGCGTCCGGCTGCTCACCCACATGCCGGTGGTGGGGTCCTTTGTGGTGGACCGGCAGATTCTTTCGGCAGCCCCCCAGCCCACCGCGGCGGACATGCTCCGCACGGTTCCCGGCTTTTATGTGGGCCGGCCCCAGGGAGAGGGCCTTGCCAACGCCCTTTTCCTGCGTGGTTTCAACGCTGAACACGGGCAGGATTTTGAACTGTTCGCCGGTGAGGTGCCCATCAACCTGCTTGGACACCTCCATGCCCAGGGATACGCGGATATGCATTTTTTGATTCCGGAGGTCATTGACAACCTGCATGTGATCGAAGGCGTGTTCGATCCCCTCCAGGGGGATTTTGCCGTAGCCGGCAGCGGGTTCTTCCGATATGGAGTCAGGGCCCGGGGCACCCGAGTGTCCTGGACGACGGGCAACTACAATACCCGGCGCCTGTTGTTCCTCCACGCTCCCCATGGCGCACACCCGGAAACCTTCCTGGCTGTGGCCCTCAAATCCACGGACGGGGCCGGAAACGGCAACCGTTCCTCGGAAAGCATCTCCGCCATGGGCCGGTATCATCTTGCCCTGGGAACCCGTACCAGCCTGACCCTCCATGCGGGAGCCTATGCAGGCCGTTCTGTACTGCCAGGCCTTTTGCGGCTGGCTGATTTCGAAAGTGGGGAGTACGGGTTTTTCGACTCCTACAGTCATCCCACGGCCCGGGCCCAATCCGGGTTTTTCTCCAGACTCGAGACTTCCCTGAAATTCGAACACCGACTGGATGGCCAGAACGAACGGCTGGAAGGTTCCGTATACCTGTTGCGGACGGATTTTGCCCTGCGGCAGAACCTGTCGGGATTTTTGCTGTGGTATCCGGACCAGCCGTCCCTGCGGGGAGCCGGTGACCTGCATCACCAGACCAATGTGGATGACACCCTGGGCGCCCGGTTGCAGTATTTTTCCGGTACCATGAAACTGCTGGAGCGGTTTGATGCGGAATTCACCACCGGGATTCAACTGCGGGGTGGCTTCATCACCCAGCGGGAGGATCTGATCTTCCCGGCCCAGAACATGATCTGGAGACATCTGGTGGATGCGGAAGTGAATTATTTACACGCGGGTGCCTTTTTCGGCAGCACGGTACGGTTTTTTCCGTGGCTGACACTGCACGGGGGAGCAAGGGCCGACGGACTGGCCTTTTCCGTCAATGATGCGCTGGGCAACCGGCAATACAACGTTCCCACCAACCAGTCCCACCAATTGGGCTACAAGCGGACAGCGTTCGGGACCAACGTGGGCCCCCGCCTGCTTCTGGAAATCGGTCCCCATGAAAATCTGGTGAAACCCATGGATACCCTGCGCGGCTATGCAGGTTGGGGACAGGGATTCCGATCTCCCCCTCCCCGCTCCCTGCAGGAAGGCGAAGATGCCCCGTTTGCACGGGTGGACAGCGCAGAAACCGGCTTGAAATGGTCGCCTTTCGGTCTGGATCGCTCCCTGGTGCGGGCGGGTGTGTTCTACACCTATCTCAGCCAGGACTATGTCTACAATCCCACCACCGCCAGCACCCTGCCCGTGGGGGACACCTCCCGTACGGGGGCGGTGTTCTCTGTACAGGCAAAACCCTTCAGGGAAATGACCTTTTCCGGCTCCTGGACCTGGTCCCACGCCGTGTTGCTGGGTCCGCCCCTGGCCACCCCGGAAAACCCCACACCCGGGGAAAAGAAGGGGGATCTGGTACCCTACGTGCCGCCCCATGTGGGACGCCTCGACATGTCCTGGCGCCAGCGGCTGTTTTCCCTGTACGGAACGCCTGTCGTGATCCAGGCGGGGGTGGGCTCCACCTTCCTGAGCCGGCGGCCCCTTCCGTATTCGCA
>CAZTZR010000016.1:0-53701 GCA_964618145.1 uncultured Kofleriaceae bacterium
GAAACTCCTGCGAAAGGTTCTTCGGCGCCGGCAGAGAAGGCTGCAACCGAAGGGATTTCAGCCGGATTGTCTTCGTCCCAGGAAAGAACGGCCAGCCGTTCGAATTCGTCACCGGGGGTCAGTCCCTGGATGGCGGTTTCCCGCCAGATGTCAGCCGGCCTTCCGGTCCTGGCAAACTCCCGTTCACAGCCGTGGAAAAGAACCTGGTCCCCGGGATTCGCCCGGAATGCGGCCAGCCAGAGATCGGTGGCATCCTCGTCATGGGCGTCCCGCAGTTCCACGGCGTGCCAGGCAAGTATCCATGGGGCATCTTCGGGAGTGTCGCCGGCGAGGCGTTCCGCCAGTTCCCTCAGGACGACAGGATCCTTTTCCTGCCGGGCAAGACAATCTTCCAGAAACCGCGCGGTCGGGTTGTCGATGGCGCCCAGGGCGTGACGCCCTTCGGATGGATCCCGCAGAACGCGAATCCAGGCGGCCTCCAGTCGCGAAACGGTTTCTTCATCGGCTTCCAGGTGTTCCAGCAATTCATCCGTGTCGCCGATCAAACGGGCCATCCATGTCCTGAGGGCAGAAAGGTCCTGTGTGGGCGCATCCCGGAGGATGTCCGCGGCACCTGTGTGGTCTTTCGCCCGGTACAAAAGCCATGCAGCCTGCAGTTGGCAGAAGAGACGGGTTCCGGGAAGGGAGGCGGTGTCTGCAGCCTGCAGGAACAGGGACGCACCCAAAGCCGCATCATCGGCGGGGGCCAATTCGGCACGCAGGAGTAGTGAGGAAAAAGACGGGTCGGATTCCTCCAGCAGTTCCCGGGCGAGTTCCGGTCGCGAATGGCGCCAGAGGGCAAGCCGGATGGCTTCCTTCCGGAAGAAAGGAGTGAACCATTCAGCGTGTTTTCGAAGTTTTTCCAGGCGTTCCAGGGAAAGTTCCGGAGTTTTTGCCATCCAGAGCGAAGCCCACAATGCTTCTTCGAGAACCGGCAGGTCATCGTCAAATGCTTCGGGAGAATCCTTCCGGTAGGCACACAGGAGGTTTACTGCTGGAAGAAGATCTCCACTGTTCCAGGGAGAGGGAATCTTTCCAGCCAGATCGGAATCCGGAGACAGCAGGTCAACCAACCACAACACATCCACGGGATCCCGGTGGGGAATGTCCATGGCAGGCTGCCCGGATTTCATGTGGGCCAGGGCTGTTTCAAACCGCGGCCTGGAAGGATATCCGGCCGCCAGATATTCCTGGTTGCCGTTGCGCCAGGCAAGGTCCATGAGGTATTCCGTCACCAGGGGATGATCCAGGGATTGGCTTTCCAGAATGGAAAAGGCTCCCGCAGGATCCCCCAGATCCCGCTCCCTGAGGATGGCTGCCTCCAGATTCAGGCCAATGGCTGAAGCCTCATGGCCGGCCAGGCGCTGCCATGTGGCAAAACGGTCCAGCACATCAGCACAGGCATGCGGGTCGGATGCATTCAGCCTGACAAGTGCCAGCCAGATTTCCTCTGCGTGTTCTTCAGCCTCCGAAACGGCTTCTTCGTACAGTTGTATAGTCTCCTGCAGGTTGCCCATGCGTTCGGCCAGGACTGCCTGGAACATGCGCAGGGCCACCCGGAGTTCGCCCGGCTCAAGCAGATCCATGATGTGGTTGCCAATTTCCCGCTGGCGATCCAGATCTCCCCTGCGGGCGGCCATGCGCCAGACGGCCAGAAGGGAGGGCAGGTGCCGGGAGTTCAGATCCAGAGCATCATGGAAGGATTTCCAGGCGGATTCACCCTGATCCAGGCATTCGGCCAGCAGACCATTCCAGTAATGCAGGGGAACCGGATTGAGTGCTCCTCCCTGCTTCAGTTCCAGATGCATCAGATGGAGCACTTTTTCCAGCAGTCCCTTGATGAACAGGTACCGGCGGATGTGCCACAGGTTCGGGATCAGGCGGGAATCCAGATCCACAGCCTTGGCGTACAATTTGATGCCGGCCGCGAGATTGCCGGACATCTCATGGATGAAACCTGCTTCATGCAGGAAACGGGCCTTGATGTCGGGATCACAGTTGGATTCGGCAAGGGTTTCCCATTTGCGGATGCGGTCTTCCGGGGTGATTCCGAGAAATTTCTCCCTAAAAAGGGTGAGCACCGCCGGATCGGGTTCAGGATAGGCCGAGGCAGAGTCGGCTATCCTGGTTTTCGCAATGGTGGTCTGGGCCGGCAAAACCCTGGCTGCCTGGGGAACGGGGGGCGGAAGTGGAGGGGGAACAGTGGGTTTTTCCTCTTCGGGAAGAATGCTTCCCGGGGGAGTCACCCAGAGATTTTCCTCTTCCATGAGATCCAGGGCATCGTCTTCGACTTCCAGGAACTCCGGTTCTTCTTGCAGATCGGACCCGGAAGGCTCTTCTTCCTGTTTTGGTTTTGTTGCATACAGGTCGAGATCCACGTCCGGCAGGTCGTCAATATCCATGGTAAATGGTTGGTCATCGGCTGAACCGGAAGCCAGTTTCTGGTCGGGATACACGTCCGGAAGATCCTCCAGATTCATGGCGAGTGGTTCATAATTTTCGGGGGCAGGGGTGGGGAGATCCCCGGAATCTTCTTTTTCCTGCTCTGGTTCCAGCACCGGTTCCTGTTCCGGGAACTCTGGCAGGATGCTGGACGGGTCGGGCAGGTCGGACGAGTCGGACGAGTCGGACGAGTCGGACAGGTCGGATACTGCGGACACTTCGGACACTTCGGAGATGTCCTGGGTGATACTGGATATTTCGGTACTGATTTCGGTACTGATTTCGGTACTGATTTCGGTACTGATTTCGGTACTGACCTGGGAATCCACTTCGGACACGGCGCTGATTTCCTCGAAATCATCGTCGCCATCTCCGTGAACGCTGGAGGAAAATTCCGGCATTTCCCACGGAAAACTGTCTTCGTTGCGCAATGCGTGCGGTTTCACAAGCGAGTCGGCCAGGATTTCCTGCTCCGGAAGGTCAGCGGATCGTTCGGGTATTCCTGCGGACAGATTGGCAAAGGGATTGTTATCGGCAAAGGGGTCATCCTCCCCGAACGGATCCTGTCCCGTGTACGGATCCTCCGGTGCAGGTTCCTGCCCGGGGAAAAAATCCTCGATTCCCAGCATGGATTCCAGGCTTTCCCTGCGCCCTGAAGTGCGGCCACCGGATTCTTCCGCATCCGAATCTTTGGGGTCCTTGGGATCAAACGTCATGTTGTTTCCTCATGTTCTATAGGTCCGCATATTAACGGTCAATGGCATACATCAGTCCGGTGTCTGCACCGAAATACAAGGTTCCCCGGGGGGAAAGGACCGGTGTGGAATCCACGTCCCTCCCGAAATTGTGCATGAAAATCACGGTTCCATCCGGCCTGATGGCGTAGATGTGGTCATCCCGGGAACCGAAGTACATGTTGTTGGAACTGTCCACCAGGATGGAGCCGGCACTTTCGTTGTTGGCCACCTTTCGCCGGACCAGGACCGAACCTTCGCTGGAGATGCGGAAATAATGGCCGGTTCGGTCGATCAACACCAGTTCGTTGTCGTTGTTGATGGCCGGTGACATGGTGGTGTTCACCTGGTTCAGGTGGAACCTGCGGCGCCCCTGGTGATTGAACGAGTGCAATCCCCCCAGGGTGGCCACATAGATGTTTCCATCCCGATCCAGCGGGACGGTCCCGGACTGGATGCGGCTGTACAGGTGTGTCTGCCAGAGTACGGTTCCCGCAGTGCTGATGGCGGCCACCATCCCGCCGGAGGTGGTGACATACAGGATCTTCCGGACTTCGTCATAAGAAGGGGAGGAATTGCTCCATCCTCCGGAAAAATCCACCTTCCAGAGCAGTTGTCCGTTTTGCACGGCGTGCACCTGTCCGGAATAATTGGTGAAAACCACGATGTTCCTTTCCATCACAAGCGGACTGGAGCGGATGTCACTGCCGGAGTTGTACCGCCACTTGAGTTTGCCTTCCAGGTCAAGAGCATAGAGGTGATCATCATCCGATCCGATGTAGAGGGTCTGATCCGGACCGATGGTGGGAGTGGAGTCCACATCCCCCTTGGTCTGGAATTTCCAGACGATGCGGCCATTGGGAGTGAGGCAGTACACATGATGGTCCTGACTGCCGAAATAAATCCGTCCGGAAGCATCAATGACAGGGGAGGAATAAATGTTCCGGGCGGTCTGGAAGGACCAGGAAACCTTGAATGCAAGCGGACCGGCAAAGGGAACGTTGCCGGTCCGCCTCCAGTTGTTCCGGAATGTGGCCACCGTCTGGAAGAGCTCCACACGGGCGATGGTCCCGACGGGCCAGGAACGGACGGAGGCAAGAAGGAAGAGTTGGAGTAACAGCAAAATGCAAATATGCTTCATGCGCATGGATGACATACTATCTCTATAGTATGGAAAAGCAAGCTGCCAGTACGCTGATATTGACTGTAACTGGAGGAAATTGTTGTGTCTGGCGACAGATGTGCTACATAATCGGAGCGGTTGTGTCCTGACCAGGGAAACCGGGGAAACCAGGGTTTCCTGCGGAAAAGGCGGATTCAGCCACAGGGTGATGTTTATGGAAAAACAGAATCAGGATCCCTTGATTGGAACAACCATTGGCAATTACGAGATCAAGTCCCTTGTCGGCGAAGGTGCCATGGGGCAGGTATTTCTCGGGGAACATCCCCAGATCGGACGCAAGGTGGCGGTCAAGGTCCTGATGGCGTCCTTTTCCGCCAATCCGGAAATGGCCGAACGTTTCATGTCCGAGGCCAAGGCTGTCAACAAAATCAATCATCCGAACATCATCCAGGTGTTCGATTTCGGCAAACTTCCCGATGGCAGGTTGTATCTGGTGATGGAATTCCTCGATGGGCAGGAACTGACCATGTATATGTACAACCGGGGAACCCTGAGCATTGATGAAACCGCTTTCCTGCTTGAGCAGATGGCCAATGCCCTGGACGCTGCCCATGCCAATGGCATTGTTCACCGTGACCTGAAACCGGACAACATATTCATTGTGGATACATCCAACGGACCACAGGTCAAAATCCTGGATTTCGGGGTCGCCAAACTGCTGGATCCTGCCATGGGAGCCAAGCACAAGACCGCCACCGGCCTGATCATGGGGACGCCATCCTACATGAGTCCCGAACAGGCCCGCGGATCCGGCGCCCAGATTGGTCCGGCGACGGACATTTACGCCCTGGGAGTGATCCTGTACCAGATGCTTTCCGGGCACCTGCCCATTGATGCGGAATCCGTCACCCAGGTCTTGCTCAAGCACATCACGGACCCGCCCGTTCCCATTTTCGAATACCTGCCTGAATTTCCCCCGCACCTCTGGACGGTCCTCAGCAGGGCCCTGGACAAGAACATGGATGTCCGGCCTTCTTCCGCATCTTCCCTGCACCGGATGTTCGTCGAAGCCAAAAGCGGCATTCCCCCCCACATCACTGCGGTGGGAATGGTTTCACCCGTGCCGGCCCGCAGCACGTTTCCGGGAATGGATTCGGCGGTCAAGACATCCATGACCGGTGAGCAGGTGGCGGTGGGGCAAGGACGATCCCCGCTGTTATGGGTGCTTGTCCTGCTGGTGTCCGCCGGAATCGGAGGCGGCGTCTACTGGTTTACCCTGCGGGACCGTTCTTCTTCGGAACGGAAGCCGACGGATCCTGTACCAGCGGCCAGACAGGTGGCAGAAAAGCCTGCCGAAGTGAACCCCCCGATGACGGAACCCGTCGTGGAACCGAAGCCGGAGCGGAAGTTGTTCCGGGTGAAAATCACCTCGGACAAACCGGGCCTGACTTTCATGCTCAAGGTGAACGACGACCTGGAAATCGAGTTGCGCACCCCCTTCGAAAAGGATTTCGAGGAGGGGAGTCTGGTTCTTGTGACGCCCCGAAGCGAGGAATATGTCCAGAAGATCCTCAAGGTGGAGCGGGAGGAAACCATCCTTTTGACCCCCGTGGAGACTGGGGTTCCCGCCATGACACCGGAACCGGTCATGCCGCCGGCCCCCATGCCCCGTGGCATGGAAACCCGCCCCGAAGACATGCGTCCCATGCCCGTGGGCGAAGACACCATCCGCATCATGTTCTGATTTTGTGCCTGTGGCATTCCCTTTGAAAGAATTGCAGGGAAAGCAGGAAAGTGCTACAAACATCCAATCGGGTATTTCCGTAGAATCCCGTTGCCGACGAGGTGCATACCATGACTGTTCGTTTCATTAGCTATGTTCTGGCTGCCTGCTTCATCCTTTTCCCGGTGGTTGTCCACTCCCAGATCAGAAACCGTGAGAAGGCAAAGGCGCATTACGAGGCGGCCGAAAAGCATTATCAGAAGGCGGAATTCCGCCGGGCCCTGGAAGAGTACCTGAAAGTGCTTGACTTCATTGAGCGCGACAGCATTCCTGAAATGTATTTCAATATTGCCCAGTGTCACCGGCAACTTGCGGAAGTGGAAAAAGCATTGTTTTATTATCGCCTTTTCCTGAGCAAGAGTCCCACCTCCCCGTTGCGTCCCGAAGTGGAGCGGCATGTGCAGTCGCTTGAAGCCGAGCGACAGAAAACCCAGAGACCCAAGGGCAAGGTCACCATCATTACGGAACCGCCCGGGGCACTAATCCTCATAGACACCTTTGAGGGAGATGGCGAGGGGGTTTCCCCGCGGGTGCTTGAAATTGACGCAGGCACGCACATCCTGGTGCTGCGCAAGGAAGGATTCAAGGACGTCACCCATCAACTGGAGGTGGAAGCCGACAAGATGGTGGTCATCCAGCACAAACTTGAAAAGTCCGGCGATTCCGGGGTTCAGACCCAGGATGCCAAAAGTCTTCTCGGGGACCGGGGCGATGAATCTGACCCGCCCAGGGGCGTCACTCCGGTTCCAGGCTCCAAGCCCCTGGTCGGCAACTGGTGGTTCTGGGCCGGAGTCGGTGGTACCGTGGCGTTCGTCGGGGCTTCCGCATTTTTTGGTTACCGGGCGCTTTCCCTGAAAAGTGACTGGGACAAGG
This sequence comes from uncultured Kofleriaceae bacterium, assembly GCA_964618145.1. GTDB lineage: Bacteria > Myxococcota_A > Polyangia > HGW-17 > HGW-17 > HGW-17. The sequence goes on from CAZTZR010000016.1 coordinate 6,995, forward strand.
ACCCATCCAACAGCCAATTGAAGAAAGACGGGGAAAATGCAAGGCTCTTTTCGGACGTGTTTCTGGGCGCGGCGCTGGTGACCGGGGGGCTGACCCTCTGGAAGATCCTGACGTATGATGCCGGTTCCCCGTCTCCGGTCGAATCCACCGGCTCTGCATTTCTGTTCCCATCCTGCGGTACTGAAGGCTGTGGCATGGTACTGCAGTTCCGGTTCTAGTTTCCGTCCACCTTTCCGCGCCGGCGGGATTTCCCGATATTTCCAAGAAAAACGGTTGCCGGGGAACTTTTTCCGGAACGATCGGTTTTTTTTCCCGATAATAAAGGGACATGCATCCCCTGTGGTTCTGGATTGCCGGTGGATGGTTCATCGGCACCTATCGACTGTATTTCCTTTTGCCATCATTGCCGTTGGCACCATTGTTCCTTCGGGTCGCCGGTACCCGTGGGGCGCAACGGCTGACCGGGAGCCCATCCCGGAAAACCATCGTTCTCTGTCCGGCCTTGGCGGCATGTGCCGTTTTGGCCGCGTGGCCCCGGGAAACTCCGGTCCGTCAGGGAGGGAGCGCGGTGGTGGTCACCGGCAGTTTCCGCCATGAGGGTCGTCATCTCCATCGGGGAAGGTGTCCGGCAGGCCATCCCCCATGTCCCCGTGGAAAGGCAAGTGTATTCAGTCTCCCTTCCCCAAGGGGAAATGGCACTGTCGTGTGGTTGCCAACAAACAACCGGTTGCCGGCCCTGGTTTTGTCCCCGAAACCCTCCTTTGCCCTGAAAAAGACACGGGAAACCGTTCTCGGCGCCCTCAGTTGGGGGGAGCCTGCGCCGGGTCGCCTCAGGACTGTCCTCGGCATGGCGGGAATGTCCCATGTTCTGGCCCTCTCTGGCCTGCATCTTTCCATTGTGACTTTCTTCGTTCTGTTTCTGGTGCGATGGGTGCACCGGCTTGTTCCCCTGGCATGGGGAGTGGAACGACGGTACCTGGAAGCAGGCGGCGGCATTGCGTTTGCATGGATGTACCGGACCATGACAGGCGGAGCCGTTTCCACCACCCGGGCGGCAATCATGTTGACGAACTGGTTGCTTCTTTCCCGTTTCACGGGGGCAGGCGGAGCCTTTTCCAGTCTTTTTCTGGCGGCACTGATTCTCTGGGTTGTTGATCCCGGCTGTGTGGGGGACCCGGGGTTCCAGTTGTCGTTTGCCGCCGTGCTGGGCATCCTGGGGGTGTCACGCCTCATGGGAAACCGTGGAAAACTGGCGGCATACGCCGCCGCCTGCACCGGGGCGTCCTGGGCCACGGCACCCCTTGTATGGATTCATTTCGGCCAGGTTTCACCTATATTCTGGGTGAACAACATACTCTTTTTGCCCCTTTTTTCGTTGGTGCTGATCCCCCTGGCGTTTGTGCTGGGGACCCTGGGGCCCTTCCTTCCCCCGTTCGCACTGAATCCGGTGAACACGCTGGATTCCTGGTTGGCCGGATTGTGGCGACCCCTTTCGGCCTGGAATGCCCTTTGGCCCGAGTGGCAGACCGGCTGGGCATTTTTCTGGATGTTCGCGCTTGGAGCCGGTCTTTTGTGGGTTTTGCAAATCCGTGGTGTTTCCCGCAGACTCGGGCGTCTTCCCCTGCTCATCACGATTTTGTTGCTGTTCTGGTTCCTGCCGGCGGGGAAACGGGTCGAAACCGATTTGAAACTGACATTCTTCGGGCACCACCGCGGGGAAAGTTGTCTGGTGCGTTTTCCGGACGGAACCCGATTGCTGGTGGATGCGGGCACACCGGGGCTTGGAAGGGAACTGATCCGGCGAGGTGTGTTCCGGATTGATCGGGTATACCTGAGTCATTCCCACGCAGACCATGTACAGGAAATTTTTCGCCTGGCCCGCATCCTGGATATCCGCAGGGTGTATGTGAACGAGCGGTTTCCGGAAAGAATGCGTCGACGTCTGGAATCTCTGGGAGTGCCGGTACACCCGGCCCCGGTCCGGGAAGAACTGGGATCCGGGGTCGTGTTGTTGCGTTCATCCCATGATGGCCACATTCCGGATTCTCCGCAGTTCTGGTCGGAAAACGACGCGTCCCTGGTGCTGGAGCTGATCTGGAAGGGCCGTCATGTATGGTTTATGGGCGATCTGGAAAAAGTAGGCGAGAGGACCCTTGCCGAACGCCTGGGGGAACCTGTCCGGGCGGATCTCCTGAAGGTGGCCCACCATGGTCGGGATACGTCTTCCTGGTCCGGACTGATAGGAAAGTTGATGCCTGACCAGGCGGTGGTCTGCTCCACGGAACCCTCCGCCAGTGTATTGTACCGGTTCTCGGAATCAGGAACCAGGGTTCATGTCGTGACAGGAGTGCTGGAAAGAAGGCTTGCACCGAATCCGGGCGGGAAATGAGTTCTGGCGTGCGGCCGCACGTCGCACAGGAAGGAAAAGGAATGAAATGAAAAAACTGGAAATGAAACTGTTGATACTGTTTTGCTTGTCAGGCTGTGGTTCCCGTTCCGTTGACTCAGGCCCGGCGTCGGACACTCCGGGGGTGATGGAACACAAGGATTCGCCTGGAAAGAGTCCTGATCCGGGACGTGCCGCAGGCCACCGGACCATGGTGTTTTTCCTCCCCGGGGGAGAACCTCTGGATTTTCCGGACCTATCCGGCAATCCGGGGTTCCGCGCATTTCATCCCGGGGAATCCACAGTGACCGGGGCTTTTGTCCAGTTGATGGCGGGAACCATGCTGCACCGGGTGTTTGCAGAGCGATTGATGCAGGCCGGGCAGGGGGCGTTGGCTTCCAGTGTTTCCCCGGGGGTTCTGCTGCAGGCTGCCGAAACCACGGCAGTCTGGGCACCGGGACTTGGCTCGGGCCACGGCATCAAGGGCCTGGTCAGGCAGTTTCCTTCACGTGCGCCAAGGGTGCGCAGTGAGGTGGTTTCCTTTTCCGGTGAAGGAGAGTTCAGGGGGGAAAGGGGAAATGCAGTGTCCTATTCAGTGCGGCGCTCCGCAGACGGAAAAAGTGTTGTTTTGCGGGTCCAGGGTCCGGTCAGGCGACTGTATCATTCGAAGGATGAGGCCGTGGTGGACAATGCGGATTATCTGGAGGTTACCCTTTTCGAAAATGATGTCACCACTCTTTTCCTGCAACATCCCGAAGGGGATTTTGCAGTCAGTCTGGGATTGAAAAAAATCCTTCAGGACCGCATTGTCTGGCATCGGGAGGGACCCGTGCCGGAAGGATTGTTTCCTCCTCCGGACATGATTTCCCTGCGCATGCGGGAGTTGTCCGTTCACATGCAGGCGGATTTCATCACGGGAGCCTTCAGGGCACAGATGCAGCATGCGGCAAAACAGCCTCCCGGGCTTGCAGTCGTATATGTTCCATCCATGCTGGATCTGGCCGTCTCCCTGTCCCTGTCCCCCGGTTCCTGGAACGGAAAACTGGGAAAGCGGCTGGCCGGAGAGCTGGAGGCCACATTTGGCCGACTGAAGGAGGAAGGTGTGCAGGTCATCACGGTGGGACTTCATCCGTTGCTGCCGGTACGTGAAATAGTGGATCGCCGGTTTCTCGCCGCCCTGCCGGCGGACCATGTTGTGCCAGGTTATTCCAGCGCACTTTTTTTGTGGAATGAATCCGGGCTGTCAAAATGGATGGATTTGGAGGAAGAACTGTTCCGCAAGGGGTTGAATCCGGAGAACCAATTCTATTTTTCTTCTGTGCCCGGTGGTATCCGGATGGATTTTCCCCCCGGTCTGGCGGTGGGGGTCTGTCCGGGAAAACAGGCCCGCTGCAAGCCTTCAGACGATTCAGGGCAACTGGTGTCGTCTCCCTTTCTGAAGGGCTGGTTCAGTTTGCCTGAAGGTTGTGCAGGGATTCCGGCTGCGGGTTTGTTTGATTTGATGGTTGCTGTTTCGGGATGTACACGGGGAAATGAACAGATGAAATCGGTAAAAGGTTCGATAACAGTTGGCAGTGGTTGTCAGTTGTGATACCCATGGGGTACTTGGGAGAAGAAGGTACCCGACGTTCCATCCCAATGGATGTCCCGAATGGGAGGTGAATGTGGCAAACAGCATGCAGTACGAGAAGATGGCCAAGGTGTACGACCGGGAGATCGTTCCCACCTGGTCGAGCCGGTTTGGCAAACTTCTACTGAGAAACATCACCTACCCCCAGGAAGGCATGGTTCTGGATGTGATGTGCGGCACAGGCTATCCTGCCGTGGATCTGATGCGGGGAAGTCCGGACAGCCGGGCTCGCCTGATTGCCATTGACAATGCCGGGCCCTTGCTGGATGAAGCCCGAAAGAAGGCCACGGACTTTTTCGGAAAAAGGCTTTTCTTCCGCAACGAGAATCCTGCCAAGGGACTCTCCTTCGCGGATGAGGTTTATGACCTGACTTACAGCAACCTGGGGCTGATGGAATATGGAAAGCCCGCAAGAAACCTGCTGGAACTCTCCCGGGTGACCCGTTCTTCCGGTACGGTGGCGGTGACATTGCCCCTGAGTGGTTCCTGGCTGGAATTCCTGGACATTTTCCGGGAAATCCTGACCAAACGTGACATGTATGATCTCATCAAGCGGCTGGATGATTACGAAGCCCAGCAATTCCCTTCTCCCGAGGATGTCATTTCATGGATGTCCAAAGCCGGAATCCGGAACATCCGGTCAGACACGGAACGTTTCGAGTTGCTTTTCAAGACGGGGCGCGAGTTTTTCTATTCTTCCGTGGTGGAATACGGTCCGTTGCCTGAATGGAAGCGGATTGTCGAAAATCCTTCGGAAGTCAACGAGATTTTTGCGGAAATCAATGACGCGATCGATACCCATTTCAAGGGTCTGGTTTTCTCCGTCACCATAGAGGCCGGCTGTTTCACCGGCCAGAAACTGGCATGGGACCAGGTGGTTGATGAAGAGGAGATTCTTGAGGAAGACGACATCGAAATCATCGAAGAACACTGATATTGACAGGGAGTTTTCCGTTTCATGAGTTTTTCGGAAGACCGGTCGAGGCATGCCGACCTGTGCGAAAAGATCCACCGGCATAATCACTCCTATTATGTTTTGAACCAACCTGAAATCTCCGATCAGGAGTATGACCGGATGATGCGGGAACTGGTGCAACTGGAGGAAGCCTGGCCGGAATTGGTGACGCCATGGTCTCCCTCCCGGCAGGTGGGCGCACCGGTTCCCGAAGGAGCCGGATTCACGAAAGTGACCCGGCAACACCCCATGCTCAGCCTGGAAAACACCTACGAACGGTCGGATCTCGTGCGGTTTGTGGAGAATGTCTGCAAGGTAACGGACGGGGCCGGGGACCCGGATTTTGTGGTTGAACCCAAGATTGACGGCATCAGCATTGAATGTCGCTATGAGGACGGACGCTTTGTCCAGGCTCTTACCCGTGGAGACGGACTGACCGGGGAGGATGTCACTGCCAACGCAAGAACGGTTGGAAGTGTTCCCCAGGTGTTGTCCGAACCATTCACCGGGACGGTCCGTGGCGAAATTTTCATGAAATTCAATGATTTTGCGAGGGTCAACGAAATCCGGCAGGAAAAGGGAGAGGAACCCTTTGCCAATCCCCGCAATGCTGCGGGAGGCGCGTTGCACCTTCTGGACCCGGCTTTGGTGCGCGAAAGGCGCCTGTCCGCAGTGTTCTATGAAATCGTGGATGCCGGAGAAAAAACCCAGTGGGAGGTGCTCATGCGCCTGAAGGCGCTCCGTTTCGCCCTTCCTCCCGAACCGATGCTGGTGACAGGTCTTGCCGGGATCCTGGGGACAGTGGACCAATGGGAACTTGCCCGTCACGATCTGGAAATGCCCACCGATGGATTGGTCATCAAGGTCAACCTGATGGAGTTGCACAAACGTCTGGGACAGTCGGCAAAATATCCGAAATGGGCAGTGGCCTGGAAGTTTGCCGCCGAACGGGCGATCACCTTGTTGAAGGAGGTTTCCGCGCAGGTGGGACGAACCGGGCAGGTGACACCGGTAGCCATCCTGGAACCTGTGAAACTCAGCGGTTCCACCGTGGCCCGTGCATCCCTTCACAACTGGGATTATGTGGTCAAAAAGGATTTGCGTACAGGTGATTCCGTAGTGGTGGAAAAGGCAGGGGAAATCATCCCCCAGGTGTTGAAAGTGGATTTGCATGGTGCAAGGGGACCGTTGGCGGTTCCAGTCCGGGAACCTTCCGTTTGCCCCGATTGTGAAACGGGGCTTGTCCGGCGCAAGGCTGGCGGGCAGGGAAAATCGCAGGTTGCCCTCTGCTGTCCCAATGAAACGGGTTGCCCGGCGCAGGTGGTCGCCAGGATTGTTCATTTTGTTTCCCGAAAGGCCATGAACATCGATTCCCTAGGGGAAAAACTGGTGGAGAAACTGGTACGAACGAAACTGGTGCGCACCAGTGCGGATCTTTATCGCCTGGAACCCATCATGTTGTTGCAACTTGAAGGTTTCGGTGGAAAGAGCGTCCGGCAATTGATCAAGTCCATCGGGAACAGCCGCAACGCATCCCTCGCCCGTTTTCTGTATGCGCTGGGTATTCCGGGAATGGGGGAAGTCAACGCACAGACACTGGCAGCCCATTTCAAAAACCTGAAGCAGGTACTGTCGTTTGCGACAGCCCCCCGGGATCTTTTTTCGGACAGTGAGTTAAAAAATCTTTCTGGCCTGGGAGACGTTCTGGCAGCGGAGATTCTGGGTTTTTTCGATCGGCGGGAGAACATGGAATTGCTGCGGGATTTCATTGCCCTCGGCATGAACCCGGTGCATGAAGAAACCCGGGGTGGAGCCTTGACGGGCAAGGGTTTCTGCATTACGGGCACCCTGAGCCGTTCCCGTAACGAGGTGGCGGATGCCATTCGTGAACAGGGTGGTACGGTCCTGTCCGGGGTCACCGGAAAGTGCCATTATCTGGTTGTGGGAGAAAATCCGGGGGCGGACAAACTCCGCAAGCTGGAGAAGTTCAACAGCGACGAAAAATCTGTTATAACAAGACTCGACGAGGCGGCATTGGAACGCCTCCTGCGAGGTGAGAATCCATGAAATGCCCCCATTGTGCAGAATCCGTCGATGAACGCTGGGAATTGTGTCCCCAATGCGGTAATTACATTCACTACGAGCATGAAGAGCAGACGGGGGAAATGGGCATTCCCGATTACGGATCCAGTTCGAACAAAACATCCATCGTTGCGGTGGACCCCGAATTCCAGAAAGGGACCCGGATTGTTTCGAATCCGCTTTTGGAGAGCTCCACACGCAAACGGGCCCGTGAACCCAGGGTGGTTGAACCACAGGAAACCGGGGATGATCTGACCAATCTTTCCCGGAATTTCTGGTATGTCCATGGTAGGCTGAATTTTCTGGAAAAAGGGGCATTCTGGCTCCTGGTACTGACCATTGTCTTCAGTTTTCTTCCCTGGTTCCATGATTTGAAAAATGATGTCTATGTGTCCGGTTACGAAAAAGACGGACTCTGGGTGATTCTCATGGGGTCGTTTTCAGCCCTTTTCCTTCTGGTCCGCATTGGCATGCGTCTGGGATTGTGGGCTTCGCTGATTCACCTGATTCTGTTGTTTGGAGCCGCGGCACTTTGCCTGTTTGTGTTTGTACAGGGAAATCCTCCGGAACGGGCATTTTTACCGTCCTTTCATGGCAGTCTGTTTTTGGCGGGAGGTTCCCTGCTGCTCGGTTTCCTTGGAGCAATGCGACGTTTCATCTCATGAGTTCCAACTGATTTCCTCATTCGACCGGTGAACCAGTTTGTTCCTATCCTTTGTATCCGTTCACGCCAAGAAGACGCAGGAGTTGACGCCAGCCTTGCGTTCCGGCCGCTTGCGGATCCTGTTCTGGGCGCCGGTCCTTTCGATTTTGATGGCAGGCATTTTCTCCCTCGTCGGTCGGCCAACAGCCCGGGAGCAGGTGCGTCGCATCCGGGCCTCCCATCCTGCGGGTCCGTCCAGACTGGGAATGCTCAGTACGGTTCTCGTACGTGTAAAAGAAAATTATATCAATCCGGCAAGCATGAATCCGCAGGAAATGTTTGCCGCAGCCCTCAGACAACTGGAGAAATCGACTCCCGAGTTCATCACCGAGACCGTTTCCGGTGTGGTCCGGGTACGGTGTCTGGATCAGGAGGAGTTTTTCACCCTGGAAAGCATCCGATCCCCCATGGAACTGTACAGGGCTGTCCAGAAGGTATTCAACATGCTTTCCCGGGTGCCCGGAAGTCCATCCCAGGACCGGGAAGTGGAGGTCATCAACGGAATGCTGGCCACACTGGATTCCCATACGGCCCTTTTGCCTCCGGAGATATATCGGGAATTGAAAACGGGAACCCAGGGCAGTTTTTCCGGAGTTGGAATCGTGGTAACCACCCGTGAAGGATACCTGACGGTCATAGCACCCATGGATGGCACTCCCGCGGCCAGGGCCGGAATCCGGCCAGGCGACCGCATTGTCAGGATTGGGGATATTTCCGTGACCCATGCCAGCCTGAACGATGCGGTGAATCACCTGAGGGGAAAACCGGGAACAACTGTATCCATCTGGGTGGAGAGGGATTCCGAGGCACAATGGCTGCATTTTCAACTGGAAAGATCCATCATCCGTCTGAATTCGGTCACTTCCAGAATGTTGCCCGGACAAATCGGCTATGTTCGAATCCGGCAGTTTTCCCAGGGAACCTCAGGGGAACTGGCGGAACATCTGGAATCCCTCCGGGCCAATCATGCAAAGGGCTTGATCCTGGACCTTTTCAACAATCCGGGGGGGCTTCTCAATCAAGCGGAAAAAAGTGCACATTTCTTCCTTTCCGATGGAATCATCTACTCTGCGGTGGGCCAGAACCGGCGTGTAAGTGAAGTTCGCCGATCCACCTCGCATTTTGCCGCCCGCAGGGAACCGATGGTGGTGCTCATCAACCAGGGAAGCGCCAGTGCCGCGGAAATCCTGGCGGGAGCGATCAAGGTGCACAAAAGGGCTCTTCTGCTTGGTGAAACCTCTTTTGGCAAGGGGTCCATTCAAATGGTCAATGAGTTTGAAGATGACTCCGCACTGAAGTTGACCATTGCACATTACCTTGCCGGGGGGACCCTGGCGATCCAGTCCCTGGGTGTCAATCCGCATGTCCATGTGCAAATGATAGATACAGCCCGTCTTTCCCAGACGGGTTTTCGTTACCGGCAGCCTCCGGTGCGTGACGGGGAACCCATTGTCGGCCAGAGGGATACTTTGCCCATTGCCAATCTCCGGATTGTCTCCGGAAAGAAGGACCCGGGACAGGAAGACATCGACAACCAAGCTCCGGATGAACTGGTGGAGGCAGCCCGACGGCTTCTTGTCCAGTCGGGCAGGGATTCTGCCTGGGATGTTTCCTCCATTGCATCCTGGAGCCGGCACGAAACCAGTCTGGCCATGCAGGAACTGGTGTCCCATCTCGGGAAGATCGGGGTGGACTGGACAGACGGCCAGATGGAAAACGGCTTGTCGGGACTAGAGGCAAAAATAAAATTGAATGGCAAACACATGGTGGCCGGAGAGACCCTGACGGGAACCCTGACTTTGCTGAATGTGGGCACGGCTCCCGTGTTCCGGGTGGGCGCCGAGATCCGGAATCATGAAGGAGGATCCGTACGGGAAGTCCTTTTCGGGCGACTGGATCCGGGGGAACAGCGTTCCGCCGAATTCTCCTTTCCCGTGGACGCCGGACATGTTCACGGTTTGTGGCCGTTGACAGTCGAGTTTTTTTCGGAATCAGCCGAAAAAGAATCCCTCCATCTTCCTGCCAACATGCTTGAGTGGATCGAGATTCGGCCTGCTCTCCGCCCGGAATTCCAGGTGCACTACCACTTCATGGATGATCTGTCCGGCAATGGGGATGGTCTTTTGCAGGCCGGGGAAAAAGGAAGACTGCGGGTATACCTGAACAATGTCGGGGAAACGCCTTCGGACACCATCATCATGACATTGGGCGGCGGAACGAAGTCGGGACTGGATTTGCATGACAATCGTCGTCAGTTCCCCCGGTTGGCCCCCGGTGAAACCCGTTCCCATGATTTCCAGATCAGTGCCCGCCCGGGCACCCGCCCCACCAGTACGGAACTTTTTCTGGAAGTGGAAGAAATCCGGTTTTCCAGACAGTTCATTGCGCAGATTCCTTTGCCGGTTTCCGGGCACTTGCCGGGACCGCTCGACGTGAACGGCATTCTCTCCTTTTCCGGAGCGGCCCTGCTCCATCAGGGGGCGCATTTTGACTCTCCCGTCATCGGCCAGGCCGGTACCCGATCGACATTTCCAGTGGTGGGTACCATGGGACAGTGGGCCAAGGTGCAACTTGGCCCTGACAGGACCGCTTTTGCCTTGCGCGGCTCGGGCAATCTGGTTTCTCCGGAAAGCGTTCCCATTTTGTCCCCCCGCTGGACACCTGTATGGCAGATTCAACTTCCGCGTATTCAGATCCTCCAGGAACTTCCATTGCGCTCCACTGAACGGACCGTTCCCTTCCGTGCCCGGTTCAGTCATCCCCTGCAGATTCATGATGTTACCGTGGAGGTTTTCGGGCCCAGGGCGAAATACCTCAAGGTGCTGGTTCATCGGGGTGAAAACCGGCGGGAACTGGAATTGTCCCATGGGATACCGCTGTTTGAAGGAAGAAACCGCATTGTTGTTTCCCTGCGCTCCTCGTGGGAACTGAAAACCCGCTGGGAACAGCAAATCCATTACACACCATGATTTCCATACTTCTTTCCCTCTGCATACTGGTGAATGCTCCCGAACCGGCCGAACCCGAGGCCTGGGTGCTGATCGTGGATCCCGGCGAGAGCCTTTTTACCCGTTTCGGGCATAGCGCGTTTTTGATTCGGGGGCCAAATTGGCCGGATGAAAGAATTTATGATTTCGGTCATTTTGAATTTTCCAACCAATTCATGATTGATTTCCTGCATGGAAATGCCTTCTACAGTCTGGAAACACGGTCTCTTGGAGGTTTTCTTTCAAGTTATTCCAGGGAAAGGCGTGAGGTGCGGGCCCACCGGCTCCGCCTGGAAGCACAACAGGTTTCAGAACTCCGGGATATCCTTGAAAAGACCCTGAACTCGCCGGAAAAGGAATACAGGTATCACCATTTTGCGGATAATTGTGCCACACGGATGCGGGATGTCATCTCCCAGGTCACCTATGGCAGATGGCGCCTCCTGCTCCAGGAAAAACCGGATCGTCCGTGGCGAAACTCCCTGTTTGACGTGCTGGGATCAAATTCGGGACTGAAATACGGACTTTCCCTTCTTTTGTCCTCCCCCATGGACCGTGCCCGGACGGCCTGGGACGGGACCTATCTGCCCGTTCAACTGGAAGAACACCTCCTGTGGACCCGCGGCATGACCGAAGACAGACCGGATGAACCGTTCATCATGGAGTCCAGTGTGCTCGTTCCCGGGGATTCCCATGATCATGTTTCCCTGATACCGCCCCCGTTGTATTTCGTGTTTGCGGTTTTCCTTGCCTTGTTGCTTCTTCCCCTGGCGAAGGTCAAGGGGACAATCTGGCTGCAGGTGTCTTTTTTGCTGGTCAGTCTGCTGTTTTCGATCCTGTTTGCAGTGATGGTTTTCTTTCACCGCGCCATGGACATCTGCGCATTCAACCTGAACATGGCGGTGTTCTTTCCATTTCTGGCGTTCATGATTCCCTTCTGGATCGGAACCAGGGTGGTTCGCCGGAGAACCCTGGTATTCCTGCTCATTTCCATGTCTTTTCCGCTGCTGGTGCTATTGGTGCGACCGTTCACCCTGCAAAGGACAGCGCCTTATCCGGAATTCGTCCTGATAGTATACACCCTGCTTCTTGTGGAGTTCATCGTCTGGCATCTCCGGGCACGCCGTCGCCGAAAGAATGTGACGGGATCAGGGGATACACACGGCGACCCCTGACGGAATCGGCGAAAGACAACCCGAATCCTTGGAAAATACCCAAAAAGGGATGTGAGTTTTCTCATTAATATGGTAGAAACGCGCAGCCGGGATTCAAGCGGACATGAGTCATGCCGGCAGAGGTTTGAACATGAACGAAAACGACAAAATTCTGACCCCTACCACCCCCATTTTGGCCGGTGATTACAATGCGGACGCCATCCAGGTACTCAAGGGACTGGAAGCGGTGCGCACCCGCCCGGGCATGTATATCGGTGATACTGACGACGGCACTGGGCTGCATCACATGGTTTTCGAGGTGGTGGACAATTGCGTGGACGAATATCTGGCTGGATATTGCGACAGGCTTACCGTAAAGGTTCACTATGACAACTCGGTGACGGTGGAGGACAATGGTCGTGGAATCCCGGTGGACATGCACTCTTCCGGAAAAAGTGCCGCAGAGGTAATCCTGACCGAACTTCATTCCGGCGCCAAGTTTGACAGTTCCATGTACAAGGTGTCTGGTGGCCTGCATGGAGTGGGTGTTTCCGTTGTCAACGGGCTTTCCCGACGTCTGATCCTGGAAGTGCACCGGGAAGGACAGGTGCACCGACTTGAGTTCTCCCAGGGACATGTCACCTCTCCCATTCAGGTGGTGGGAAAGACAAACCGCACGGGGACCACGGTCACTTTCTGGGCGGATCCTGAAATATTCAAGAACATCGAATTTTCTTTTGACACCCTTTTGCAGCGGTTGCGTCAGATAAGTTACCTCAACAAGGGTTTGCATATCGACTTCATCGACGAGAGGCTGGAAGAGCGGGTGTCTTTTGATTCCCAGGAGGGACTCAGCGCTTACGTCAGGTATCTGGCCAGGAATCGCAAACTTCTCCACGAGGAAGACATCTTTTTTGAGGGCACCCATGACGGGATGGAAGTTGCTGTGGCCCTTGCCTGGTCCGATGCGTACCAGGAAAGCATTTACTGCTTTACGAACAACATTCCCAACCGGGATGGAGGAACCCATCTGACCGGATTGCGCAGGGCCCTGACCAGGACCGTCAACGATTACGGGGCGGCATCCAAATTGTTCAAGGATGTCAAGATGATGCCGGGGGGGGAGGATGTCCGCGAAGGGATTGTGGGGGTGCTCAGCATCAAGGTGCCGGACCCGAAGTTCAATTCCCAGACCAAGGACAAACTGGTTTCCTCGGAAGTCCAGGGGGTGGTCGAGGGATTCGTGACCTCACACCTTTCCCGGTATCTGGAAGAAAATCCGAAGGTGGCGCGAATCATCGTCAACAAGGTCATCACAGCGGCCAGGGCCCGGGAAGCCGCCCGTCGTGCGCGGGAAACCGTTCAGCGCAAGGGCATTCTGGAGTCCAGTTCCCTTCCCGGCAAGCTGGCCGATTGCCAGGAACGGGATCCTGCCAATTCCGAAATCTACATTGTCGAGGGAGACTCTGCAGGGGGTTCCGCCAAGCAGGGTCGGGACCGGAAGAACCAGGCCATCCTGCCCCTTCGCGGCAAAATCCTGAATGTGGAAAAAGCCACTGACGACAAGATGCTGGAGAATCAGGAAATCATCAACCTGATCACCGCATTGGGTACCGGCATCGGCAAGGAGTCCTTCAACATCGAAAAGTTGCGGTATCACCATATCGTGCTCATGACGGACGCCGATGTGGACGGCAGTCACATTCGGACCTTGCTGCTGACCTTCTTTTTTCGACAGATGCCCCAAATCATTGAAAATGGACATCTTTATATCGCCCAGCCGCCGCTGTATCTGGTATCCAGGGGAAAGAAGCGTTTTTACCTGAAAAACGAAACGGAACTCGAGGAATACCTGATTCGTATTGCCTCCGAGGGATTGAAACTGGGTCTGGACGGCACGGAAACCCATCCCCAGACGGTTGAACGCATTCTGAAGGACATTGCCCAATACCAGAGGCAAGTGCAGAAAATGGCCCGCAACATGGATCCTGTGGTCATGCACAGCATCCTGACGTGCGAAGATGTGGAACTCCAGTCACTTTTGGACGAGGGTCGGGCCACGGAACTGGCGGCCAAACTGACCCTCCGGCTCAATGCCTTGCCGGGAATCCAGAACACTGTGGCCCATGTGGTCCAGGAGAGCGGTGACTACGGGTATGCCATCCGGATTGTCTTTTCCATGCGGGGATCCCGCAGGGAATTTTTGCTCAACCGGGTCTGGATGGATTCCCCGGAGATTGACCATTTGCGCAAGATGCTGCTGAACTTCAGGGATTACAAGCCGTTTCCGTGGTCGGTGTCTTTCGGAAACGAGAGCCGGGAGTGCAACACCCCGATGGATGTGTTGAACTTTGTGGAAGAAGAAGGCAAGAAGGGAATCAACATCCAGCGCTACAAGGGACTCGGTGAAATGAATCCCGAACAACTCTGGGAAACCACCATGGATCCTGCCACCCGCACCCTGTTGCAGGTGAAGATACCGGATGTACTGGAGGCGGACCAGGTATTCACCACGCTCATGGGTGAACTGGTGGAACCCCGCAGGGAGTTCATCGAACACAACGCGCTTTTGGTGAGGAATCTGGATGTTTAGGTGGCTGATCCGCCTGTTTTACCGGAAAAAGGTCAGGCGCATCGAGAATATGTCCAAGGCTCTCGCCGCCCTTGGGAATCAGGACCTCCGCACCGCCGGGAAATTGCTGCAGGAAAGCCGTCCGAAGGAATATCTGGAAGATCTGGCATTGTACTATTTCGTCAAGGGGCGGTACCATCTGGAACGCATGGAACTGGAGCAGGCGGAATGTGCATTGCATGCAGCCTTCTCCCTGGGTTTCAGGCGGCCGGCGCTTTTTTTGTCCCTGGGTCTTGCAAAGGCGCGTCTGCGTCGCCTTGGAGAAGCCCATGAGTTGCTTTCCCTGGCCAGGCAGGTTTCGACCGAAGACGAAGAACAGGCTATTGTGGATGCACTTCTGGGACTGATTCGGGACGTGCGTTCGGGCAAGGCGAAAAAGGCCGTGGAAAGCCAACTGGAGGCGGCCGGCAAGCGGATTCTGGGCAAGTCCCGGGTGGCTGACTGGAAGAAGGCGGACTGGCAGAAGTTGCTCGACAGGGGGGTTTTCATGGAGGATGCGCCGGTGGAGCCCACCGACGAGTCCATTGTGATTCTGGGTGGATGGTTGTTGAATCGTCACCGGGGTGCGTGGGAATTCGGTCTGGAAGTATCCGATTGCGCCGTTCGAATTCAGGATGTTGCTTTTTCTCCCCTAAACCTGATACGCTCAATCCGGTCTGGGAGCATGGATGCATCGGACCTTGAAGAGATGGCCATGAATGCGGCAGTGCCCAGATTCTATGCAGAGGAACTCTGGCAGGCCGATTGACAGGTTGCAGGACGCATGACGGTTCAACAGTACGGCAATTATGAATTGGTTGAGCGAATTGCCCGGGGAGGCATGGCGGAAGTCTTCAAGGCCCGCATGAAGGGGGCCGCAGGCTTCGAGAAACTGGTGGCACTGAAGATGCTGCACAGTCATCTGGCCGAGGATGCCGAGATGGTGGCTTCCCTGAAGGATGAGGCCCGTTTGGTATCCAACATGCTTCATCCCAACATCTGCCAGGTGCTGTATTTCGAGAAATTCGGCGAAACCTACTGCATCACCATGGAGTACATCCATGGCAAGGACATTTCCACGCTGATGCGGGGCCTGCGCAAGAACAGGCAGAAGTTGCCGCTGGAATTTGCCCTGTACATCATCAGGCAGACACTTACGGGACTGGACTATGCGCACCGCATGGTGGATTCGGTCACCGCCACACCCCTGAACATCATTCATCGGGACATCAGTCCGCAGAACATTCTGGTCAGTTATTCCGGGGCGGTGAAAATCATCGACTTCGGAATTGCCAAGGCAGCTGAAAGTCTGCACCATACGCAGTCCGGAGTGATCAAGGGCAAGTTCCGATACATGGCGCCCGAACAGGCGATGGGCCAGAAAATCGATTACCGGGTGGACATCTTCGCAGCCGGAGTTGTCCTGTACGAGATGCTCATGGGAGAGACCCACGCCCGCGGAGCCACGGACGCGGAACTGATCGTCAAAGCCCAGACAGCCAATTTCCGGCATATCGAGGAAATTGTTCCCAATCTTCCCCCCGGGCTTGGATTGGCGGTCATGAAGGCGTTGTCGTTCAGTCCCGAAGACCGGTTTGCATCCGCAAGGGTATTCCGCAATGCGCTGGACAACATTGTGCAGAGGGAAGGAATGGAAGTCGCTCCCGAAGCCATGGCTTCCTATCTGCAGATGCTTTTCCCGGAAGGACATACCGGGGGCTCCCGCGTGGATGAAGTGGAACAGTTGTCCGGGGACATTCTCGAACTTTCACCTTTGCCTGAAACCGGACAGGCCCAGATGCTTCCACGTCCGCCCGGGTTTGTGGCAGGGTCCGGCCCCATGCCGGTCGTTGGGGAGCCTTGTCGCAGACCATCCGGGCCACGTCCGGCCCCGTTGCCGGCCCACCTGGCTCCTCCTCCCACAATGGATTTTTCGCCTCCTCCTCCTCCTCCTCCCGAAGTGCCTGCGGTACTGCCCGAAGCCAATCCGGTGGGATTGACGAAGGCCACCAGCGAGAAGGCCCGGGAGCGTCGCCGCAGGGAACGGACACAGAAAAAAGTCGAACAGGTCGAAAAGGCGAAGGAAGCCGAAACCATGCGGGTGAAGGCTCCCCCTCCGCCCAGACGACCCGGCGAAAAATCTGCCCTGCTGCTGTTCATTGACCGCCTGGGAAAGGCGTTCGTCAATACGATTGTGAACATTTTCCTCCTGGTGCTGGTGGTTGGAATCGGTGCCGGTATCCTGTATTTCACGCGTTCGGAATCTTCGGACAAGTCCGGTGAAGTCAAGGACAAGGCCTCATCGGCATCGGATTCATGCCGCAAGGGTCCCGTGGAGATTACGCTTGTTTCCGACCCTTCGGATGCAGATGTTTTTCTCGATGGGGAAATCATGGAACAAAGGACTCCCTGGCACAACGCCCGAACGGAAATGTGCTTCAATGTTCCGCTGCGGATCCGGATCCAGAAGGACGACCTGTTCCATGAACAATCGGTGGAATACCCCGTGGAACAGGACGGACGCATTCATCTGAATGTCAAACTGCAACCGGGCGGCGGACCTCCGGTCAAGTCGGGACTTCCCACCCCGGACAGCCATGTGACGGGGGGGCCTTCAGTCCCTGGTGGTGGGATGCGTCCTGCCGGTCCGGCACCGGAACCGTCCAGCCCACCGTCAGGTGGACAGGTGGAACTTGCTGGTGGAACGGGAGTTTTGAAGGTCACCTGTTCGGCTCCCTGCACGATTTCCATCGGAGACCGGAATCGTGGCTCCGAAAAGGTGTTTCGGCTTCGTGCCCGCAAGGACCCTTACCGGATCCAGGCTGATTTCGGGGGGAATTCGAAAAGCGAGATCAAACAGGTCTATGTGTTTCCGAACCAGGACAATTTCGTCCACTTTTCTCCGCCGTAGCATCAGTCCATACTTTTTACAGCGCCGTGATTCAGGATTCGCCCAGGGATCGGTGAATCTGTTCCAGCACTTCGTCCTTCATTCCGGATATGCCTGACAGACGGGACAATTCCTGCCTCATCAACTGCTCCCTGCCGTCATCCACCAGGGAAAAACTGCTCAATGGGCTGACCAGCCGTGCCGCCATGGCGGAATTGATGTCATTGACCTTTTCAATGACCTCCCCGAGAAGCCGGTATCCGGCTCCATCCGCCCGGTGGAAATGCAGCAGGTTTGTACAAAAAGCACCATAGAGGGCACGGACCTTGTTGGGATTCTTGAGGTCGAATGCCGGGTGGTTTTCCAGTTCCCGCAGTTTTTCAAACGTGTCGGGTGCTTCGGCTGAGGCCTGGAGGGTCAGCCATGTGTTCTGCATGAGAAAGTCGTGACCGAAGCGGGAGAAAAATCCTGCAACCTGAAGGTCACGTTCCCGGGATTTTTCCTGGCAGAGCACGGAAAGTGCAGCCAACCGGTCCGTCATGTTGCAGGCATTTTCTGCCAGGTCCACTGCCATTTGGCGGGTGTGTTCCGTGGCTACCGAACACAGGAGGGTGAACAGGGTGTTTTTCAGGGCCCGTTTCCGGCTGGTGTCCGGGTCATAACCGGAGGGCAGTTCCCTCTGGTAACGCAAAAAGATCGGCTCCAGATCCCCGGCCATCCTTTCCGCGGTTCTTCGCAAAAGGGTTTTCCGGGTTTCCAGAATGTCTTCGAGCAGAAACCTTCCGGAAAATTCCCGGCAGAGCAGGGCGCGATCCGGCCAGATCAGCAACCGTGCCAAAAAGGATTCCTCCAGCCCGGAGTGTAAAAGACCCTGCATGGCCAGGATGAATTCATCGAAAAGGGGCGACGGGCTTCCGGACAGTTCCAGTTCCACGAGAAGGTGCATCAGTTCCTGTCCGGCATCCCAGCGGTTGACGGGGTCCGGCGCGTGGGCGAACTGTTCCAGAAGCAGATGCGGCCTGCTGTCTGCCTTCAGGATGACGGGGGCCGAAAAACCGGCCAGCCAGCAGACCGTTTCAATGTCGGTATCCACGGGCAGGTGAAATGACCTTTCGCGTTCTTCCATGAGCAAAAGTGCAAAAAAGCGGGATTCGTCCGTGCAGACGATTTCGTCATTCGAAAAGACCACCGGTCCGTGGTTCCGGTCCAGGCAGGAAATGACCACGGGGACAGGAAGGGGTGGTGCGTCCGGAGCCTTGTCATTGCTTTGTGTCAGCGTGATGTCGAGACCGGAAGGGGATTGACTCCATTGGGCCTTGATCACCGGAGTGCCGGGTTGTGCATACCAGCGCAGGAACACGGATAGGTCCATGCCGGCCGCCTCGCCGAGGCAGGCGACGAGGTCTTCCACGGTGGCCGAGCCGTGATCGTGCCGGGCAAAATACAGATCAAGGCCATCCACGAAGTTTTTGTGGCCTACGCAGGTATGCAGCATCCGGATGATTTCGGCACCCTTTTCATAGACAGTCTGGGTGTAGAAGTTGTTGATGTCCACATAGGATTCCGGGCGCACCGGGTGCGCCAGGGGGCCGGCGTCCTCCAGGAACTGGGAGGATCGCAAAAGCCGGACATCGTCAATCCGCTTGACGGGTCTTGAGAGTGTATCGCAGGTGAATTCCTGATCCCTGAACACGGTCAGTCCCTCTTTCAACGAGAGTTGGAACCAGTCACGCAGGGTCACCCGGTTGCCGCTCCAGTTGTGGAAATACTCGTGTGCCACGACCCGCAGGATGTTGTCATAGTCGGAATCGGTGGCGGTCCCGGGGGATGCCAGTACATATTTGGAATTGAAAATGTTCAGTCCCTTGTTTTCCATGGCCCCCGCGTTGAAAGCATCCACCGCCACAATCTGGTACAAATCCAGGTCGCATTCCCGGTGAAACACCTTCTCATCCCACTGCATGGCGGCCAGAAGACTCTCGAGGGCGTGATGACACCGTTCGCGATTGTGGGGTTCCACCCAGATCCGGCAGGTCACGGATCGTCCGGAACATGTCTGCCGGACTTTTTCCAGGCTGACCAAATCCCCGGCCACCAGGGCAAAGAGATAAGCCGGCTTGAAGAAAGGATCCTCCCATTCGGCGAAATGGCGTCCGTCCGGCAAAATCCCGGAGGCCACCTGATGTCCGTTGGACAAAAGCACGGGGTATTTGACGGGATCAGCAATCAGTTTCACCCGCCACAGGCAGAGGTGGTCCGGCCGGTCCAGGAACCAGGTGATGCGGGAAAAACCCTCCGGCTCACACTGGGTGCAAAGGTGGGGTCCCGAAACGTACAGCCCTTCCAGGCGGGTGTTCTTTTCCGGGCGGATGAAGTTTGTGACCACCAGTTCCGCTTCGCCGGGAAAGTCCGGAATGACAAGATGTTTTCCGGTGATTTCATATTCTCCGTCCCCGAGGGTTTTCCCGTTGATACAGATGCTTCCGGTTTCCAGGTCTTCGCCGTTGAGGACCAGTTCCCGTGCATGGGGGTTCACACGCCGGATTTGCTGGACCGATGTGACCCGTGTGGAGTCGGCATCCAGTTCAAAGGTCAGGTGGATGCTCCCGGTGACAAAATCACAAGGGGTGTAATCTTTCAGAAAAATGCGTTTTTCGGTCATGTCTTCTGCTCCGCAAGCCGGTTGCCGACAGGTCAGGATTCCGGATCCGTCGGGTAAAAGACCCGGTTGATGGCTACTGACACCTCTCCGAGCCGAAAGGGTTTCTGGAGAATGCAGGACGGGGGAACCAGGTTTTCCGGAAGGTTGGCCTCCTGCCCACTGATCACAATCAGGCGGGGCTGGTTCCGGGGGGGAAGGGTCTTGATCCTTTCCATGAAATCCTTTCCGCTCATGGCGGGCATCTGCAGATCCACCAGGGCGAGATCGAAACGTTCAGAACCCAAAAGTTCGAGGGCTTTGGCCCCATCGTCCGTATCCCTGGTGATGTGTCCCTGCTTGTTCAGGTAACTGGACAGCAGCGACCGCAAATCCTCCTCGTCATCCAGAATGAGGATCTTCAACTGCACAAGGGATTCGATGACCCTTCGGGCGGGAGCCGATTCCGCCTTGCGCAGCGTTCGGGACACAGGAAGTTTCACAACGAAGGTGGTTCCCTCCCCAACGCGGCTGTTCACTTCAATCAGTCCCTTGTGGTTCTGCACGATGGAATGGCTGACGCTCAGGCCGAGTCCGGTGCCACGGACCTTGGCCTGGGGTTCGTTCCCTTCGGCATGTTCGCCCTTGGTTGTGAAGAACGGACTGAAAATCTTTTTGATGTGATCCGGTGGAATGCCGCATCCGGTGTCCGTGAAGGAGATTGTGACGAAGGATTTCTCCGTGGCGGTACGAATGAGGATCTTCTTTTCAGGACGATCAATCAGTGCATGCTGGGCATTGATCAGGATGTTCAGGAACACCTGCCCGATCTGGGATGCATCCATGAAGGCTTCCGGTACAGGTTGCAGGTCCTTGTCGAGGACGATCCCCTGGGTGGAGAATTCATGCTTCAGAAGTTGCAGGGTATCCTCGAGCACCGGGATGACATTGGCATTGGACACCTTGCCCATGGTGTTCCCGGAAAAAGTCAACAGGTTGGAAGTGATGTTCTTCGCCCTCAGTGCACTTTTGCGGATCACCCGGAAATAGTGCTGGGTTTCGTCGTCCATGTTGGGGCGCATGCTGCCAAGTTCCGCGAATCCGAGGATCGCCAGGTTGATGTTGTTGAACTCGTGTGCCACTCCCCCCGCCAGTGTTCCCACGGCTGCCATCCGTTCGGCACGGATCAACTGGTCCTCCAGGTTCTTTCGTTCGGTGATGTCCCTCAGGATGCCTTCCACCCCCATCACGTTGTTGTTTTCGTCCACATAATAATTGGCATTGGTGGAAACCCAGATCTCCGAGCCGGATTTGGTGCGCATCTGGAGTTCAAACTCCACCACCCGGCCATCGGCTTCCAGCCGTTCCAGGAATTCCACCCGCTTTTCCCGTTGGGAGGCCATGTCCTGCAGCAGGCTCCTGCCTGTCATTTCTTCGGGCCTGAAGTCGAAAATCCTGGAACAGGAGGGGGAGATCAGGGTAATCCGCCCGGACAGGTCCGTACGGTAATACACATCGTGCAGGCTCTCGAAGATGTTCCTGTACTTGGTTTCACTTTCCCTCAAGGCATCCTGAGCCAGTTTTCGTCCGTTTTCCACGCGCAACCGGTAGACGGTATGTCCAATGAGTTGCCGTGCATCTTCAAGCAGGGACTTGAGGTCCTCGTCCAGTTCGGACAACCTCGAAGTGTCCGGATAGTCCTTTCCGATACAGAGAATCAGTGCGCCTTCAAACCTGTCCTCCACACGAATGGGGCAGGCAACGATCCGTTCGAGATTGTAGGTATGCCAGATGCCCCAGATGACAGGTTTTCCCAGGGGACGAACCAGCGGGGGCAGGGCGTCCAGAATCGTTTGAGGCGTGCAGATGAAAAAATCATCCGACAAAAAGGGTTTGACCAGAAATGCCGGCAGCACCAGCCCGACACTGGTCTTCTGGTTCGGTGCACACCATTCGGCCTGGCAAATCATGCTCATGTCCGGCTGGATTTCATAAAAATTGATTCTGCTCAGTCCGATTCCCGGACCCAGCAGGTTCAGGATCTTCAGGATGGCGGACCGGCTCTCGGGGGTTTCCCGGGCGAACATGCGCCACATATCCATGCGCAGGCGATCCCATGTGTCCCTGGTGGAAAGGCTGACGGAGGAGGCTTCCTGCAGCGTGGGCAATTCTCCGGAGGCTCTCACCCAGGAAGACACGTCACGGATATCTTCGACAAAAAGCCAGAATCCTGCTTTCCGGTTCAATTGGCGGTCTGGCCCCAGTTGCACAAAGCGGAGAATTTCCCGAAAATTGTCCGGAGTTTTGAGAATTTCCGACTGTGGCTGACTTTTTACAAGTTCGTATTCCGGTATGTGATCGGCCGCCGGCACAGGCAGGGAATCAGGCAAACCCAAAAGGATGACCGCCTGGGAGTTGGCAAGGACAATCCGGTCCGTCGCGTCAATTTTCAGTATTGCCTGCGGAAGGATCTCGATACACGGGACCGGCAGTCCGGATTCCGGGGCGGGAACCGGGAAAAGGCGGCTCCACCGGGAAACCGGACCTGCCATGGCGGCCCCGGAAAGAAACCACAACAGGGCTTCCGGGTGTCCCGGGACCAGGGATGCAAGAAGGGCTGCTGCGCATAGAAGCGAGGAAACCAGGAGTATTCCTGTTCTGGCAGGGGAAATGGATTGCCCCGGCAACCTGGAGAGGACCAGAAGGACGATGTCAGTTACCAAAATGAAGAGGACAAATACTCGAAAATATTCCATGTTTCAGGCCGGTTCGGAAAAATGTTTTCCGGAAACCTGTACTCAGGAATCCCGCCGCAAGTATAGGATGTTTGTGAAGAAAAAAAAATGGAAAACGAACTGAAACAGGTGTCTGTTTGTTTCAGGCAGGAATCAGGGAGCCTGGCAATATTCGTTGATCTTGTTGGTGATCGGGCCTTCCTTGCCCGAAACGGCAGTGAGGGCGTTCAGGGCCTTGACCTTGTCATCCGCATTGTCGGAATCCATGGCCTTGGCGGTTTCACGAAGGGCGCCGGCGAGTTCTTCGATGAGTTCCTGGTATTCCTTGGCGAATCCCTGGAGTTTTTCGTCCTTGAGGGATACCTTGCCGATGTTGGCCTTGAACTTGTCGAGTTCATCGGCAATCATGGTGAAATGCTTGCTGTCAGGATTTTCCGCGCCCTTGGTTTTGGTGAGGATTTCCTGTCCTTTGTTGATGACTCCAATCAGGTCATTGCACTGCTTGATTTTTCCGGAACATCCGGAGAATCCGATGACGAAAACGGCCAGTAAAAACAGTTTTGCGATTTTCATTGCGGTCTTCCTTTCTTCAGGTTGTTCTGACATTTCTGTCGGTGATGAAACAAATATTGGTCCTCCAGATTGGATTGAAAGTACCAGCTGCAGGTCTGTCAATCAACCCTTTTTTTGGCGGGAATTTCCCCAAAGGTGTCAGACATGTTCAACTTGCCGGGAGGGGTGGCAACTGGTAGCGTTCCACAATATCCGCCAGCCGGGATACGGCCTCGGTGATCATTTCCGGAGTCTGGGTGACATCCAGGGAAAACCGGACGTGCCCGGACCGGAAATCTGCCTTCATCGCGGCCAGTGTGGGGGACAACCCCTGTTTCCCCGTGGAGCATGCGGATCCGGAAGAAACCTCGACTCCCGCATAGTCCAGCATGCGGACGAGCGCATCTCCCCTCATTCCAGGGATTGCCAGCATGCAGATCCAGGGAACCCGTGGCTGGTCGTCTCCCAGGATTTGCACAACTGGCAGGCGTTCCCGCAGGAGTGTTCGCAGTTGTCCCGCATTTTCGAGAAAGGCCGAATTGCGTCGTTGCAACACAAGGCGAAGGGCCATTACAGTGGCAACGGCTCCCGGTACATTGGGGGTTCCCGGGCGCAAACCGTGTTCATGGTCACCCCCGAACAACAACGGTTCAAACTGCCGGTCCCGGGAAAGAAGCAGCATTCCGCAGCCCTTGATTCCGTGGAACTTGTGCCCCGAAAGGGACAGAGAGGCAATTCCGGACAAATCCTCCGGCCAGAAACCATGCGCCACGGCATGCACTGCATCCACGTGCACCAGGGTTTTGGCGCCGGCTTCCTGCAGGCGGTGTGAGATCTCCTGGACCGGATACACAATACCTGTTTCGTTGTTGACCGCCATGAGGGCCAGCATGTCAGGCGGATTGGCGATGAGCCCATTGACTGAATCAGGGCAAAGTTCCCCGTTTTTTTTCACCGGAAGGATTTCCAGGGTGTATCCGTGCTTTTCGGCCGCTGCCCGGGCAGCCCGTTGCACGGAAGCATGTTCGACGGCGGAAATGACCACCCGTGATCCGGGGGCAGGCAAGCGGAGCATCCAGTTGTTTGATTCGGTGGCTCCGGAAGTGAAAACCAGGTGAAAGTTGCCTGCCTTCAGCAACTCCAGGGCTTCGCTCCGGGCGCGTTCGAGTACAAGGGAGGCTCCCTTGCCCAACCCGTGTCCGGAGGCCGGGTTTGCATACACGTTACTGGCAGTGGCACAATAGGTTTCCAGCACTTCAGTGAAGGGAGCAGTGGAGGCTGCGGAATCAAGGTAAATGACTTCAGCCATGGTTTTTCCTGCCTTCCAACCTCTGATGCAGACGAATGACACGGGCTTTGGCGGGGCGCCAGAAAAGCCAGAAAAGGGAGGCCAGCAGGCACAACCATGCAAAGACATCACCGAACCGGACATAAAATGTCGTGGATGGCGGCATGACGGGGACCGGTGCGTACACAATCCAGGAGTCTGGCCACCTGTCCAGCCTGAACAGGCCGGGTTTTCCCCTGTCGGGAATGACCCTGGCGCTTTCCATGCGTTCCATGAACCGCAGGGGATGCATGCCCGAATCAGGGTTGACGGGAGGATCCACTGCCGGGGCAGTGGGTCCGAGTTCCCCCGTGGGAAGGATGAAGGTGGAGACTCCGATGTTGACGTTGCGTACCATGGGAAGACGTGTTTCCACCGACCGGAACACGGCCAGGGAAAGATGTTGCCAGGGTTCCTGGGAGGAGCCGCCGAACCAGGCGTCATTGGTGATGTTCACAAGGATGTTGGGGCCCTTTTTCGCTGCCTTGCGACCGAAGGCCGGCAAAATGTCCTCGTAGCAAATCATGGGTCCCAGCCGCACCGTTTCCAGGTCCTGGCCTGTCTGATCCGCTGGCAGGTCCAGGGTGTGAATCCGCGTGCCGCGCACCATGTTGGACATCCGGTGCTTCTGGAAGAAACCGTGCAGGAAGGGTACGTAATCATACAGGGGAATGTATTCTCCGAACATCAAAAGCCAGTTCTTGTCATACCGGGAGAGAAACCGTCCCTCCCGGTCAATGAGCAATGCGGAATTGTGGGACCCCGCATCCTCGCCGGCGTCGGAGATTTCCCGCTCAATGGTGGTTGCCCCCATCAAAAGCGGGGTGGAAAAACCGCGCTGGATTCGGCGGAAATCCATGCGTTGGGGAGGGTCTTCGTAATCCATTTTCCTGGAACGCAGGACAGGATAGGGATAGGAACTCTCGCTCCATACGAGCAGGTCCAGCCCCGGAATCACCTTCTCGTCCCGCAGGCGCTCGGCCTCCCGTGAGAGTGCATGGTGCACCACCAGTTGGTGCTCGCCGAAAAAACGTTCCTTCCCGGTGGAAATGCCGATGTTCGGCTGTACCATGGCCACATGCAGGACAGGCCTCCCTTCGGTCCGCTTGCGCACGTCCTGCAATCGCCAGGCGGACCACCCCAGCAAGAAGGCCAGAATCAAAACAGGTGTGAACAGAACCGGGTCCGGCTTTTTCCGGGGCAGGATGGCTTCTTCAATGAGGCGGGCGGTGAATGCCGAAAACATCACCAGAAGCGCACTTACTCCAGTAGGACCGGTGATTTCGGCTATCTGGATGGCCGTAGGAACGAATCCCTGGGTAATGGACATGTACCAGGGGAATATCAGGGGAAACGTAAACTCCACGGCAGCCGTGAGGATGGGGGCCGTCACCCAGAGGGGGATTCGCGGAAATTCTTTTCCGGTGCGGTGGATACCCCATGCGATCAGGGCAAAAATCAGTCCCTGGTAGAGGGTATACAGCAGAAAGACAAACCATGCGACCGACACCGGAAGGTTCCCGAAGCGCACGATGAGTTCGGGGATCCACGGGAATCCGCCCCCTGTTGCCACAATGCCGGTCACCCAGCCCAGGCGGAACGCTTTCTTGCCATCAGCGTCCCTCAGGACCAGAAGCAGGGGGACCATTGCCACCCAGGCCATCGGCCACAGGGGAAAGGGCGGACAGGATCCGAACCACAGGACTCCGGAAAGGGCAGCCATGAGCCAGGGATACAAACGTTTGAATCTGTTTTTGGGCATGACAGTCAGTCCTGGCTTTCCACTTTGACGATCCGGCCCCGGGAATGCGGGTCCAGGGGGGGAGGGGCCTCGACGACGACACCGGCGGGAAGTTTGAATACCTCATTGTCACCGGCTTTCCGGGAGGTGGATGGCGTTTCCTCCTGGAGTGGCGGTGGAGGTTCCGTCGGTTTGGGCTCTTCCAGCAGCACCCGGGGGGTCATGGGCGGAGTGTATGTATAGGTCTGTGGCCATGCGGGGGTATCATCCACGGGTGCCCGGCCCATCCCCGGGGTTTCCATGGTTTGTCCGCCTGACTGATGTTCCGGCGTTTGCCTGCCCGAATCCGTGTGGCCGGATTCTCCGGAGGTTTCCGCCACCGGAGCAGTGGGAATTTCGGGCCTTTTGTCAAACTCGTCTCCCGCCGAACGCCGGCAGGCGGACAAGGGCAGGAAGAACAGGCACACCATCATCGCGGGCAAGAGGCCAATGAAAAGGATGATGGGAATTCCGGGAGTCTTGGTTTCCGGGCGTGGATTTGGATGGGTCATGGACTCCTCGTTACTTGAAGATGACATTGTGGTGGTTCTGGACGTTTTCAAGCGTATTGTCAGGGGAAATGACCACACAGGTGGCGGTCGTGTCGGAAACTTCGATCACCACGAATTTGGCCAGATACTTGTAAACATTGGTGCCGGCCACGCGGACCACGAATCCTGTGAGTCCGGGTTTGAGTTGTTCCCGGCTGCCGGCATTCACCGTGAACGTGCGGTTGTTGACTTCCGTCACCTGCAGTTTGTTGTCCTGGGAAAGTTCATCGAATTTTCCTACAAAGCCCTGCTGGATTTGCCGGGCAAACTTGTCGACATCCTCTTTTTGCAGCGTGACCAAACCTTCCTTGACATTCATGCGGAAGCGGACACGGGAAAAAAGACTCAGAACCACGATGTTTTGCAACTGTTTGCGGTAGGGATCTTCCAGATTGTCATGATCGTAGGCACTGTTGACGAGGCGAAGTTCAACCTCCACGGTCCCCTGGGTACCCGACAATTTGTGCGAAGTGATACTCCCGATGAGAAAACCGTCAACTTTCTTGTAATTAGCCAGATACTGGGCCGTGACGGGATCCGACTGTTTTCCTGAAAACAGTTCCGTGTTCCGGCTGTCCCGGATGGTCAGGGGCAGAACGCCGGTTTCGTGCTTTTCTCCGAGGCGGGGTTTGTGGAGGTCCAGCCATTCGAAACGCCTGATGGGCAGGAGGAATGGCATGAACTGATCGGAGAGCGCAGCGGCTATGGGGGCACCCGGTCCACCGGTGGAATCCACGAAACCCAGAAACCCGATTCGGTACAACTGGGAAAATGGCTCGATTCCTGAGGAAAGTTCCACGATCGGGGGCAAGGGAGGGGTGGCAGGAACGGAGGACGTCACGAAGGTCACCGGATTGCAGGAGAGCATCAGGACCACACCGGTGAGAATGCAGGAAAGGATGTTCCGGATTTGCATCAGCGCACCTTCTTTACATGAATGGCGGGGGATTTCCGTTTGATGAAAGCCATTTTTTCCTCAATGTATGTTGCCATCAAACCCTGTGCTCCGTCCTTTGCATCCTCGAAATGCTCCAGTGCCAGATCCGGCTGGTTGCGTTCCAGTTGAAGGTATCCGCACCAGTAATGGGCGATGTGTCGGAGGCTGCGGTCCACCCGGTCCAGTTTTGCGCACTGTTCCCCGGCTTCGCCATTTTTGACAGTCACTGCATGAATCAACGAATAAACAAGCAACTCTGAACGCTGGAATCCTGCCTGCTTCATGGCCTGAAGGGCGGGTTTAAGAAAATCAGAATCCATTGTGGAAACAAGGTTTTTCATCCACTGAATGTGTTCGCGAAAGGGCTTCCATGAACAGCCCTCGGGACTTTTTTCTGCCTGTTCAAGTGCCGCCAGCAGGGGGCGTACCGCCAAAACAGTTGCCAATCCCAGGGAAAAACTGACCTGGTGGAGCAATTTGCGTGAAGGTTCTCGCTTCACCCGGGCGGATACTTCCATGGCTCGGGCGTAGAGGCCATTGGCCTTCTCGATGGTATTCTCGATATCATGAAAGATATGATCAAATTCGGCCTTCAGTTCTCCTCCGTAGGCTTCGCTTTCCGAACGGGCGGGTCCCAGGGCCACCCACTGGTAGCGTTTCTCGCCGCGTTCCAGATGTCTCGCCGTGGCGGCCCGGATCTGCCATTTTTCTTCGGGGATGCAGACATACGCTTTGGGGCGGAGTTGTTTCCGGAAGCTTTCCTCCAGGATGATGTTTGTCTCGGTGATCAGGGTATTCAGTTCGTCGACGGTGAGATCCTGTTCGGCCATCCGGGGGGTGCGGAGACGACCGGGGGGGTCGTTGTACTGGCCGCGAAGGTTTTCGCCGCAGGAGATGGCCAGTTGAAGGAATATCAACAAAACGGCAGGCATGAGGATTCTGGGGTGTGCTGGCAACATTTGCATGAACTCCGGTGATTCGGGTTGGTCCTGTCATCCGGACCGGGTCCGGATCAGCCTTGCAAAAAAGAGCGAAAAAGGCAAGCTCGGGCCGATTACTCCGGGGGAACCCGTGGAAAATCACCGCCCATGACCCTGGCCAGAGTGGTGCTTTCCTCCTCGGCCAGGATGACGGGGGGCACCGGGCGTCCCAGGTGGGGTTCCCATCGCCAGAGTTTTGCATCAAGCCCTGATACTTCCACGAAGGTGAACTGCCGGGCCCGGGGCTGGATGTGGTCCCATGGACCGGGCATGGGAACCCAGGTTCCGCTGTTGACATAGGTGATTCCATCTTCCCATGTCACCCGCTCGGCCACGTGGGTATGTCCCATGATTACCAGGGGAACCGCCGTGATCCTTGCCGCACGGTGCGCCTTGTCCCGGGTTCCGGGAACCAGTGGATCCGTGTAGTTGACGATGGCCTTGCCAACCTTGGTCAGGGCAAAAAAGAGCCCCACCACGCTCAGTACAGCCAGCACCGCCATCAGGGATGCCCGGCCAAAAATGCTGTGGGACAACAGCGTTGAAAGCGAGGTGAAAATCAGGATCCAGCCATACACCGACAGAACAGCCAGAGCGGAAAAAATGATGACCTGTCGCAAAAAGGGCTGAAACAGTTCCATGAAAATCTGGTAGGAAGAGTGACCCAATGGCCGGGAACGGAGTTGATCCACTTCCTGAGCCATTTTTTCCGTCATTGCGTTTTCCGCGGCGTAGCCGGCGCGGGCTTCGGCCTGTTTCTTCATGAGGACGGCGAGATCCTCCTTGCTGAAATTGACACTGTTCCGGACTGCACGCAGGAAAAACGGGAAATTGAAATACAGGGTCCGGAAGAAATCCAGCAGGTTGTATCCCCGTATCACTCCAAGATACTGGGCGAAACTGATGACGTGGGTCCGGTAGGGATCAATGGCGCGCACCGGAGCATAGACGAAACGGGCAAACAGGCTTCCCACGGGATAATCCAGCAGTCTTTCCCCGACACCATAGGCACCTTCCGGCAGCAAGGGGACCAAGGGGGCGGTCAGGGCATTCGTCGGGTCGTACTGGTTGCCATGTTCAATGTAAATGCGTTCTGGCTCATAATAAAACCATTCCCGCATTTCAAACCGGGTGAGGATCATTTCGGGATCCTGGCCCTTTGTCGCCAATTGATCGCGGAAATGCTCGACAATTGTTTTTTTTACTGTGCTCCAGAAAAATTCCAGGTCATGATTTCCGCGAATGAACACCACATGATGCCCGGCACTCAGGAAATCCAGAAGTGCCTGAAAGAAAACCGGGTGACCATCCAGAATTTTCCTGGTTTTCCATACGGCCTTGGTTTCAGCAGAACCCATACCGTACCTGGATTCACTTTTTTTCAGCCGGAATCCCAACCCCGCCAGGTCCTTGTCGGGGGGCACCTCCCGTACTGCCAGAAAATCCATGATGTCCCCGTTGCACACCAACTTGACTGTCCTGCCGGAAACAGAACTGCGGTCCATCAGGTAACGGATGAATGATTCAAATTCGTGGTCGTAGAAAAATTCCTCATGTTTTGAGTATGTTCCCCGGCGGTCAAGTCCGGAACCCAGATGCAAATCACTGATTACAACCAGATCGGGGGGAGTGTCCAACATGTTTCCTGAGTACCAGAACAGGAGGTAATTTGTCAATATCCGGGGGCGGGCAATTAACCTCTTGACCAACACTTGGCTTTTCCACTAGTATACTTCCCATGAAACATGGTCGCATTCTCCCAGCAGGTTTCCGGTGGTTGCATTTTTTCAACTTTCCGGGCAATACGGGCGGATATGATGAATCTGTCCTGTCCGGAGTTTTTTTTCATCGAATTGCTCCGGTTTGCCTGATGGTTTCCATTCTCCTGCTTCCCCGGTCAAGTGCGGCCCAGGATGAAAAACCGGCCACCTCCGGTCATGTTTTCATTGAGGGGGATGCCCGGGAACCGGTGCTTCAACTCCAGAAGGGTATTTTGGGGGCTCTGGGGTATCTGCAGTCAATCCAGTGGAAGGCTCCTGATCTCTCCCTGCCCAAACCGGACAAGGCGGCAGTGGACGGGACACGGGAAATGCTGACAAAGGCCCGCGATCTCGGTCGTGAAGGCGAGATCGAACAAGGGCTGGAAGTACTTCAGGAGGCCATCAGGATCCTGGATGACAACATCTATACCCTGAGCACGGCTACTCCCAAGGCGATCGGGCGGTACATCAACGTTTTGAGGCGTCTTGCAGTCTTCCTGTTCACCAGCGGCAACGAGGAAGCGACCCGTGATGTGTTGCGCAGGCTGTTTGCCCTGCATCCGGAGATTGAGTTCAAGAGGTTCACAAAGGCACTGCGGCCCATGTTCACACGGATGCAGAAGGAACACAACGCCGAGGGCTACACAACATTGAAGATCACGACGGAGCCTCCCGGGGCAACGGTGTATTTCAACTTTGAACTTCAGGGGCCTTCTCCCGTGGAGGTGTCGGATGTGCCTGCAGGGCCGGCCATCATTCTGGCCGTGCATCCGGGGTACGAACCCACGGTGGCCCGTCCCGGGATCAAACCCGTCGAAGAAGGGGTGACCCAGCATGTCACACTGACGCCAGGCCGCATCATGAGCCTGTTGCTGCCCACACAGCCGGAAATGGTATCCGAAACCATGGGTGCGGATTCCGTTGCCGTCGCGGAGTTCCTGCAGGTGGATCTTCTGGCGCTTTTTGACATCCGTGTCATCGGACCGCGGGAGTCTGAAATCACCGGGGTGCTGCTGGACCGCAGACTCAAGACCCGGCTGAAGGTGATCAAGAAGACGGTGGACCCGGAAAAGATCACCCCCGAACAGGTACGGACCTTTGCCCATTCGCTGTTTGAGGGAGTTCGCCTGGACGGAAAAGTTGAAACGACCAAAAAACCGCCCCCAAAGGAAAAGCAGCCCGGATTCATGTCAGGGTTGTGGAAATCTGTGAAATCAGCACCGCAGAAGGAGTATTTCTGGCCGGTGGTGGGTGGTGTCGGTGGCGCCCTTGTTGTGGGTGCAGTGGTTACGGCCATCCTGCTCTCGGGGGAAAACACCGATGAATTCCGGAGAACCAACGGTTCAAGGACTGTGCTTGGCTTTTAATGCTGAAGACTAGGGAGGATACCATGCGAAAATATTCTTTGATGATGACCATTTTCATGCTCGCTTTTGCTTTCGGTTGTGATGACGGAAAGCGCAGTTTCAAGGAGACCGTGACCGTGGTCCCCGTCACCCCCCTGGCAACCGTGGGTGGCGTGGTGTTCGATGCAGGCACCGATGGACCGCTGGCCGGTGTGGAAGTCATGGTCATCAGCGGAGGCAGCACCTATACCGCCGTCACGGATGACAACGGCATTTTCCAGGTCAACAACATCCCTGCGGTGGGCGGTGTCCTGGTCCTCTACAGTTCCCCCGGATTCCTGCCTGCCCGCATCCAGGGGGAGTTTCCCGTTGCTCCGGGAAATGTGCCCTATGAGTACAGCACCCTCACCCTGGATCCCGTCTGGATGATCAACAGTTCCGGAACCCTTCAGGTCCGTCTGCTGGATCCGAACGGACAGCCGCTTTCCCAGGTCGCGCTGCAACTTTCCATCCCTGCATCCTATTTCACCATGGATACTTGGGGCAACATGTACTATCGGGGTGATCTGCACCGGGTGGCAAACACCAACGCCAATGGCCTGGCCCAGTTCCGGGACATCCCCGAATTGCCGCTTGCCGGGGGCATCAACTTCCCCACTGCACGGGTGTATGTGCCTGAAATTGACATCAACGGAGACGGGAACCCGGAGTACGCATCCACGACCCGGAATTTTGACTTGCACCATGCAGCGGGCACGATCCAGGTCATTCGTCTGTCGCATTATGCCACAGGGGACCTGACGGTTCTGGCGTCCAACAACAGTTATTTTACATCAAGTCCCACCGTACCGGGCACCTTCAATTCCGGTGACACAATGTACGTGGTTTTCAACCGCGAACCGGATCCGGATACCCTGTATGCGGAACTGCGTGAATTCGAATCCAACGGAGCCTCCTGGGAGTTGACCGTCAGCCGTCTTGGTACCCAGGTCAATTTCAAACTGCCCAATGACCTGGTTGCCGGCCAGATGTACCTTTTGACCCTGTTTGCCCATGCCCGGGATTTCGGGAATTCCTACCAGCGGACGGTTCCGGTCTTCATCCATACCGATGCACCCCTTACCCTCTCCATGGAACGGGAGAATACCAGCATTGCCAATTCCCCGGTCATCGTCACCTTCAATCAGTGGGTAGGGACCGGATCCCAGTTCTACACCTCACTGAACCTTCAGAATGGTGTGGTGTATTTCGTGTATGATCTGAACTCCACCGGCATCATCGGGGATGACTGGGCGGAATATGGTTTCCAGGGAACAAACGTCGCGTTTGCCAGCATGGAAGAACGCCCCACCTGGGTGCCCAACTACGCCACCAACCTGACAGGGTTTTCCAACAAATGGCGGTTCCAGCCTCCCGCCACCGCCGTGACCGGGACGACCGTCCAGTTCCCGTTCCCCTATGTCATGGACCAGACGTATGTCTTCAGAACCCCGGGCGGAGTGATCGTCCAGCAAATGGCCGGACCGCTCCCCTAGGCATGAATACACATTTTTCCCGTTGAGGTTCCCTCACCCTTCAAAATCCAAGGAGTCATTCAGATGGTCAACTACAAGGAACTAGGACTTGTCAATTCCAGAAAAATGTTTCAGGATGCCATGGAAAACGGCTATGCCGTTCCGGCATACAATTTCAACAACATGGAGCAGTTGCAGGCCATCATCATGGGATGTGCCGAGAGTGACTCCCCGGTCATCCTGCAGGTGAGCAAGGGCGCCAGGCAGTATGCCAACCAGACACTTCTGCGCTACATGGCGCAGGGGGCAGTGGCCATGGCACGGGAGATGGGCTCCAATATCCCGATCGTGCTCCATCTGGACCACGGGGATTCCTTCGAGATCTGCCAGTCATGCATCGAGACCGGGTTTTCCTCGGTGATGCTGGACGGTAGTCACCTGCCTTACGAGGAAAACATTGAACTTACCCGCAAGGTGGTTGAGTACGCACACAAGTATGATGTTACCGTGGAAGGGGAACTCGGCGTGCTCGCGGGTATCGAGGACGAAGTTTCCTCCGAACATTCCCACTATACCCGTCCCGAAGAGGTCGAGGATTTTGTCGCTCGTACCGGAGTTGACAGCCTGGCAATTTCCATAGGCACCAGTCATGGCGCATACAAGTTCAAACTGGGACCCGGAGAAAAGGTTCCCCCCTTGCGTTTTGACATTCTGGAGGAAATCCAGAAGCGGATCCCGGGATTTCCGATTGTCCTGCACGGTTCTTCTTCCGTCATGCCCGAATATGTAGACATGATCAACCAGTACGGCGGGAAAATGGACGGTGCAGTGGGCATTCCCGAGGAACAACTGCGACAGGCTGCGGGTCTGGCCGTATGCAAGATCAACATTGACAGCGATGGACGTCTGGCGGTCACCGCGAAGATCCGGGAAGTGTTTGCCAAAAAGCCCCAGGAATTCGATCCCCGCAAGTATCTGGGTCCCGCCCGGGATCTTTTGCGGGACGTGATCATTCACAAGAACCGGAATGTGTTGGGTTCCGCCGGTCACGGCAACCGCGTGGCCACTCTCCTGTAACCGGGGGCAGAACCGGTTTTCCTGCAGTTTTCCATCCACCCGCCACCTGGCACCACTCCCTTTTGCTTCTGCAAAGCGCGATGACGCATCCGCCACCTCCACTTCCGGTCAGTTTTGCTCCGCAGGCTCCATGGTCCAGTGCCAGTTGGACCATGTCATCCAGTTCTGTTGTTCCCGCGCCCGCCGATACAAGCAATTCATGGGCACGTGTCAGGCAGTTGCCAAGGGCTTTTGGACAGGATACCTCCAGCGCATGCACCATTCCCTCAAAGAGGTCCGCCGAACGCCTGACAAAACCATCGGGCTTGTGGCTTTGAACTCTCCGGATCATTTCCCGGGTGTCCGCAGATTTTCCCGAAAAGCCCACCGCGAGCATCCATGGAAATGAAAAATCCACTTCCCAGAGACAGGAATCCAGGATTGTTCTGCAAAATGGCCAGAAGACCTGCACCTTGGGTTTCTGAAGCAACACGGGAGCGCCCCGACAGATGACTGCGGCATCAATTCCGCTGGGTTGTCCATGGAAATGGCACTCCAGTTCGTGAGTCCGTCGATGGATTTCCCGGCTATCGGGCGGATGGCCTGTTGTTGATGCCGTGGCCCGAAGACATGAAACGGCAGCGCTGTGGCCGAGACCGGATCCAGGGGGCAGGGGGCTTTCCCACTCCACATGGATACTGACGGGTTCCAGGGATGCGATGGCGGATTCCATGCGGTCATCGTTGATGGGCGGGATCAACCGGATGCCGCCCTTGTCTGCGGGGCTCCAGCGTGCATGCAACAGTCCCGGAAAGGGAAGGGCCAATGCCGGCGCTCCTTCCAGGACCGCATGCTCCCCCATCAAGATGATTTTGCCGGGAAATGATACAAGCATGGTTTCAACGATCCGGAGGGCATGGATTATCGAGCAATTCCCTCAATTCAGCAGGATTCCGGCACCCGCACAGGGCGAGAATCAGTCTCAGGGAATCCAGGGTTTGGTCCACCAGCCGACAGATGCCCTGATGCGGGTCCATGTGCCATGCATGGACAAGCGGCGCAGCCATGGATGCACCGAAGGCACCCAGTGCAATGGCGGCGGCCACATCGGTTGCCGTGCGGATTCCCCCACCGGCAATGACAGGGATCCCCAGAGCGAGGGCGTGTCGGATCACGCAGGCGGTGGGATGGCCCAGCCGCGTGATCACGCCGGTCAGGTCCGATGCCCCGGTTTTGGCGTCCGTGCCATCTGTGTCCCGGGCGGTGGTTTCCACCTGGAAAAAGTTTGATCCGCCGGCACCACCGGTATCCAGTGCGGATACGGACCAATCCGACATCAGGGATATGTCGGATTCCGAAAAGCCCATGCCGGTTTCCTTGATGCAAACCGGAGCGCCAAATTCCAGAATGAACTCCCGGACCGCAAGGGGATCGGCCGGCATTGGCGCTGATTTGGGCTGAACAACTTCCTGTGCATGGTTGACATGCAGGTACAATCCCGTCATGTTCAGCCGGGAACAGACTTCCTTTACTGCGCGGGCACCGTGGTGCAGGGCTGCCCCCAGTCCGAGATTGCCGTAGAACAGGGGAATTTGTCCATCCCGGTTGACATCAAATGTATGAAATGTCTCCGGATGCTCCAGAAGAATCCGAAGACTGCCGGTCGCCATGGGCAGACCGAATTGTCTGGCGGCAAGGGCACAGGATTCGTTGAAGGATTTTCCTTCGGGCGTACCCCCTGTCACGGAAGCCAGAAACAGGGGCGCCCCGACAGGAGTTCCCAGAAAGACGCTCCCGAGATCGGTGTCATCCGGAAAGACAGAACTGAATGCCCTGGCATGAAGCGGCACTTCGTCGAGCCGGGTGGTTCCGAGACCGGACCGGGTCTGCCGGAAGAAATCCAGATGGCGGTCTTTTCTGGAAGACAGGCTTTCCATGGGCATGTTTCAGAGTCTGCGTTTTCGCCGCAGAAGGACAAAAGAGAAAAGAAAAACCAGGGAAACAGGCCCGAAGACACGGTTTGAACCGGTTCTGCATCCGCACCCGGATCCTGGATCCTGCGTCTGGAAGGGGACCTGGAGTTGTCCGGTGGTTTCTTCGTGTGGAATTTCAACCGGATTTGTGGCGACCCGGGCTGCGGGTTGTTCCATCTCCAGGAACCGGGCTTTCCAGACCATTGCCCTGGAACGGACCCTGATCAATGGAGATTCCAGAGCCTTCTCCATCCAGGATGTGGCCCATTTTTCGCCGAAAAGGAAGAGAAGATCCACAAACTCGGCTTTCTGGGAACTGTTGGTTCCCTGGAACAGCAGAAGTTCAAAGACCTTCTGAAACGCCTCGACATGGTCCTTCTTTCCGGACTGGGCGAGGGCCAGTGCATAGATGAAGGCTTCCGCGTAGTCCCGTGCTGCCATTCGTTCTTCATGGCGAAGACGTGCCGTGTTTTCCAGGGATTTGGTGCTGCCTTTCATGCTCAGGGCACCCAGCATGGCGTATGCCCTGACCACGGAATGGGCATCCCGGGAGGCGAGTGCTACGAGGGTTCCCCTGGAATCATCATCCCGGATCAGGGCCAGCGCACGGACGGCTTCCCAGCGCAGCCTGGAATCTGAACTGTACACGGATTTCAGGAGCATCGGAGCGCTGGCTGTATCCCGTAAACGCCCCAGGGTGGAAATGGCTGCATTTCGAAGCGGAGTCGATTCGCTCCGTGCATGGATTCGCAGATCCGGCAGTCTGTGGGAGGGCACCGGATGCATCCAGGCCAGACTGGCAAGAGCCGCCCCCAGCCGCAGGGGACTTCCTGGTTCGGGAAACCGGGATTCCATCCATCCAGGGTTTCCGTATTCCCCCAGCAACAAAATGGCTTCAGCCGCCACGGAGGGAGTGGTGTCTCCAACCAGCGGGTAAATGACGGATTCGAGTTCCAGTCCTGCCGGACGGACGATGCGAAGAACGCGCAGTGCAGTCAGGCGCAGTTCAGGCATCGGTTCCCGCAGGGCGGACATGGCTTCCGGAATGACACTGGGGGCCCCGAGACGGCCGAGAGACCACAGGTAAAGCATGCGTGATTGCAGGTTGGGACGGGGTAGAAGCCGCGCGTGGATTGGTTCGATGGCTTCTTCAATATTCAGGGTGGCGGCCGTTCCGGCCGCATGGGCAGCGATCGGGTCATCTGCGTTTTCGACAAGATGGAGTATTTGAGGGATGCATTTCGGGCATCCGACCTGGGCGGCACTATCCAGCGCGGCGGTGACCACTTCGGTCTCGGAACGCTTCAGAAGGGAAGGCAGTTTCTTCTGGACCATCTGGGGATGCAGACGGGTAAGTGCCAGAAGTGCCGCACGATTCTGTTGTGCGGTTCCCTGATCCAGGTACCGGAAAAGGTATCGAACCACCTTCCGGTCCCCGAGATCACCCAACGCTTCGATCACGGTTTCCCGCAATTCCGGATTTCCACTGCGAAGAAGACGCATCAGGTAATTGAATGCCTTGGGCCCACCAAATTTCCCGAGTGCGCGGACGGCCGCCATTCGTTCCCGGATGTCGGGACGGTCAAGTGAATTGAAGACAGCCGGGAGGGCCCCGTTATAATCAAGATCGGCCAGGGCAAGGGTGGCCCGGGCCCGCACCAATGGACTAGTGTCATTGAGCATCAATTGATAGAGCCTCGGGGCACTGTTTTTGATTTTGATTTGACCCAGTGCGGTTGCGGCCTCCGCCCTCACATGGGGGTTGGTGTCCTTGAGCAGGGAGATCAGGTGGGGGACACTTTCCCGGATTTTTTCCTGGCCCAAAACAGAGATGGCGTGAATCCGGGTGTTCACGGAGCCGGTGGAGAGGTCGTTGATGAGTCCATTGATCTGTTGCTGACTTGGCACGATCCGGGGCAGGTCATCGTGGACGATCTGTGCCGGCACCGAGGCCAGAGAAGGCATGAACAGCATCAGAAGGGAGTTCATCATGAGGCTGTGTGTATCACAAGCCGGAGGTTAATGCCAGTCAAACATGAAATTACAAAACATGGTCCCGTGTCCGTGACAA
Source organism: uncultured Kofleriaceae bacterium (assembly GCA_964618145.1). GTDB lineage: Bacteria > Myxococcota_A > Polyangia > HGW-17 > HGW-17 > HGW-17. The sequence continues at coordinate 45,613 of CAZTZR010000016.1, forward strand.
TGTCTGAACGCAAGGCCGATCCGGTCGTGATGTCCGGAAAACACGTGTTCATTGACATCCCAAGGCGGTTAACACTTGACGCAGGAGTCGCAAATTGGCAATGTGTGGGTGGCAGCAAGAGAGGTGACCGTGAAACGTCTTGCATCATGTTTTCTTCCGTTGGTATTTTTTACCGTTCTGCTTCATGTCACGCCGCTCTGGGCACAGAGCATCAGCCAGACAGTCAACCTTAGTATGGGGCAGTCCGAAACCATTCGATTCGAAGGAAAAATCAGCGGTGTCATCCGCATCCTGAATCCGCGCATTGCAGACGTGGTTTCATTTTCTTCGGATTCGGTGACAGTGGTCGGCGTGAGTCGCGGTGTGACAGACCTGTATGTTCCCCTGGGCCGGGACACCGTCCGCATAAGGGTGGATGTTTCCGATGTCAGTGTTGGTCGCAGCGTGCGTGCCATCAACAATTTCCTGGGTTCTGTCGAGGGGATCTACACCCATGCCGTCGGGGAAAAGGTCATCATTGACGGTTATGCCTACACGGCTGCGGATTATGGCCGGGTGATGATGGCTGTGGACCTGTTCGACCCCAAGAACGTGGTGAACTATACCAAATACCGTCCCAGTGCGGTGGAGCAAATCAACAAGATCCTCCAGTCCGCAGGCATGACCACGGTTCGGGCAAACCTGATTGCCGGAATGGTCTTCCTCGAAGGGGCGGTCGGATCCAAGAACGAAATGGACAAACTCAATGCCATTATCGAGACGCTTCACCTGAAGGTGAAAAACCTGGTGAGCATGGGAGAAGGTTCCCAGGTTCAGGTGAAAGTGCGGTTCATGGAAATCTCCAGCCGCAACATGGTGAATTTCGGACTGGAACTGCCTGACGCACTGGTGGTTTCGGGGGGCATGGAGGGAACCATCCCCGTTGTTCCTTCCGGACAGAACCAGATCATCTTCAACATCCAGTCTCCCCAGGAATTGCTTAATTTCAAACTGAACATGCTGTTCAAGGCAGGTCATGCCCGTGTGCTGGCCGAACCCAAACTCGTTTGCAGTTCCGGGTCCAAGGCTGAAATGCTGGTCGGCGGCGAAATCCCGATTCCCCTGATCACCGCCAACAGTTCTGCGGTTGAGTTCAAGCCGTTCGGCATCCTCCTTTCCCTGCAACCCTTTGCCAACAGCCGAGGCAACATCACCCTCAACCTCAAGGCCGAGGTATCCGATGTGGACTGGTCCCTGGCCGTTCAGGGGATTCCCGGTTTCCGCAAGCGGAACGTGTCCACCACGGTGAACATGCAGGAAGGATCCACCCTGATTATCAGCGGACTTTACAAGAACAACCGCAGCAAAACGGTTTCCAAGTTCCCCTTGCTGGGGCACATCCCCATCCTCGGGGAGTTGTTCAAATCCCGGGATTATCAGGAAGAACGTTCCAGTCTGGCCATCATGGTCACTCCGACCGTGGTTCATGCGGATCAGATTCAGATGAAGGAATCAATTCAACTGGTGGAAAGCCGGTTCCTGGATTTCAGCAAGTACCTGTATTGGGATGTTTTTCTGGAATAGACAGACAAGTTTTGCCCCGTGGTCCAATTTCTTTCCGTTTGAAGGAGGAAAACCCTGATGTTTACGATTGTAGTCACCGAAAAAGGCGGAGAACCCGCACGGTTTGAGTTCAACGAGAATATTGGCGAGTTGCAGATCGGCCGGGTTCAGAGCAATGAAATTGTGCTGCCCAAGGGGAATGTTTCCAAGCATCATGCGCGACTGATTGTGCGGGATGGTACGTTTACCCTCCACGATGACCGTTCGACCAACGGAACTTTTGTAAATGGACGGAAAATCGATCGTCCGACCCAGGTGCAACCCGGCGAGAAGTTCTGGATTGGCGACTTCATGATTTACATAGACGGTGGTGACGGGGTGATGGAACCCATGGGCGCGGCCATGCCTCCGCCTCCGCCTTCGGGAGGTCCCAAACCGCCTCCGCCTCCGCCGCGTCGGCCCGCGCCTCCGTCTCTGGATGATGATGACGATTTGTTCCCCCCCATCGGTGGTGGGGCATCCTTTGACGAGGCACCGAAGGCTGCCAGGTCGGCGCCGCCTCCTCCGCCTCCACGAAAGCCTGCCCCGCCCCCGCGTTCCGCGCCGCCTCCGTCCCTGGATGACGACCTGTTCGGCGCCGGTTCCGACGATTTTGAACCAGAGCCCCCTCGTGCGCAGTCTGCGCCGCCCCCGCGCCACCAGGCGTCACCCCCCGCCCTGGATGATGACGACCTGGGTCTGGGGGGAGTACCTTCCTTGGAACCGGCCCCCGCGCCTCCTCGTGCGCAGCCTGCCCCGCCTCCGCGCGCCCAGCCTGCGCCGCCCCCCCGGCAGCCTGCACCGCCGCCGCGTGCGCAACCTGCGCCGCCCCCCATGTTCGAGGAACCCGAGATGCCAGCACCGGCCCCGGTGGCTCCGGTCGCGCAGCCGGCCCCGGCCCCGGCCCCGGCTCATTCCCATGCTTCGAACGCCGCGCCTGCCGGCTCCCATGAGGCGGCCAAGAGAAAGGCAACCCCCCAAAGTTCCAAGGTCAGGAAGAAGGCCATGGACCCACGGTTGGAGAAACTGGCTGCCTTGCAGAAGCGCATTCACGACATGCTCATTGAGCGCATGGACCTGCGCCGCATGAATCTGGACGAGATCCCCGAGGAAGAACTCTGGGACAAGACCGATGCCCATATCTGTGACATCGTTGACCAGTTGGCCGCCCGCAACGAGATCCCGAGTTTCGTGGATCATGACACGCTCATCAAGGACGTGCTCAATGAAGCGCTTGGACTTGGGCCCCTGGAGGATCTTCTGGCCGACGACTCCGTTTCCGAAATCATGGTCAACCACAGTTCGCAAATCTACATCGAACGTTCCGGCCGCCTGGAACTGTGCGACAAGGTGTTTTCCTCCGATGCAGCCGTGTTGGGGGTCATTGAACGCATTGTTGCGCCGCTTGGGCGCCGCATCGACGAAAGTTCCCCCCTGGTGGATGCCCGCCTCAAGGATGGCAGCCGTGTGAATGCCATCATCCCGCCATTGGCCCTCAAAGGCCCCACCATCACCATCCGCAAGTTCAAGCGGGACGTGCTGGGGGTCAGCGAACTGATCAAGTACAACACCCTGACCCAGGGGATGGGTGACTTTTTGCGCATGTGCGTGCTGGCCCGCAAGAACATCATCATCGCCGGTGGCACCGGTTCCGGTAAAACCACCACACTGAACATCGTGTCCAACTTCATCCCCGATGGCGAGCGCTTGATCACCATCGAGGATGCAGCCGAACTGCAGATCCAGGGGGAACACTGGATTCAGCTGGAAAGCCGTCCTCCCAACATCGAAGGCAAGGGTGCCATCCCCATCCGGGAACTGATGCGCAACACCCTGCGCATGCGTCCTGACCGCATCATCGTCGGCGAGTGCCGCGGTGGCGAAACCCTGGACATGCTCCAGGCGATGAACACCGGTCACGACGGCTCCCTTACGACGGTCCATGCGAATACGCCCCGGGATGTGCTTTCCCGCCTTGAAACCATGGTGCTCATGAGCGGCATGGACCTTCCGGTGCGGGCCATCCGTGAACAGATTGCCGCTGCCGTCGACATCATTGTCCAGCAGACCCGCTATTCTGATGGAAGCCGCAAGATCACCCATATCACCGAGGTGACCGGCATGGAAGGCGACATCATTACATTGCAGGACATCTTCCTGTTCAAGCAGGATGGATACGACGAGAACAACAAGGTCGCGGGCAAATTCATGGCTACCGGGTTCATGCCCAAATTCTATGATGACTTGCGCCGCAAGGGCATTCCGGTTGACATGACCATCTTCCACGAGTAGGAGTTCCGTCCTTGTGGTATATCATTCTCTACGACATGACCGGCGCCGAAGTGGCACGCCTTCCGTTGACAGCGGATGCGGTGCTTTCCATCGGTTCCGACCCTTCCAGTTCCCTGCTGCTGCCTGACGCAGCACCGGCCCAGGCATTTGTGTATCTGACCGAGGGGTATCCCGTCATTGAAGATGGCGGTTCCGGCACCACCATCCTTGACGGATTTGCCCTTGCTGCGCCTGCTTACCTCACAGCCGAAAGTCAACTGGTGTTCGGGGGATACGCTTTGTACCCCTATTTTGATGATGCGGCATTCGTGCCGCCTCCACCTCCTCCCCCGCCGGACATGGCAATGGCACCTCCTCCCCCACCGGACATGGTGCCCCCGGCCATGCTGGCAGCCATGCCGGCCACCGCCGGTTACCACCCGGAGGCATCTTACCCACCCCAGGCATCCCTTGCCCAGGGCGGTGGCCAGATCCAGATCAACACGGGTGAGCATGAAGTGGACCCCGCCGTGGCAGCCGGTCCGGTGCAGTTCGGCATTGATGCGGTTCCCATTGCCAAACGCCAGTTGAAACTCATCGCGCGTGAGGGGTATCTGGATGGCAGGGAATTCATCCTCGCCTACGATGATTTCTTCGATATCGGGCGGGCTCCCAATGTGGAACTGGTGGTGGATGATCCTTCCGTGTCCCGGGTGCACGCCCGCCTTACTCTGGAAGAAGGAGGCACCCTTCTGGTTCAGGATCTCAGGTCCACCAACGGGACCTTCATCAACGGCAAGGAGGTCAAGCGGGAGCATGCGTCCATCGGTGACCGCATTCGCATAGGGGAGGTGCCGTTCTATCTCGCTGCCATCGGTGAGGCGGGAATGGGAGGGGGGCGCTTCAGCATTGCGCAATACAAGAAGTTGATGTTCATGTTTTTGGGTATCATCTTCCTGTTCGTCGGGTATGCCATCGTGCAGGTTGCCCTGCAGAAGAGATACAAGGAGCCCGAGGACAGAACCATGATGGAAGCCTCCTACGACGAGAACATCAAGGCCCGGGTCGCCAGGGTCAAGGCGGAAGCCGACGAGTTGACCCGTCTGGATGACTGGGACGAGGCGATATCCAAATACCGGGAAGCGCTGAGCCTGGTGCCGGATGATCGGGACATCAAGGAAAAGATGGCCCATGCCCTTTTTGAAAAGAGAAACTACGAAATTTTCAAGCGTGCGCTGGATTTGAAGAACCGGATGACCCACGAGTTCCGGATAGAGGCCCTCAAAACGTTCGGGGAGATCGATCCAAAAAGCCAGTACTACCGGGCGGACGTGACCCCCATCATCATGGAACTCAAACAGGATCTGGCCCGTCACTACCGGGACGAGGGGACGGCCAGGGTCAAGGTGCAGCATTTCCAGCAGGCACATGAAAATCTCTGCAGGTACTTTGAACTGGACTCCCGTCTGGATGACCTCAAAACGGAGGAACAGATTCGCCTGGATTTGCAGACCGCCGAACGGGCGCTGCGGAATCGCAAGGAATTCGTGCCATGTGAGGCTGAACGGTTTCTCACTCCCCGCATTCCCGTGGACGAAATGTGGGCGCGTCAGGCCAAGGATGCCATCTTCAAGAAATATCCTGCAGGCATTGCCGACCAGGTGCTGGTGTATTTCACCGGCAATCCCAAGGACGCCATCCTGGCTTTGCAGGAATTCGTGAAGCATCCCAAGCACAAGAGAAAATTCGCCCAGCATACATCACTGATCATCGAACTCCAGGCACAATTGCAGAACATTGTGCAGGGATATGAGGCCGGCGAAACCAAGCTGCAGATCGGCGATGCCGAGGGTGCCCGCAAGGAGTGGGAAGTGGTCCTGAACGTGGACCGGAACATCATTCCGGAAGGGTTCAAGAGTCGATACAGCCGGAACATCGGCAACCGGCTGGCCAAAAGTTTCTATATCGACGGACGCAAGTCCCTGGATTTGTACCGGTATGAGGAAGCCTTCGAATTCTTCAAAAAGGGAATGGATCTGGATCCCGATGACACCACCGAACTTCTCGAAGGGCTCAAGGAACTCGAGCAGAAGTCGGCGGACTTCATGGATGAAGCACAGCAGATGCGGGATTCCGGAAACACCACCGGAGCCAAGAAACTGGCCGAACGCGTCCTGCGGATCACAGTGGAGAACAGTCCCAACAACAAGAAAGCCCGGGATCTGTTGAAGTGAGGCTTCGCAGATCCTTTGTCATTTGCTTTCTGTTCTTTTGCTGCACCCCGGAAAAACCGGAAAAACTGGAACCCCTTCAATTGGGAGGTCTTCTGGCTTCGGCACCAGATGCTCCCGATGTGCCTGAAATCCAGTGTGTCTGTGAACAATCCGGTGCGGGGCAGGTGGATGTCCGGCTGCATTTCAACGGCCGGTTTCTCTTTGGCAAGGCCACCATCACGCGCAAGGAGTCCGGGGGTGACAGGTTGTATTTCGACCCCGTGGTACAGATCCAAAACCGTTCCTGGGATGCTGGTGAGACCTGCACCGGTGTGGTTCGACGTGAAAACTGCATTCCCCTGCCATCCAGGGAAGACGCACCAAAATTGCAGTTTGAATTTGCCCTGCATCATCGCGAATGGACAGACAGGGATCGCATTCTTGTTGTGTTCTCACCCTTGTTGTTCTCTGTGGGGTGTGCTCACGATTGCCGATTGGCCATGGGCGAATGGCCGGTCCGGTTTTCCCTGACCGGATTCACCCGTCAGCCGGATGCGCAGTATCATGTTCATGTGTTGGGGTTGCCCGAAGGCCTGCTGGATGAATGGTCCTGGGAACAGCCAGTTGCAAGATTGGCACTTGTTATCCACAGGGACCATCCCGCCGAACTGCAGGTTGGAGAGCGCAGGATTCTGGGCATTTCCGCCCGGTCGGTGGACCGTCTCCTGCCGCTTTTGCACCCGTTTGTGGAGGAACCGGGTTTTTCCGGCAGACGGCTGGTGGTACTTGATGACTCTGTCCGGCACCCTGCCGGATTCGGACACTGGCGGCTGGTTTCCGGATCATCGCCCATGGACGTGACCACTGCGGCCGTGGCCGCGCGTTTTCCTGCCTGGGTTTCGGCCCCGGTCCATGCCCGGGAAGGTGCCATCCGGGCCTGTGCATTGACGCTGCTGCCCGAACCGGATCGGTTGCGCCAGCAAAAAGCCTGGAAAAAGGAATACCTCGACTGGGTCCAGCGCCGGGCCATGGATCCGGGGCAGGATCTGCCCGAACCGGCCGCCTACTGGGCGCTTCTGTTTCCGGCGCTTCTTCAGGATGGACCGGAGGGTTTTTCCCGCGCCCATTGCGAAAAACTTATGATTGCTGACAAAAAACCAGTGCTGATGTTTCATGAAATCATGGACGTCATGAGCGGAAAACTTCCGGAAGAAGTCCTGCGCAGTCCCCGGTTCGTGAACATCCGCGTGGTTTCTTCCATTGCCCGGCAGGGTGCAGTTGTGTTGAAACTTTTCAATACAGGAGGAATTTCACTGTGGGTTCCGATCCGGTATCAAAGCACCGAAGGTACTTGGAATCATTGGGTTTTTCTGCCTTCAAGCGGAAAGACGGAAGAGTTCGAATTGCAATATTCTGGCAAACCGGTCAATATTCTGATAGACCCGGAGGATGTGACGGTGGTTCTGCCTTTCGGCTGGACCGGGGAAGGTCCCCCCGAGGATCTGGATGACCTTCCCGAGCCCACTTTGGGAATGTGACGTGATGAAGAACACGACCGGACGGTGTTCATGATAGACGGCAAGGCGAACATCCATATCTCTGTCAAGGGAAACATCACCATGAAGGATGAATCCCAGGCCAAGACCCTGGCGCATTTCGCCGGTGACTGGTCACTGGGACCTTCCACATCCTATATGCTCCTTTTCGAACGCAAGCAGTCCGGAGCACCCGTGGAAACCTCCGAGGCCACGTTGCTGGGTCGTGTCATGTTTTCCGGCGTGATCGAAGAGGGGTCCCTTCTGGAATTTTTCAATTTTCTGGGTGAGAACAACCGTACCGGCGTGCTGGTGGTTATTTCTGAAGAACGCAAGAAGTCCGTGATTTTCAAGGATGGACAGATCCGGTATGCCTCCAGTTCGGATCCTGATGATCGGCTGGGGAATGTACTTTTTCGATACGGTATGGTCGACCGAAAGACACTCAAGGAGGCACTGGCTGACCCTACCCGCAGGCTGGGTGAAAAA
>CAZTZR010000017.1:0-52749 GCA_964618145.1 uncultured Kofleriaceae bacterium
TTCACATCGTGATGGGGGGGGGCGCTGCACGAATAAAGCGCCAGGGAGATCACCAACAGAAACGTCCTCTTCATTGCACACTCCTTTCGAATTCACATGGGATACCCCATGCCGCAATTCTTTGTATACCCGCTTTTTTTGATAATGCAACCTGAAAAGGACCGCCGCAACGAGGGGTGGTCAATGACAGGGCGAATGTCAGATGTTTTCGGGATACCCGTGGACTTGACATGCACCCCACCCTCAGGGATAGTACCCGTTGGAGGCGAAAAACAAGGAGCATTCGATGACTGGCGAAACGCTCAACATCGGCCCACTGGAAAATGCGCTGGATCGCCTCGAAGAAGGCTGGAAACGATACCTGGTCGACACCAGTGACCTGCAAATCCGCGATGGCCTCATCCAGCGGTTCGAATTCACCTATGAAATCAGCCACAAGATACTCAAGCGCTACCTGGAGTCCACCTCACCCAACCCGGCACAATACGATGCCATGGCGTTTCAGGATCTGATTCGTTCAGGCAACGAACAGGGGCTGCTGCTGGGGGAATGGCCCGACTGGCGGCGTTACCGCGAGATGCGTGCCAGAACCAGCCATCCCTACGACGAAAACGTTGCCCGGGAAGTGGTGGAGGGCATTTTGCATTTCATCAGGGAGGTACGTCACCTGCGGGATCAGTTGCGGAGTCGTCAACCATGACGGGCCGGGTTCCCCCCATCGACATCCATCCTGACCACTGGGCCATCGTGCGCGACATACTTCAAAAACACTTGCCACAATACCCCGTATGGGCATTCGGATCGCGCGCAACCCATACAGCCAAACCCTATTCCGATCTGGACCTGGCCGTGATCACCGAACATGCGCTGCCGCTGGATGCAAGCGCGGCTTTGGCCGAAGCCTTCTCCGAATCGGATTTGCCATGGAAAGTGGATGTGGTGGACTGGGCCACCACCGGGGAAACCTTCCGGAGCATCATCCTGCGCGACAAGGTCGTGGTGCAGGAGGGAACATGAGACGGGTTTCCGATTGACAACCTAACATCCGTTAGGTATTCTGCACGGGTTTTCCTGCGGGGGATCCCATGCCACTGGTACGTCACATCGTGCATGTCAATATCACGGGGTTTTATGCCCAACTGGCCCGGATCCAGAATCCCTCACTGGACAAAAAACCCTTTGTCATCGGGTTTCCGGATGTCCCGCGGGCGGTGGTGATGGACGTCTCCCCGGCGGCATTCGCGGAAGGTCTGACCCGGGGCATGCCCCTGGAGGCCGCCCGGCGCCGGGTGCCGGGCCTCACCATCATCTGTCCGCCGGAGGAAGGCGCCCGGAAAGTCATGCAGGCCATGGCGGAACTGGCTTCTTCGACCTGTCCCGGGGTGGAACTGGGCTCCCGCGCACATCTGTACCTGGATCTTTCCGGCACCCGCCGCCTGCTGGGACACGCCGTGGATGCCGCCGCCCGGCTCCAGAAGGCCATCACCTGCCGGACAGGCCTGCTCCCCAGTTGCGCCCTTGCCTCCAGCAAACTGGTGGCCCGGGTGGCCACGCGGGTCATCCGTCCTGTCGGATTCGCCGCCATCACCCCCGGCAGCGAGGTGGACTTTCTTCATCCGCAGCCGGTTTCCCTGCTGCCCGGAGCCCCAAACGCCCTCGTGGAACGACTGAAAATGCTCGGGATTGACACGGCCGGGCAACTGGCCGCCCTGGAGGAATCCCTCGTGCGGGCCACCCTCGGTCCGACGGGCGTCCGCCTGCGCCAGGCAGCACTTGGCCTGGACGAAACCCCGGTGGGATTGCCGCTCGAAGCGCGCCTGACCGAAACCCGCCTGCTGCAGCCGGACTCCTGCGATCCCGCGGAACTTCGCGCACATCTTTTGCATCTGGTGGAGAGCCTGGGATTTCTCCTGCGCCGGCAGAACCGGGCCGCAGGACACGCATGGCTGGCCGTTTCCGGTACCGACACGAAGGAACACCGGCGGCAGACCACCCTGCGTGCCCCCTTGTGGCTGGACAACGAACTGTTCGCTGCAGTGAATCCCCTGCTGGAGCGGGCCTGCCCCCCGCGCCTGCGGATCCGCTGCATGACCCTCAGCCTGGGAAGCCTGTGCGCCCCGGTGCGGCAACTGGATCTTTTCCAGCCTCCCCCCAGGGAGAACCTCCAGAACGCACTGGATGACCTGCGCAGCCGTCATGGCTTCGACATTGTGGCCCGGGCGAACCGTCCCGGCACCCCGAACCGGGGCTAAAACCCCAGCATGTCGCGGACGGATCCCTTGAATTCCATCTTGTATTTGAGTTCCATGCGGGTCTGGACTTCACTGCCCTCTTCCTGGAGGGCGGAATCGTCCCCCGTGATCCGGCGCCGGACCCGGGAGAGCACCTGCACGCGGTCATGAAGCCGGAAAATCAATTGGGCCTCCTGTTGCTGCTGCCCCAGAAAACCGACTTCCACGTTTCCCTTGAGAACCACGTGTTCCCCCAAAAACCGGCGGTCCACAAACACCTGAACGGCTTCGGACGTCAGTCCCAACTGGAGATTCAGGGGGACATACCCTTCCAGCATGCCCCCGAGATCGGGAAGGCCGCCGGCGCCACGCCGCACCTCGTCAGGAGTCCGGTTGAGCATCAACAGGGTCAGGACCTGGGCGGAGTTCATCCCGGAAGACGAGGACCATTCGAGTTTCAACTGGGACATGAACCCGGTAATGCGCAGGTTGATGACATGCTCGTTGTCCATGCGGTCGACAAAAAGCATTTCCCCGAGCACATCCAGATACGGCTCGTCCCGGGTATGCCGCGTGTCCTTGGCGCGGTCGAAATCCACGCTGCCTTCCTTGATTTCATAGTTGCCCCGGAGCATGGGAATCCGGAAGGAACCTCCGTTGAGCGCCACGATCCCGCCAATATGCGGGGAAGCCAGGGTGCCGCCGACATGCACCTGTCCTTCCAGCTTGGTCTGGGCGAAGTTGTTGTCGATTTCAATGTCGCCGGCCAGAAGCACCGCGATGTCAAAGCGGATACCCCCCAACCAGGGGGTCCGTTCCAGAAAGGACGCGGATTTTTCCGTGGTGCGGGCAGAAGGTGTCAGCAGCCGGTCCACCAGGTTGACATCATATTTTTTCTCATAGCGGGCGTTGAGCATGTCCACGGTTCCGGAAAGGAACAGATCCTGGTTCTGGCTGTACAGGTTGAGATCCCCCATGGCCTCGACTTCGTAGGTTCCTGCGGAGCGTTCCACCAGGTTCCGGATCTTGATGGACATCTGGACATCCTGGGGCCGGTTTTCCTGCCAGCGGAAGTGGCCGTCCAGATCAATGTAGCCATCTTCAATGAAAACCCGCAACTGGGTCAGTTGTACCTGGTTTCCGGCAAAAGCCACCAGTCCTCCCGGCGCGACATGAATCTCGCGGCCATTGCGCATGAACAGACGCACCGATTCCTGGAAAAGCGCCCGTCCCAGAATCTTGGGTTCCGCAGGTGTGCCAGTCACATCCAGCCGGACCTGGGCCCTTCCGGAGGCCGAATAGAGGCTGTCCCCCATCACCGCCATCAGCGCACTGGCCGCCACCGCCCCCTCGAAGGACAGGGCCATGTTGCTCACCCGGTTGTCGTCGTACAGGAAGATTTTCCCGTTGGCGACCAGTTCCTCTTCTTCGTGGATGATACGCACCCGGTGCAGGTGGATGACCCGATCCCGGAACTCGATCTTTCCGGACTGGAGGGTGACCTGCGTGTCGTTGTCCAGGGTGAGGCGGTTGCCCGCCAGGTGGATGTCCCCGGAAACCGGATTTTTGGGGTCGGCCAGATCCGCGACCAGATCCAGGACCACCATGCCATCTGTCCGGGGCAGGTTCTCCGGAAGCAGGTTGCGGAGCAGGCGCAAATCCAGATCCCCGTGCAGTTTCATTTTTTTACTCAAAGGTCCATATCCCCCGGAAAACTGCAGGTGGGTGTTGGTCCCTGAAAAAACCATGGGAGGAATTGTCAGGTTTCCTTCCTGGAACTGAACCGTGGCCGGTTGCTCCAGGCGAACGGTTTCCACCCGCTGACGCGGACCGCCACGACGACCTTCCCCCCGGCGCCGTCCTTCCTGCCCCCGATAACCCCGCTCCTCGCCCCGGCCTCTCCGTACCGGAATGCCTGCCTCGATCCGGGAAAAGGTGATGGCGGCATCCGGCGATTTTCCGGCCTCCACGTGTATATGGCCATTCCCGGAGACCAGGGTGGTGATCCCCTTGTCCGTCAGGAACCTCGAAGCCATCAGCATCTGGGGATCCAGTTGTGCGAAATCCAGATCCGCCTTCACGAAGGCCGGGCCGCCGATGGAATAGTTCCCTTTGGCCTGGATGGATTCAAACAGGTTGCCCTCGAAGACCTTGTGCTGGTTCCGCTTGAAAAAGGCCATTCTGGAATCGGGAACCGGCTTCCCGTTGAACACGGTCCTCTTGAGGTCCAGGTTTCCTTCCAGTTCGGGATCCCTGACCTTGCCACGAATGCGCATGTTCATGGAAAGAAACCCCGCCAACAGGCCGTCCGTGAATTCGGCAATCGGCAGATTGGAAAAATCCAGTTTCAAGTCCAGATCCTGATCCACGGAAATGGTTCCCGTGGAAGTCACCTGCACCCCGGCCACCCGGGCGCTGATTCCCGAAACGGTGATATTCCCCCGGTTCAACTCCAGATTCCCGCTCAACCCCGTCACGGTGGTGTCCCTGACCGTGACGCTCGGGCTGTTGAACTCCACATTTCCGGACAGGCGATCCATGGGTCCGGCCACCTTGAGCCTCCCGGCCACCTGACCGTTGGCATTGCCCTTGGTCAACACACCCAGATCCAGGCCCTCCGCCACAGCCTGGGCCGTCACATGCGGTTTTTTTCCGCCCAGCCGCATGCTGCCACTACCACGTACCCGGCCTCCCGCCACATGAACCGTGGCCCCCGATACGGCCACTTGTTCCCTGGTGGCCACCACGAACCCGGAGGCGTGGGATGCCTCCACCCCCTGGAACTTCAGCCGCCCTGCGGACACCCGGCCCTGCACTTTCGGATTGCGGACATCTCCGCGGATGGTTCCTGAAAAGGTGCCGTTGCGGGCCATGGGCGGCATTCCGAACCGGGAAAGAATCTGGTTCAGATTGTCAGCCTGGGCTTCCAGTTTGACGTCCAGGTTCCCCAGGGTGTCAAATCCACCAGAGGCATTGAGCCGGGTGGTGCCGGAAAGCAGGCGGTTTTCCAGCAACCGGAATTGATTGTCGACATAATGCAGCCGTCCTGCAAACTTCATGTCCGGCAGCAGGCCGCCCTTGCCCCGGGTATCCCAGGAAAACTCGATGTGGTTCCGGTAGGGATACACCCACCGGAAGGTGGCCGTTCCGTCCAGGGTTTCCGGGGCCATGTCCCGGTGTGCCTCGGGCACAAATGGACGAACCGGAAGATTGCTTCCCGCCACACGACCGGTCATGTTTCCCGTGAACAGATCCCACAGTCCGTTGAAAGTGAATCCGGCGCCGGACACGGTTCCCTTCACGTCCTCGAACTCCACCGTCCCATGGGTCTGGTTGCGCTGGTAGAAAAGTCCTCCCTGCAGGTTTTCCACCAATGCGCCCGTGGGCGGACGAAACCGCAGGCCCCCGCCCTGGACCCACACCCGCGGCTTGATCAGCGTCCCCCGGATCATGACGGCGCCCCAACTGTCGGCACCATCCTCCAGATCCACCAGCGGAATGTAGCGGCTGGCCAGGGCCCCCGGATTGCGCGCCGTGACATCCACCTTGAGACCGTGGCGCCCCAGATGGGCCCGGGCGTTCACCGGGGTGTTGTCCCCCTCCACGGCCCGGGCGGCAAAACGCAGTTCCCAGGCTTCGGCCGGATCCATGAACCCGTCCGTGAACTCGATCTGCCTGAAATTCATCTCCTGGCCCAGCAGTTTGACCCAGGCTTTTTCGGCTTTGGGAAGCGCCTGCAGATGGAATTTGTGGGGTTCCTTCACGGAAGGGGAATTGTAATGCAAAAACCCGTTGCGCACCGAAATCCCCTGGATGTCCAGGTCCGCCGAAGGGATATCCGCCGTCACCCGGATGTTTTTCGCATTCAGTCGCCTGACCTGGATGGTGAAGGGGTCATCGGGCAGTTTGGGTGGAGTGGCCGAAGTCGATGGCGTGGCACTGTTGAACAGAGTGACCAGTCCCAGTTCCGTGTATTCCGGGTTTTCCGGCCGGGGAAACATCTCCACATGGATGGTCCCTCCATCCACGGTGAGTTCTTCCACCACCAGGGACACGTTCCGTCGCAAGGGTTCCAGATAGATCCGCCCTGTGGCCCGGGGAACATCCACCACCAGTTTTCCCCGCACGTCATAGAGCCGGAGGCCTTTGACCGTCACGGGGGTGGCTTCTCCGGACAAATAATCCAGTACCGCCCGGGGTCGCCAGGAAACGTGATCGATTTCCATGCGCCCCCGCCGGTTCCGGTTGAAATTTTCCATGATCAGGCGGGCCAGGGCCTCCCCGTGAAACTTCCGGCGCACCACATGCCATCCCACCGCCGCACCGGCACACAGGATCCCGACCGCACACAATGCGGTGATCCATTTCCAGTGATGGCGTAGAAATTCCTTCAAAAAACACCCCGGCTTCATCCGACCGACGGGACCGAATGGTTTTTTCCGTCCGGCTCTGATTCCACCCGGGTGATTGTACCCCGGTTTTCCCTCTTTTTCAAAATGAAGATCCTTATGAAGATCCTTGAGCCCCCCGGAAAGGTATCAAAAAACAATAACAGGGACCCTGCCGGCGGTTTGCGGCATTTCTTTCTAACGACGAACCACCCGGAATCCCACCATCCGGCTGCGTTGCTCTGGAAAAAAGTTCCAGCGGTGTTCAATGGAACAGGACATGGAGGGATTCCCCCAATGGCCGCCACGCTTCACCCGGTAACTCCCCGGCGCCGGACCCCGGTAGTCCATGCGGTATCCCGAGGGATAACCAGTTGCAAACCAGTCCCACACCCATTCCCAGATGTTCCCGCTCATGTCGTACAATCCGAGTTCATTGGGCAACTTGGAACCGACGGGGTTCGTACGCTCCGTCAATGTCCGACCGTCCTCTGTGGTTCCAAAACCGAAGACCGCGTAGTCTCCGATGACATTCGTTCCCCCACTTCCGGCGAATGGTTTTGACCAGCCCGTGGTGTTGACAGCCCCGGGATTTGCGGTGTCCGCGCCCATGGCGGCCCACATCCATTCCATCTGGGTGGGCAGGCGGTATCCGGTGGCTTCCCAGTCGACGGTCACCGCATTCCATGTCTCATCGCTGTCCACTGGAACTTCCGTCCCTGCAAGTGCTGCAAAGTCAACGCCTTCAACGGCATACACCGGAGTCAATCCCTCCAGCAGACTCAGTTTGTTGCAAAATGCGATGGCATCATACCAGCTCACCCGCTGAACGGGATCGTTCGTGCCACTGGAGTATGCCGGGTTGGCCGGATCCGGCCAGCCGGTCACAACAGCAAATTGCGACCTGGTGATTTCATGCACACCCATCCGGAATGCGGAAACTCCACTGATGTTTTCCGGTTCCGAATCACGCTGGAATTGACCGGCGGGAACATATTTGAGCATCCCGATGTTCGGTGACTGGTAGTCCCGCCGGGTAATCGCCACATTGTATGCTTTTTCAAGCCCGTTTTCTGCCGTCACGGTGATCACCACCAGATTGATGCCCTCCGCAAGATTCATGGGCTGGGCCGGTGATACCGCCACCGTGGCATACGAATCCTGGGCCGTGGCAGCCACGGTGAGAATACCCACCGACATCGGGACGTTGACGTCATAGGAAACCACTCCCGGAGAGAAAGATGGCACCAGGGTCCCTGTGCCCACGGTCAATGTGGAAAGGTTTGCATTGGAACTCTTCTCCGCGCAAAGGGTTCTGTTGTACTGGCAGTTCACCGTACAACCGAGGTCCCCGCTCCTGGGCGAATACCCCAGTGTGACACAGGTTTGCCCCCCCAGATCCGCTCCCTCACACTCTTCCCATTCCTCCTGGATAATGCCGTCACCGCAACGACCCGCAATCGCGCAATCCGTCTCGTCATAGCCTTGACAATCCTCCATGCAGGCCAATTGGCCCCTGTGCCAGCCTTGGCTGATGCAGGTGACGCCACCGAGTTCGTCCCCGTCACAGACCTCTCCATGCAACAACTGGATGATACCGTCGCCGCAGCGGCCCACCGCCTCGCATGGACCCAGGTCAAACCGGCAGGTGGAGGAACAGGCCAGTTGTCCTCCGTAAAACCCGAAACCCTCGCAATTGCGTCCCCCCAGATTCAGTGTGTCACACTCTTCCTGATGCTGGTCATCAATCAAGCCGTCGCCACAGCGGCCGGAACAACTGGTGAAGTCAAACTGGCAATTGCTTCCGCAGACCAGGGTCCCCACGTAAAAGCCCAGACTCTGGCAGGTCTGTCCATTGAGTTGGTTGCCATCACATTCTTCCGGGTGCTGGATGATGCCGTCACCGCAGGCACCTGACCCCACACAGTCGCTTATGTCAAAACGGCAGGCTGCCGTACAGGCCAGAGTTCCCCGTTCATACCCCAGGGAAAGGCAGGATTGTCCGTTGAGTTCGGTACCATCGCACTGCTCGTTGTGGTTCTCCTGGACACTGCCATCCCCGCAGCGGGCCACTCCGCAATCGCTGGTATCAAATTGGCATTGCGGCGTGCAGGACAATACCCCCTCGACACGGTAATACCCCAAAAGGGCGCAGGTCTTTCCATCCAGGTTCCTGCCGTCACACTCTTCTCCGGGGTCCACAAAATCATCTCCGCACCTGTCCTTGACAGAAATTTTCTTGTCGCAGGAAAAAAGCATCACGACGAAAAGTACCGAATGGATCCAGAAACAAAAACTCCTCATGAAAACACCCCCGGTTTCCATTTAAAATTACTGAGCCTATCGCTGATGTCAAGCATTTGCGAAAAGCCCGGATTCCCCGAAAGTTCTTGTCCTGTTGTTCCGGGTATCCCCGGAAGGGCTATTTCACCTTGGAAAGGGCAGATGACACGGCGGAGGAGAAGGCGGCCGAAGTGGTGAGTCCACTCTCGTAACCGATGATCTGCATGTTCTTCAGATCGATGAACGCGTTGAACGGATACGCCGCGATGTTCATGTACCTTTCAAACAGGTAACTGGAGTCGTTTGTGACGAACACCTGGGGCTTGTTGTCCCAGGCATAGCGCTCCCCGTAGGACTTGGCATAGGCCAGCGTGGCGTCTTCCCCGTTGGCATCCTGGGCAACCACTATCAGGAAAATCACATCGGGGTAGGTCTGTGCCACCGTATTCAGGTGAGGATTCTGCACATTGCAGACAGAACACCAACCCGCAGTCACCATGAAGAAAAGCAGTTTCTTGCCTTCGGAGCGCATCTGGTACAGGTCGTGCATGTACATCATGCCCTGTTCGTCGGCCTGTTCCTTTGCCGCGGTGTTCACCGGGATGAAGGGGAAATCCTCCATGGTCTGGTACCGGCCGGTACCCACGGGAGGACAGGGGTAGAAGTCCACCGAGCAGCGGCTGGGACTCCAGTCGCTGTCTCCGGACTGCCTCGGGTAAGGCATGTTGACCGGCAGCTCTCCGCTCTTGTACTCCTTGTCGGTTCCACCTGCATCGCCTTCCTGGCAGGCCGATAGAAGTATTGCAATACAACTGCAAACTAAAATTATTTTTGAACGCATGTTACACCTTTGAAATAGTGAAAAGGTCTTCAAGGAAACCTTGACTTGACGCATGGTATTGTATACAAGTTGTGACCGGAGGCAAGCGAAATGATGCGAAGCACTTTCTTTCTTTTTTCTGTTCTGATCCTTTCTGTTTTCATCGCCGGATGTGATGAAGGCGACAAGAAAAAACCGCTGGGTGCCCCCTGCGACCAGATCACCAAATGCACCGGTGTGTGCAACCTGGGAATGCCCGATGGCATGTGCGTGGTTCCCTGCGATGAGGCCACTCCCTGCAAGAAAGGGCAATGCATCGATTTCGGTTCCGCATCCTACTGTCTTCCCTCCTGCAACGTCAACACGGATTGCCGGGATGGATACACCTGCTGGTCCGGCCACTGCCGGCCGCTGGCAAGCCTCGGTGAGTTCTGCGAGGAAGTGGATGACTGCCTCCCCTGCGCCCTGGACCGTACCTGCCCCGATGGCGAACTGGTGGACTGCCGGGAAGGCATCTGCACCATCGCCTGTGGAAATGGCATCAATTGCCCCGAAAGCACGTACTGCGGATACAGCACCGATTCCTACTGGTGTGTGCCGGTGGATTTCGACACCGGTCCGGGCGGCCCCGGTGACAGTTGTGCCAATAATTCCTGTGCGGACGGCTACGATTGCTACTCCGCCTATTCCGGGGATGTACGGGCCTTTTGCACCCAGTCCTGCACCGGCCGCCGCGACTGTCCCCCGGACATGACCTGCCGGGATCCTGGCGACGGAAACCCCATCTGTATGCCCCGGAATTTCTGTGAAACCTGCGACATGGACATCCAGTGCGGCTACCAGACCGACCGCTGTGTGGCCACCAATCCCGCCAACGAAGAAGGGGGACGTTACTGCTCCCGCCTGTGTGATCCCGACCGCGGCGGCACCTGCCCCGTGGACAGCCGCTGCCTTCAGGCGTACTTCTGCGAAAGCCAGGGGGCCTGGGTGGCAGACTGCTCCTGGTGCGACGGTTCGTGCGAACCCGGCAATTCCCCCACGTACCAGTGCTTCCATGATTATGGCTCCTGCATCGGTGAAGGTGAACTCTGCGCTCCGTGCCAGATCAATTCCGAATGCACCGAAGGCCTCTGCCTGAGCATGCGTGGTGTGGACAACACCGTGTGCTCGGCCCCCTGCGATCGCAACACGTTCTGTCCCGACGGCTACCTGTGCGCCCAGGTTTCCGCCGGCAATTACCAGTGCATGCCGCGTTCCGGGTCCTGCACCAAGCCGTCCAATGGCATCGACACCTGTCGGCAATGCTCCGAATGGGCCGACTGCCTGCGCGGAGTCTGCCTGCCTCCCGACGGCAACATGAACAACCCGTCCTATTGCCTGGATTCCTGCATCGACAGCAACGACTGCGATCCGTATTCCAGTTGTGTGACCCTCACCATTTACGGTCAGTACAACTTCAAGGTCTGTCGTCCCACCACCACGGTCGGCACCTGCAGCAACTGGGTCAACTGCACCACCCAGTGTCCTGATGGACCGGAAACCTGCACGAGTGGTCCTGCCTACTGCCAATAGGCAGTCCGGACAAATCCTGCAGTGGAACTGCAAGAGGCGGAATGTCCAGACGGAGAAAGAAAACTCCAGCGAAATCTCCACCCACCACCGCTCACCGACCTGCACAGGAACCTGTAGATTCCCCGTTTGCCCTTGCTGAGCAGCAGCTCAGGGAAACCGTACGCCGGACCGCCAAACCGACACCTCCACCGAAACCCGACACGCCGGCGCCCGTGCCAGCCGAATCCGACAGTCAACTTCTTGCCCGCTACTACCACGGCGTGAAACCGGTCCGGAACGATGACAGGGTGGCCCCTCCACCGCCGCCGGCACCCCGTGTTCCCCCGGGTGATGACAATGACACCGCGCTGGCGGCTTTGTCGGATATCGTGGATGGCAAAGGCGATTTCGACATCGAATTCCTGGATGAATTCGTCACGGGACTGGCCCCCGGCGTGGACCGGCGTTTGCTCGATCAATTGAAGAAAGGCGACTTTGCCGTCCAGGACCACCTCGATTTGCACGGATTCACCTGGGCAGAGGCCCGGGAGGAAATACTGGGTTTTGTGTCCCGGGCCATCGGTCAACAGAAACGTTGCATTCTCATCATACACGGACGCGGCCTGCACTCGCGCACACCTGTACCGGCCCTTCGGGAGGGACTGCTGGCGCTATTGACCCGGGGTCCCCTGCGAAAACGCATCCTGGCCTTTTGCACGGCACGACCCGTGGATGGCGGGCCAGGGAGCATGTATTTGCTTTTGCGCCGCAACCGGGGCAATCTGGTCACCGGAAGACCGGAACCGGAGTTCCCCCATGAACGATAGTGTTCCTGCCAACAGTTTCTGTTGCCGCTGCGGAATCACCCTTCTGGATGACCCGGAATCCGCCGGACTGCCCTTGATCTGCCCGGACTGCCTTACGGAAATCGATGAAACCGGATTCCACAGCCGGCCGGCTTTCGGAGCCTCTGCTGCGGGCATTTTTTTCCATGTTGTGACGGCCCTTGGTGAACTCGGCCCCCCCCGGCGCCCGAAGGACATCGAACGCTGGCCAAACAAGGTCTTCTCCATGTTGTGCGAAGCCAGGGAGTTCCGGTTTCCCTTCACACGCTGGACCTTTCACGAGAAAATGCGCCCGGCCATCGAACGAATCACCCAGCGGCTGGGACGTTCCCTCATTTTTTATCGGTAAAGCCGCGTCAACCGACTATTCCCCGGACTCGTTTGCCGTAAGCCTCGGACTGGAAGCCACCCGGTTGTTTCCCAACCAGGACCAAAAGGGGGATCTGGAAGTCAAATACGAAGAGATGTCGGTTCTGCGCCTGACCTTTGGTGTTCATTTCTGATCCTCTACTCCTTCTGGTCCATTGTGGTGGTTGTGGTTGACTTGACCGGACATGCGTGGATACTCGGGCCAGGAGGACGGTTGATGGGAAAAAAAACCGGATTTGACAACCAGAAATACCTGGAGGAGCAGACAGAAGCCATTTTCGAGCGAGTCAGGCTTTTCGACAACAAACTGTATCTGGAGTTCGGTGGGAAAATCCTCTTTGACTACCATGCGGCCCGGGTGCTTCCGGGATTCCATCCCAACGTGAAAATGCAACTGCTACAGGAACTGCAGAAAAAATCTCCCCTGCATGTGATCCTGACCATTTTCTCCGGGGATATCGAGCGCAAGAAGATGCGTGCGGATTTCGGAATCACCTACGATTCGGACGCACTCAAGCAGATCGACGATTTCGCCGAATGGGGCATCACTGTCAATTCCGTGGTCATCACCCGCTACGAGGATCAACCGGCCGCCAATCTGTTTCGCAAGAAACTCAAGCGACGTGGCATCAAGATCTACACCCATGGCAAAACCCGCGGTTATCCGGCGGATGTGGATACCATCGTCAGTGAGGCCGGATACGGCACCAACCCCCGCATCGAAACGACCGCACCACTGGTCATTGTCACCGGTCCGGGTCCCAACAGCGGCAAACTGGCCACCTGCCTCTCGCAGATGTATCACGACCACAAAAACGGCATCCGCTCGGGATACGCCAAATTCGAAACCTTTCCCATCTGGAACATTCCGCTCAAGCACCCGGTGAACATTGCCTACGAGGCAGCCACCGCGGATATCCGGGATTACAACTGCATCGACCACTTCCACCTGAACGCCCATGGCGTCCAGTCCATCAATTACAACCGCGACATGGAAGTGTTCCCGGTGCTGCGCCGCATCCTCCAGAAAATCACGGGTCAGGAGTCCATCTACCAGTCCCCTACGGACATGGGGGTGAACCGGGTGGGTTTCGGCATCATCGATGATGACGTGGTCCGCGAGGCCGCCGGGCAAGAGGTGATCCGCCGTTATTACCGGTACGCCTGTGAATACGCCATGGGTCTGGTGGACCGGGAAACCGTGGAACGGGTCGCCATGCTGCTCAACGAGTTCGGTCTCAAACCCGAGGATCGCCGCGTCGTGCTGCCCGCCCGGGAAGCCGCCGCCGCCGGAAAACGCAGCAACAAGGGCTGCGGGGGCATTTATTGCGGCGCAGCCTTGGAGTTGCCCGATGGGACCATCATCACCGGGAAAAACTCCGAACTCATGCATGCCTCCTCGGCACTGATCCTCAACGCAGTCAAGCATCTGGCGGGAGTTCCCGACCGCATCCACCTCATGCCTCCCGTCATCACCGGCTCTCTGTGCCACCTGAAAAAGGAAATCCTGCTCGGCAGCCAGATGAGCCTGGATCTGGAAGAAGCCCTCATCGCCCTGAGCATCAGTGCCGCATCCAACCCGGTGGCAGCCGAGGCCATCGAACAACTCAAATTGTTGCGCGGCTGCGAGGTTCACTTGACCCACATGCCCACCCCCGGGGACGAAGCAGGCCTGCGCAAACTGGGGGTGAATCTCACCAGTGAACCGGAGTTCGCCACCAAATCCCTTTTCATCACCTGATGAATGCTTTCAAATCATGAAGAGGGGATTACCCTGAATTTGTTGCATCAGGTAAGAGTGTGAGTCAGGATTCTTCGACTTTCTTGATTGAATCCAGATACAGCGTGTCAGGACAAATATCTTGATCATGTGGCCATACTGCGGTGCCATCCAGAGCAGTTACCTTGTTGAAATAGGTCACTTCCTTCAACTCCCTGAACACCCCAAAATCCAGCAGATGGGAACAATCGTAAATTCCTTCCTCTCCATTACTGAATATGATTTTCAATCGATAGTCTGAAATTGCCGAAACATCTTTTACACGGGGGTTCATGATCTCACCTCAGCGGTTCAATCTTGAATGGTTGCTCACCAGAAACGGCAAGTTCCCAATTGGCCATGAGTTCTTCCTTGTGCAACTCAATCCAGGCTTGCAGTAATTTCATTTTTGAATTGGGAATATCCCCGTCGAGAACAGTTCCATCCGGGATTTGCACGATTACCTCATGATCCTGGAATTTGGCATGGATATGAGGCAACTTGTGTTGTTTATTGTCCATGAAATACATATAGACAATCAAACCATAAAACATTGATATTGCGGGCATTTCTTTACCTCAGGCATTGTCTGTTATTCAAGACAATCATGTATTTTCCATTCAAAAACCTTACGTCCAGTCATCCGACAAGGAACGTGATGAAACATACCCGGATTCTGGCGGTTTATCAAGTCTGGGACAAACGGCCCGCAGGGCCCCCTTTGTTTCGAAGCCTTGCGAAGAAACCACCGTCATTTGGACCCCGGCAACCGGCACTGGCCCACAATTATCACTCAGCGCTCATAATGCGTTTGCCCTGCAAAGGGGAATCGCAGCTGGCGTCCTGCCATGGTTTTTGGCATAATCCCCCACCATGAAACAATTCCGCCCCACCCTCAAATTGACCATTGGAATAGCCCTCTCCGGACTGATACTCGTCACATCCGGGCTGCTTTCGGCGATTACCTACATGTCTTCCAGGGATTCCCTGTTGCAGTTTTCCACCCGCCTGATCGACCAGAACGCACGGGTGGTCAAGGAACAGGTACGGGGCTATCTCGATCCGGCGCGGTCCTCTGCGGAAATCACGCTTTCCATGGTCAGTCGCGAAATCGTTTCCACTACGGACTACAGGCAACTGGAAACGTATTTCTTTGACATGCTGCGGGCGAACCCCACCATCGCCATGCTCAACTACGGCGATGCCAAAGGCAACTTCCTGATGGTCAAGCGCCAGCCGGACGGCTCGCTTTCCACCAAGATTGTCATCAACGAGGGCACCCGCTCGGTAGTGTGGCAACACCGCGATCCGGGCGCTCCCATGAGTTCCATCCGCGAAGAGGTGAAACATCCGGAAGACCTCTACGACCCCCGGGTCCGCACCTGGTACCAGGGCGCGAAAAACGCCGGAGCCATCTTCTGGACCGAAGTCTACGTGTTTTACACCGACCGGCTTCCCGGAGTCACCGCTGCCGTCCCCCACATCGACGCCCAGGGAACCTGGCGGGGTGCCTTCAGCATCAACATCGCCCTGGTGGACGTCTCTGATTTTCTCGCCCAGAACATCCGGGTGGGCGCGTCCGGGCAGGCATTCATTCTGGATGATCTGGGACAGGTGCTGGCCGGACTCGACAAGGAATCCCTCGTGCTGGACGACGACAAGGGCCAGCGGCGCCTGCGCCGCCTGGAAGAGAATTCCCACCCGGCCATCGCCGCGCTGGCCGATCATCCCCGGGTCCAGGACCACCTGAAGAAGGTGTTTTCCTCCCCCCGTGCCGAACCCCTGACCCTGCGCTACCGGGTGGACAAAAAGGACTGGGTCTGCACCCTGGTGGCCATCGACCTCGGACAGGACAGACGCTGGGTCGTCGGCGTGCTGGCCCTGGAGGACGACTTTCTGGCCTCTGCCCGGCGAGCCAACCGGCGGGCGTTGCTGATTGCCCTGGTACTGGCGCTCATCGCGCTCATCGCCGGGGGCCTTCTCGCCCGCCTGATTTCCCGGGGCCTGACCCATCTGGTGGACGAAAGCCAGCGGGTCCGGCGCATGGAACTGGAACCCGTGTCCGGAAAAAGTCCCTTCCGGGAGATTGATGACGTCCTGAGTTCCTTTGAATCCATGAAAACCGGACTTCGGGCCTTCCAGAAATACGTTCCGTTGAAACTCGTCCGCCAGTTGCTCGAAGAACGCAATGACCCCGAACTGGGTGGCACCGTACGCACCCTCACCATCCTGTTCAGCGACATCAAGGGTTTCACTTCCATCAGCGAGCGCCTGGACCCCCTGGAACTTTCCCATCAACTGGGTGAGTATCTGGCGGTGATGACCCGGCGCATCCAGGAACGCCACGGCACCGTGGACAAGTACATCGGGGATGCCGTCATGGCCTTCTGGGGTGCCCCGGCCGAATTGGCCGAACATGCTCCCGAAGCGTGCTTCGGCATTCTGGAAGCTTTGGCGGATCTCAAGGCCATGGAAACCGAAAAAACCTTCCTCAAGGATTTTTACACCCGGGTCGGAATCCACACGGCATCCGTGGTGGTGGGAAACTTCGGCTGCGAAGACCGCCTGAATTACACGGTCATCGGGGATGGGGTGAATCTGGCCAGCCGTCTGGAAGGACTCAACAAGGTCTTCGGCACCCAGGTCATCGTGAGCGAGGACACGGCGGCGGCAGCGGGTGAAGCCTTTTGCCTTCGCAAACTCGCCAGCGTGGCGGTGGTGGGCCGTTCCCAACCCTGCACCGTGTATGAGTTGATGGGCACCCGGGCACAGGCAACCGAAGATGCGGCAGTCATCATCGAATCCTATGAAAAAGCCCTGGATCTGTATTTTGAACGGAATTTTTCCGGCGCCATGACGATTCTGGAGGGTCTGCTTTCAGCGCATCCTGCCGATGGACCCGCCCAATGGCTCAAGGGCCGCTGCACCTACTGGCTGGCCCATGAACCCGGGGATGACTGGAACGGCGTCATCACCATGGAAGGCAAGTAATCCCCCGCAAATGCTCCCCGGGGGGAGCATCACAGACCCCCGATTCTGACTCCGCTTTTGGTGGCCTGCCGCTGGGCAAGGGATTCCCGCACCTGGTGCAGGAACGTTTCCAGGCGAACGTGGGCCAGATTGCGTTCGGTGCCCACCACCAGGGGCAACATGGCTACTCCCGGATAATCCCGCGACAGGTCCTCCACCGCGCTGTTCACCGCGCACCCCACCATGCAGCCGGTGGCCACCACCGAAATGACGCCTTCCACCTTCTGCCGGGCGAAATGCACCATCTTGGCCAGAATGGAGGACACCAGGAAGTTGGTGTTTCGGCCGACATAGGGAAGAACCATGTTCATGCACTGCTCGTAGTCCGGTTCCAGGCACAGCGGGCCCAGATCACTCCCGAGCACCTCCTCGAAGGGACGTCGGGCCCCTTCCGTGGCCATGATGGCCAGCATCTCGTACATGGTCGGCCCCACCTGGGAACGACGGGCCTGGCGATAGGCGTCAAAATAGTTGGAAAACCAGATCATGCCGTACATATACGGGCTGTGATACACCTCGCAGCCGGCTTCTTCCAGCCGGTCCACCAGATGATCGCTGGCGGGTTCGCAAAGCCGGGTGTACAAATCCCCGGTGAACCCCACCAGCGGCCGTGGAGTCGTCCGGTCCAGGGCCATGCCACGAAAAGCACTGACCGCCTCGGCAAATGGCCCGATGGTGCTCTGTTTCTCCGCAAGGGCCCGGGTAATACCATCCAGTGCCTTGGCAAAGATGGCGTCCACCTTGCCGGGGGTCTTCTCGTAGGGACGCAGCCGATACCGCAACACCATCAGGGTATCCACCGCGAAAAATCCGTCCATCAGGCGGCGCAACCCGTCGAACCCGTACAGGTCCCACTGGTCGTGCCCGATTACGTCCAGTATCTGGAGGGGAATTTTTTTCTCTTGCAGATACAGGCGATACCCGTCCCCGTACTGGGACAGAAGGCAGGGCGTCAGCGTGCTGGGCATGTACAGTGCATCGGAGCATGAGAGTTCGTGGCTCTCGATGAGGTTCAGGATATCCCCCGCGATGCAGGCATAGGGATGACATTCCTTGCCGTTGGTGATTTCCTCCCCCTTGCGCATGACCGCATGGGAGGGAGGGGGCAACTGGATGATTTCCAGATGTCCCAGGCTCTTGAGCATGCCCTCGAAAACCGCATTGTGGGGTCCAAGATACGGCAGAAACACCCGCTTGATTTTGTTGATGTTCACCCGAACGTGACGCGTGAACTTCGGCGCCTTCAGGCGAGTGGTTTCCCCCTGTTTCAGGTGGGCCTCGATCCCGTCGCAGAAAGCCTCGATCCGGGTGACCATGCCGGCCTCGCCGCGCAGTTCGTCGAACTCCAGAAGCAGTTTTGGCCGGTGCCGCAGGATGCTTTCCACGTGCTTCTGCACAAAGCCATCCGGTCCGCATCCGAAGTTGGAGATGAAGACGGGAAAAACATGCGGATGCCGTTCGATGAGCATGGCGGCCCGGATGAGGTCCCGGGAAAATCCCCAGGGAAGACGTTCGTATTCGGGCCCCAGTTCCACATCATCCAGCGGCAAAAAGTCCATGGGAAGGACATCGAACCCCATGCGTTCCAGATGGCGCGCCAGCCCCATGTTCAGGTAGGAATCATGCATGGTGTAGGGTTTTCCCAGAAGCACCAGGGCCGGGCGGGCAGCCGCCCGCAGCATGCCGCTTCCGATGGAGGCCCGCTGGCCCAGGTTCTCCCGGTGTTCCGCCTCGGCCACCGTCCATGCGTCCTTGACCGCATGCAGGTCCACTCCCAGTACCGAAGCAAGTTCTCCGCAGGCGGCATGGACCGCAGTGGACTCGAAGGAGAGCGGGAACTGGGGCGTCAACACCTTCCCCGTTGGCCAGACACGGGCCACCATGAAGGGCACCTCCTGCGTGTAGATGCATGTGTGGCTGTTTTCATGGGACCCCAGGTTGCGGATGGTGGTGTTCTGGGACTGTCGCTTGGGCAGTTCCATGAGGGCCGGATAAAGTACCTGTTCAACACCTTCCTCCTCCAGAAGCCACTTCACCTGTCCGGCGGCCATCTTCAGCGGGATGCACAAATCCGGCGGAAGCCCGCGGGCGCCCTTGACCCAGGAACGCACATGCTCTTCGGGGGCAACCTTCGGAGTGAACCCCAGTTTCTGGAGGATCCGGGCAAAGAATGGCGCGAATTCCCGGAAGACGGAGGCCGAAACCAGACCGATCCGTTTTTTCCCGTCACATTCGGCCAGAATCTTCTCTTCGCGTTCCTGCCACATCTCCTGGCGGATGGCCACCAGGTTTTTCATGCCGGGGCTGTCCGTGCGTACCGTCTTCTTGCGGTTGCTGAACTTTTCGCAGGCGTCCCCGAAGAAGGTGTTCTCCTCTCCGAAGGAAAACCGGGAAACCGAACACCGGTTGGTGCAGGCCGGACATTCAAACGTGGAAACTTTCGGCTCGAAATCATGGGAAAAGCCCTTGAACCGGGTGCTTTCCGGAAGGTTCAATGACACGAGGTGCGCCATGCCCACCGCACCGCTCACGCGGTTGTACGGATGCACCCGGACCGGTCGCCCCAGCACCTTTTCAAAAGCAGAAACCACCGCCTGGTTCGAGGCGGTTCCCCCCTGGAACACGATGTGTTCTCCCACCGGGCGGTTGGAGACGACCTTTTCCAGATAGTTGCGTACGACGGAATAGGCCAGGCCGGCGCAGAGGTCCGGAACTCCGGCACCACGCCGCTGGGCATGCACCAATTCCGTGTCCATGAATACGGTGCACTGGCTGCCCAGGTCCACCGGGGCAGAACTCTCCTGCGCCAGTTCGGCGAATTCCCCGATGATGCGGACACCCAGGCGCTGTGCTTCTTCCTCCAGAAAGGATCCCGTGCCGGCGGCACAAATCTTGTTCATGGTGAAGTCTGCCATGGTCCGGTTTTCCACCCGGATGTACTTGCTGTCCTGTCCCCCGATTTCGAAAATGGTATCCACATCGGGGCAAGCCAGCACCGCGGCTGTCATCTGCGCGGTGATCTCGTTTTTCACCAGATCCGCCCCCAAAACCGCCGCAGCCAGGTGCCGGCCGGATCCCGTGGTGGCACAACCAATGATTTCCACGCGTCCGTCAAACCGGTCCCGCAGGTGGGCCAGTCCCTCCTGCAGCACGGCCAGGGGTTGTCCCCGGGTGGCCAGATACTGGGAGTCCAGAATGGTGCCGTCGGGTGTCATGAGCACAAGATTGGTGCTGACGGAACCCACATCCACACCCAGCACCGCCCGGGTGAAAGACGCCGGATCCCGTGGCGGTTCCATGGCCACCACCGGGGGATACGGTCCCAGGGGGGCAAGTACATAGTCTGAATCCGCTTGGGTTTTGGCTTTCCCGTCCCCCTGTCGTACCGCCTTGAGCACATCCGACATGGGAACCGGCTTTCCGGACGCCAGCAGGGCGGCACCGGTGGCCAGCACACCCATGGGATTTCCGGGAACCCACAGGGCCTCGTCATCCCAGGAAAAAACCTCCGAAAATGCCCGCAGGATGCCGGCGTTCTTCGCGCCGCCTCCCAGGATGGCCACCGGACACACCACCTGTCTTCCTGCCAGCACCGAAGCCGCAAATGTCCGCACCAGGGCCAGGCACAGGCCATAGGCCATCTCGTCCACCGGCGTTCCCTTCTGCTGCAGATGAATCATGTCGGACTTGGCAAACACGGAACAGCGGCCTGCAATGACGGCCCCCTGTTTCGCCCCTTCGGCCAGGTTCCCAAGTTGTTCCACATCCATCATCAGGCGTCCCGCCTGCTGTTCCAGGAAGGCGCCGGCCCCGGCCGCACACTGGCCGTTCATGGAGAAATCCGCAATACTCCCGTCTTCGGACAGTTGTATCACCCTGGAAAAGCCACCCCTCATATCGAAAATCGTGCGGATTTCGGGCTTTTCCAGACGCACCCCGGCCGCGGTGGCCGCCACATCGGACACGTGGCAACTTTTCCAGGAACCTGCGAATAGATCCTTGCCCACCCCGCAAAT
Organism: uncultured Kofleriaceae bacterium; assembly: GCA_964618145.1. GTDB lineage: Bacteria > Myxococcota_A > Polyangia > HGW-17 > HGW-17 > HGW-17. Next base: position 21,293 of record CAZTZR010000017.1, read on the forward strand.
TCCCAGTTGCACGGGATTGCCGGGGGAAATGTCCAGCCGGGAAAGCAATTTTTCAAGTGCAACTCCGGGGACGCCCAGGGTGGGAACCTGATCCTCCAGAAGTTTGTGTTCCCCGTCAAAAAGAACCAGTTTGCAAAAAGTGGAACCAATATCCAGACCTATACGGTGCATGAGACACTCCTGCCGGATGAAACCGAAGTCCATCTGTCTGGCGCCAGCATACACAGACATCACGACATTTCAAACAAATTCTGACAATTCCATGACAAATGCAGCAAATACATTGTCGCACAAAGGATAAACGCCCTGACAATTCTGTGATAGTTAATCAAAAACAAGGTGCTATAAAAATATCAACGGGTCAGTTGCCGGTATTTGATCCGGCGGGGCACCAGGGCCGAGTTCCCCAAACGCTTTTTGCGGTCGGCCTCGTATTCACTGTAGTTCCCGTCGAACCACACCACACTGGAATCTCCCTCAAACGCCAGAATGTGGGTGGCAACCCGGTCCAGGAACCACCGGTCGTGGGAAATGACCACGGCACATCCGGCGAAGGAGTGCAATGCCTCCTCCAGGGCCCGCAGGGTGTTGATGTCCAGATCATTGGTGGGCTCGTCCAGAAGCAGGACATTCGCCCCTTCCTTGAGCATGTTTGCCAGATGGATCCGGTTGCGTTCTCCCCCCGAGCACAGCCGCACCAGTTTCTGCTGGTCCTGTCCGGCGAAATTGAAGCGGGCCACGTAGGCCCGGGCATTGACTTCCCGGTTCCCCAGAAGCACCGAATCGGCTCCCCCGCAGATCGCCTCGTAAATGGTGGCATCCGGGTCCAGTTCCCGGTTCTGGTCCACATATGCCAGTTTGACGGTGGAACCCATGCGGAAAGTTCCGGAATCCGGCTGTTCCTGTCCGGTAATCAGGCGGAACAGGGTTGTCTTGCCCGCCCCGTTGGGGCCGATGACCCCCACAATGCCGCCGGGGGGCAACACGAAATCCAGACCCTCGAAAAGCACTTTTTCCCCGTAGGCCTTGCCCACACCCGCCGCCTCGATGACGCTGTCTCCCAGCCGGGGTCCCGGGGGAATGAAAATTTCCATCTCGTTGAGTTTTTTCGCGCTGTCCTGGCTTACCAGCGCCTCGTATCCGGTGATGCGCGACCGGGAGAACTCGTGCTGGGAGGAGGCGCTCATGCGGTGCCATTCCAGTTCCCGGGCCAGAGTCTGCACGAATACCGTGTCCGAGGCCTTGCCGTGGCGGAGTTTTTCCTGTTTCTGCTCCAGCCAGGAGGAATAATTGCCCTTCCAGGGAATGCCCTCCCCCTTGTGGAGTTCCAGAATCCATCCCGCCACATTGTCCAGGAAGAAACGGTCGTGGGTCACCGCAATGACGGTGCCCTCGTACCGCTGGAGATGGTTTTCCAGCCAGGCCACCGTTTCCGCATCCAGGTGGTTCGTGGGCTCGTCCAGAAGCAGGATGTCCGGTTTCTGCAACAAAAGCCTGCACAGGGCCACCCGCCGGCGTTCCCCCCCCGACAGGACTGCCACCTGAGTTTCCGGCGGCGCACAACGCAAGGCATCCATGGCCATCTCCAACCGGGACTCGATGTCCCATGCATTCAGGCGATCGAGTTCTTCCTGCACCTGCCCCTGACGCTCGATGAGCTGGTTCATCTCGTCATCACTCATGGGTTCGCCAAACTTCATGTTGATCTCGTCAAACTCCCTGAGGCGCTCCATGGCTTCAGCCACCCCTTCGGATACCACTTCCCGCACCGTGCGGGTCTCATCCAGAAGCGGTTCCTGCTCCAGATACCCCACGGTGAATCCCTCCGCAATCCGGGTTTCCCCCCGGAAATCCGGGTCGACTCCGGCCAGAATCCGGAGCAAAGAGCTCTTTCCACTGCCATTGAGCCCCAGCACTCCGATTTTGGCACCGTAAAAGTAGGACAGATAAATGTCCTTGAGCACCGTCTTCTGACCGTGCACCTTGGTAACGCCCACCATGGAGTATATGACCTTTTCCTGATCCGTTTTCATGATTCACCTGATTCCAAAATGCCTTCCGGCAGATTCCTCTTTCTGGAGTTTTTCAATAATGCCGCCCGCTGGGCAGGTTCAAATTTTTCTATTGCATAGCGCAGTTGCACCCGGGCCATCCGGTCCCCGTGGGTTTGCAGAAAACGCAACAAACGGTCCGGATCCCGCTTTCCGGCTTCCCGGAGCATCCATCCACAGGCCTTGTGCATGAGGTCGTGGGAGTCCGACAGCAAAAGCCCGCACAATTCATAGGTCGGATCCAACCGGTGGTTGCGGATGAACTGGAGGGTGGATACCATGGCAATGCGCCGATCCCACAAAAGTTGACTTTGTGCCAATCCGCGAAGGATTGTCCAGTCCTTTTCCAGCAGGTGCGCCCCCACGATTCCGGGGGCGGATACATCCACCAGGTCCCAGTTGTTGACGCGATGGGAATGGGCCAGATAATCCGAGAAAATGCTGTTTTTTTCCACGGAGCCAGCCAGCCTGTAGCGGTTTACCAGATACACCAGTGCACAAAGCCGCACCTCGTGTACGTCATGCTGCAGCATGGCAAAGGCCGACTTTGAATCCAGAATCCTGCGAAAACGCCTCTCGATCTTCCGGATCTCCGGCACGGTCACCCCGGCAAACTGGTCCCCCTCCCCGTACTGCCCCGGTCCTGTCCGGAAAAAACGCCTGTATATGGCGGCTTTCGGTTCGCTGGCGGCTTCCATGATGGCCAAGATGACGATGTCAGAAGGCATGGTTTCCTGTACAGGAGTTTCAGTGTCCGCGCAAGAGGGCTTTTTCCACTTCCCGGATCAGGTCGTTCCGGGAAAATGGCTTCTGCAAAAAATGAACACCTTCTTCCAGGATACCCTGGCTGGCAATGATTTCGGCCGTGTATCCGGAGATGAACAGGCAGTGAATCCCGGGAATGCAGGCGGTGATTTCATCCGCCAGTTCACGGCCATTCATGCCTGGCATCACCACATCGGTGATGAGCAGGTCGATCCTTGCGCCATGGTTTCTCGCCATATCCAGCGCCTGCAAGGGATCCTCCGAAGCCAGCACGGTATATCCGTGCTTTTCCAGGGTCCGGCGGGAGACCTTCAATAGAGCCGGTTCGTCCTCCACGATCAGTACCGTGGCATTCCCCCGGGATGTTGTGTCTTTTGGCCTGCTTTTCTCCATGATCTCTTCAGGGTGTTCCGCCGGCAGGAAAATGGTGAACTCCGCACCGGCTCCAGGTGTGCTTTTCACCTGGATCACCCCGTTGTTCTGCAGGACAATGCCATGAATCGTGGCAAGGCCCAGGCCGGTTCCCCTGCCCAATTCCCGGGTGGTGAAAAACGGCTCGAACAGGTGATTGAGCACATGGTCATCCATTCCACTGCCATTGTCCTGAACGGTCAGCACGACGAATTGCCCCGGATGGGCTTCCGGATGAAGACGGAAAAAATCCTGATCCGGGAACACGGACCCGGTCGCGATGGAAATCCGCTGTGCACCAGCGTCCCGGGAATTGATGCACAGGTTGGCAAGAATCTGGCTCAATTGCACCGGATCCAGGCGCACAAACACCTTGCCAAAATGGGGACTCCAGGACAACCGGATGTTTTCGCCAATCAGGCGGCGCAACATCCGGAGTTGTCCGGCAATGGCAGAGTTGAGCTCCAGAATCCGGGGAGCCACTGTCTGGCGCCGGGCAAAGGCCAGCAGTTGCCGGGTCAGTTCTGCGGAATGTTCCGCGGCATTCTGGATTTCCAGCAATTCGTCATACATGCCGGCAGAAGGGTTCGTGGCCTCCAGTGCCAGTTCCGTGTTGGCCAGAATCACTCCCAGCATGTTGTTGAAATCATGGGCAATGCCCCCGGCAAGGCGACCGATGGCATCCATCTTCATGCCCTGTTGCAGTTGCTCATGCAACTGTCTCTGCCGGGCTTCGTTCTGCAATCGCTCCGTAATGTCGGTGGTGGTCCCGCACCCCGTGATGCGTCCATCCTCCTCCCGGCGGGCCATGCCGTGGGAACGAACCCATCTTTCGCTCCCGTCACTCCTGATCACCCGGTATTCGAGGGAATATTCCACATCGGGATTCGCCAGACCACGTTTCATGATTGCGAGCACTTCAGGGAGATCCCCGGGGTGAACCCGGGAAAAAAAGGCATCGAAACTGTTCCCGATGGTGCCGGGCGCAAGCCCCAGCAACCTGTCCACCGGGGGGCTGACATAACTGTCCAGAAACTCCCCCTCGTCATTGACCTCGTAGAGCCAGATGACATCCGTCACCATGTCCATGATCTGCTGGACCCTGCGTGAACTCTGGTGCAGTGCTGCCCTGAGCCGACAGCGTTCCAGGGCACCTGCCGCAAGCCGCACCATGGACTCGATGATGTAATGGGAAAGCTCCTGCCCGGGCTGCCGGGTCAGGATGCAGATACCTCCTATGGTTTCGCCCTTCTTGTAACCAAGAACCCATGCGTCATGAACACCGAGTATTTTGGCAACCTCGCAACTGGCCGATGCCGCCACTGCGTTGGACAGGATCTCCGGAAGTCCGCCGGATATCCGTTCCAGCCTGCCCGTATCCATCATTTTCTTGAGGGAAGCAGGAAAAGGCTCGGTGATCGAATCCGGCCGACGTCCGATGGCTTCCGTGACCCGGTCCATGCACTCCTCCATCCCAGCCATCTTGCGGACCCTGAAAATTCCCTCCTCGGAGTCGTAGTTGCTGATGAAGATGATGGTGCTTTCCCCGGTGATGCTTCGCAGGCCGTCACAGAGCAATCCGTAGATTTCCGGTTCCGTCGCTTCATGGATGGCACCTGCGAATTCGGCCAGGATTTCCACATCACGTTCAGAAGTGGTCATGGATACATCCCCCCGAAAAATCACGGAGCCCGGCGAACCACCCGGAAACCGATACTCCACACCCCCTCGTAATCACTGAAAAATTTCCTGTGTCTGATTGCGCATTGCTCGGAAGAAAACGAAAAGTTTCCACCACGTATGTTCCTGAGCAAAGGATTTGAGACTTCCTGGGGCTCCGGACCCCGGTAATCCGTCAATTCCCCAACCGGCCATTGATCGGCCCACAAGTCCCAAACCCACTCATCCACATTGCCACTCAGATCATACAGACCCAACTCGTTGGGCTGTTTCGATGCCACAGGATTGGTACGTTCTGTCGGGGTCCGGCCCTCCTCTGATGTATCATAACCATACACGGCATAATCCCAAATGGGGTTTGTTCCGTCACTCCCTGCAAAAGCCTTCTGCCAGCCGGTGACATTCACGGAACCGGGATTTTGCGAATCCGCGCCCATGGCCGCCCACATGAACTCCATTTCCGTGGGAAGCCGATAACCGTTTGCATCCCAGTTGACTGTCGCCGCCGACCAATCATCAGAGACTTCAAGCGGAATGGCACTGAAAGCCAATGTGGTAAAATCGACTCCGTCAACAGCATATACCTGAGCGCGGCCCTCGGCAATGCTCAATTTGTTGCAAAATGCCATGGCGTGGTAGAAATTGATTTTTTGCACGGGATCCTGTTTCCCCCCTGACCAGGGCGTGTAGGAGGGATCCACCCCGAAGACAGTCTCGAACTGCTCGCGGGTCACTTCGGTATTCCCCATCCAGAAGGCAGACACATGACTGATGTTTTCCGGACCCATGTCCCGCTGGAACGAACCCCCGGGAACAAGGACGAGTGTAACCAGGAAAGTATCCCTGCATTGGGAGGTATCAAACAGGCAACCTTCCGAACAGCGCAGGAGACCGTATGGGAGCTCGGGAACCACGGTGGCGCATGTCATGTCGTTCATGTTCACGCCGTCGCACTCTTCTCCCCAGAGCGTCTGCACGATTCCGTCCCCGCACTGGCCTGCGGCCACACAACCGGTCAAATCCAGACTGCGGCAATCGCTGGCACAGGCCAGATCCCCGCCATGATACCCGAGTTCCGTGCAGGACTGACCGGCCAGATTCGCACCATCGCACACTTCTCCATGGACGTCCTGGACCAGTCCATCCCCGCACCGGCCCACTGCTGCACACCCGGATTCCTCGAAAGACAGGCAGTCCTGGGAACAGGCCAAATCCCCCCCGTAATACCCGCGACTGATGCAGGTCTGGTTGTCCAGATTGGATCCATCACATATTTCACTGAACATGCCCTGAATGAATCCATCCCCGCACCGGCCCACAGAAGCGCAGTTGTCCGTGTTGAATGACTGGCAATCGGTTGCGCAAGCCAGTTGTCCTCCATAAAAACCCAGATTCTGGCAGGTGACTCCGTCATGTTGCACACCGTCACACACTTCGCCGTCATCCAGTACACCGTTGCCGCACCGACCCGTACAACCACTGGTGTCATATTCACAGGCAACTGAACAGGCCAGCGTTCCGCCAGTGAACCCGAGCAACTGGCAACTGGAACCATGCAGGTTGTTCCCGTCGCAGAACTCCTGATGCTCCTCCTGGACAATGCCGTCCCCGCAGCGGCCACCGCATTCGCTGCGGTCAAACTTGCAGTCGCTGCCGCATCGCAGGATTCCTGTGTGATCGTAATGCCCCAGGGAAGCACATGTATGAGTTCCCACCTCTCCGTCGCACTCCTCCCCGGGATCCACAAATCCGTCTCCGCAGCGGTCCACCGATTTGGTTTTTGTTTTGCAGGAAACAGTGCCTGAAAGAATAATGAAAAGAAATACAACCAGATTGAATTGTTTCATGATGACCCTCGTGATTCAGTTCGCCAGCCGATCCATACAATACCCCTGCCGCGTGCAGACCGGTTATTCCACTGCACCATAAATGAGGTTCCCGTCACCTGTCAACCGGTTCATGAAGGCAACGTCCTTGCCACCCCTGCTATTCTGAGTGTTCCAATAACCCCATTGACAGAAAGAAATGATGGCGCTAGTGTTCGCGTCCGTGACCATTGTCGTCACCCCATTTTTACCTGAAGTCGCTGACTTCACCATTGTTCACGGAAGGAAAAAAACATGCTTCGTAAAATTCTTTTCATCGCCACACTGTTGTTTGCATTTGTCGGCTGCAAATCCGAAACCATGAAAGATGCCAAGGTTCCAGAACCCGGAGAGGCCCAGACCAAGGCGCCCGCAGATCCGGGAGCGGCCCAGCCCCAGGCACCGGCACAACGCCCCCCGCAACGCCCCCCCGCACAACCCCAGGCACCCGCTGGCCCCATTGCAGCTCCTGATTTTTCGATTCCCGATATGGATGGTGGCAAATGCAGCCTGTCCGCCCACAAGGGCAAGCCCGTTCTTCTTGAATTCTGGAGCATGGGCTGTGGTTTCTGCCGCAAAATGATTCCCGAACTCGCCAAGATCGCCGACGAGATGAAGGAAATCACCATCATCTCGGTGCACCTGCCCCGGGGCCAGGATGCGGAACGCATCAAGGCGGAATTCCCGGAAAAGAAATTTCCCGTATGCCTGGATGACGGCTCGGCAGCCAATGCATACAGGGAATTGCCTCCTGCCTACCGCGTGGGTGGGATTCCGCACTTCCTTCTCATCGACAAAGACGGTGTGATCCGCACCGCCACCAAGGGTTACAAGCCCGCCGCCACCCTCATGGCCGAGATCCGCGCCTCCGGTATCCTGAACTAGCCCTTCGGTCAACATCCGTCATCCTTTGATTTTTCCTCATTGACAGACAAGTCTAACGGTCTTATACTTCCTTGACGATTGGAACTGGACCGGAACTTATGCACCATTTATCGTTGAGCCAAAACAAAATTAAAAACGGAATCAAAAGAATCTGTTGTGTAATGCTTCTGACGGGTTGCCTGTTTCCAGCCTTCCTGCCAACTTCTGTGCATGCTGCTACCCTGCTGGAACTGGCCGGGGCCCCGGGCAGTACCAATCCCCTGTCCGCCCGCAGCATCGTACCGGGGCTGTCGGCCACCTATTTCAACCCGGCCCTGCTTCCCGGGCAGCGCCCCGGATTCACCATGGGACTTGTGTTTGTTTCTTCCCGGTTGAACATTTCACTGATGGACCGGGATTCACGATATGACGTTCCGTCCATCATTTACGAATCCAGGCCGGCCAACGGAGCCACTGACATGTTGAGGCCACTGCCCACCGATGCCCTTCGCTCCGGAAGGGGATCCTGGGATCCTTCCTCCAACCTGGGATACGTGCAGATTGGAAGTCAGGTGAATTTTCTGAAGGACCGGCTTTCCTTCGGCTTTCTGGGCATTTTTCCCACAGGTTCCTTTCAGGAACAGCAGCCCTTTTTCAGTGATGAACGGGAGCAGTATTTTTCCAACTCCCTGCATTTCGAACTGTTTGAGGACCGGCTGAAAACCAATCTGGTGGTTCTGGGACTGGGCTTTTGTGCTACCGCAAAACTGAATCTGGGCATCGGGTTGACCATGAGCACCACCGCGCGCACCCAGGCTTCCATTTTCATGCCGGATGCCAGCCGACAGGACGAAAGCCACCTGAACACCGAGGTGCAGGTGAACACCAAGTTCATTCCCCATGCAGGACTCGCCTGGCAATTCCTGCGTGGATGGACCCTGACCTCGACCGTGCATTTTGCCTCGGAAAGCCGCACGGACGGGGTCAGCCAGGTCCAGTTCTGGAATTATCAGACCAGCCCGGACGATGATGCGATCATCCAGAAGTTCTCGATGGTTTATGGATACGAACCCTTGCGCATTCACACGGGAATTTCCCACGAAAGGGGCCGGCCGGGAAGCCAGACACGTCTGGCCTTTTCCGCGCAATGGGAAAACTGGTCTTCCTATCATGACCGCCACGGGGAAAAACCGACTGATCCCTGGTCCGACATCTGGCGTCTGGGTGCCGGCATCCAGCAGGGCTTCGGATACACTCACACCGTGGGTCTGGACCTGGCATACATTCCCACCCCCGTACCGGATCAGACCGGCCGGTCCAACTACGTGGACAACTCCCGGGTGGCTTTCGCCATCGGATACGAAACACGGCGGTTTTCGCGCCACGGAATCACTGCGGGCATCAACGCCCAGGCCCATGTATTGCTGAAACGATCCACCCTGAAGGATCCGGGGGCAAAGGATCCCGTGTTTGACGAATTTGTGGATTCGAACCATATTTTCACCGGGCAATTCATTCCCGAATCCGCGGGATTCCAGACCAACAATCCCGGATTTCCCGGCTTTTCCAGTTCCGGAGTCATTTTCGCCCTCATGGCTACCCTCCGGATGGAACTGGATTGACCGCAAGGAGGTTTTCAATGAAAACTCTGCTTTTCCTTATACTTTTCCCCTTTCTTCTGGCCTCATGCAGTGATGGAAAGAAGAAGTCCGTGGACTGGAACAACCATCAGGATGCCGGACTGGATGCCGAACCCGATGCCGTGGAGGATGTGACCGATGTCATGGAGCCCGATGCGGACGCAGGACCCGTGGATCCGGATCCTCCCCCCGTCATGGCTGGAACATGGGCCCATGTGCAGGTCAACGGGAGCCTCATCAACATGCCCATGGTTGGTCTTCAGTCCAACAAACTGGTCTCCCTGGTACTGGTGGACATCGCCCAGCAGGACAACGAACTGGTGATTTCCGAACACGTCTGCGACATCAAAATCGAGAGCTCCACCACCATGGTGACCACCATCATTCCCCAGGCTTTCATCAACTCCATGCCAGTGGAAGTCAAACAAACACAACTGGAGTGGACCGGTCAGGCATATCGGTACGCGCAGCCCCAGCACTGGGCGCTTCAGGGGGTAAACCTGGAAAACATCGAGACCGATCCGCTTCCCACGGATCCTGCCGACGAACGCGTCTTCGATCAGGACAACGACGGACACCCCGGCCTGACCGTGTCGGTCACGGGCCTTCTTTCCGGAGACATCTATGTGATCCAGCGTGGCTGGAACGCCATGGTGTCCCAGACCCTGACCGAAGACGCCATTTTCGGACTGATGACATGGGACAACGAGCAGGTGGTTTTGGGTGCTACCAATTCCATCCTCCTGAACCCCATCGACAGCACAGTGGACACGGATCCTGCCAAGTCCTGGTTCGAGTTCGTCCGGATCGATTCTTCCTGGACCTGCACGGAAATCATCAATCAAAAGACGGTTCTGTTCCCCCGTCTGGCCCAGTAGGATTCCGCAGGGGTCCTTCATCGCTTGTCTGTAACGGAAACAGACAAAGGAGTAGTGACACAAATGGCTTCGGATCTTGAATTCGTCCAATTCGTGTGTGATCAGATCGGCCCCGGACGCGTGATCTTCCGCAAGATGTTCGGTGAATACGCCCTCTACATGGACAGCAAGGTGGTGGCACTGGTGTGTGACAACCAGGTTTTCCTGAAACCCACCGAAGCCGGACGCGCCCTGCTGGGGAACATCACCGAGGCGCCACCCTATCCCGGCGCCAGACCATACTTCCTGCTGGACGACATCATCGAGGACGCACCACTGCTCGAAAAACTGATGACCGTGACCGCGGACACCCTGCCGTTCCCGCCGCCGAAAAAGCCCAAAAAACCGAAAACGCCCGGAAAACGCATAAAAGACTGACGCCTTTCCTTGTGTTCCCCTGATTGTCATGCTATTTTTTCCCTGCCGGAAAAAGCCGGTAATGGCGATGTCACACTGAACTGGAGGAGAATCCATGAAAACAGGACTTTTGATTGCGACCCTTGTACTGGTTTCATCCGGAATCATCGCATGCGACACGAAAAAAGACCCGCCGAAACTGGCCCTTACCGAAGTCGAAGACATGTACTACAGCCTGTTTTGCGACAAAATCATGTCTTGTGAATTCAATGCCTTTTTCTCCGTGGTCATCCGGGATCGCCAGCATTGTCTGGATTTCGTGGCAAGTCAGGCAGGCAAGGACGGTCCCGGATTGTCGGATATGATTGCCGCTGTGAACAAGGGAACAGTGGTATACAATGGTGTCCGGGCTTACTCCTGTCTGGAAGCCATGAAGGCCCAGAGTTGCGATGACTTTGATCATTTCGAGCCCGGTCCATGCCGGGAGGTCTTCACCGGAACCATTGCGGACGGGACGGCTTGCTTCCTGAATGAAGAGTGCATCTCCCGTTACTGCGATACGGCATCCGGTTGTCCGGGGGTCTGCAAACCTGCAGTGGCCGAGGGAGAAGTCTGCGTGATTTCTGACCAATGTATCCCAGGAGCCAAGTGTGTCCTTGGGCGTTGCACCTTCTTTTCGGCTCCGGTCACGGCTGGTGGCGACTGCGATCCCGATGAAGACTGGTGCGCATATGGCCTGTTCTGTCATCCGGGCACGGAACAATGTACGGCCCGGCTGGCTGCCGGCTCCGAATGTGATGGATCCCACGAACTGGAGTGTGCCCAGGGAACCATCTGCATGGGCATCAACCAGGATAAGGACATCTGTGTCACGCTCACCGTGGTGGAGGCCGCCGGCGAGGTGTGTGACTACAACGACGGACGCATCTGCGCAGCCTATGAAAACCTCTCCTGTGCAATTGATGATTTCCAGTCCTTCACGGGGACCTGCGCCCCGGCTCCCGGGCTGGGCGAAACCTGTTTCGACGCAGATGAAATGGTTTTGACGGTCTGTGACATGTTCGGCGATCTCTACTGTGACATGTCTGCCGGATTTCAGGTGGACGGAACCTGTCGTGCAAAAAAAGCTGGCGGCAACCCCTGCGACAACGACGATCAGTGCCTCTCCGACTGGTGTGACGAAGACACCTGTGCGCAGGTGGACGAAGTCTGCCTTCCGTAGATCCCTAATCCGGCGTCAGCCGGATATTTCAACTGCACATTGTCCATTGAAATGCCCCAGAGTTCTAATTTTTCCCAGTTCAACTGAGATTGAAGGTGGGGTCAAGGTCCCCTAAGGAACCGTACTTTTCCGGGAGATCATCGACTGCTTACCACTTTCGGTGTTCACGGCAGACGGTGACGGCGTTCGGTTGCCGGTGTACTGAGGCGTCAACCCTGACGCCGGGGAGAACCCGCTTTGCGGGTCGTTCATTTGAGTTGTCGTTTACTCCATGAACGAAGAGGTTCCCGGAAAGTACGAGGATTTTCACGGTGGACTGGGACACGGCCACAGGAACATCCAGCCCGCAGGGCAACCTCGTTTCGTAGCGGATGCGAAGAAACCACCGGCAACCGGCGCCCGTCACCGTCAACCGTCACCACAGTACACCGTCAACCGGCGCCCGTCACCCGTCACCGGAAATCGGTGGTACACCGCAGAAACAACAGGATCAGACTTTTGGGCCCTTGTCCAGAAAAAACAGAACTCGATCACCCTGTATAAAACCGCACATTGACTTCCCCTGCACCTTTGAGCATAGTACCATCCGGAGGCCATAACGTGGATGAAAGTTCTTATGCCCATCTCCGCTTATTCAAGAACCGCACCGAAATGGTGCGGAACGAACTCCACAAAACCTTGCGCGACACCGGGATCGCCCAGGGAGATCTGGAAGCCAAAGGATGGATTAGGGTCGTGGGCCTGGCAGTGTATGTGGTCCCCGTTTGTGAACGGATGGCCTGTTTCACAGAGCGAGGTCGCAACCGCAAAGCGGCCAGAACGGCCTCCCAACTGGTCGAGCATTGGCGGACCCGGAAGGTACGGCCGGAAGAGCGTCGGCAACTTTCGCTCTTCGAAATGCTGGATATTGATTGACGAGGTGGGAAATGAAAATTGAATCGATTCGACTGAAAAATTTCAAAGCGTTTCAGGATGCGGAGTTAACGGATTTGCCGAATTTCTGCGTCGTCGTCGGCGCTAACGGCTCCGGCAAGAGCACGATTTTCAGCGTCTTCGGTTTCCTGCGCGATGCCTTGACCACCAACGTCAATACCGCCTTGATGAAGCTCGGGGGAAGTCGGGGGTTCCAGGAAGTGCGCAGTCGTAACTCCCAGGGGTCAATCGAGATAGAACTGAAATTTCGCGCCAGGCCGGAAAGTCCTTTGACCACCTATTTCCTGCAAATCGGGGAAACGAAGGGGAAGGCTTTGGTCGAGCGGGAGGTTCTGAAGTACCGGCGGGGCAGCAGCGGACAGCCCTGGCATTTTCTCGATTTTACCCGCGGCAAGGGAACGGCTGTCACCAATGAACTTGATTCAGTAACCGATGTAAAGGACTTGCACCGGGAGGAACAGGCGCTGAAATCCCCCGACATTCTCGCGGTTAAAGGCTTGGCCCAATTTGCCAGGTTCCCGGCCGTCATGGCCCTCGGCAACCTCATCGAAAACTGGCATGTATCGGATTTTCACATCAGCAAGGCGAGGCCGGAGCAGGAAGCGGGATATGCGGAACATTTGTCACGCGAAGGTGAAAATCTCTCGTTGGTTATTCAGTATCTGCACAGCCACCATGAAAGAGATTTTGCCAGGATTCTCGATCTTCTCAAGAGAAGGGTACCTGGCGTTTCCAATGTCGAGTCAAAGACCACCGAGGAAGGACGGGTATTGTTGAAATTTCAGGACGGTGTTTTCGAAGATCCTTTCCTTGCCCGTTACGTTTCCGACGGCACCATCAAGATGCTTGCCTACCTCACGCTGCTTTACGATCCTAATCCGCATCCGCTGCTTTGTGTGGAGGAGCCGGAAAATCAGCTTTACCCGAAGCTTCTGTGGGAACTGGCCGAGGAATTCCGGGCTTATGCCAATCGTGGCGGACAGGTTTTTGTTTCCACGCATTCACCTGATTTCCTGAATGCGACGAGTATCGAGGAAGTGTTCTGGCTGGTTAAAAAGGACGGCTATACCCGGATTCGCCGGGCCAGGGATGATGAACAGCTTGCCGCTTACATGGCCGACGGCGACCAAATGGGATATCTCTGGGAACAGGGCTTTTTTGAAGGGGCCGACCCCCAATGAAAACCATGGTCTTTTTTCTCGAAGAACCGTCGGCAAAAGAGATGCTTGCCGGGGTCCTTCCCCGAATCCTGCCCGACGATATTCAGATTCGGTATTTGGTGTTTCGTGGCAAGCAGGACCTGGAAAAAAACCTCCAGAAGAAGCTGCGGGGATGGAGGCTGCCGGATTCCGTTTTTGTGGTGATGCGGGATCAGGATTCAGGTGATTGCAAAGCGATCAAGGCCAGGTTGGCCGATCTGTGCCGCGGGGCAGGACAGGACGGAGTGCTGATTCGCATTGCCTGCCGGGAATTGGAGAGTTTTTACCTGGGCGATCTGGCCGCCGTGAAACAGGGACTTGGACTCAAAAATCTCAAGGGCCAACAACAGGGGAGAAAATTTCGGGACCCGGATGCGCTGGACAACCCTGCCAAGGAACTCTTCCGGCTGACCAATAACCTGTATTGTAAAATGGCCGGCTCCCGGGCCATCGCGCCTTTTTTGAGTTTGGAGAAGAATTGTTCAATAAGCTTCAACATCCTTCTGTCCGGGATTAAAAAACTGGCGGAGAGATGAGAATGGACACCATAACGAATACGGTCTGGCAACGTAAAGGATCATGTGTCATCTATGACCAGAAGCGTCTTGGTCCCTTCATCTCCAACGGTGCGGTGATTTCCTTACGCCAGGCGTTGTCATGGTCCGACGGACTGCCAGCCGATTTGCCGCTGCCTGGTCGAACCATCCTTGATCAATGGACTTGACCGGCGCTGTTAGCAGGGCAACTCCAGCCTGAAAACGCTGCCCACACCCAGTTCGCTTTCTACCCGCAGCCTTCCGCCCGCACGATCCACCAATCGCTTGACGATGGAGAGTCCCAGTCCGTTTCCCTCGATGTGTCGCGTTTCCTGACGTTTTTCCCGAAAAAACTCATCCATGAGACGGGGAAGATTTTCGGCATCAATACCGATGCCCGTGTCCCGCACCGAAATGACAAGCCCCTCGGCACCATGTTTCGCACGAACTGTCACCGTCCCACCCGCCTTGTTGTACTTGATGGCATTGCCTACCAGGTTTGACACAACAGTGCGCAGGTCATCCCGGGCCATGGCCACGGTGGGGAGTCCGGATGGAAAATCCACTTCGAGGCGGACCTCGGCGGAACTGGCCCGATCGCGCCACAATTCCACAGTTTCAAGGATTTCAGGCCCAGGATCCACATGGGAAACGGGCACACTGGCAGTTCCTTCCTGATCGATTCGCGACAGGGAGAGCAGATCGGAGATGAGATCGGAAAGACCATCGATGCGCTCCCCGGCCCGCCTGACAAAAGTCTGGTATGAATCCAGTTCATCTCCGAGACTCTTGTCATGCATGACTTCGAGAATCGACTTGACGGCCGAGAGCGGAGCGCGCAGTTCATGGACCAGGGTGCGGGTGAAACGTGCCTTTTCCAGGGCCATGCGTCGCACTGCCGAGATGTCCACGACCGTCAGGATCTGTCCAAGCAGGGATCCGGCATCGTCACGGAATCCGCTCACCGTGACCAGCATCCGGCGTGGCTCCAAATCGATCTCGAACACCGCGGGTCCCGGGCTGGACGGATCGAGTGAGGAAAGTGCCGGTGCCAGGGGTCCCTCTTCAAGGGCAGGTTGCACGGGCCGGCCAATCAGGTACTCCTCCTGGACTCCGAGCAACCCGGCCATGGCATGGTTGACGAGCACGATCTCCGCGTCGCGATTCACCACGAGCACACCGTCCCTCAAACTGGCAACAAGGGAGTGCGTCTGGCTTTTTTCCGAGGCGAGTTCCCGCAGGCTCGCTGCATGTGCCTCCCGCAAACGCCCTGCCTCGTCCCGCATCTGTTTGGTTCGAAGCAGGTTCTCCACCACACCAAGCAAATCCTCGGACGAAAACGGTTTGGGCAGGAAAAAGTCCACGCCCTGCCGGGTTGCCGCAATGGCCGTCTCGATATTGGCATAGGCGGTGATCATGCAGGTCATGGCCTCAGGACACATTTGACGGATCGATTGCAGCAAGGTCAATCCGTCGATGTCGGGCAACCGGTAATCAATGAAAACAATGTCGCAGGTGCCTTTTTCCACGAGCGAGAGTGCCGTACGACCACTGTCTGCCACCGATACACCGAATCCCTCGAAGGTGAGGATGTCACGTACACCACTGCGGATCCCCGGTTCGTCGTCCACCACAAGCACGTGAGCCCTGGTCATGACATTACCTCCGTGAACCATGGCCCTGCACGAGGCCAAGTCTTTTTTCGACGATAGACAACAGTTGCCTGGCGCTTACAGGCTTGTCCACAAATTCGTCGAGTGAGGACCATGCTTTCAGTTCCTCCTGTTCCATGGAAAAACTGCTTCCCGTGACGGAGGCAACACCCGACAGCATCACCAATGGGACGTCCTTGAGCCGCTCGTCGCGGCGGATGCGCCTGGCCAGGGTAAAGCCGGAATCGCTGTGCTCCATCATCAGGTCGAGGAAAATGATGTCCGGCGGATCTCCCTCAAGCAGGGCCAGAGCCTCCCGAGTACCCTCGGCAGTGCTGACGGTGAAGCCCCGGGAACCGAAGTAGGCGGCCTGGGCTGCGAGAAACATCACATCATCATCGACGAACAACAACTTGATAGAACGGTTCATGAGTTCATGCTCCTTGTCTTTGCGCCTGATTCACAGGCAACTCGATGAAAAATGCCGTACCCATTCCCACATCCGACTCGAACCAGATCGAGCCGTGGTGCATCTTGACAATGCCATACGCGATGGGAAGTCCCAGCCCGGTACCACGACCAAGGCTCTTGGTAGTAAAGAACGGCTGGAAGATTCGTTCGTGTTCCCCGGGGGGAATGCCACATCCGGTGTCCCGCACCACAATCAGCACGCGGTCCCGCTCCGGCACGCTGTCCAGGCTGACCTTCACTTCTCCAACACCATCATCCAGTGCCTCGATGCCGTTGCCCACGAGATTGACCAGCAACTGGGTAAGTTGGTCGCGGTCGACCTCGGCAGTGATTCCCCCAGGGGGCGACTCGAACACGAGGCTTGTGCCATTCGCGAGCATGGATCGCCTGTCAAACGATTTTTCCAGCAAATCCCCGACCAGGACATCAATCCGACACTTTACAAAATTCGTCCTGTTCTGCCGTGCGAAATCAAGCAGTCCGCTTACGATACGCTTGCACCGCTGGGTCTCGTCCGCAACGAGTTTGAGATCCTGGGCGACTGACGACATGGGCCCCAGTTTCCGCTCAAGCAGGCCTGTGTAGAGCAGGATGGTGCCCAACGGGTTATTGAGTTCATGGGCGATTCCTGCTGCAAGTTGCCCCAGGGAGGCCAGTTTCTCCGTGCTGACGAGTTGCCGGTGAATTTCCCGCAAATCGCGCCACGGAACGTGGAGTTCATGGCAGACACGCTCCGCCTGGTCGATGACAAACGGCAAGCACATGGCTTCTTCGGCAAGCCCGTTGAAAACGGCTGTGGCCTTGGCCCGGCAGGTAACGTATCCACATGCACCACAATTGAGTTCGTCCTCGGCAGTAAACTTGTTCGTGCGGGCCAGGACCCTCCGGATCTCTTCATCGCTGGGGCCGGGCAAGCGCTGATCGTCGGCGACAAACTCCCGTTCCAGGGGAGCTACTTGTACATCGCGGCAATCTTCTCCCCCGGGAAACCGGGCCTTGCCGGCATACTCGCATACGTTGGCACGGCGTGTGTGCCGGGGGCTGGCAGCCGTCATGCCCGGACCCTGGTGACAACCGTGACACAGGAGCAGTTCTGCCAGTACCGGCGTGATACGGCCGGCTTCAAGATCCGCGAGCGCCTCTTCGGTCTCCCGGCGCCCTGTGGCCACAAGGAAGCGATTGTCCAGAATATCCACTGAAAGCCCGGCGCTGGCGAACAACCCACCCTCCAGGGGAAAGGCCCGGCCTTCCGCCGCCCATGGCGGGTCGAATCCGGATTCCGGGACGCATTCCATGTCAATTTTGCACTTCTCGAGGATACGCCGCAACTCGGCAAAGGTCAGCGCTTCTTCCACCACGGCCGGCACGAGGGGATCGCGAACCTCCAGTTTCTTGGCCACGCACGGGCCGATGAACACACAGTGGACTTCCTCTCCGTGAATCCGTTTAACGGTTTGTGCAGTTGCGATCATTGGAGAGACAACCGGAGACAGGCGCGACACCAGCGCCGGATGGTACTTGCGCACCAGTTCGATGACAGCCGGACAGGCCGTGGCAATCCACGGTCCCCGGAAATCGGTCTCAAGCAACTCCCTGTATGCGTTCGCAACCTCATCAGCTCCCGCCGCCACCTCGACCACATACCGGAAACCCGCGGCACGCAGGGCTCCCGCCACTTTTCCCGGAGACACACCCGGAAACTCTGCGGGAAACGACGGAGCCAGCATCGCCGCCACCGGCAAATCCTTCTGGAGCAGGGACATGGCCAGTTCGACCCCGCTTGAGTAAGTCTTGGCGTTCTGGGAACACACCGTAGTGCAGCGCCCACAGGCGATACATCGCTCCACCAGCACGGATGCCTGACCATCCTCAATGCGGATCGCCTTTGCCGGACAGGAACGCACACAAGTGTAGCAGCGCCGGCAGTTTTGCTTGATGGTCTCGATGGCGGCGAACATGGGGTATCTCCTCTTCTAGCCTTGATTTGTCACTTCCGTGGAATCGACATCGTAACTGCGGTGCAGCAATTGATGACTGATTTCGCTGCCCGGCTCGCCGAGAAGTTCTGCATAGAGCGCAGAAACCGCCGGATTTTCATGGGCAAGGCGCAGCCGGGAGTGTCGATCGATCTCCTGGAGTTTGGTCCGGCGGGATTCGACCTCCCCAGGCTCGCAACGGGGTTGTCCCCCACCGCCAACGCATCCGGAAGCACAACTCATCACCTCTACGAAATCGAGTTTGACATCGCCTCGCTGCAACTGGTCAAGCAAGGTTTTGGCTGCCCCCAGTCCACTGACCACTGCACAATCGAGTTTATGACTGCCCAGGGTGGCCTGGAACATGCGTATTTGATCACTGCTACGCAGCGGCGATATCAACGCAGTACCGAGTTGTGGAGATTCGCCAAGCAAATGGGCCGCGGTCCTCAGCGCTGCTTCAGCCACTCCCCCGCTGCCCCCAAACATCCGTCCGCTGCTGCTCGCCATCCCAAACGGCTGATCCAACTCCGTCAGGTCGCATCCCGGACCATCCAGACTCACACCGAATTCGTCGAAAAGACGGTAGAGTTCGCGGGTAGTGAGAACCGCGTCCAGGTCTCCAACGTCCACGGCCTCGTACTTTTTGGCAGTACAAGGCATGATTGAAACAGAATATATCCGCCGGCCGTTGCTGATTTTCGCGGCGTGATGCCTGATCAACGCCGCAGCCATCTGTTGTGGCGACTTGCAGGTGGACAAGTTCGGGATGAGTTCGGGCCGGTGCAACTCCACGAAGCGTACCCATGCCGGCGAACAACTCGTGAACAGGGGCAGCGGGCCGCCGTCGACGATTCTTTTAATCAATTCGCTGGCTTCCTCCACCACCGTCAGGTCAGCGGTAAACGAAGTGTCATACACCGCATCCACCCCTATCCGCCTGAGTGTGCCTGCAACAAGTTTCAAGGCATCTTCCACGTTCCGGAGTCCGAACTCCGTGGCGACGGTGGCTGTCACTGCCGGCGCAATCTGGGCCACCACTGTCACATCAGGATCTCCCAGAGCCGCGGCGACCTGTGTCACTGCACTCTTTTCCTGCAGTGCGCCGGTGGGACAAACACGCACGCACTGACCACAAAACACGCAGTCGGAGACATTGAGGCCGGCATCGGGTCCGGCCGCAACCCGCGTACCGAAGCCTCTTCCCGCATAATCAATGGCGCCAACACCCTGTTCCCTGTGGCAGACGGTGACACAACGACCACACAGGACGCACTTGTTGGGATCCCGGCAGATGGCCGGAGATGAAACGTCGACAGCGTGGCCCTTGGCCCCGGTCCCGAAGCGGCGGCCACGCACGTTCACACTGGCCGCGAGGCGGGCGAGTTCACAGTCTCCGGCGCGTTCGCAGTACAGGCAGTCGTCCGGATGACTGGCGAGCAGCAATTCCACAATGATGCGGCGCAAACGCTGGACCCTGGGTGTATGGGTTCGTATGGCCAGGTTGTCCCGCACGGCCAGCGTGCAACTTGTCTGGAGCCGTTTTTCACCATCCACCTCCACAACGCACACACGGCAGGATGCGTGAGGGATGGGTGAGCAGTCCAGGGCACACAATGAAGGGATGTGGATCCCGGCACGGCGGGCTGCGGTCAATACCGTGTCGCCGGGTTCGCACGGGACGGGACGGTCGTTGATGGTAATGTTCACGGGCATACCTCCTGTCATGTTGCGATGACGACGGCGTCCTTCGGGCAGACGGGCACACAGGCCCCACACCCGATGCAGCGATCGGCGATCACATAATGTGCTTGCTTGCGCTCGCCAACAATGGCAGCACTCGGACAATGCTTGCGACACACGCCACAACCGATGCACAAGGCGTTGTCGATGGTGAAAGTTCGCAGGCCCTGACACACTCCGGCCGGGCAGCGCTGATCGAGCAGGTGTGCCTCGTACTCGTGACGGAAGTAGCGCAACGTGGAGAGAACCGGGTTGGCCGCGGTCTGTCCGAGTCCGCAAAGGGAAGCTTCCTGAACGGCAAAGGCAAGTTCCTCCATGGCCAGCAGCCCACGGAACCGCGTCAGCCGGCGCTGCTCATCGCCGGCGGGCTTCTCGCAGAGCATCGTGAGAATCTCGTGGAGCCGGGTGGTGCCTTCGCGGCACGGCGTACATTTGCCACACGACTCCGAACGGATGAACTCCATGAAGTATTTGGCCACGTCCACCATGCACGAACGCTCGTCCATCACCACGAGACCTCCGGAGCCCATGATTGCACCCCGCTCCTGCAGGGTCCGGTAGTCCACGGGAACATCCAGTTCGTCGGCCGGCAGACAACCACCACTCGGACCGCCAATCTGCACGGCCTTGAGGCGGTGCCCCGGCAACGCGCCGCAACCGATTTCCTCGACCAGTGTGCGCAAGGACATTCCTATGGGCACCTCCACGAGGCCCGTGTTGCGGACCGCCCCCGACAAGGCGAAAACCTTGGTTCCGGAAGCACCGACCCCGATGCCCGCGAACCAGGGCGCACCCCGCTCCAGTATCGGAGGCACGTTGGCCAGGGTTTCGACATTGTTGAGTACCGTGGGCTTGCCGTACAAACCTTTTACGGCCGGCCAGGGCGGACGTGGACGAGGCATGCCACGGGCGCCCTCGATGCTGGCTATGATCGCCGTTTCCTCGCCGCACACGAACGCCCCGGCTCCCTGCTTGACGTACACATCGAAGTCAAACGAACTGTCCAGGATGTTGTCGCCGAGCAGGCCCGCCGCCCGCATCCTCTTGATGGCGGTCTCGAGCCGCTCGATGGCCAGTGGATACTCGGCCCGGCAGTAGACAAGACCCTGGCTCGCCCCCACCGCATAGGCGGCAATGGCGAGTCCCTCGAGTACCCGGTAAGGATCCCCTTCAAGCACCGCACGATCCATGAACGCTCCCGGGTCTCCCTCGTCGGCATTGCAGATGACATATTTCCGGGCGACCGCCTGCTCACAGGCGATTTTCCATTTCTGTCCTGTGAGGAACCCCGCTCCCCCGCGACCGCGCAGGCCCGATGCAATCATTGTTTCACAGACCTCGGACGGGGTCATGGTGGACAGGGCCCGGTGCAACCCGCGGAAAGCTCCACGGGAGAGTGCGGAGTCGAGGGACAACGGGTCGATGACGCCACAGTTCTCAAGCACGAGTTTCTTCTGTCGGGCGAAGAACGGGACACTGTCGATGGCGGGCAACGCACTCAACGGTCCTTCGGTCCCGTCATGACGCCCGAGAACATGCCCGACAGGGAAGTTGCCCCGCAGGAAGACCTCCGTCAGCACTTCATCAATGTTGCCAATATGGATATCGCAGAAAGAAACGCGCGGGTGGTCCGGCAGGGCGATGTCAATGATCAATTCCCTCTGGCAGAAGCCGATGCACCCCACATCCACAATGGTGGCCCGCAAGCGGTGTTCTTTCAGAAATGCCTCGATACGCCGGCGCACGGCCATGGCACCATTGGCGAGGCCACAGGTTCCGAGGCCCATGAAGACAAGTGCTCCTTCACCGCCACGCCTGGCCAGGGCCAGACGCCTGGCCCGGATGCTCCGACAGGCTTCGTCATCGTGGCACAGGGGGCCATCGGCCAGACAGTCGATGACTCTCGCACATGGCGACTCAGGACAGTGTTGACAAGCCGTACAGCACGGCTGCAATAGCGTGGTGTGTTCCATGGTTACCTCACGATCCGGTCGAGGATTTCATCGAGTTTCTCTTCGTCCAGTTTGCCGTAAAACTCACCATCCAACTTGATCACCGGCGCGATGGAGCAGGCACCGATACACGCAGGAGTGAGCAGTGTGAACTGCCCGTCCCGGGAGTTGCCATCGGGTTGCAACTTGAGTCGGCGTCGCAGGTGTTCGCACAGAAGACCGCTGCCCCGAACGTGGCAGGCCGTGCCCCTGCACACCTCAATGACGTGCTCGCCAAGGGGAATCAGGCGAAACTGGTTGTAGAAGGTTGCCACCCCGTAGACAGTGCTGCGGGATACACGCAGTGCCCGGGCAATACCGGCCAGAGCCTCGTCCGAAATGTACCCGTATTCTCCCTGGGCTGCCTGAAGCAACGGGATAAGACTGGATGCATGCAACTGTCCTTGTTCGTCTATGATTTCCGCGATTGAGCGCATGGCACTCTCCTTTCGGTGAACGGATTCCCGTTCAGGCAAGCAACTGCTCCACGGACTCCAGGATGCGGGCAAGGGAGGCCGGCTTCTCGAGGAGCACGGCGGCCGGCCATTCCTGGCCGATGATGAACTCGAAAGACTGTATCTTGTCCCTGAGGTGTTGCTGGAAACCGGAAAGAATGATGATGGGAATCTCCTTGAATGCCTCCGTCTGCTTGATTTTGTAGGCCAGGTTGAAACCTTCGGTATCGGTGTCCATCATGATGTCCAGTACCACGAGGTCGGGTCTGGACTCTTCCATGGCCGCCCAACCCCTTTCGCCGTTGTCCGCCGTTCGCACGATGTACCCCCGCGCCTCAAGGAAGGCCTTTACCGAATTGGTGAGATCATTGTCGTCGTCGATGATCAGGATGTTTTTGGATGACATGTTTTCCTCCTTCTTGTGATGGTTTGCACGGACAGATTAAATACACTTGACATATTTGCTATCTCATTCACTGTGTTTTTATACACAATAACAGGCCAAAAAAAAAGCTCCAGGGACTGCAGCTGGCTCGCTCCGGCACCGTTCCTGCCTGTGCGACAGTGTCCACTGAATGATTGAGGAACGACAACTTCTCAAGTTTCGCCGAGATGTCGACCAACTCGATGTGAACGCCCGGAGGCACCGTGATGAGGGCTGGCACAAAACTGAGGAACGACTTGACGTTGGCCTCTGCCAGCCTGTTGATGAGCATCTGCAAACCCTGGGCACGGCATGCGAGAACCGCAATGGTCACATGGCGCTCGGCCAGTAGTTGCGGGGCATCTTCAATGTCGTGGCAACGTCGCCCGGCAATGACCCGCCCGATTTTGGCGGGATCATTGTCAAACACCAGATCGATGGAAAATCCGCGTTCCAGGAAACCACGATAGGATAAAAGTGTGCGCCCCAGGTTTCCCAGGCCGACAAGGGCTATGGACTGTACGCGTACGGTACCGAGCAGGTCGGAAAGTGTGGCAATGAGCCGCAGGACGTCATAGCCGCGGGAGATGTTGCCAAACGAACCGAAGGACGAAAGATCCCGGCGCAGTTGTGCAGGGGTAACATCAACGTATTGGGCGAGTTGATGGGAGTAAACGTACTGGACACCGGTACTGTGCAAATCCTCAAGCACCCGCCGATACGTCGAGAGGCGTTCCACCGTTTGCACCGCAACGCGTTTTCCCTCAACCGTGACGAGGGGTGGATTTTGTTGTTTGCGGCGTCTGGTCATTGTTCGTAACCTCACTCCAAAGGTACTGTATACGGATACACAGCACTTGTCAACCCCCTGTTGAAAAAAAATGAAAATAATCACAATTACCGTATCGCAGGCGGGTCAAACCCTGCCGAACCTGCACGGAAAAGTTACTGTCATCAATCAAAAGACGGTTCTGTTTCCCCGTCCGGATTGGCAGGATTCCCCTCCCCTTCCATTTCCCCATCCCCCTTGGTTTCATCCCCTTCTTCACCGCAGGTACAATCCTCATCCGGACAACCGCAATCTTCCTGTTGCGGATCCGGCACGCTTGTCACGCTGACAATCTCCAGTTCCAGTTTGGACTTTCCCTTCTTGCACTTGGCCTTTAATTCCAGGAACACTTCCGAGTCCAGCGGCAGGGTCAGGCTGCGGCCGGCTTCCTGTAAGACAATGCGGCTTTCCTCGCGTACCTGACGAGCCAGATCCAGGAGGAACGCCTCCAGATCAGGAAGTGTGAAGACCCGTTCGATTTCCAGTTTGTGGTCAGAATTTTTTCCCATGCGAAGTCCCTTCCGGCATCCGGGTGAAAGGGTCTGGATGCCTCCCGGAAGTATCCGGCATCTGCTGCCCGAATCAAGGGGGGGTGGTCCGTTTAACAAGGATCATACACTCTTCTCATCCGACCATTACCTTTCCACTTCAATTTTGAAATGGTTCAGGTGTCTTTCCGGATTCCGGAACTGAATACCGATGACCCGATCCATCTGGAGGCAAACAATCCATGAACGATGGCCACTTACATCCGTCCGAATCGCCCTGGCCCGATGCATCCGAGATCCTTCAGGAGGATCTTGCACGCTATGAAAAAGTAGTTTCCATCGAACTTTCGGAAGAACAGAAGTCCCGCATCATGAACCCCGAAAGGGTCTTTCCCCAGGAGCAGGCGATCCTCGCCGTGCACTGGCACCCGGAAATGGTGCCCATGGAGTGGGCCATCGCAAGGGTGGATGCCATGTTCCCCAATGCGACGGAAAAACTCGTCATTCCCACCCAACACAACCAGGTGATGTCCCACAACGGGTTGTGCGGCATGGAAATCGACTGCTTTTCCAGGGAGTTCGGACTCAAGGTTCAATTGCTCATTCATTTTTCCGAATCCAGAAGGGAAAAGGCAGGAACCCTGCAGGCGATGACGGAATACACGTTCCGGTACCGGGCCAGCCAACTCGACCAGTTCCTGCGTTTTTTATACCGGCCGGAACATCTGGACGCACGGCAGGAAGCTTCCCGGAACAGCACCGCCCTGGACGACTCCGAAATGCGGTTTGTGGAGAACCACGCCGAAAAACTGGCTCGTATCCTGGCGGAACGCAGGGAAATCACTCCACCGTTGATGGTCCGCAACAAACTGGTGCTGGAATGGTTTCAGTCTTTCGAGGATACCTGGCATCCGGCCTTCATCCGTCGGGTCATTCCCTTCCTGAAGGCGGTCAAGGCACAGGTCAAGGAAACCTTCTCCCCGGATCACTTTTTCCGGACACAGGAAGTCATTGAGGAAGCCCGATCCCTTGGAGCCGGAATCATCGTGCCCCACCCCGAGCAGTTCTGGCCCATTTTGCTGGCAGACTATGACATCGACGGCTACGAGGTGTGGAACCCCCAGAGCCAGGCGTACACGAATTTCCTCATGGGTGCGGTCCACAACCTCAACCGGACCGGCAGACACAGGGATCGGCCACTTCTGACCCTCATGGGGGATGACTGTCACATGGGGGAAAAACTCAAGTCGCCCCACATGCAGGATCCGGAGAAGGGCAGCAGGGAAGTGGGCCTGCAGCCTGCGTGGGAAGACATGAACATCCGCAAGACCTTGGCTTTGTACAATGTACGGAAGAGCGAACTCATCACCGAATACCGCCAGAGGATCGAATGAATCCACGAAAGGAGAATCCCATGGGACGTACACAGACAGAACAGGAATTCGCGCACGAAAGCGTACAGGACACCGATTCGGTCATCGCCTATCTCGAGGCGGTCATTGCAGGACTGCGGGATCGGAAACTGGTTCTCCGCAGCGAGGACCGAATCCTTCAATTGGTTCCGCATGGGCTCATGAACCTGGAAGTGAAGGCAAAGCGCAGTGGCATCCGCAACAAGATCGCCTTGAAGATGACATGGAAAGACGGCCCCTTTGTCCCCGAAAAACACCTGGAGATCGGCCAGTAAGCCATGCTGAATCCGCTGATTGAAAA
The DNA here is from genome assembly GCA_964618145.1 of uncultured Kofleriaceae bacterium. GTDB lineage: Bacteria > Myxococcota_A > Polyangia > HGW-17 > HGW-17 > HGW-17. Next base: position 47,475 of record CAZTZR010000017.1, read on the forward strand.
CTTCCAGTTGATCATTGCGGAGGTGGAAAAACAACTCCAGGACACCCGGCTGTGCCTGCAGGCGCAAAACGTGATCACGGACGAGAAGGTCCATCTGCGGGATGACTACGTCGACAACATGAAGGGAATCATCCAGAACAGGTCTTTTCGACTGATGCTGGAGCATCCCGAAATGACCAAGCCCCAGGTGGATACTGTCCGGGCCATTGGCATTGCCACCCACAATCTGGAAAACATCGCGGATTTTTGCACCCATGTTGTGGACCAGACCCATTTCCTCGGTGATCTGTCCTTTCTGGCCGACTTCGAACTGCCCCTGTTCTTCCAGGAAATCCTGGAGGTTCTGCCCCTGATATTGCCGGCCATCGTGGACAAGAAGGCGAATCTGGCCCTGCGCATCTGTCGTGCCGAATTTCGCCTGGATGACCTCTACAAGAAGCACTTTGACTCCATCATGGGCCGCCTGGAAAACGGGGGCGAGGTCCGGAACCTGATCACTTCGCTGTTCATCATCCGGTATCTGGAGCGCACCGGTGACTGCCTGCTGAACATCGGGGAGGCTGCTTTGTCCTGCATCCTCGGGGAGAAGTTCAAAATCCACCAGTATACAGCGCTGGACCAGGTCACCGGAGGTCATGACGGCTTGCATGCCGATGGTTCCAGCATCCCCGAACGCATGGATGCCAGCAACCCCGATGCCGTTCTTGCACTGGACTACCAGACCATTGCGGAAACAAGATCGGGGTGCCGGATTGCCCGCATCCGCAATCCCGGCAAACGGGGAGCCGGCAACTGGACACTCTACAAGGAGGGACCCATTCACAAGGTCATCCAGGAAAAGGAAAACCTGGAAAAGTGGGATACCCTCATCCCGGGTCTGGTCCCCCGTGTCATTGGCTACCAGGAGGTGGAGGATCATGCACAGATCCTGCTGGAATACCTGGAAGGCATGACCTTCCAGGAACTCCTCCTGGGAGAAGGCGACCAGTACCTGCAGGCGCTGGAAGCCATGCAGCAATTATTGTTGTCCGTATGGTCGCAAACCCGGACGGATGACCCGGTTCCCTCCGGATTCATGGAACAACTGTCGGGCAGGTTGTCCGACATCATCCGGCTCCACCCGGAATTTGACACCCCGGAAAGTACCATCGGGCCGGTGACCATCCGTTCCTTTTCTTCCCGGATCCGGCGCCTTGCCGAACTGGAACAAGGCATTCTGGCGGCGTTCCGTGTATTCATCCACGGGGATTTCAACAATGACAACGTGATCATCCGGCCCGGGGAAGGGACCATCCACCTGATTGACGTGAACCGTTCACGCATGGGGGATTATTTGCAGGACATTACGGTTTTCCTGCTTTCCAACGCCCGCCTGCCCGTCTTTGAATCCAGGATCCGGCGGCGGATTGCGGAGGTCAACCGTTCCATGTACCGGTTCGCCGCCGACTTTGCCGCCCAAAACGGGGATCATTCGTTCGGGCTGCGCTGCTCCCTCGGCCTGATACGGTCCTTTCTGACATCCACCCGTTTTGTGGCAAAGGACTCTTTCGCCACAGGATTGTACCATCGTGCCATGTATCTGGCGGATCGCATTCTGGAAAGCGACGGAAGGAACATGGCCTTTTCTTTCCCGGAAGAAATTCTGGATTGACACCCGGCAGGACGCCGGGAGAAGGAACCTGCAATGAAAATCGCAGTGATTGGAACCGCCGGCAAGTGGTCTTCGGAACAACTTGCAGACGAACTGCACAAAATAACCGGATTCCGCATGCTGTTCGGAATGAACGAACTGGTGGTTTCCGGTCCCCAGCGACGGGTGACCGCCCGGGGCATGGACCTTCATGAACTGGATGCACTGGTGGTGAAAAAAATCTCCGAAGAGTACAGCCATGATCTCATGGATCGACTGGAAATCCTGTCCAGCCTGAAACGCAGCGGGCTTCGCATTTTCAGCGACCCGCATGCCATCGGACTGGCTGCCAACCGTCTTTCCTGCACCCTGCGCCTCATGGAGGCATCCATCCCCATGCCCAACACCCTCATCACGGAAAGCCTTGAAGATGCCGCGTTGATGATCGCAAAATGCAGGAAGGTCATCGCAAAACCCCTGTTTTCCACCAAGGCCCGTGGTATGCAGATCATTGAAAACGGGCCCCATGTCATGGATCAACTCATGGAGTTCGCCAGCCGCAATCCCATCCTGTACCTTCAGGAAAAGGTGGAACTGCGGGGACGTGACTACGGTCTGGCCTTTCTGGGAGGCAAGTTCATCGGAGCCTATGCCCGCGTGGGCAATCCGGATTCATGGAACACCACCATCCTTTCCGGTGGCCGGTACGAGCCGTTCGATCCCCCTGAAGAATTCATCGAATTGGCCACCCGGGCCCAGGCGGCCATCGGCCTTGACTTCACGGGAGTGGATCTGGCGGTCACCGACCAGGGTCCCATCGTTTTCGAAGTATCCGCCTTCGGTGGTTTTTCCGGGTTGAAACATGCGAAGCAACTGAATGCGGCAGAACTGTATGCAAGGCATGTCATCGCCCGTCTGGAGGAAAGCCATGAATGAACTCACGATTTCAGGAATGAACCGGATTCTGACCGCACTGCACCCTTTGGAACATTCTCTTGTACTGGAATGGGGACTCGTGCGGATTCGTGTCAAGACGAACTCTCCGGAACTGGTGGAAAAACTTCGACGGTATTTCCGGGAGTTTCATGCGGACACCGGGGCGGATGTCCCCCTGCTGGAGATCATTGCCATCCAGTCCATGGAAAATCCGGAACTCACCATGAATACCATGTTCAGGATCCGGCAGCCCGATCCAGGAAAAACCAAAATCAAGGAGGAATATGCAGATGTCCCTGACGGAAGGCTTGTTCGCAAACGCCTCACCGGCATGCTTTTCGGATTCGGCAACGGCAACAACATCGCCGTCGGGAACTGCATCTCCAATGATAACCAGGTCATCAATTTCATCAACAATCGCTACATGGAACTGCTTCTCAACCGGGATTACATCCTGGGTCATGCGGCCGCTGTCTGCCTGAACGACCGGGGGCTGGCCATTGCAGGTTTTGCCGGGGCCGGAAAATCCACCCTGGCCCTTCATGCCATGGCCCGGGGCCTGGGATATGTGTCGAATGATCGCCTGCTTGTACGCAAGGCGGGTTCGGGACTGTGGATGTCCGGTGTGGCCAAACTTCCCCGGGTCAACCCGGGGACCATCCTGAACCATCCGCTGTTGTGCGACATGCTCAATGAAACGGAGAAAAGTGATTATCTCCGGTTGTCTCCCACTGAACTGTGGAATCTCGAGCACAAATATGATGTATTTATCGAGGAAACATTCGGACCGAACCGGGTGAAGCTGTCCTCCCCCATGAACGGTCTGGTGATTCTCAACTGGAACCGGTCGGGTGAGCCCTTGCAGATCCTGCAGGTCAACCCGAAACAGGCGCCTGATCTGGTAGGTGCCTTCATGAAATCTCCGGGTCTGTTCTATGAACCGGCTCCCGGCCGGGCGGCGGAACTGGATTTCCATCTGGTGGCAGATCACCTGGACCGTATTCCGGTTTTCGAACTGCGCGGAGGAGCCGACTTCGATCAGGCTGCAGATTTCTGTGCCCGGTTCCTGATCGGTTCCCAGGATGAACAGGTGCCCGATGTCCCGACTGACCGTAACGCGTAAGGTGTTCATGCCGGATCCGCTGCGGATCGCCCGTTGCCAGCGATCCCCGGAAACCGGCCCCCGCATCCTCTTTTTCAGCGGGGGCACCGCCCTCAAGGGGGTTTCGCAGAAACTGGTGCAGTTCACCCACCACTCCATCCATTTGATCACCCCCTTCGACTCGGGGGGCAGTTCGGCGGTGATCCGGCAGGCATTCCAGATGCTGTCCGTGGGGGATTTGCGCAACCGCATCATGGCCCTGGCAGACCAGTCCCTCCACGGGAATCCGGATATCTACAACCTGTTCGCCACACGTCTGCCCATGGATGTTTCCAGCGACCGGCTGGCCGACCGGCTGATGAACATGGCCGCCGGACGCAACCCGTTGGTGTCCCGGATCCCCAATCCCATGCGGCGGATCATCCGCAACCACATCTATTATTTCATCGAAAAGATGCCCCGGAATTTCGATTTGCGGGGGGCTTCCATCGGCAACCTGGTACTCACCGGAGGGTATCTCAACAACCGCTGGCACATCGAACCCGTCCTGTTCATGTTCTCCCGGCTCATCAACGCCCGGGGTACGGTCATGCCCACCACGGGACAGAATTACCATCTGGGAGCACGCCTGAAAAACGGTCGCGTGGTACTCGGACAGCACCGCATCACCCACAAGACCGAACCCATCGACAGTCCCGTAACGGAGATGTTCCTCACCTCTTCGCTGGAAAGCGAAACCCCAGTGGAGTTGTCCGTTCCCCACCGCATTTGCGACCAGATCGCCTCGGCGGACCTCATCTGCTTTCCCATGGGCAGTTTTTACACTTCAGTTCTGGCCAACCTGCTTCTGAAAGGCATCGGCACCGCCATCCGTGACAACTGCTGCCCCAAGGTGTTCATCCCGAACCCGTTTCCGGATTCCGAACAACTGGGTTTGAGCCTGTTCGACACCGTGCAGACCCTCGTCCGGTATGGAGAACGCAGTTGCGGGGAACCCGTGAAGCCCACCGACATCGTTCAATACCTGCTGCTGGACACCCGATCCGCCCAATACAAAAAGCCCCTCAACCTGAAGAAACTGCGGGACATGGGCATCCAGATCGTGGATCTGCCTCTGGTGACCCCGGAAAGTTCTCCCCATTTTGATGACCAGCGCATTATCGAAGCCCTGCTTTCCCTGACCTGACAGCGCCGGTCAGGTTCCATCGGGAATCCAAAAAACCTGTTGACAGTAACTCAAGTCTGAGATACTAACTCCTCCGGCGAATGGAGGATTCCAATGAAACCCTTGAAAATGCTTGCTTTTTCCCTTCTAACGATTCTCCGCTTCAGCGGATGTGTCGCCAATTCCACGGAGGATACCGGTGCACGTGCCATGATTTCCTCTCCTCCCATGCTGGGTCAGTCGGGATCCGCCGACGCCGCCGATCGTTCCTGCCAGGTGGTTTTACGGCAGGTGGCCCGGGACTGGTCCCCGGAGCAGATGGATTATGAGTACATCTGTCAGGATGACCCATGCCAGTACGTCTGGCGGGGTACCGTGGACGTTTCCGAACATGCTTCGGGCAACGTGTTCGTACTGTACCGCCTGGTGCCGGAATCCACCT
>CAZTZR010000018.1:0-50140 GCA_964618145.1 uncultured Kofleriaceae bacterium
TGTGCGTGTCTGGGATACGGCCTGGTCATGGGATCTCTTTCTGCAGGGGTTCTGGGGGTTCCTGCAGGTATTATTATCGGGAGAAACGGGAAAGCGTTGCGGGATTTTTGAAAAAGAGGGGAGAAAATGGTCAGCAACTGATAGGGGCGAACGGGCGAACAATGACGTTGGGCGGGGTTGGGTGATTACGGAGGGGGGGACGGAAAGTTTAGAAAGTTTAGTTGGAGGCGGGGGGTTGGCCCAGGCGCTGCCTGACGAGTTCGGGGATCTGTTTGACGGGGGTGAGTTTGCCGTCGATGAAGAAGGAGGGAGTGCCGGTGAGGCCCCGAAGGATGCCCTCTTCGATTTCCGTGCGCAGGTACCCGGCGGTTTCGTCAGATTCCACGCAGGCAAGAAAATCATCTTTCAGATCGAGGGTTTTGGCAATTTCCTGAAGGGACAGGCCGTGGTTTTTGGGGTCATAAAGCAGATCGTTGGCCTGCCAGAAAAGGTTCTGCTTGCCGGCGCAGTGGGCCACCCGGGCAAACAGGCAGGCCTTGTCATTGAAGGGCTTGTTCACAAGACGGTTGCATGCCTGATCCAACGGAAAATGCTGGTGCACCAGTCGCAGTTTTTTCGGGAATTGGGTCACCAGTTCACGCATGCGCTGATGTTCCCGGCTGCAGTGGGGACACTGGTAGTCGCTGAACTCGAAAATGATCATCTCCGGTTCTGCCGCGCCAATCCAGTGGCGACCGCGATCATCCACACCAGTCTGCAAATCCAGGCGATCCTGGATGATTTTTTCCAGTTGCCCCATGGAGCGGATCTGGACTCCTTCCACGAAGAAGGCTGGTGTTCCGTTGAGTTTGAGTTGATTCCCGGCATTGATGTCCTTTTTCAACAGTTCCGGAGTGGCCGGATCGTTCATGCATTTTTGCATGACATCATCATTGAGGTTGAGTGCCAAAGACATCCGGTAGGAGGAAAAACGGGAGGCCCGGTTGGCATAGAGAATGTCGTTGGCCTGCCAGAATTTCCCCTGCTGCCCGGCACAGATGCTGATCTTCGCCCGTTCACAGGCAGCCAGGTGAAACGGCTTGGTCACTGCCGGATTGCAGGCCTGATCCAATGGAAAATGCCGGTGGACCAGCCGAACAGCATCCGGATACCGGGAGACAAACTGCCGGACACCCCTATGGGCCCGCTCACAGCCGGGGCACTCAAAATCACTGTATTCTTCAATGATCACAAGCGGTTTTTCGGCGCCGATCCATGGATGGCCATCTTCCGTGAATCCCATGGGCAGGTTGTATTCCTCTTCAGGAGCATCCTCGGGCACCCAGTATCGGGGCATAAGAAGGAATCCAGCCAGGAGCAACCCCACCCCGGACGCCCCCAGAAGACCGGTCCACAGGGGATGCCGGAAAAACCACAGCAACAGATCAATGGTTCCCTTCACCGGATGGATCCGGTCCTTGACCATACCGAATACCACCAGCCCCATCAATGCGAAATTGACGATATAAGTACCAAAGCAAAAGATGCAAATCGACGTAATCTTCGTGATGCTGATATACCCGAGAATCAGACTCACCAGGCACGACAAACCGCCGATGGCGAACAGGTACATCAGGGGCAGACGGCGATCTTTCGCCATGAACCCGGCGGCAACACCCACTGCCGTGAAAAGGTATCCCAGGATCCCCCAGACGGAAACCGGCATGAACAGGAACACCGACCAGGGGTTTTCCGCCACGGTTTCGCAGTTGGCGGCCTTGCCGATGGAACATACCGAAGAATCCGCCTGGTAATCCGTCTGTGTGAACACACGGACATGCAACACGGTCAGGTAGATGGCGAAGGTGAATCCGACGGCAAGAAGGGGAATCATATAGGCAAAAAGTCGTTTTTCTCTGGAGATCATCTGTGAATCCTCCGCAAAATCAATCAGTCTTCCGCAGTGAGTCCTTCAATGGGTGAGATCAAGGCAGCCTTGTTTGCCGGATACAGCGTGGCAAGCAGGCTCAGCACCAGGGAAGACAGGGAAACCAGCACCACATCCAGGGCACTTACCGACACCGGGATGCGGGCGAACATGAATATATTTTCCGACATGCGTATCCCCACGTGGGCAAGATAGGCACAGATTCCCAACCCGGCCAATAGCCCCAGTACCAGTCCCAGCACCCCTATGAAAACGCCCTGAAGCATGAAAATGGTCCGGATGGACCGGTCCGTGGACCCGAGCGCCTTGAGAATCGAAATCTCGGACTGCTTGTCGATGACCACCATGATGAGGTTTGCCGTAATGGAAAAGGCCGCCACCAGGATGATGACCACCAGGATGATGAACATGACTACCTTTTCCAGTTTCATGGCGTTGAACAAAGCCCGGTTCTGGGTCTTCCATGTGCCGATGGTGTATTCACCCCCCAGCAGCCGGGACAGGAACGCGGCCGCCGCATCTATGGAACCCTCATCCTTCAGACGCAATTCCCAGCCTGTGAGTTGGTCGCTGCGGGCGGAGAACTTGCGTGCATGCTCCAGGGTGGTGAAGGCATATCGCAAGTCATACTTGAAATACTTGGTGCTGTAGAGTCCGGCCACCCGGAACCGGATCAACTTGGGAACAGGCCCCGTGGGTGACATGGTGCCCCTGGGGCTGATGACGTCCACCGTGTGTCCCAGGGAAAGTCCCAGCGTTCGGGCGTGTTCGTTTGAAATCAGTATCCCGGGGAGATCGTCCGGCCACGGCGGCACAAAGGAGTAGCCGTCTCCGGTGGTGGTGTACACACCGTAGACCACCTGGGCGTCAAGCCACTTCACCGCAGCCTCGTTGACCAGGTTCAGCAGGGATCCCTGCTTCATGTGCCGCTCCAGATCGAATGTAGGCTGTTCGGGATCCAACCCCCGCAGCAACACCCCCTGGGAGGCGTCGTAGGCCACGGACTTGAGCAGGACCTCTTCCTCCATGTAGGGTGCCAACACCGCCGAAAAGCCCTTTTCCGACAAGGCGCGGGCGATATTTCCCGCTTTTTCCCCAGCATCGCCAATGCGTTCATCACCAGGTCGGGAGATGATGACATGGGGAGAAAACCGCAGGATCTGTCGGGTCTGCTCCCCTTCCAGTCCCCCCAGGACCGATAACACCACAATCATGGTGGCGGTCCCCAGAAATACGCCAAAAATGCTGATGGTGCTGTACACATTGAAGATCAGCAGGATGATGGCGAACAAGAACACCGCCACACCGATGCTGACCAGGATCAGGCCCCCATAATACCCGGCCCCGTGGGGCAGAAGATTCCCCGGAAACGATGGCCGCGGCCCCAGGGATCCCACCGCATACAGCAGCAACAGACCCAAAACCACCAAAATCAGCGACACCCAAAGGACAAACCACCGTACACGATCTGCCCGCAGGTAGCGGAAGGCGACCGAACCTTCGAAGGATCCTGCGAGCCTCGCCGTCATTCCTTGTTCCCCCCTTCCTGGCGCTGAACCAGAAGGGCCGTAATGAAGGGCTGGAGGTTGCCGTCAAGCACGTCATCGACGTTGCCGACCTTCAGTTCGGTGCGGTGGTCAGTCACCAGCCGGTACGGAGCCAGCACATAACTGCGGATCTGGGAGCCGAAGTCGATCTTCTGCTTGGTCCCCACGATCCCTTCCATGCGCTCTTCCTTTTCCCGCTGCTTGATCTGGAACAACTGGGAACGAAGCATGCGCATGGCGGTGGCCTTGTTCTGGAACTGGCTGCGTTCACTCTGGCAAGCCGCCACACATCCGGTGGGAAGGTGGGTAAGGCGCACTGCGCTTTCTGTCTTGTTCACATGCTGCCCCCCCGCCCCGGAGGAACGGTACACATCCACACGCAAGTCCTCGTCACGAATCTCGATCTCGATGTCGTCATCCAGATCCGGTGTAACCAGCACGCTGGCAAACCCCGTATGCCGCCGGGCGGCGGAATCGAACGGGGACATCCGCACCAGACGGTGCACCCCGGACTCGGCCTTGAGGTACCCGTAAGAATACGGTCCTTCGATGAGGATCGTGCAACTCATGATACCGGCTTCCGCCCCCACGTTCAAATCCATGATGGACGACTTGTACCCCATGCGCTGGGCATAGCGCAGATACATGCGCTGGAGCATTTCCGCCCAGTCCATGGCGTCCACACCTCCGGACCCGGCATTGATGCTCACCAGTGCGTTGTTGTTGTCCAGTTCGCCGGAAAGCATCCGCCGCAACTCGAGTTGCCTCATGCGCTCCTCGCACTGGCGCAGTGCCTCGTAGCCTTCCAGTAGCACTGCATCGTCCTTTTCCTCACGGGCCATCTCGACCAGTACGGTGGCATCCTCGATGGAACGGGCCATGTCTTCATATTGTCCGATACGGTCCTTGCTTTCGGAGATTTCCCGCAGGGTAGACTGGGCCTTGTCCTTCTGGTTCCAGAAACTGCCGTCCGCTGTGAGTTCTTCCAGTTCGGCCAGACGGGCCCGGCTCTCCTTGACATGCAAAAGACGGAACAACTTCTCGAGCCGATCCTCGAGGTCTTTCATCAATTCATTGATTTCATAGGCATCCGGAAGCATACAGACTTCCTCCATACGGCGGTCTTCTTATCAGAAAAACCCGAAAGCCGCACGATCTCTTTTACAGGATCAGATAGGCGTTGTACCCGACGAATCCGCCGAGCAGAACAAACCCTTCCATGCGGGTAAGCCGGCGCGCGGTGAACATGAACACGCCAAACAGCAGGGCCATTCCCGACATGACCGACAAGTCAATCATCAACTGTTGTGACCGGGGAACCACAATGGCGTGAATGGTGGCGCTAAGGCCCAGAACGAATATGACATTGAATATGCAGGAACCGACGATGTTGCCGATGGCCAGATCCGCCTCCTTGCGTCGGAGGGCGACCAGGCTCGCCGCCAACTCCGGCAGGGACGTGCCCAAGGCCACAATGGTGAGACCAATGACCCGCTCACTCATTCCCAGATTCCTGGCGATCTCCACAGCCCCCTGTACTCCCACCCGTCCTCCGGCCACCAGTCCGGCGAATCCGAGCACGATGTAGAGGATCTGCCGCATCCGGGACCCGTCCTTCGGTACGTCGGACTCCTCCCGGGTCACCCGTTCCCGCCGGGCGGAGTACACCAGAAACGCCGTGTAGCCGATACCCAGGGCAAACAGCACCGCGCCTTCCGGGCGGCTGACAATGCCGTCCATCAGGAACAGGATCATCAGAACCAGCACCCCCAACAGCACCGGATAATCCCGCTTCATGAACGTCCCCAGCACGGTCATGGGCCGCAACAGCGCCGCCACACCGATGATCATTCCCACGTTGGCGATGTTGGACCCGATGACGTTTCCCAGGGCAATTTCCGGCTTTCCCGTAAGGGCACTGACGGCACTGACCGTCATCTCGGGAAAAGACGTCCCGTACGCCACTACCGTAAGGGCCACCACGGAAACGGAGATCCCCAGGCGCAAGGCCAGCGCGGAGGCTCCCGCGATCAGGCGGTCAGCCGCCAGGGTCAGCAGCAGGAACCCGCCAACAAGTTGGATAACCGCCCAGAGCATCAACGCCCTCCTCCCCCGGTGGAGAGTCCCGCCAACTCCAGTCCTCCCACCCGGTTCGCCAGGGTCAGTCCGCCGTTGCGCCAGGTGGCTGCCGCCAGTTCCTCCGGATCCTCTCCCCTGAGATCCGCAAGATCCATCAGGGTTTCCCGAACCATGGCGGGTTCACAGGTGCGACCACGCCGGGAGCGGGGCGCCAGATACGGGGCGTCGGTTTCCACCAGTATCCTGTCTGCGGGAACCATCCGTGCGGCCCGGCGGACCTCTTCGGCCCTGGGGAATGTCACGATGCCGGAGAAACTGATGAAAAAGCCCAGGTCCAGATAGCGGACTGCATCCCGCTCATCCCCGGTGAAACAGTGGACGATTGAGTTTTCCCGTGCCGGGTGCGCCGCCAGGATGTCCAGGGTATCCCCGTGGGCCTCGCGCACGTGGAGCACCACCGGCAGTCCCAGGCTGCGGGCCAGATCCAGTTGCACCGTGAACACCGCTTTCTGCTCCTCCGGCGAACTGAAATTGTAATGATAATCCAGGCCAATCTCCCCCACCGCGGCCATGCGGTCGGCGCACGCTCCCATCCTGTCGTAAAACGCCGCCTCTGCCGCTTTCGCCTTGTGGGGATGAATCCCGGCGATGAATGAACACCCTGGGTGAGTATCCACAAGCCGCAGGGCGAGATCCAGTTCTTCGACGCCCGGCCCCAGAGCCGGCACGGTGATGCGGCGAACTCCTGCCTCCATGGCCCTGGTCATCACATCATCGAGTTGCGATGCCAGCACGTCAAACAGAAGGTGGGCGTGGGTATCATGCAGTTTCATGGGTCGATCCGGAATTTCAATCCCCGAAGTTGTCCAGTGCATCCCGGGCGGTCTCCGCCTCAAGGGAATCAGGCTTTTGGGCAATGACTTCACGCAGGGCTTCGGCTGCCCAGTCGGCACGGGTCAATCCCAGACTGTATAGCGCCCAGATACGGTTCTCCAGGGACAGGGAGCGCGCCTTTGACAGCAAGTACTTTTTCCCGCGGTCATCGTTCAAACGAGCCAACAGGGCGCCGAACTGCAATTTCTGCTGTGTGCTCACCCAGAACTTTTCATACAGGCGCACCACCTCGGGAAGAATGGATTCATCAGGCATCCCGCACAGGGCATCCACAGCATCCGTGGTCATGTCGGAGCGCGACAAAAACGGTACCAGGAGTTTTGCGGATCCGGGCACCTTTTGCCGAACCAGGGCCAGGGCCGCCTCGAAACGCACCAGATCATCCTTGTCCGCCCCCGCAGCTCTCTCCAGCGTGCCGGCGTCAAACGGATTCAACTCCGCCAGCGCCGATGCGGCGTTGGAGCGCACCATGGGGTCTGGATCCTTCTCCAGCAATTCCGCGATCACCGGCACCATATCATCAAGTTTCTTCTCCGCCGCGGTCAGCACTGCCTGATACCGGATGGCCACATCCTTGTCTCCCACCAGTTTGCGCACGGTGTCGGCCGCCTTTGGATCCGGAAGCCGAACCAGGGCGATGACCGCAGGCTCCCGCACCCGTGCATCCGCATCCTCCAGACAACCGTACAGGGTGTCTTCCATGGCGGTTTCGAGTTCCTGCTCCAGCACTGAATACATGGCCACCGAGCGCACTGCGGGATTCATGTCGGTGAGCGCCTTTTCCAGCAGTCTGGCCAGATCCGGAAACTGGGGATTCACACGCCCGAGTTCCTGCACGGCAGCCGCCCGCACCCGCGGAACATTGGCCGAGAGATCCCGCAACAGCGCCTCATCGGTGCGACGTGGTTTCTGAAAAAAGAACCCCATCACTCCTCCGGTTCCGGTTCGGGAGCGGGAGACGGATCACTGTCGGCTTCCGCCTGTCCCGCCGCCGTTTGCATTCCAAGAATATCCTCGCGGCTGAAGGTGACCATGGGGCCGTCATCCAGGCTCACCCGGATCTGCCCTGTAAGCAGGTTGACATCCAGCACCCTGCCATATCCCTGGGGAGTGTCGATCTTCTTGCCCAGTTTGGGCATTCCGCGACGCAATTCCTGATAAAACTCCTGCTCGTAGGCCAGACAGCATTTGAGCCGGTTGCATTGCCCGGACACGCTCTGGGGATTGAGCACCAGATTCTGGTCCTTGGCCATGCGGATGGACACCGGCAAAAACCGGTTCAGGTGGGCAGCACAGCACAGTTCCTTGCCACAAACGCCCAACCCGCCGGTGATGCGGGAATCATCCCGGGGTCCCATCTGCCGCATCTCGATACGCATGGAGAAACGGGCCGCCAGATCCCGCACCAGTCGCCGGAAATCCACGCGGGTGTCCGACGTAAAATAAAACATCATCTTGTCCCCGCTGGAGAGCACGAAGACATAGAACAACTTCATGTCCAGGTTGAGTTGCTTTACCCGGGTGCCCGCAAAGGAAAATGCCTCGTTGGCCAGTTTGCGGTGTTGCTCGTATTGTTGACGGTCCTGGGCGCTGGCCAGTTGCAGCACACGCCTGGGATGCTCGTTGCGTCCGCGGGTCACCAGCCGGGAATCCGATGCCACTTCCCCGAAAAACTGCCCCTTCTCGGTTTCCACGAGCACAGTGTCCCCTGGTTGCAGCGGCCCCACATCGCTGTGGAAATCGCTCAACCGCGGAGGCACCCCCCACCGCACGTGCACCCCGTACAAATGGTTTGCCGCCGCATCCGGCCTGTACCCGACCGCCAGGTCACTGAAGAGATCATCTCCGAAGGGATCTTCCCCCACCTCCTGGGCCGGCAGATCATACAGCCCCACCCGCAACTCGGAGCTCAGATCCGTCTCGTCCTGCCCGTAGGCTACCAATTCCACGGGCAATTCTCCCCGCCTGGCACCTTCACCAGGGTGCCGGCGCCGGGGTCGGGGCGGATGCATTTCCCCACCATCCCGCCCCTGTTGTTGGGCATCCTGCCGGGGTCGGTTCCCCTGCCCCTGCCGGGAACGACCCTGGGGACGACCCTGGGTGCCCGGCGAACTGCCTGCACTCTCCTGGTACCTGGATACCCCCCCTTCGCCGGATTCCCCTTCGGGAGCATCATCGCGGTTTTCGCGGTTTTCCGGACGGGACGGCGGCAGGCCTCTCTTGTTCGGTTTTCTTCTCATATCCTTCTCAACTTCCAGAGGAGGTTTTCCATGACGATTCTCTTGTTGACGTTCATCACCACATCCATCCGCGCCGATTCCACGGCCTTGAGCCATGCCGGCATGGGCGCCGGTCGGGGCGGCGGTTCCGGATCCGCGAGGAACCGGTCCCGGATTCTACGGGAAAACACCATCAGAAACAATTCAAGTTGTTCACGTTCCAGCGCAGCCAGTTCCTCGGCGGCATCGAACAGTTCGGGCAGCGTTCCGGCAAACGCCAGTTGCAGCACGTTTTCCGCCAGTTCCGGGAATCCGGCGAGATTTTCACTGGCGAAGAGTTTCAGCGCCCGCCCCACGGAGCCGTCACACAGGGCCACCAGGCCGGGCTCCGGATCCATGTCCGGCAGGTGCCGCCGGATCAGGGTAATGACTGCGGCATCATCCAGTGCGCCGAAGTCGAACACCCGGCAGCGGGACCGGATGGTGGCCGGCAGCCGGTAGGGAGCCGACGAAATCAAAAAGAAGATCGTCCCCGACGGCGGCTCCTCCAGCGTCTTGAGCAACGCGTTGGCCGCCGATTCCGTCATGGCGTCCGCAGGGTCGATCACCACCACGATGCGCGCACTCTCGAAGGGGCCCACCACCAGCCGCTCTTCCAGTTGCCGGACGGCTTCGACCTTGATGGTGGCCGTGGCGTTGTCCACTCCCCATGCGGTATCCACATATAAATAGTCGGGGTGAATGCCCTGGTTCACACGGTCCACATGGGATGCCGTATCCCGCAGGAAATACGCCGCCAACGCCTTCGCCAGGGTGCGCTTGCCCACCCCTTCGGGGCCGCAGAACAGATTCGCGTGGGCGAAACGGTCCTGCCCGATGGCCTTTTTCAGGCCCTCAATCCGGTCGTCATGACCGATGATGTGGCGGGTGTACGCGGACAGTCCGGTCATGGGCGCTCGATGAGCATGGCCACGCCCTCGCCTCCCCCGATGCACAGGGTGGCCAGGCCGCGTTTGCCGTTTTCACGGATGAGTCCGTGCACCAGGGTGGCCAGAATGCGCCCGCCGGAAGCCCCGATGGGATGGCCGATGGCCACTGCCCCACCCGTGGGGTTCACCTTCGCCGCATCCAGTCCGAACTCGCGGATGGCAAACAGGGTGACAAAACTGAAAGCTTCGTTGATTTCCCAAAGGTCGATGTCGGCGGGAGCCAGTTGTGCCTGCTCCAGCACCGCCTTCATGGCCCCGGCCGGCGCCGTGGTGAAAAACGCGGGATCATGGGAGAACCCGCGGTGGGGGCCGATGATGGCCAAAGGCGTGATCCCCAGTTGGGCAGCCTTTTCCTCGCTCATCACCACAAACGCCGCCGCTCCGTCATTGATGGAAGACGCATTGGCCGCCGTGACCTGCCCGTCCTTCGTGAACGCCGGCTTGAGGCCCGCCATCTTGTCGAAATTCACCTTGAAGACCCCCTCGTCCTCTTTCATCACCACGGGATCTCCCTTGCGCTGGGGCACGCTCACGGGAACGATCTCGGCTTCGAACACGCCGTTTTTCGTGGCGGCAATGGCCCGCTCGTAACTAATCTTCGCGAAGGCATCCTGCTCTTCCCGGGTGAACCCGTGATGGGCCGACGCCATGTCGGTGAGCACGCCCATGTGGTTGCCGCTGTACACATCCGTGAGCCCGTCGTGGACCATGGCGTCCACCACCGTGGCATTGCCCATGCGATACCCGTCCCGGGCCTTGGGCAGCAGGTACGGCGCCCCGGACATGCTTTCCATGCCGCCGGCCACCACCACCTCGTGCTCCCCGCACCGGATGGCCTGATCCGCCAGCATCACCGCCTTGAGTCCGGACCCGCACACCTTGTTGATGGTCAACCCCTCCGTGGAATGGGGCAATCCCGCGGCAATGGCCGCCTGCCTCGCCGGGTTCTGGCCCAGCCCCGCCCCCAGAACGTTGCCCATGATTACGGACTGTACGGCCTCCGGTGCGATCCCGGCCCGGGCCACGGCCTCGCGGATGGCGATGGCCCCCAGTTGCACGGCGGCCACGGACGCCAGTTGACCCTGAAATGCCCCCACGGGGGTGCGAACGGCGGAAACAATTACGGAACGCGTCATTTTGATGTTCTCCACTCCCCGGGCCGGCACGGGCAAGAAAACGCACCGGCCTTGGGGTTCTAGGGTTCATGGGTTCCACCGTCTTTTTCCCGACGGCGAAAAACCACTGAAGAAAACGGTTCTATGAGTCGTACGGGAAAAAGTCAAGCACGGCCCTTTCAGAACTAGAGCTTGATATTTTCGTTTTTTTCACTAGTTTCGGTTCCGACACAGGAGGTTCCCCATGAAGATTTCGACCTGGATTTCAATGTTTTCCGCTTTCGCCGTCGCCGGTATCCTGCTGATTGCCGGTGTGCATTCCGTTTCCGCCCGGGAAAAACAGACCACCAAACTGACCCCCGAGGAAGTCAAAAAACAGGTAGATGCTGCCATGGCGAAAAAGACCCCCAAGGTGGAGATCGTCACCTCCCAGGGCAACATCCGTGTGGAACTCGACGCCGTGAAGGCTCCCATCTCCTCGCGCAACTTTTTGCAATACGTGGTCGAAGGCCACTACAACAGCACCGTGTTCCACCGGGTCATCAGGGACTTCATGATCCAGGGCGGCGGCTTCACCGCCGACATGAAGGAAAAAACCGACTCCCTGCGTGCTGCCATTACCAATGAAGCCCGCAACGGCTTGTCCAACAAGCGTGGCACCCTCGCCATGGCCCGCACCCAGGTGGTGGACAGCGCCCGGGCCCAGTTCTTCATCAACGTGGTGGACAACCAGCGCCTGGATTATCGCGGCCCCGGTCTGCAGTTCGGTTACGCCGTGTTCGGCAAGGTGATCTCCGGCATGGAAGTGGTGGACAAGATCCGCGAAATCCCCACGGTGAACCGCGGCGGTGCCTTTGCGGCCTGGCCCACCACTACCGTGGTCATCCGCAGCATGAAAATCGTGGACTGAAGAGCGCAAACGATTGCCAAACGCACCAACTGAGGGACACCCGGATACACCACGTTCACCATGAAGATCGGCCCTTTTACTCCCCCCGATGTCCGCGCCGCCATCGAGTATGAAAACGAACACCTGCTCGAACTGCCCCTGGTGACCCTGCCCCAGCTGGATCTCGAAATTGCCGGCGTGAAAATCCGCATTCTCGAGCATGAGGGTCATCCTTATAACTTTGTCACCGAACGCATCCTCTCCCCGTTCATGACCACCTTTGATTCTGCGCCGGATTTTGTGGTTGACGCTCAACTTGTCCATGAAACGTTTTTCGTCCCCGAGGGTTCTGTGGGTAATACACAGGTGCACATGCACCCGGAATTCTGGGAAATGAACATCAGTCACTGGCACTTCCGGTGGGATGTGGCCCGGCATCAAACTTTGACGGTCCGGTATCTTGGGGGACTGGAACGCCTCATCGGCGCTTTGCGGCTGTTTCTGGGGCATCAACTCATTTCCAACCAAAAGGGCTTCCTCCTGCACGCATCTGCTGCTGTCGTGGAAGAGAAAACCTTTGTTTTCCTCGGAAGCTCAGGAGCCGGAAAAAGCACCAGTGCCTATTTCACCACGGGAAAACTCCTCTCCGATGAAACAGTTGCCATTGTCAAGGATGCCTCGGGAGCCCTCACCGCCCGGGGAACTCCCTTTGGGGGCGAACACTTCCCCTCTGGTGCCATCGGCCCCCATCCGACGTTCTTGTTCGTGGAAAAAAGTTCCCGCAATGCACTGGAATCCCTCCCCGTGCGCAACTCGGTGGCCCGCCTGTTGTCCCAAGTGGTCCTGTTTCCCTTTGCCCCCATGGCCTTGTGGGATCAGACCGCCGCCCTCGTGGATCACATTCTGAACACCTGCCCCGTGCAGGTTCTGCATGCCACACAGGGGGGCACTTTCTGGAAGGAATGCCTGACATGACGGATATCTTGTCGCAACATTTTCAACTCAAGCCCGGGGTGGCGGTTCGCCGCATCAAGGAAGAGATTTTTTTCATCACACCGGCTTCGGCGGAACTTCACACCCTGTCCGGATCCGGCCCCGAAATCTGGGACTGGATCCAGGCCGGCAAGACTCCCCAAGAGATCATTGACACCCTGATTGAAGAAACCGACGGATCCCCCGAAGAAATCCGTGCAGATATCTTTGAACTGTTTCAAGGCTTGATTGAAAAAAACATCATCCAGAGCCATGAGTGAAATTCTCAGCCATTATCGCAAACTTTGTGCACAAACGGGGAGACTGGCGGGGATCAGTTTTGAGCTCACCAATGCCTGCAATTATGCATGCAGCCATTGTTATAAAACTCCTGGCGAAACCTTTTTATCAGAAGACGTGTTTTTCAAAGCCCTTGACGAGGCGGAAGAACTCGGCGCCATCTCCGTGAGTTTCAATGGCGGCGAGCCCACCTTGCACCCCAACTTCCTGAAATGGGCCTTGCATGTTCTGAACCGGGGAATGTTTTTAAACATCCTGACCAACGGGTCGGGCCTCACCCCTCCTGCTCTGGATGCCTTGACGGCCTTCAAAGGCCTACACATCCAACTTTCCCTATATGGAACCGATACCGCTTCCGGCGAAAAAATCACCGGTTCCCCCCTGGCATTTGAACAAGGATTCCGGTTGTCCCTGGAACTTGCCAATAAAGAAGTTAATCACCGGGTGGCCATTTTGGCTTTGTCGGAAACGGCAACTGCCCTTCCAAAAATCATTGAGCATCTGGTGTCCCTTGATGTGAAGATCGGCATGAATGTACATCTTTCCGCCACGGAGTCGGGTTCAAATGCGCCCATCGCATTGAGCGCCTCGGATGAACAATTATCAAAACTCCTCCAGTATGAGGGCGACTGGAAGGTCGACCTGAACGAATCGGAAGGCAGTGTCCAGGATGCCGCCAACAGTGAGCTTGCCTGCAGTGCCGCAGTAACAGGACTGGGAATCCGGGTGGATGGCAGCATTGTCCCATGCCTGTTGTTCTCCGAACCCGTTTTGGGCCGTATTCCCGCAGATACCCTTTCTGCCGTCATGGCCGGCGCCCGGCGCCAGGCATTTCTTGAGTCCAACATCTTTCCCGAAAAATGTCACTCGTGTGAGGATAAACACTACTGCTTCCGTTGTCCCGCAGATGCCGTATATGAAACCGGCTCCATTACCGGACTGCCCTCCCAGAGTTGTCGCCTCGCCCATCTTCGGTCCCAATACCATCGATCAAAACAATCCTGATTTTCTCCTCGTTTACATATTGAACAAAACCCAAAACATGCTAGATTCACGCAACGTATGTGGTGTTCGACTGTCTCAAAGCTCCGGAGGTTTCCATGCGACAATCCCTGATTTGGCTATGCACCATCCCCGTTTTGGCCCTGATTCTTGCCGGTTGTGACGACCCCAAGAAAAAGCCGCAGAACAACAACAACAACAACAATCAGGTGTGCCCCTGCGGGATCACCCTGGAAACCATCAACGGCCAACCCCTCGACTCGGTGACCCATCTGGTGGAAGGTTTCGATGATCAGGATTCCGGCACGGCCGGGTTCCAGATCACCGTGGTGGCCAAAGTCGCCACCGAGGGTGTGACCTGCGTTCCCCCCGATGGTTCCGAAGTCACCCTGTTCGGTGGCGTGCAGAACGTAAAAGTCCCCCTGGCCGGGGGTGAGGCTGTCTTTGAAGGCTATACCATTCCCTCCGGGTCCGGCGTCATTGACCTCCATGCCCGGGTGCCCGACTGCCAGAGTTCCGTCAAAAGGGTGAACCTGGGCAGTGGCGCCGTGCCCGAATGCCGCATTCTGGGCGGCGTGGCCGCCGGACAACCCTACAGTTGCCCCGACGATGACGAAGCCCCCACCCAGTTGGGCCTGCAGCGCACCATCGTTGCCCGTTGCGTGGACGTCCCCGTGGGTACCCCCGTGCGCTTTTTGATCGACGACAATCTCCAGGGAGAAGTGAATCTGGGGGCCAACAACGCCGCCGAGTTTGGCGTCACCCTGCCGGTGACCGCCATCTGCCGTGATTCCGTGACCGTCAGCATCGAGGTGGGATCCGGCGCCCAGATCCTCACCGATTCGGTGATGACCGGGCAGGCCTGCTGCGAAGGCCAAATCCCCTGCTCCCTGCGTTGGGAAGCCGGTCTGGATTACTTCGCCGGGGCCCCCGCCGGCCTGCATGCCTTGAACATCTCCACGGATCTGGATGACGAAACCCCTGGGCACCAGTCGAATTTCCGGCTCACCACCCACTCCACTGTCACCGGCCGCATTGTCATCTACGGAGACACCGGCTCGGGCACCCTGGCACCGCTTTGCACCCAGGCCAACGTGACCGCCAACCAGTTTTCCCTGCCCTGTACGGTGCCCGATGGCACCGTCTTCCTCAAACCCGTGTGCTACACCCGGGAAGACAACGTGGCTTTTGAAGATGTCAGCCAGGCCCACCATGTAATCGTGGACACCATTGCCCCACCGCCGGTGGACAACTTCGCCTGCACCGTCACCAACGCCCGGGAAGCCGACATCACCTGCACCTGGACCATTCCGGGATCCGGCGAGGCTCTGGGAGATTCTCCGGTACGCTTCACCCACACCTACGATGAAGCCGCCTGCCTGGCGGACACTGCGGGCTTGTTCGGCGCTGGCTGGTCCACCCTGGATTATGCCCCCGGGTATGTTTCTCCCATGGGAGCGGGCCTTCCCGGGGATGATCGCCAATTCGTTTTTTCCCCGTTCGTTCCGGGCCCTGGATATTGCCTGGGCCTGCGAGCCAAGGATCGTGCCGGCAACCCCAGTGAGACGGTCGTGCGTTCGTGGTCTGGGGCAGTAGTACCTGAGATGATGACGATAAATGGTTACGAAACTATATCAAATTTTGGTACTACCATTGCTTCCGCTGATTTGAATTGTGATGGCCGAAAAGATCTTATAGTTGGAGCATCAACTGGAAGTGAGTGCTGGTATCAACCCGGCAGTACATGTGAAGGAGATGGCAAAGTTTATATATATTTTGCGTCAGATTCCGGGTTTCCTGACACTCCTGATATAACTTTAACCCTTGATCCCGATGAACCGGATTTAGGTGGAGGCACGTACGCATATTTTGGAGATACTGTTTCGGGCATCGGAAACTTTTCAGGGCACTTTGACAGCGCAACTGATAGCGCACTTTGCGAAGATATAATTATCGGTGCACCGTGGATGTACTACGAAGATAATGAAAATATTCTTAATGTCTGGCCTGGTCGTGCATTCCTTCTGAAAGGCAGACCTTTATGGAATACAAACGTAATCACTACTTCACCTGACGACCCCAACGGTTTTGATGCTGTTTTCAACTATCACAAATCTGACATGAATTATGCCGGATTTTTCAACTATTATGAAGAGTTTGGAACTTACGTTTCAGCAATTGGCGATTTCAATGGAGATGGAATCGGAGATCTTGCCATTTCTGCCCCAGGCGCGATGCCAAGTGGTGCTGTATATGTTTTTACTGGAAGACCCATACCATTTAAGGGCCTGAACCCACCTGTTATAATTAATGCTCCTGAGGATGCCTATGCTCAAATCCTAGGAACTGCAAATATTGGCTCATCAGCAAATTCCGAAGTTGACTATGAATTTTTTGGTCGTACCATTTCTGCTTTGGGCGATTTTGATGATGATGGATTTGATGATTTCATTATTGGTGCACCCGGTTGTGGTGGATGGTGGGGTTATGGGAGCCAACCCGGAAAAGCAGTCTTAGTCTCGGGAGGTACTGGTGAAATAATTGATACTTCAAATATTCCGAGTAGCCGGATTTCTTTCGTATCACAATCACCAAATGTTCTGGGAACAAGATGTTTCGGCTGGTCAGTCGCTGGCATTGGTGATTTTAATCAGAACGGAAACAAAGATTTTGCTGTTTCAGACAATTTTTATGATATTCCAGCTTCAACTCCATTTCGAGAAGGAGCCGTTTTTGTATTTTTTGGGGACGGCTCCATATCTGACAGACAAACAGACAATAGCGATATCCGAATTCGATCAGAATGGCCGCTTACTACACACGACAACTTCGGAGTTTCAATCGGAACTTCAGTATCTACTATAAATACCCCGATGGGTGATTTCAACAATGATGGAATAACTGATTTGCTTATTGGTGCCAGAAGATTTGGAGAAAACCATGGATCTGCTTTTATTTGGTTTGGCACTAATGATTATTCTTCATCTTCTGACTGGATCACCTATGAAGAATCATCTTTTTGGTTTATACCCCCATCCGATTTCGGGCTTTGGGGTTTTTACGTAGTTTGGCTAGGTGATACTAATAACGATGGCTATTCTGACATTGCAATTGGAGATCCTTATTGGGACTTTATGCATAATAGCACACCGTCAAACCCCTTTTTCGGAAGGGTGACTGTAATTAAGTAGAGGAAATAAGAGGAAATAATATGAAGAAAAGGAAATATTCAAAAGCAGTGATAAATTCATCAAAAATATTAACAACGAGCGCTTTCGCTGGATGTACAAAAACGGAATCTGGGGAAGGTGGACAGGCTGTTTGCAGAAGCAACTTCAATTTATCATAAATAATGAAAGATTGTTATTATTTTCATATAAATTCTAATTCTATGATTCCGTTTTTTTCGGCAGAAGACGAATGTATCGTTTCTCGTATTCTTTCCTGTAGTGGCGATGTAGTTGCATTTCAACTTGGCGACATCATTCTACTCCATCGACTTATCGTAAGGTTTCCCAAGCCGTTTCATCGGTGGGGGATTCAGCGGGGGGATGCCCATCATTTGGGGGGATTGATTGATTTGAATACCGCCATTGGCAAGGTGGTGTGGCCCGAAGTCAGTCGACCCACCCATCCGGCTGCCCAGATCACCGAAGTACTGTGTCATCTGGCGTGGTACGGGGCCAGCAAGGCCAAGCGCATGCTGTTGCCCAAGAAGAAATGACAGGTAAAGAGAAAATCATCGGATTGACCGGGGGTATCGGCAGCGGCAAAAGTGTTGCAGGGGCGTGGTTTCGCCAATGGGGGGCTTCGGTGGTGGATGCGGATACGGTAGCCCGGGAGGTGGTGGAGCCGGGATCTGAAACCCTGGAACAACTGGTGACGTTGGTCGGTTCCTGGTGTCTGGGGGATGACGGTGAACTGGACCGGGGGAAACTGGCGGCGCGGATGTTCGCAGATTTGGAGTTGAAAAAGTCGGTGGAAGGCATCCTGCATCCGGCCATTGAACAGCGGGTCCGGCAACTTCTGGCTGAACTGCCCCTGCCGGTGGTGTATGAAGCTCCCCTGTTGCTGGAGGCGGGGCATGATCAACTGGTGTCTTTGGTGGTGGTGGTGACGGCACCGGAGGATCAGCGGGTGGCCCGGGTCATGGCCCGGGATGGCGTGGAAGAGGCTGCCGTCAAAGCCCGCATGGCGGCCCAGTGGACCGATGAACAACGCCTGGCCAAAGCTGAAGTGGAACTGGTCAATGCCGGGGATCTTGCATTGTTTCTTGAAAATGCCCGGCGTTTCTGGGATGACTGGACCTCCGGGCGCCCGTTGGCGCGCCGGTATGATTGACCCTAACGCTACTGGAACCCGCCCATGAAGGTTTCTTTTTTCACTGTTCTTCTGTTGAACCTGTTTTTCGCGGGATCCTGCGCCACTCCGCCGCCCACCCAGAGCGCCGTTTCGGCGGGACCGGTGCCCGTGGCGCATCCGGAACTCATGGTGTTCAGTGACGGCGCCGCCCCGGAAGCCGCCGCCCGCACCCTGGAAAGGCTCATGGACCAACTGGTCAAGGCCCACCAGTGGAATCGTCCGGTGTTGACCCAGACAGTGTTTTCCCGACTGAAACTGCCCCTGCCCGCCGAGTGCAACCACTGGGGTCATGTCAAGATTCACCATCCCGAAAGTCAGGATCCGAAGGTGGACCGGCCGTTGGGGATGGTGATGGAAATACATCCCATGGTGAAATTTTCTCCTGACGAAGTCGTGGGTCCCGAAGACGAACCCGCCAAAAAGAAAAAGGGGAGTTCCGGCCTGGGTGAAATGAAGGATCCACCGTTGCCGGTACACTTTTGTGCGGTGATTCTGGTCCACGAGAGTGAATCGAAGATGAAACTGGGGGTTGTCCCCCTGTTTTCCACGGGCATCGCGCCCTCCTCCGGCTTTCTGGATCTTGGCATTTCCCGGGTGGGATTGCACTGGCTGTTTTCTCTGAAATCCGGATATCCCGTGTATGAACACCAGGAAGAACGAATCACGGGCAAACGGGAACTGTACCTGTTTTCTCCGGGATTTGTGGCCCGGGTGGAGGAACAACCGGAACTGTGGGGGAAACCGGAGGGCGACAGGGAGTTCCGTTTGCTCCATGTGCCGGTGTTCGGGCGGCTTTTGTTGCAGGCCACGGACACAGGGGAGACTCCCGAAGTGGTGTGCGCCTGGGTTTTTCCGGACGGAAGCCTGGCACCGGTTTCGGGGGAGGAGCGGGAACTGTTCCGCGAGGATCCCCTTTTGCGGGATTGTCGGTAAATAGTTTCGGGAGTTATTCATGTCGTTCTCAAATCTCGGCATTCATGTAATCATGTTGGCAGACCAACAAAGAACGGATGGCTATCGGAAGGCCATCTTCGAATTGGTTCAGGAAAACGACACGGTTCTTGATTTTGGTGCTGGAACCGGGATCCTCTCCTTTTTCGCCGCGCAAAAAACCAGGGCTGCCGTTCATGCGCTGGAAAAGACCAACATGATTCGCGTGGCAAAAAATCTTGCGGAATCAAATGGTTTTGAAAATATCCGGTTTCATCATGGTGACCATGAGCAACTTGCTCTTGACCATCATGTCGAGGTTATCGTTTGCGAAAGAATGGGCAACTTCGGGTTGACAGAAAACATGATTCCCGAACTGATTGTATTGCGGGATCGGCACCTGAAACCCGATGGTATCATGATCCCGGCAAGAATCCGGTTGAAGGCGGGATTGATCACGGATGAAAGTGGATTGGGAAACGCCTTGTTCCTGAAGGATAATCCTTATGGAATTGACTTTTCATTCGTGGCTGACTGGCCCCTTTATTCAGTTTCCACTTCTTCCCTGAAGAACGGGCAAATTCATGATCAAGTCATGACTCTTGAAGAGATGGACATGAAAACCATCCAGAATGCCCCACGGGAGTTGAATGGTGAACTCATCCTGTCCTCAGAGTTGAAGATCTTTGGTCTGTGCGGATGGTTTGAGGCGGATCTCTCGGATAGCGTCAGCATTGCCACGGGGCCGATGGATCCCAAAACACATTGGGCTCAGTTGGTGTTCCCCCTGAAAACACCATTGCACGCGAAAAAGGGTGACCGGGTGTCAGTTCAGATTCTGCCCCAATACATGGAGAAAAACATCACTTGGATGTGGTCCGTGACCGTGGGCGAAGAGACCATTCAAATGGACAATTTTGTTCATCAAGCCTGGATCATGAGGGAATCGGTAGAGTAAAAAGTTCAACCTGGCGGGGGCGTGCCGAAAAAACTTTGGAGTGCGGGGCGCAAGCACCGCTTTCGGTGGTAGCGATGGCCGGGAAGGTACGCGGCACTCGCGTGCCGCACTCCAAGGCGGCTGCGCCGCAGTAAGAGGGGGCGTGCCGAAAAAACTTTGGAGTGCGGGGCGCAAGCACCGCTTTCGGTGGTAGCGATGGCCGGGAAGGTACGCGGCACTCGCGTGCCGCACTCCAAGGCGGCTGCGCCGCAGGGAGGGGGGAGACCACCGGCGTAAATCAGGTGTCGATGAGGGTGGCGAGGCGGCGGGAGAGACCGTCCACCGTGAAGGGCTTCTGGATGAAGGCGTCGCCGGTGGCGGCGGGGTCCATGGAGTCCAGGACGTCTTCGGCGTAGCCGGACATGTACAGCACGCGGATGGCAGGCCGAGTTTCGCGGATCCTTTCGGCCAGCACCAGACCGCTCATGCGGGGCATGATGACATCGGTGACCAGGATGTGGATCTCGCCTTCGTGGGATTGGGCGATCTGGAGGGCGTTTTCGGGTTCGGAAGTTGCCAGGACTTCAAAGCCCAGACGCTGGAGCATTTTGGTTTCTATTTTCAATACGGCTTTTTCGTCCTCCACCAGAAGCACGGTCCTGGGACCGGCGACGTGGAGCGGGGGATTTAGCACCCGGCGGGCGGTTCCATCAAGGCGATCCTGCATGGGAAACCGGATGATGAATGTGGTGCCCTGGCCCGCTTCACTGCGCACGGAGATGGTGCCGTGATTCTGCTCCACAATGCCGTAGACGGTGGCCAGACCGAGGCCGGTCCCCTGCCCCTTGGGTTTGCGGGTGAAAAACGGTTCGAACACGTGGGCCAGAACTTCCGGTGACATGCCGCACCCGTTGTCGGTGACTTCCAGTTCCACCATGGACCGGGCATCCAGACCAGGGCCGGCGGGCAATACCCTGGTACACACACGGATGAGACCGTCGGCACGACCGGTCAGGGCGTCCCGTGCATTGACCAGCAGGTTCGCCAGAATCTGATCCAGTTGGGTGGGATCGATGCGCACCAGGCAGATGGCATCGGCGGGTTTCCACTCCAGACGAATGCTCTCCCCGATGAGCCGGCGCATCATCTTGTTGAGTTCGGTGATGGCCGGGTTCAAATCCAGCACCATGGGTTCCACCGGCTGGCGGCGGGCGAACGCCAGCAACTGCCGCACCAGATCGGCGGACCGGCCGCCGGCGTTGCGGATTTCCTGCAGTTCCGGAACCATGGGGTTGTCCATGGGCAACCGGGAAAGCAGCAGTTCAGAGTATCCGTTGATGACGCTGAGCATGTTGTTGAAGTCGTGGGCTACTCCGCCCGCCAGGCGGCCGATGGCTTCCATTTTCTGGGAATGCAGCAACTGCGCCTGCATCTTTTCCCGTTCGGCTTCCGCCTGACGCAACGCGGTGATGTCGTGGCCCTCCGGGACCAGCAGGATCACCTGGCCATTTACGTCACACACCGGCTTGATGGTGAAATCAATCAGGGCACGGGAGTCACCACAACCACTGACTTCCACTTCATATCTGACGAATTCCCCCGCAACTGCCCGGGCAATGGCGTTTCTGACACGCATCTGGCGGCCTTCGTCCCCGGCCCACCAGGGTGCTTCCCAGAAGGGACGTCCCACCACGTCCTTCAGGGTGACACCGGCAAATTTCAGCGCGGTGGTGTTGCATTCGGTCATGATGCCGTCAGTGGTCAAAAGGCCCGTGAACTGGTACTGTGCCTCGAAAATGGCCCGATAGCGCTTTTCCCGTTCCATCAGTTCCTGTTCGGCCAACTTGATGGGGGTAACATCCTCGAAAAGAGCCACCATATGGCTATTTGTCGTGGAAAACGCAATCACCCGGTAACACCCGGTGATACGGCCGTCATCATAGGTAATCTGCTCGGTGCGCCAGGGAGTCTTTTCCGTCACACAGGCTCGGTACCGGGCGGGCACTTCGGTGTGGATCAGGGGGGGAAAAGCCTCTTCGATGGGCAGGCCGATGACAGGAGTGTGATCAAAGTTCAGGATGGCGGCCGCCGCCGGGTTGGCCCGCCTGAAGATCAGCCGTCCGTCCGGCATGAGTTCGTAAAAATGCATGCCAAACGGGGAGTGCTCGAACACACTCCGGAAGCGTTCTTCGCTTTCGCACAGGGCACGTTCTGCCTCCCGTTGTTCGGTCTGGTCCCGGAACACCAACACCACACCGCTGATGTCGCCGCAAGTATCATGGATGGGGGCACCGCTGTCGGCAATGGGACGCCGGGTACCGTCTTTGGCGATGAGCAGGGTATGGTTGGCCAGTCCCACCACGATGTTGTCACGCAGGACACGTACCACCGGGTTCTCCACGGATTCCAGAGTGTCTTCGTTGATGATGACGAACACCTCTTCAAGGCTGCGCCCGACTGCCCCGCTCTCGGTCCAGCCGGTGAGTTGCTCCGCCACCGGGTTCATGCGACGGATGCGACCGTCCCGGTCAGTGGTGATGACGGCATCGCCAATGCTGTAGAGGGTTGCCCGGAGTTCTTCGAGGGTCAACTTCAATTCGTCCATTTTTTCAGTCTTTCCAGGCCACAGGGTGAAATGGCCTCGTGACTTTTCGCAGTCGTATGTACAGGTATGTATCTTGCTGAAACGGCGGTGTTTGTCAAGGGGCAAAATTTGGGGAGTGGGGAATGGGGAGTGGGGAACGGGGAAAGTCACGCTTGCATGTTTTGGTGTTTTTCACTATGAAGGGGCGTTTGGAGTGTACGCATGGCCATTTTACCCATTGTCACCTATCCTGATCCCCGACTCGCGGAAAAATCCGTGGAAGTCCCTGCCATTGACGATTCCATCCGCAGTCTGGTGACGGACATGGTGGAAACCTGCTACGCCACCGAAGGCGTGGGGCTCGCGGCCATCCAGATCGGCGAACCCGTGCGCATTTTCGTGGTGGATCCCACGTTTGCCGGGGGCACGAAGGCCGACCCGGCGCTGGTGTTCATCAATCCGGTGATCGAACACACCGAGGGGATCCTCAAGGAAGAAGAAGGCTGCCTGAGTCTTCCCGGGGTTTTCATCCTGGTGGAACGCTTCGCCAAAACCCGCATCCGCGCCCTCAACATGGAGGGGGAAGAGTTCACCATGGAAGCCGAAGGGCTTCTGAGCCGCGCCTTCCAGCACGAAATGGAACACCTGGATGGTCACCTGATCATCGAGAAAATCGGCGGCATCCGCCGCAAGCTCGCCCTCAGAAAACTGCGCACGGAAGACTGATTCCGCCAATCAAATCAATCGTTGTCAGGGGTGGGAGACGTCTCGTTTCCTTCATCAAGGCCGTCGAACAGGGAGGGCGGCGGCGGCGGTGCCGGAGGTGCCGTCTTGAGGGTGCGTGCGGCAATGGGGCCGGTCTTGCGGAAGGTCTTTTGGCGTTCTTCCTGCACCTGCTCTTCTTCCAGGGAGAGGTACCGGTCCCGGGCGATGGCCAGGTACTCGGGGTTCAACTCGATACCCATGTAGCGTCGCCCCAGCATGGCGCACGCGACCCCGGTGGTGCCGGAACCGGAGAAGGGATCCAGTACAAGATCCCCGGGCCTGGAAGCAGCCTTGACAATGCGCTGGAGCAGTTCCAGGGGTTTTTGCGTGGGGTGCTTTCCATGGCGCTTCTCGCTCTTGCGGGGGGGGCAGATGGCCCAGAAACTCTGCATCTGCTTGCCGCCATTTTCTTCCTTCATGGCGTGGTAGTCGAAATAATGGCGACTGTCCGCCGAGGGAGCCGCCCAGATGATGGTTTCCGTGGAATGGGTGAAATACCGGCATGCCAGGTTCGGGGGCGGATTGACCTTGTACCAGGAAATGTCGTTGAGAATTTTCATGTCCAGTTGCTGCATGGCAAAGCCGATACTGTAAATGACGTGGTGCGTACCGGACACGAACATACTGCCACTGGGCTTGAGGATGCGCTTGCACTCGGAAAGCCATGCCAGGTTGAATTCGTGGTTTTTGTTGATCCCCTGACTTTCGTCCCAATCGCCCTTGTCCACGGACACCATCCGCCCGCTTTGGCAGGTGACGCCGCCATTGGAAAGGAAATAGGGTGGATCCGCAAAGATGAGATCGACGGAAGCATCGGGAATGGTGGGCAGAATCTCCAGCGAGTTCTGGCGATACAGCATGAAGTCGCGATTCTCGCTCATGTACCAGGGAAAACCAATCAAGCGCATGGGAAAAACTCCTGATGGGTGGTAAAGGGGAATTGGATCCTCTGCCACATCAAGTCCCGAGATTACACGATACACGATCGATCGCAAATTTTGAGCCAAAAAATTCAAAAAAAAGAGATCTCCCCTTTTTTCGCAGGTGTGGGAATATCCAGTTGACAAGGGCGCCGGATTGACAAGAATAGGATCTCGATTTCGAGGACTTCATACCTGATGCGTACCGACACAAAATCTGGTGAATCCGTGATGCTTTCACAATTGAATTGTCCGCTTTTCCGTTCGTCCCAGTGCTGGTTTCCAGGAGAGGATGCACCATGACGAACCGAAATTTTTTCTCCGTTGCCATTTTTCTTCTGCTTTGGGTTTTCCATCCCGGGCCGGTCCATGCCGACGACTCCGCGGATGTACTGATCAACACCCTGCAGACAGCCGACAACTACAAGGTCCGCGTCACCGCCGCCATGCTCTTGTCCAAGCACCCCACCAATCCCAGGGCGTTTTCGGCGCTGCTGAATGCACTGAACAGCGATGCCCATGAAACCGTACAGGGCACGGCGGCGCTCTCCCTGGGCCAGATTGGCAACAAGGAAGCCATTCCCGATCTGGAAAAGGCCTCCAAAAGCAAGAAGAAGTTCATCCGGGACAACGCCACCAAGGCGTTGGGAATGCTCCGCGCCACCTGCCCTGTCATTGACCTGGCGGGCAAGCAGATTTACCTGCACATCGGCGCGCTGGATCTCACCGGCATCCAGATCGACAAGGACGCCATCCTGCGCAACCTGCGCACGTTGCTTCAGGCCCAAAGTGGCGAAGTCACCTACGTCACGACGCAATTTCCGGGATGTATTACGCCCGGTGAGCGGGACCTCAAGAAACACAAACTCAAGGGTTTCATGATTGACTCAACCCTGGAAATCTCCCAGGAAGGCAATGAAGTGGTCTGCGATCTGAAGATCATCGTGGCCACCTTCCCGGGAAAATCCATCCGCATGATGAACAGTGCCAATGCCGGTGTCACCGGCAAGGTGAGTGCCGCAACCGTTCAAACCTGTATCAGGCACGCCACTCCGGCTGCATTCTCCGGAGTCAAGCAGTTCCTGGCACGCAGCCTGTGATTTAGTGAAGGAGTTCGCCCATGAGTGATTCCACCCCCGGTTCCAAACCCTCCGCCCAGCCCAAACGCCACCTGAAGAACTTCCTGCTCGACAAGAAATTCCAGTTGACCTACGCGCTGATCATGGTGTTCGCCGCCATCATCATCACCGGCCTTCTGGGGTACCTGGTGTTCCGCCAGACCCGCGAAGCCAGCCAGGTGCATGAGCGTCAGGCCAATGAAACCATCAATATGTACCAAAAGCAGAGTGACGAAATCATCTACGTCTTCGACAAGCAGAGCGCCGACACCAAACGGGTTTTCAAGGAAGAAAGCGACGAGACGAAGCAGGTGTTCGAGTCCAAGACCAAGGAGATCACCGATCAACTTGAACTCATGAAGGTTGACCCTACCCTCAAGGAAATGGTCGAAACCGTTCAGGAGATGATGCGCAAGGAA
Organism: uncultured Kofleriaceae bacterium; assembly: GCA_964618145.1. Taxonomy (GTDB): domain Bacteria; phylum Myxococcota_A; class Polyangia; order HGW-17; family HGW-17; genus HGW-17. The sequence goes on from CAZTZR010000018.1 coordinate 25,969, forward strand.
GACAAGGAACTCATTGCGGAACGCGAAAAGCAGATCGACTCCAAGCGGGACGAACTGGACAAGGGCATCAAGGCCGGCCGCGAGGAAAAGCAGAAGCAACTGCGTGAAGCCCTGACCAAGTTGCAGCGCGACAAGGCGGAAGCCTCCACCATCCGCAGGAAGAACAACCAGCGCATTCTCATCGGTGTGGTGTTGTTTTCCATCCTGTTCGTGGTGCTGTTGTTCATGTACACCATTGTGCTGACCCACAAGGTGGCCGGCCCCCTTTTCAAGATCGCCCGCTACCTGGAGCGCCTGGAGCACAATGATCTGGGTCCGGTCTGGCCCCTGCGCAAGGGAGACCAGTTGCAGGAGTTCTACGGCAAGTTTGAAAAGGCACACCACGCCATTGTGGACCGCTGCAAGAAGGACATCGAAGTGCTCGAAGCCGTCCTTGCAGACATGCCCGAAGGAGAAGGCCGTAACAAACTGGCCGAATTGAAGGAACTCAAGGAAAAAAGCCTGAATCCCCCCAAAAGTTGACTTTGATCCCCAGGTCGCAGCCGCGACCTGGGGCTACACACTGCGACCCCGGAGCGGGGTCGATAGGGTAGAAAGAGAATCATTTCGGGAAATGGGGAAAGCACAGGATAGCTCAGGCGAAATGACCCGCCACACGGCGGGTCACAGAGCATAGCCCAGGGTCCAAAGCCCGGCAGGGCGACGACCCTGGGATCCGCGGCGCCCCCCCTTGATCCCCAGGTCGTGGCATTCAGAATGTGAAGAGAAAATCCACCAGGGGAACAATCGTGACGAAACCGCCGAAAGGCAGTCGGGAGTGGGCGTATTTGTATCCGGCAAACACCGCGAATCGCCGGTGGGGACGATAGAGAATACCGGTGGACTGCTCCACCGCCCAGGTGCCTTCGGACCCGGGCATCCAGAATACGTCCACGTCCACCGAATAATAAAAGTCATTGACCAGACGGCCGTCCAGATCGATTCCGGCACGGAAGTGTACCCCCTGATACAGCGCGGCCAGACGCGGATACACCAACGGGTAGTCTATGGTGTCCATGCGCCGTTCCCCCACATGGGCGGCGGCGGCAAACCCCGCATAAAACGTGAGATCCTGTCCGGGGGAGGTTTCCACGGTGACAATCGCCCGGTGCTCGGAGAGCAAAAACCACGGTATCGTGTTGTCGTTGGGTAGAACGCCGCCGGTCCCTTCAATGGAAAGCAGGCGCAAAAGGGGAGTGGGGACCTCCAGGGTGTGGGAGGTGGCAAACACGGTATTCCCCCGTCGCATCCACTGTTTTTTGAGCGCGGCGTTGGGCCACAGGAACATCCACACCGGATGCACCGAAAGTTCAAGGTCATCAAAAAGGCCTGCCCGAAGCGGCGAAAACACGCCGGACTCCACTCGTCCCTTCGGCAGCGTGTAGGCGGTACCCTGGGTGAAATAGCGGGTTTCCGCCGCCCGTGCCGGGTATGCGGGAATCACGACGGCGGCCAGGACCAGGAGAATCGGAAACGTCACGAATGGCTTTTTCATGGCACCACCTCCCATAATGCTTCCACGGGGGCGTGATCGGACAGGTCCATGGGATCCAGGAACGGCGGATCGGCCGACTGCAAAACCCGGCCTGTTCCCGGGACAAACGGCCGGTTGGAGAAGAGATAATCCAGGCAGCGGTTCCAGAAACCGTCAGGATCCCCTGTAAACGTGTACCAGGCCGCCGGGTCCGCAGCGAAAACGGCGGGGTCCATGGCACTGAAAAAGTTCGAGAACAAGCCGTCCAGCCAGTCATCCTCTCCGGTGTAATCATCCCCCTCGAAGCGGGCATCCCCGCAGGAATCATCGTCAAAACCCTTGCGTTGCGGCGAATCCCGGGGAATGGAGTTCAGGTCGCCGCCGGCGATGAAGACTTTTCCGTCTGCGTTCAGTTCCATCAACTCCCTTTCGAACCGCTGGATGTGTTTCCATTTGGTGTCGTCCTCGGCAAATGCCTCGGCGTGGATGTTCACCGCGGTGAAGGTGCCCTCCGGATGCACCACATCGGCCTTCACGATGTTGCGCTTCAGGTAGAAGTATTTCTCGATGAAGGAATAATTGCCAATCAGGGGCAGTGCAATGCGTTTGGCCTTTTCCATGGGCCATTTCGACAGGATCGCATTGCCCATGTCCATGCGTCCGAGTCCGTCGGATGGAATGTAGTCGGCCTTCCATCCGCTGGCGTATACCCCGTGGTTCAGTTTCGTGCGGTCCAGGATGTACTGCACCTGATCCACATAGGCGGATCGTTTCGAGAGTACGTCCACCTCCTGGAGCAGCAGGATGTCCGGATCCATCTCGATGATTTTTTCCACAATGAGGTCCATGTTGTGGAGAACTTCCTTTTTGGTCATGTTGTAGCGTGTTCCGCCGCATTCCCAGAAAAACAGGAGCCGGGCACCTCCATACTTGATGTTCCAGGTGACGATTTTCAGGGGCCGGTTCTCCAGGGGAGGTGCCTCGATGACCTTCGCCCGGTAATACAGTGCCTGCTCCATGTCTTCGAATCCGGTGTGGAAGGGATCACATGAAACCATTGTGGACAGCAGGGAAAGCATCAACAGCAACAACATGAATGACATTCTTTGAAGCATCATTTCACCTCCGGCGGCCTGCACGGCTGCCATGCGATGGGGGAATGAATCACGAGCAGGGCCGAACTGACCTGTTGCACGAAATCCGCATACCGTTCCCGCGGGATGCGCACCCGGGGCAACCGGATCCGGCGTTCCATTTTCAAGGTTCCGAACGCTGCTTCCAGTTTCTGGGAAAACATGAAAAACTCACCCCGGATCTCTGTGTCCGCAGGCTTTTTCTCCACACACCAGTTGCCGGCACGGGTCAGGGTCACCACCCGTTCAATCTCCAGCGGATGATCCAGCACATAATCCGTCTCCCGGTTCACCCGGGTGGGGAACCTTCGCAACAATTCATCGTCCAAGCCGCCAAAATCCACAGTCCTGTCCCTGGATCCGAGGAAGTCCGGCACCTCAACCGTCCCCTCCACCTTCAGAGGACTGCGGAAACTCTCCAGTTCCTCCACCGCCCATGTCTTCAACCGCGCCTGGGGCCACAGCCGCCGCAGCCTGGACTGCAGCCCCTCCTTCGGGTGGGATTCGAGCAAATGAAACCGCCACCGGGCTTCCGTCTGTCCCTTCACCGTAACCACCATCCCCATTTCCGCCTTTCCCTTTGCATCCACCCGGATGTCCACCCGGTGACTTTCCACATTCTCCCCCGAAGCAGCCACCGGAATGCGCACCAATTCCCCTGCCGGAACACCCTTTGGCGCTCCGGGGTCCCCGGGACCTTTGACGCGCTCCGGAGAGGATGGACGGTGGCGGGGGCGGATCAGGAGCGCAGGCTGTCCCTGGAGCCAATGGGGCACCACAGGATGCAGGATTCCCTTGACGGTACCGTCGATCCAGGTGTCGCTCGCGGGGAGGTACACGATGGCGTGGTCAAAGAGCGCCAGGGAGGGAACCGTCATGGGATAGTCGCCGTGGGGGCGCGTGCGGACAATGGCAGGATGGGCTTCAATCCCGACGGAGCGCAGCAGGTGGACCAGAATCAGCGTCATGTCCTTGCAGTCGCCGAACTTGCGCTCCAGGATTTCATCCACCGAGTAGGGCATGTACCCGTGATTGCCGAACATGAGGCTCACATACCGGAACTGGTTGAGTACCCATGCGTGGATCAACTGGATCCTTTCGGTGTCGGACCTGGCCCCCCGCGTGATGGAAGCCGCCAGCAGTTTCAGATCCCGGCGGGGGGCGTAGTGCCGTTCAACAAAGCGGTGGTACGCTGCCCCCAGATCCTCCCAGGAACCCATGGTGCCGACACTCATGGTCAACAGGGTTTCCCCCCATCCCGGGCTGCCGGGTTCCGGGTTCCACGCGGGCAGGCCCTCGCCGGTGACCACCACCGAGCGACCACCGCCGGCCATGGCTTTCGTGCGCACATCCAGGGGAAATCCCCGGGAGAACACGTGGGAGAACCTCACCGATGGCGACTCCACCAGAATCCGGCTGCGAGCCACCGGCCAGGGCTCCTGCAACGCCAGGACATGCCCCAGCGCCGCCGGCCCCAGATCCGAACTTGACGACGGCAAATCCTCCAGCGTGTAGAGCAGTTCCCGGATGTCTCCGGGGGCCGCCGGCGGAAACGTCACCCGCAATTGCCGGACATCGAAATACATTCGCGCAAAGGACTCGAAATAATCATGGTCTGTCACATCGGCGGCAGGGTCCAGTACCGTTCCGTCCGTCTGGTACACCCGGGTCCTCAGGATCCGCACCACCTGACTGTGTGGTGAATAACGAACGGTGAAAGGCGTCAGTGTACGGTTCCGCTCGGGATTCCGCACCAGTTGCACCATGCGCCGCGCGTACCGGCTGGTGCCGTCCGCCTGCAGCACCAGCACCTGATCCAGATCCAGCAATTCCACATCCGCCGCATCGGAGTCCGTCCGTGCGGACACTTCCGGGAACTCCACCGGTGCGCCAAGATTGTCCCTCACCCAAGCCGGGAACGCCCCGACCTTCTCCCGGACATTTTCTTCTGCCACCGCATCGGCGCGGATCCACTTTCCCAGCCTTTCATCCAGCCGGTCATCAAACCAGTCAGCCTTTGCGGATACCAGTCGTGCCCATGCATGCAAAAATGCAATATCCCGCAGTCGTAACCATCCCCCCTCGAGTTCCTTCTGGGCATCTTCACGACGCCCCCTGGCGTCCAGCATTTCCGCCAGAATCAATTGCTCACCGACATCCTGCGGCAGCAGTTTCGCCAATTCTGCCCGCAAGGCCAGGGTGTCCAGTTGCAAGGCTCCTCCCAACCGGATCAAGGTACGCAGGACCGCCGGCACCTCCCGGTTCTTCTCCCAAAAAGCCCGCCCCTGCGTGTAAGCGGAAAAACGCATACCCGCCGCCGAATCCAGCAACAAAAGTTCCAGGCGGGCAGCAATCCCTGATGGACGTGCCCGCAATGACTCCTCCAAAAGACGCCTCGGACGTTCAACCACCGCTGCATCCTTCCAGTGCCTGGCCATGATCCACCGGTTTTCGTCTGCCATCCAGGATCCATTCTGGCCCGTCACTGCCGGCAGCCACGGCTCCGGATTTTCCCTTCTCATCAAGGCAAGCCGCGCCCGGAAATGGGGGTCCAGTGCCGCGATCAGGTTCAATTCGCCAATGCCTCCCGTGCGGCCGGCAGAAAGCGAACACTGCACATCCGCCTCGGGTGTGTTCTCCGGAAACCGGCCCCAATTGGCCGCCTTGCGCCTTGCCTGGGGTTCGGTTTCCGGCTCAGCCTCCGGAACCCTGCACGGCAGCACGGAGAAATTCCCGGACAGGCCGGTGACTTTTGGCGAACCCACCATATGCAGTGCCGGCGAACGGGGAACAAAATCCCATGTGGCACTGATCGTCTGCTCTCCGGGCCCGAGATCCAGTTCGACCCATCCAGAAAGATCCACCTCGGGCCGAACCGCCGATCGCCCGTTGATGCACCAGTGGTGAGGTGTCCCGGCAAAGGCCAGGATCCTCACCCGGTTCCGCCCGGAACTGTGTACCCTGAACGATACCGTGACCGGGGCCTTCAACCTGGAACCCAGTGCCGCGAATTGCAGTTCTCCCGTGTGCGTCACCGGCAGGTAAAACGGCTCCGCACCGTTGATGCGTACCGTCTCCGGCGACCATGTCCCCGTCAACCGTCGGACGTCCTCCACCGGCAGCAGTTGCATCAGCACCTGCACAAACGGACGACGATCCCTCATGGGCGCCACATACCGTGCTATCTCCCTGTTCTTCCATGACACCGGCAGCCGATCCTGGAGTTCAACCATGCGGCAAAGACGCACGGCAGGACGATCCCGGCCTTGAAGCCACCAGACGGCGGCCTCCTGCTCCGGGGTCATCCCGGATCCAGACGCCGGCAGGACCAATGCCCCGGACAAAACCCCGGCCAGCAGGCAGAACAGGAATAGCCGGGCCTTGTTCATTCAGCGCCACCCTGTGCCTTTTCGGGCATACCCGGCGGCTCCACCAGACGATGGATGCTCAACCCCAAAACGGCACGCCTCGGATTCTCAGGATTGTTGAAATGCTTCTGCAGGCTGAGCAGATACGAAGACAGGCTGCGCTCCTCCACCCGCATCCGGCCGGGGGTACGGGAAGCATGACGAAAGATGTGCCGCCCCTTTTTGTCCTTCAGGATGAAACCCATGTGGGTAATCAGGAACGGATTCCCCGCCTGACGGGCGCCCACCAAAAATGCGACTGACGGGGTGGGAATCCGGTGTTGTTGCTCCCGAAGCACATTCAGGGATGTGTACCGCACCCTGGCCAAGCCACGGGGCGCATTCTTTCCGAGTTCCGCAAATCGCTCCAGATGTACCGGCAACCACCGGCCCGACGGAAACACCCGCCGTTCCACCACGGAACTGGGCCGAATCAGTACTTCTTTCATGTACCCCAGTTTCAAGTTCCCCGGAATCCAGTGAAGGGCCATGGTATAATAGCGATACTCCGACCGCCTCACTCCGTCAATGTAGCGGGTATGGTCCAGCCAGGTGAGGAACCCGTCCACATTGCGGGCCAGGCTCAGCGCCATCACGAGTTCCACGTAGGTTTCACAGTCCACCGAGCACATCTCCACCACCGGGTCGATGTCCGGGAGCATGAATTCTCCCATCGGGTCCACACCATACGGAACATCCAGGAATGCCTCACTCCAGAAGTCGATTCTTTCCTCGAGGGTCCTTTCGGAATTGGCAGCCAGTTCCCGCTCCAGTACGGCACGTTCCACAAGAACCGCCGACTGGATGGCGCGGGGACAACCCTGTCCCCATGGAAAAAAAAGATTCACAATGGCCGCAAGGATCACCAACATGCCGACTTTCTAGTTTTCCGGGAGGAGATAGGCAACGAAAAAATGGATCCGGGGACCGCCATATTGGAAAAAAAAACTTGTCAAAAGGTTGTGCTCGGGTATTCTGGAGCCGTTATCAGGTAACCTGGGCGGTTACGCAGCCACATGAACTCAATTTCATGGACGGTTTGGTAGTTAATGATAGTCATTGAAACATTTGGCCGCACTGATGTAGGAACAGTAAGGGAACACAACGAAGACAACTTCCTTGTGGCGAACCTTCACACCGGGAACCGGTCCCTGCTTCCGGAAAACCGTGTTCATCACATGGACCACGAAGGCAGTCTCTTCATGGTTTGCGACGGCATGGGTGGCGCGGCGGCCGGCGAAGTCGCCAGTGCCATGGCGGTTGACTCCATTTACAACAAAATGCTTGAGCCCCCCCTGGCCAACACGCGCCGCCTTCTCGCTCAGAAACTGATTGATTCCGTGGATTTCGCCAATGCCGCCATCTGGGAAACCGCCCAGAAAAACCGCCAGCAGACCGGCATGGGGACGACCTGCACGGCTGCTGCCCTCAACGACGGCATACTGCTGCTTTCCCAGGTGGGCGATTCCCGTGCCTACATCATCCGCAGGGGTGCCATATACCAACTCACGAAGGATCAGACCCTGCTCAGCCGCCTTCTGGAACTGGGACAACTCTCCGACGAAGAGGCCGCCCGCTTTGAACACAATCATGTGATTCTCCAGGCTCTGGGTGTGCGCAGCGCCATTGAACCGGTGCTTTCCGTTCTGGAACTCCACCAGAATGACATGTTGCTGCTGTGTTCCGACGGTCTCAATGACGCCCTTGATGACTCACGGATACTGGAACTCATCCTGTCCATCCCCGAACACAATCCCGTCGAGGTGTGCATGGCCCTGACCACGGCTGCGGTCCAGGCCGGCGCCCATGACAATGTCACGGTCATCTTCTGCCGGTTCACCGGAGATCTTCCGCCGGCCATCGAAGACGGTCCTCCGCCCTATCTGGAGATTCCCCGGGATCAGATTGCCGCCCACGCCCTGCTGGACACCCCGGACCTGGACGATGATCGCCCGGATGTCACCCAGGTTTTCGGTTCCTACCACCTGAACCAGCACCTTCAGAACATTGAAACCAATCCAAAATGAACTTCCTGTTTGCAGCGTTTTTTTTACTTTCATCCCCTCCCCCCCACATTCTCGAACAATGGAAAACCCTTGACCGGGAAAACTGCGGCCAGTTGCTTTTCTCGGCCTACCGACTGAAAAAATACCAGCACAAATTCGAAGACGCGGAAAACCAACTCATCATGGACTGCGAAAAAAAGGTGTTTTCCGTCCCCGGTCTTTCCGACAATGTTCCCCACTCGGTGTTTCTGGTTCCCATTCCGGACCTCCATAAATCCCTGACGCCGGCCAGACGCGCATTGCTCCCGGCCGGGATCTGGCATGTGGGCTTCAACCCGTTTCTCGTGCATTTCGCACAAACCCTGTACAAGGGCCTGCCCGAAGCCGAGAAACACGACCAGACGCCTGATTTCACGTTCCGGCGTTACATCCGCGTGGAATCCTTCCAGATGGAAACCCGCGAACGCACCGACCCCAGGCGCAAGAACCGCCTCCTGGTCAATCTCACCTTCGAACAGGCCCGCGAAATCTGCCGCAAAGAAGGAGGAGATCTCCCCACAGAAGACCAGTGGGAGATTGCCGCCCGCGGAGCGGCCACCTTCCGGTCGTTCCCCTTCGGCGAATCCATTCCGATTCCCTGCTTCGGCCTGTCCGGGCCCGAGTGTGGAACCCGCAAGTCCGCCCTGGACATCTCTCCCTGGGGCATTGTCAACATGGGAAGCGGCGTTGCCGAATGGGTTCTGCCGTCTCCTTCCCGCCCCCCCGTTCCCGGCAGGGTCATCACCCGGGGAGGCACATCGGTGGACCATTTTTACTGGAACCTGGTAGCGGCACGCAGGCTGCATCCGGCTGATACCCGCTCCGAGTCCATCGGCTTTCGCTGCGTGTTTCCCATAACTGACAAACAGGTTCCCTGAACTCTGAAACCCGTCATCCATGGAGTACCCCATGGTGCAGAATTGCCCGCTTTGCGGACTTGCGTTTTCCGGCAAACCAGACGAACACGAAACGGCCCATCCCCGTTGCACTGCATACCTGGGTTCTTTCCGGGACGGGTGCATCTTCATCAGCATTTCCGGAGAAACCACCATCGCATGCCGTACAACGGGAGCCGTCCATGCCCTGGAACAGGACCAGATGCCTCCTGAGGATGGTGTGATCCTGCCGTTGAAAACCGAAAACCTCTCGCAGGACGAAACAGGCTCCTGGGCGCTATTTTCGTTGCCTCCCGACACCCTGCCCCTGGCCGCCCAACTGCTGCTTCGAAGAAACAATTCGGGGGAACTTTTGTGGTCCTGGTTTAAACTGCTTGTGCGGGATCTGCAGTTTTTCCACGCCAGAAACCTGGCACACGGCCGCATTGAACCCGGACTGATGTTTGTGAGCCGTCCCATGGGCCCCGACGCAGCCACCGAATCCTCCCGGAATCCCAACCGGTTGTATGTTGCGGGTCTTTTCACCGGACCGGCCCCGAAGTCCCTTTTGTGCCGGGATCTGCAGGATCTGGGATCCCTGTTTCACCAGTTGTTGTCGGAATCCCCGGAACAAAAGGGACTCCAGGAGTTCCGCCAACTCTGCCTGGACTGCACCTCCGGTGCCATCCTGGACTTCAACGAACTGTCCGAACGCATTGAACCCGCCGTACGTATGGGACACCTGACACAGGATCGCCCGGTCGTCGCCCACAAATCCTTGCCGTGGAAAAAAACCGTCCTTCTGTTCGGCACAATGTTCACCCTGAGTCTCATTGCCGCCTGGGTTTTCCGGTCCAAACCGGCGCCCCGGGAAACAGAACCTCCACCGCAACTGCTTCCCGCCCCCCCCGTCAGCGAACCGGTGGTGGAAAAATCCACCCTCAAATGGAATATGGATTTCCCCCTGCACCGGGTGCCTGTACAGGAACACCTGACATTTTTCCTTCACCCCGAACATGGCATTGATCCGGATTTCCTGCAGGAAGTGTTTGATGCACTGGGGTTCCCCCTGCCTGCGGTTGCCCGGAATCCGGATGTCGCCTATTTCGGCAATTTCCTGTTGACCGGAAAAAACTGGAAACCGTCCACGCGGCTTGCCCTGCGCAGTCGCCGCGAAGAAACCGGCAATTCCTTCGGCCCCTGGCTTCCCCTTTTGGGGGCCCAGAACATGATCCGCCCCGATGCCGTATCTCCTCCACCCATGTTGCTGGGGGAAATCGGCAACCTGTTCACCATGCTCCACTATTCTCCCGAGAACACGGATGCCGAAAGGATGCTCCTGTTCTTCCAGCCTCCCCTGGAAATGGCTCCGCCGCAAACCGTCTGGCACTGGCTTCTTGGTGGCATACGGCCCACCTTCATGGTCGCCCGCCTCCGGGCGGGACAAAGTGCCATTTCCTGCATCCTTTCCTACGAGCAACCCCACGATGCCAAAGCCGCCCATGCCTTTCTGGAGAGGTCCCTGCATACCCTGGTCGGACGCCACACCCGGATGCTGGAACTCGACGGCCGCCACCTGCGCGTGCAGATTCCCATGGCGGTGATTCAGGCACACCTGGCCGCCCGCCGGCCCGTGCCCCCCGAACCGGAACCTGCATCCCGGGACATTCCGGCGCCACCGGTGGTCATCACCGAGCCGGAGTTTCCCGACCCCGAGCCCATTCCGGTGGAACACCTGAACATCCCGGAGTTCTAGACATGCGCATCGAGTTCCCTGCCTCCGCCCATCTTGACGCCGCGCGTGCCGTGGCCGGGAAACTGATCGCACAGGGTCACGAAACCCTTTTCGTGGGCGGATGCGTCCGGGACACCCTTCTGGGCATTCCGCCCAAGGACTACGACATCGCCACTTGTGCCACTCCGGACATGGTCGCCCGGCTGTTTCCCTGCACCGTGGACGTGGGCGCCCGCTTCGGTGTGATGCTGGTGGTGCACGAACGGATCCCGGTGGAGGTGGCCACATTCCGCACAGACGCCGATTACCATGACGGGAGACATCCGGAAACAGTGGCCTTTTCCACCCCTGAAGAGGATGTCCGGCGCCGGGATTTCACCATTAACGGGTTGCTGGCGCACCCCATGACGGGAGAGGTCCTGGATCTGGTCGAGGGCATTGCCGATCTCCGGAACAAGACGCTTCGGGCCATTGGCGACCCGGAACGCCGCTTCACGGAAGACCACCTGCGCATGCTTCGGGCCGTGCGTTTTTCCTCCCGCTTCGGTTTCGAAATCGAACCTGGCACCCGGCAGGCCATCCTCCGCAATGCCCCTGCCATTTGTCGTGTCTCCCGGGAACGGGTGCGGGACGAACTGCAACACATCCTCGCATCGGACGCACCGGATCGGGGTTTTGAACTTCTCATGGATCTCGGTCTGCTTGCGGAAATCATGCCCGGAGTTGCCCGGATGCGCGGTGTGGCGCAGAATCCGGATTTTCATCCGGAGGGGGATGTGTGGACCCACACCCTGCTCGCCCTTTCCTGGCTGCCCTCAGTGCCTAGCCCCGAGCGGATTGCCGCCCTCAACTGGGCCGTTTTGCTGCATGACATCGGAAAACCCGACTGTGCCGAAAGCCGTGATGACGGACGCATTACCTTTTACCGCCATGAGTTCCTTGGGTCCCAACTGGCCCGGGACGTGCTTCTGGGCCTCCGCCTTCCCACCGCTGTGGTGGAAGACGCAGTCCGGCTCATCGCTGATCACATGCGCCTGGCCTCCGTGGAGCACATGCGCATCGGCACCCTGCGCAAACTCGTTTCCACCCGGCTCGCCTCCTGTCCGGATACCGCCCCCGCCTCCCGGCATTACATCCAGACGCTGCTGCATCTGCTGCGCATCGACAGCCTTGCCTGCCTGCAGGGGACGGCACTGCATGACATCGCCGTGTCCCGACTTGCCGAACTGGAGCCCGGCAGTGAAAAGCCTCCGGCCCTGATCTCGGGCAGGGATCTGAAGGCACTGGGGGTTATTCCCGGTCCGATCTACCGCAAACTGCTGGCGGAAGTGGAGGAGCACCAACTCAACGACGAACTGACCACCCCCGAAGCCGCCCGGGAATTTGTCCTTTCCCGTCTGCGGGAACTTGGAATTGACCACCGGGCCGGACCGGAATGAACCGTCCACCCATCCATTTTCAGGCACAAATCATGAAAAACCCCTGTTTTTCATAAAAATTTTTGCCTTTTTTCCAGCCTTTCATTATGTTGTTTCCTGTTGGAGGATATTCATGAATCAGGCTCCCCCCATTTTCATCAAGGCATCGCCTTCCGCCGTATATCACGGTCTGCTTTCTCCCGTCGAACTCTCTGCCTGGTGGCAGTGTGCTGCTGTTGTGGACGCCCGGGTCGGTGGCCTCTGGGCCGTGGGCTGGTCCCCGGACGAAAACGGCCCCGGACACGGGGTGGTCATGTCGGGGGTGATCAGTCAACTGGAACCCGATTCCGTGGTGGCCATACACATTACGCCCATCACCATCCTTTTCCGGATTCAGGAAACTCCCGGCGGAGTCAATTTCCTCATTGAACAATACGACCACCCCGATCCGGCTTCCGCCGAAGCCGGCCTGCAAACCTGGGTGGCCGCAATGCAGTCCATGAAAACACATGTGGAAACAGCCAACCCGACTCCTGCTGCCGGTGTTCCCACGGTCAACGTCTGGGATTTGGCCCGCCAGGCAGCGGCCGCCAATCTGCCCAAAAACGAAAGCCTGCTGGATTCCCGGGGCTCCCGCTCCGGGCTTTATGCCATGAACAACAAGGATTTGGCACATCCTGTGGACCGGATTCCCGAATCCCCGTCCGGCGACATTGCCCGGACGGTGGAAATGAGCGTTGCCGTGCAGGATGACGGCGGGTTCGGTGTCACGGATCCCTGGGCGGAAGTCGTCTCATGGAAAAAGGAGCAGGGCTTCGGGTACGCCCTTCATCCCGAACTCGGGGAAGTGATGTTCGATTACGACGGGTGTGACTTCGAACCCGCCGTGGGTGATCGCGTCCTGTTGCTTCAGTTGAAGAAAGCCTGGAACGGAAAACCCAAATGCAAGCGCATCGCCTGCCCTGCCAAAGGTTCCAACGCATCGAAATAGGGTTGCTGCCCGACGCCGGTTCCGTAACTTGCAACACGGAAATTAGTCCTTGCGAAACAACCTTGAACCATGATACCTTGTGCACGAATATCGGCACCCCGTGTGGCCTTTTTGGGTGATCATGCGTAACAAAGTCTTTTCACTTCTGGCTGTTTTCTTCCTGTTCCACGCAGTATGCCCGGCGACCCATGCCCAAAGGAAGCAGAAACAAAAAAAAGAAAAAGCCGCCTCCAGCGAAGAGGAAGGCGGTCAGTCCAGGGAGGAAGCCCCTCCGGGAACCCACATGGTTGTCATTGTGAGCCCGGAGGAATACTGGAAAAATGTGGCTGCGTTTGCCTACAAGACGCTCAAGCCCATCATCGGTGGCGATGTCGTCTTCGCCATGCAGTTTCCCGATGACGCCGAGCATCCCACCCCGGAAGAATTCCGTGCGGTCAATTCCAAGATATACCGAAAGGGTGTCACCCTGTTCAACGAACAGGAATATCCATCAGCCATCAAGCAACTGATCCGGGCGGCCGCCGGTTTCGAGGCATTGATCAACAAGTATGGCCTGTCCTATCCCCTGCGACGCCGTATCGTGCTGTCATACATGTACCTGGGCGCCGCCCAACTCATGGACGCCCAAACCGACGAAGCCACCCTCAGTTTCCGGATTGCCAACACCTGGTTTACCAACTATCCGCTTCCGAAGTCGGCTTTCGAAGAGGAAACCCCCCGCAGTTTTTTCACAAGGAGCATTGAGCGATCCGCGCGCGGCTCCGGAACCATCATTGTCAGCAGCGCGGTAATGGGTCACCTGTACCTGAACGGCGTCTGGGTTGGCGTTGGCCCAAAAACCATTTCCAAGGTCCGACCGGGAACCCACATCGTCACCTGGGCACGCCTGGGCTACAAACCCGTGAGTGTAAAAGTGGTGGTTCCCGAAAACGACAAGGGCGTGGCGGACATCAAGCCCGAAGTCCGGGCGGACAAGGCCGGAACAGACGAATTCCTCGAGGGTCTTGAAACCCACCTGCGGACCAAACCCAACGTTCCGCCGGCCCTTGCGGATCTCGCCATCAAGTACCGTGTTGACAACATCATCGTATTCCGGGCCACCGCCAACGACACCGAGATTTCCTGGTTCAATTCCAAATCCGGTGGTTGGCAAAAACGTGTGCGCCGGCAAAACCCGGTACCGGGAACCCTCAACCCCCAGGTCGGGGAACTGCTCTTCGAGTCCTCCCCCGTGCTTGATCTTGTGGCCGTGGCAGCCACCCAAGGCAAGTGCTTTTCCAATTCCGACTGCCCCGGCGGCAACTGCCTCGGCGGCGCTTGCGTGTCCGCCTCACCGTTTTACAAACAGTGGTGGTTCTGGACAGCGGTTGGTGTGGGTGCGGCCGCCCTCGGTACGGGTACGTATTTCCTGATTCAGATGCAGAACCGTCCGATCCTGGAAATATCCACACCTTAAATTCTTTCGTTTACAAAGCGGACTTCTCTGAAGTACAGTCGGGGCCGGATGATCGATTCATGTTTTTTGTCATTAAGTTCTTGATCATTTCCCTGTTTCTGATCACATTCTTTTTGATCCCTCTGGGGTCCCGCTCCCTGTACGGGCATCTTCGTGCCATTGGCAAGACCGAGGCCAGTCAGGAACTGAAAAAGGAATTTTCCAGGAATCTGGAAATCCTGGAAGCGTGGGCCCGGGCGAATCAGGCACTGGCCGGCGAGGAACCGGGTGCCGACAAAACGACTTCACCACCCTCGGAGTCCGGGAAACCGAAACCTGCCGTTCCCGATTCGAGCCGGGGAGGAAAGAAATGAAAAAACTTCTTCCGGTCATTGCTGTTACAGCTGTCATTTCCTCATTGCTCACGGCATTTCTTGTCTGGATGCTCCTGCCCGGCAACCCCGAAGAAGGTTCCCGGAGGGCTCCGGACCGGATTTTCCCGGGGAAACCGGTTCCCGGGTCTTTAGGGTCCGCGGCAATCATCCAGGTACCCCCCGTGCAACTGACGCCGGGAAATGTGCCGGATTTTTCGGGATTGGTCGAAGCTCTCAAACCGGCCATCGTGCATATCTCCTCTTCCAGCCACCGCAGCAGCGGCACCCTTCGTTTTCCCGGCTATGGCGGTCCCCAGCCCGATGACGGGTCCCTGGGCACAGGCATCATCATCCGGGAGGACGGACTGATCGTCACCAATTACCACGTCATCAAGGGGGCCACCCACATCCAGGTGAAACTCTCCGACGGAAAGCAGTATCCCGCATACCTCAAGGGCCGGGACATCCAGACCGATCTGGCGCTCATCCAGATCCGCGTGGACGGTCTGCCCACCGCGCCGCTGGGGGATTCCGATGCGCTTCCCGTGGGTGCATGGGTGGTGGCCGTGGGCAACCCCTTCGGGCTGGAACACACCACCACGGCCGGGATCATCAGTGCAAAAAACCGCAAGGACGTGGCTCCCGGCGCCAACAACTACTGGAGCCTTTTGCAGACCGACGCCGCCATCAACCCCGGGAACTCCGGAGGACCGCTGATCAACATGGCAGGCCAGGTCATCGGCATCAACACCCTGGTGGACACCCGGGGTCCGGGCATCGGCTACGCCATTCCGTCCAACATGGTTCGCGAAATCATTCCCCATCTGGAAAAGCACGGGTCCGTGGCCCGTTCCTACCTGGGCGTCCATGTCCAGAAAATGACTCCCGAAATCGCGCAGCAGTACCAGTTCCCCCACAGCAAGGGTGCCATCGTGGTCAAGCTCGCCCCCGATGGTCCCGCCGCCAAGGCCGGCCTCCGGGAGGGGGACATCATCACCGAATTCAACGGCAAACCCATCGAGGATGACTCTGACATCGCCTGGGAAGCCTCCATGGCAGGCATCGGCAAGAGCATCGAAATGAAGGTCTTCAGGGACCACAAGTTCCGGACGTTCTCTGTCACCATGGCGAGCCACCCGGGCAACATCGGGGAACGCCGGCAACCACGGCAGCCCAGGATGACGGCGCCTTTCGGCCTGTCGGTGCAGAATGTTGCTGCCGGCGTGGGCACACCCCGGGTCATGGTGGTCGCCGTGGAAGCCGACTCCGTGGGAGAACGCCATGGCATCCGCCAGGGGGATATCATCCTCAACGTGGGAAAGACCCCCGTCAACAACGTCCAGGAATACTCCGCAGCCCTCCAGCGCTACGCCGTGGGGCAAAACGTGATGCTGCTCGTCGACAGCCCCAACGCCACCCGCTGGGTCATCCTGCCGATGCAATAAGAGCATGGCCCAATCCTGGGCCATGCGCAGAGGGAATGAAAATGACCGGATTGATCAAGAGCCCGGGCAATCCTGGCCGGGCGACCGAGGGAACGAATGTGACTGGATTGATCAAGAGCCCGGGCAATCCTGGGCCATGCGCAGAGGGAATGAAAATGACCGGACTAATTCACAAGCACGGGCCAATCCCCATTCTCCTCGTAACTGTGCTGTTGCCGCTGGCACTTCTCCACATGCCCGCTGACGCCATCGCCCAGGCCCTCATCCGCGTGGACCGCAACGGCCCGCTTTACGTGGGCGTCACTCCGGCCGAAGGAGGAGGTGTCCTCAGGCATGTGCGACCCGATGGGTCGGTGGAACTGGAAAAAACCCTGCCGTTTTCCCCGCAGGCCGTGTGTGTCAATGACAAGGGAACGGTGATCGCTCCCGCCGATGGCGGCCTCGCCTGGCTGGATGACAAAAACAACGTGGTCCGTCGCATCAACGGCCTGGTGTACGGGCAACTCGTCTGCGCGGATGAATTCGTGTATGCCTCCGGACGTACGTTGCGGGTTCACCGTTTCCGTTTGCCCGACCTGACGGAGCGCACCAACATACTTGAAGCCCATTCCTGGATTCCACGTCTTTTCGCCGTGGGCAGCCTTCTGGTGACCGGCTCCTGGGACGGGGATCTTCGACTGCATGACACGAGCGCCGGAACCACCCGCCGGATCCAGGGAAAACCGCCGATCAATGACGTTGTGGTTGGGCCTGAAAAACTCTGGATCACCCTCTCTGACGACTGGAACCTCCAGATCGTGAACGAAAACGGTGTGGCCCTGCAAAGGCAGAAACTCACCGGCGCATGGCAACTGGCTTTCAACCGGAAGCATCAACTGGCTGTGCTGGTTCGCACCCACGAAATCGTCCTTTACCAGGTGGCAAAGAACCGGATGCGGGAAACTTCGCGACACAAACTCGAAGGCAATCCCAAGTTGGCCATTCTGGATGCAGGCGACAACACCTGGGCCATTCTGGATGAAAAGGGCATTCACTTTCACAGTTTCCCTTCGTCGAACTGACTTCCGGTTCCCCTGATGCTGCTTATCCTTGTCAGTCTTTTTCCCTGCCTTCTGGGCGGCCTTTTGCCCAGCGGGGAAAACCATGGGGAACCGGCGGATTCCGTTGATCCGGCGGATTCGTACCGCGTGGAAGCCACCATTGATCTACGCGCCCCCCGCATCAGGGGCCGGGTCAGGACGGATTTTCCGGGCACCGGGCGCGCCTTCTGGATCTATCCGAACCGCCTGGCCGAGCCCCCCCCGCAGTTGTCCGACATCAACAAGTTCCGGGTTTTCCTGCGGGGGTTCCAGGCCGGGGAACTGCGACTGGACCACGTCACCTGCGGGGATGTCCCCGTGCAGGTGACATGGGAAACCGTAGCCGGAGTGAAACGTGCCAAACTGATTCTGCACAAGGCCGACCCCGGCACCTGTCCGCTGGAAATCGCGTTCACGGTACGCATTCCCCGGCGTTTCGGACCGTTCGGCTGCATCATGGGCCGTTGCACCCTGGGTGCCCCATGGTACCCGGTTCCCGTGGATCCTGAAAAGCCGTCGGATGTTCCGGTGTTCCCCCACCGGGTGAAGGTGACTGCCGGCGGAGGCGCCCCGGGGGAGGCCCGGGAGTTTTTCCTGCATGGGGTCATGCAAGGCAAGGGGGAAACCTCCGGAACGGCGCCGTTCTTTCCGCTGTTCTGGAGCCAGGACGGTTCTTCCGGGTTCACCTGCCGTCCCCCCGTGTGCATGCTGCACCAGTCCCCCCTGTCGGGCGCATTCGATTTCCTCACGGGCAATCGCACCGGGGATGTGCTGGAACTGGCCGCCGGTTTCGTACGGGATGCGTTCCCGGAGTTGGACCAGACCCTGGTGCTTGTGGAGACCCCCCTGCGGGAGGAACTCGCCATGGCCCTGCCGGGCCGGGTGATGCTGGTGTCCGATCAGGCATTGCGGATTGTCAACCACAAGTACTTCCAGTCGTTCCACCGTCAGAAGATCAAACTCACCCTCGCGGAAACGCTGTTCCTGGACCGCATGACCCCCGGCGAGAATCCGGATGATCTCGCCTTCGTGCCGCTGTTGCATGCCCACGCGCTGCTGCAGTTGTCCGATGTGGATCACCTGCTGGAATTTTTCGAGTGGATCCCCCAGATCGACGTGATGCGGAAGAACCCGCGCATGGGATTCAGGCACGCGTACCTTCCTGGCCCCCACAACAAGGATCTTTTCCGGGACGATTTCAGACGCTGGAACAACTCCAAACCCCGGGGGGAAGAGGTCTACCACCGCCTGCTGGACTGGATCGGCGAGGTGGAACTGCCGGGTCTCCTGGAGAAGATGCGCGATGCCGGACGACCCTTCCGGCGGGAGTTGTCGCGGCATCTCGGACAGGACATGTCCTGGTTCTTCGAACGATGGGTCGACGCGGATCCGTCTGTGGCCATCCGCATTGATCGCGTGCGGAGATTGCCCCGGCAAGGGGGCCGGCATGTCTACGAGATCACGATAGTCCGGGAGCCGGCGTTACGCACGCCGGTGGTGCTGGAACTGGTACCGGAAAGCGGCGGGGCGCAGCGGGTGAACGTGGATCTGGTGCAGGATCGCACGCCGGTGCGGGTGGAACTGGACAGCCCCCTGGTGCGGGCGGTGCTGGATCCCGATGGTCGGGTGCTAGAACCCCAGGGTACCGGGGCGCTGTATCCCCAGTACGACAACGTGTGGCCGGATCCTGGCTGGCGGTTCATGTTCTCGGGATTCGAGGCCATGTTCAATGTCACGGAACTTTGGTCCAGGCTTCTGGTGGATGTGGATTTCATGCCACGTCACAGCCTGCGGCGACGCTGGAACATCATGTTCATCCGCAACGAGTACTTCAATGCCGGCCTGAATCTGGGGCACCTGCTCTACTTCGGGCCACGGATCTCCAACTCGCGGCTGGCCTTCAGGCTGGACACCGGCGTCGAATCCGCCCGCACCCGCCCGGTCACCCACGAGGACACGGAGCTGCCCATACAGGCGTGGTCCCATTCGGCGTTCGTGCGGCTTGTGCACAACAACCGGCCGGACCACATTTTTCCCACCACCGGCGGCTGGGGCATGCTGGAAGCCAAAGCTTCGTGGTTCGTACCGGATGCGACAGGCGCTGATGACAGCCACCTGTTCCGGGTGATCGGACAGTACAACAAGTATTTTCCCCTGCCTTGGGGTCTGTCTGCAGCACTGCAGGGAGCGGGGGGATTCCTCTGGGGGACGGTACACCACGACAGCGAACTTCTGGCGCTCACCGGTCCCGGGCGGGTCCAGGGGTATGCCATGACCCGGTTTCCCGGGCGGGCGTATGCCCTGACGGCCGGGGAGGTCCGGCACATCCTGGTGCCGGGGTTGAACCTGACCCTGGCGGGGCTGGTGAACGTCACACGCATTTCCACTGCGCTGTACGCCGGAGCCGGGATCGTTGCAGGAACCCGCGACGGTTCCTGGTCGGAAGATCTGCGGACGGCCGCCGGGGCTGGAGCGGCATTGCGTATTCATGGGCTGTGGCTGGGGCTCTACGAGGCGGTTTTGAACCTGCAGGTGGGTTTTCCGTTGATCCGCCAGGTTCCCGGTCTGGAACCATATATCTTTTTTATCAGTCTGGAACCTACGATTTAATTCCCCGGAAGGTGGGAAAAATGGTTTCGGATTTACTTGTGAAGCCGTTCACTAAGTGTTATAAAGCTGAGGGATCGACATTGTTTCATTTGTGTTCATGTCGTTCAAACCAGGATTCACCCTTAGGAGGAAAACATGTCCGAAACACCGAAAACCGCCGATATCCTCGCCCGGTACAGTGCCGACCGGGACAATCTCATGCCGATCCTGCATGAGTTCAATGACACCTTTGGATACATTTCCGAAGAGAACATGCAGGAGATCGCCAACCACCTGCAGATCAGCGCTGCGGATGTCTACGGCACCACCACGTTCTACTCTTTCCTGAACACGGAGAAGAAGGGCAAGTATGTGGTACGCCTTTGCAAGAGCCTGTCCTGTGACATGGCCGACAAGGCCGCCGTTGCTGCCGCCCTTGAGGAAGTCGCCGGATGCGCGTTCGGACAGACCAGTTCCAATGGCCTGTTCACGCTGGAATACGCCAACTGCATGGGCTGGTGCGACATGGGTCCCGCCATGCTGCTCAACAAGGACGTTCACACTCAACTGACCCCAGCCAAGGCGAAAGAAATTCTTTCGCAGTTGAAATAAGGGAGGTACTTCATGTCCACACAGCCGAGCATTCTGACCACGCTGCCGAAAGGCGAAGCCTATCAAAAAGCCAAAGCCATGGGGCCCGAAGCCGTCATCAAGGAGATGCAGAACAGCGAACTGCGCGGTCGCGGTGGCGCGGGCTTCCCCACCGGACTGAAATGGATGTTCACCCGCGGTGCCGCCGGCGACAGGAAATATGTTGTCTGCAACGCCGACGAAGGTGAACTGGGAACCTTCAAGGATCGCAAACTGCTTCTGGAGCATTCCCACAAGATGTTCGAAGGCATGGCCATCGCCGCGTACGTCCTGGGCGCAGCCGATGCGTACCTGTACCTGCGCTGGGAATATCATTTCATGAAAGCCGACCTGGAAAAGGCCATGGCCGAGATGCACGCCCTGTGCCCGGAAGTGAACTTCCACCTCCGTTTCGGCGGCGGTGCCTATGTGTGCGGCGAGGAAAGCGCTCTCATCGAGAGCATTGAAGGCAAGCGCGGCGAGCCCCGCAACAAGCCGCCGTATCCGGTGACCGAAGGCCTGTTCGCCTCCCCCACCATCATCAACAACGTCGAAACCTTCTGCTGCGTGCCCCACATCCTGCTCGAAGGAGCCGCGGGCTTTGCCGCCGTGGGCACCCCCAAGAGCAAGGGGCCGAAACTGTTCTCCATTTCCGGCGACGTCAAAAAGCCCGGCGTGTACGAGTTCCCCATGGGAGTTTCCCTGCGCCGCGTGTTGGCCGCAGCGGAAGCCGATGAACCGCAGTTCATTCTGGTGGGTGGCTCCGGCGGACGCATTGCCTGCGCCGACAAGTGCCTGGATCGCGCCCTGTCCTTTGAAGACCTGCCGCCGGGAGGCTCCATCATCGTGCTGGGCAAGAAGCGCGACCTGGTGGCCGCCCTGCGTTCCGTGGTGGACTTCTTCGCCGAGGAAAGTTGCGGACAGTGCGTCCCCTGCCGCGAAGGTTGCTTCCGGTTGCTGCACTTCATCGAAAAGATGGAGAAAGGCACGAAAGTCACCCGCAAGGAACTGAACCGTTTCCTGGAACTCGGAACCACCATGCAGGTGTCGAGCAAGTGCGGTCTCGGCCAGAGCGCCGCGAACGTGTTCGTGTCCATGCTGGACTATTTCGAAGAGAAAATGGTGACCATTCAAAACTAGCCGGAACTCTCGGCAAGGAGAACTTGTTCATGAGCGAAAAATTAATCACCATCCACATCAACGGGAAAGAATACGAAGTCCCCGAGGGTTCCACCATTCTTGACGCCTGTCGCAAGGCCGGCTGGTCCGTGCCCACCCTGTGTCATCACGATGACCTCACCATTGCCGGCATCTGCCGCATCTGCGTGGTGGAAGTCGAGGGATGGCGCACGCTGCAGGCCGCATGTGCGACCCCGGTGGCCCCCAACATGAAGGTCCGGACCTACTCGGACAAGGTCCGTCTGGCCCGCCGCAACATCCTGGAACTCATGCTCGCGGATCACTATGGCGAATGCTATTCCTGCCTGCGCAACCAGAAATGCGAACTGCAGAAACTGGCCTACGAGTACGGCATTGACGAGTACTATTTCGGTCACAAGACCGAACGCAAGTGGGAAGTGGACGAATCCTCCTACTCCGTCGTGCGGGACAAGGACAAGTGCATCCAGTGCAACCGCTGCATCCGCACCTGCGAAGGCATCCAGACCGTGGGCATCTTCGACAAGGTCTTCAAGGGCCATGACTGCACTGTGGACACCTTCTGGAACCACCCCATGCGGGAAACCATCTGCATCAACTGCGGCCAGTGCATCAACCGCTGCCCCACTGCGGCACTGAAGGAAAAGAACGAAACCGATCAGGTGTGGGAAGCCATTGCCGATCCCACCAAGCATGTCGTGATCCAGACCGCCCCCGCCCCGCGCTCCGCCATCGGCGAAGAGTTCGGTCTGCAGGCCGGCACCAACGTCACAAAGAAGCTCAACACCGCGTTGCGGGCCATCGGGTTTGACAAGGTCCTGGACACCAACTTCACGGCTGACCTGACCATCATGGAAGAAGGCACCGAACTTCTCATGCGTCTGAAAAAAGCCCTCACCGGCGAGAACTGCATCGAGAACGCCACGCTTCCCATGATCACCTCCTGCTCTCCGGGCTGGGTGAAGTTCTGCGAGCACTTCTTCCCGGAACAACTGGATCACCTGTCCACCTGCAAGAGCCCCCAGCAGATGTTCGGCGCACTCATCAAGACCTACGTGTCCGAGAAACTGGGATGGGATCCCAAGGACGTCGTGTCCGTGTCCCTGATGCCCTGCACCGCCAAGAAATTCGAGTGCAACCGTCCCGAGATGGTGGACTCCGGCTTCAAGGATGTGGACTTCGGCCTGACCACCCGTGAACTGGGCCAGATGATCAAGGAAACCGGCATCCAGATCCTGGAACTGCCTGATTCCGATTTCGACAACCCCATCGGCCACGGTTCCGGTGCAGGCATGATCTTCGGCGCCACCGGTGGTGTCATGGAAGCCGCCCTGCGTACCGCCTATGAACTCGTCACCGGCCGCGAGGTTCCCTTCAAGGATCTCGACATCACGCCGGTACGCGGCATGGACGGCGTGCGCGAAGCCGCCATCAAGTTCGAGAAGGTCCTGGAGCCCTGGAGTTTCCTCGAAGGCGTCACCGCGAAGTTCGCCGTGGCCCACGGCACCGGAAACGCCCGCAAACTGCTGGACGAAATTGCGGCCGGCACCTCGCCGTACCACTTCATCGAAATCATGGCCTGTCCGGGCGGTTGCCTCGGCGGCGGCGGAATGCCCATTCCCACCAGCCCCGAAATCCGGAAGGCCCGTGCCCGCGCGATTTACGCCGAAGACCATGCCATGGATATCCGCAAGTCCCACGACAACAAACTGGTCATGGAACTCTACAAGGAATTCCTCGGCCAGCCGCTGGGTCACAAGTCCCACCACCTGCTCCACACCCACTACACCCCCCGTGGGAAAAAAGCCGTCGATCCCAAAGGCTCCGTCTGATCCCCCCACAATCCACAACGCCCTCATCCCCCCTCCCGCACCCCCCTGCCCGCGCCGCATCCCCACACACATCGCCCATATCTCACAACCCCACCCCGTCGCCGCACGCCGTTGCCCACTTTGTGGCGTTTATGATGCCGTGTGCGTAGTGTATTTGGTCCTGTTGATGGCGCGTTTTTGCGGACGCCGTGCGTATTAGAAGTGGCCAGCGCGCACCGGTGACGTAGTTTTTCGTGGTGTAGTGAAAAAACTGCGGGGGCGCCGCCGGAGTTTTTGGAGGCGCCGGCGGTGTCTCTGGAGAACGGGGCCTTACGCCAGGGGGTGCGATTCCAGCACCTTCAGCGGGCATTCCGAACTGACAGGGAAACCCCAGATGGCATGCATCATATATGTCCCCTTCGGAAACTCCACGTTCCGGATTCCGTCCAGCACCATCTCACGACACTTGTCGTACAACCCCAGAAATGCCTCATACACGTCCAGCCACGCCTGACTCCCGGAACCCGCAACCTT
>CAZTZR010000019.1:0-49247 GCA_964618145.1 uncultured Kofleriaceae bacterium
TCCATAACACGCTCCAATTCCGGATTTCCCAAGTGCACTAAGCACAGTATTTAATGTACTATGGCATTATTGAATGTCAAGTACGTTCTGACTCACTTTTCCCCTGTCAACCTCATCCCGGTTACACCTCCCCGGCCGCCGGGATCGCAAAACTTTTGCACTTTGCCACCAACCCGTTTTTGTGTCCCGTCCAAGTCCGGAAACATTTCCCCTGACCACACTGATCCGGGACAAGGAAAAACGCGAAATTCTCAGGCCGGAAGCGGGGTTTCAATAACACATTTTTTCACTCGATCTTGTAGTTGGGAGCTTCCTTGGTGATGATGACATCGTGGACGTGGCTTTCCCGCAATCCGGCGGGGCTGATGCGCACAAAGCGCGCGTTGGTGGCAAGTTGTCCCAGATCCTTCGCACCGAGATACCCCATGCCGGCCCGCACACCACCGACAAACTGGGTCAGGGTGGCACTGACCGGTCCCTTGAAGGGCACGCGTCCCTCGATTCCTTCGGGAACGAGTTTGGAGGGGGCCGAAGAAGCGTCCTGGAAATAGCGATCGGCGGAACCCTGGCGCATGGCCCCGAGGGAACCCATGCCCCGGTACAGTTTGTAGGAGCGCCCCTGATACAGGACGATTTCTCCGGGGGTTTCCTCGGTTCCGGCCAGCATGGAACCCATCATGACACAGGAGGCTCCGGCCGCCAGAGCCTTGACCACATCGCCGGAAAACTTGATGCCCCCGTCGGCGATGACCGGCACATCGTGTTTTTTCGCGACGCGAACCACATCCAGAACGGCGGACAGTTGGGGTACGCCCACACCGGCAACCATGCGGGTGGTGCAGATGGAACCCGGGCCAATGCCCACTTTCACGCCGTCTGCCCCGGCATCAATGAGGAATTCCGCCGCCTCGGCCGTGGCGATGTTCCCGGCCACCACATCCAGATGGGGAAACTCGGATTTGGTCCACTGCACCATCTTGCGTACGCCGACGGTGTGGCCATGGGCGGTATCCACCACCACCACGTCCACTCCGGCATCCACCAGGGCCCGCACGCGCCGCTGTTCATTTTCGCCGATGCCCACGGCGGCCCCCACCAGCAATCGACCCCGGGAATCCTTGGCACCATTGGGAAAACGGGCGGCCTGTTCGATGTCCTTGAGGGTGATGAGGCCCGCGATCAATCCGCCTTCCTCCAGCAGAACCAGTTTTTCAATGCGGTTTTCGTGCAGAAGGGATTTGGCTTCCTGCATGGAAATGCCAAACGGTGCCGAAATCAGGCGGGAGGTCATCAGTTCCGTCACGGGACGGTTTGCATCCGTCTCGAACCGGATGTCCCGGATGGTGAGGATGCCCACGGCCTTGCGGTGCTCGTCGATGATGGGCAAACCGCTGATGGAGAAGCGGTCCATGGCGGCCCGGGCTTCGGAGACGGTGGCCGAGGGTGTCAGTGTCACGGGGGAGGAAATGATCCAGGTTTCCGCCCGCTTGACCCGCCGGACCTCTTCCGCCTGTTGGTCAATGGTCATGTTTTTGTGGATGATTCCGATTCCGCCCTCCCGGGCCATGGCCATGGCCATCTGGGACTCGGTCACGGTGTCCATGGCGGCCGAGACGAACGGGATGTTCAGTGCGATGTTCCGGGAGAATCTGGTTTTCACCTGGGTTTCCACGGGAAGCACCCCGGAAAAGGCAGGCTGAAGAAGAACATCGTCAAACGTCAGGGCCATGGGGAATTGGGAAGAATCCATCGGGTCACACTCCTTGGGTTCTATGGGGAAGAATCCGTTTTGCGGGCTGCCGCGTTGCGAATGGCGGCATGACACAGTTCATCGTGTTTCTTGTACCACTTTCGGGTCTGGGCGCTCATGAGGGACAATACGCCCGGAACGTCTCCCGCCAGCGACCACAAACCCTTGCGGGCCTTGCGGGCTTCAAACTCCGCCTGACAATAGGATGCCCTTTCGGCATGCGGATATTTCGTGAAAGCCATGGCCATGCCTTCTGCCACCAACTTGCGGTTGATGTCTTCCCCGTTCAGCCAGATCGTACCCAGAAGCCGGGAGAAATGATCCATTTCACACAGGGAAGATCCTTTCTCCCGGGGACAATCGATTTCCACCATTTTCTTGTGGATGGCTTTTTTCAGATACACAAACGCGGCGTGACCATGGGCCTCGTCATCCTTCACACACGAGGAACTTGTCCGGCCCCGGGTGGTCCGGCTGCGTTCCTTGTGGCATTCGGGAGCGTTGATGCCGGCCAGACGGATCCGGAGGGTCCGGGGGGTCTTCTCCTTCGTTTCCACGATCACCGTGTCGGCGTCGATCACATGAACCACTTCGACGGGCATTCTCTTGCCGGGTTCAATGGAAACGGATTCCCTGCGTTGACCTCCGGAACCTTTTTTGCTTCCTGATCTTGAAGTATTCCTTCGCCTTTTCATGGAACTGCGGGTGTCCGCCAACCGGACCGTCCGTTCATCCCCTTCGGAGGCTTCGGCTTCCGGTTCTTCGGCACCGGACTCCCCCCCAGATTCCTCGATCCCCTGCAAGGAGGCCGGTTCCCCAGGCCGGGTACAGGAGATGGAAACCAAGAGCCAACAAAACAGAAACAGGCGCATGAAGAACTCCCAAAATACCTTAACAGGTGGCGGGCAACCGCGACCGGAGGTACCCTCGTCACCATCGGCCAACACCGACCGGCCAGGTGATGGGTGAGTAAACCGCTTTCCCCCGAAACGCAAGCCCTATCGACGTTTCCGGATGCGTTTACCCGACCGTGCCGTCATGGTTCATTGCTGGGATGCGAACCAGGCAATGGCGCCTGCCACTGCCAGAATGGACAGGACCAGCAGGGTAATCTTGACCCAGGAATAGGGTCTCTCCCCGGCCACCTTGCCGGTGGAGCCGTTCACCAGAAAGCGGTATGCCTTCTGGTTGTAACGATACGCGCTGATCCAGAGGGGAAGAAGAATATGCTTGAACGTGATGTCGTTGTATTCGGTTTCCACCCAGTGCACCCGCTGGTGATCCCCCCCGATATGCTTGCGGATGGTCTGGTCCACCACCTTGTCGATGGTTTTCTGTGCCACCTGGAAACCTTCCTTCAATCCGGTCTGGTAGGCTTCCGCCCGGTATCCGCTGAGGTAGTCATCCGCATACGGGGTGAGATTCTCCAGATCCCACGGGGGGAGTTTGTCCGACAACTTGCGGGGAATGGATTCGCTGGCCAGCACGAGAATGTCATCGAAACTGTTGCGTACGGTTCCGGACGCCGGATACCAGCGGGTACGCCTCACCCGGTTGCCCTTGGAATCCTTCTCGTAATAGTCCTCCCCCCGTTCCCCGCGGTAGTTCGCCACCGTGTTGCAGTCGTATGTCCAGTGGGGAAGGTACATGCCGTTGAGTTTGTCCGCATACTGGACAACCTTTTTCAGGTTGGAAGGAGCGAACCACAGACCCGAAAGCCACTTTTTCCAGCGGTCCACCGCCTGGTCACGGGTCACCTTGAAGGCCAGCAGTGCCCGGGGTTTGATCAACTTCTGGGTCTTGGCCTGGGAAACCACCTGGGTGCCGCAAAACGGACAGGCGGATGCCGTGATGTTGGGGTCCATGGAAAAATGTGCCCCACAGGCATTGCAGCCGATTTCCGCGACATCCACCATCTCGGCCGAAGCCTCCGACTGTTCCAGGTGGGCAAAGAAATCCAGTTCCTGGATGGCTTTTGATTTTTCCTCCATCGAATGCTCAATGCGGGCCTCGTAGCCGCAATAGGGGCATTTGGCCCCCTGGGAGCCGGCATCGTATTCCAGTTGGGCACTACAGGACGGGCAATCGAACTGCTTCTTTTCCATTGGGGTATCGGCACTCCTTTCCAGGAGCCGAACCATACCAGAAACGGTATGGCCAGGCCAGCGGGAAAATGCTGGATTTTTTCAAAGTCGTGGCTATACTGCGCGCGTTTTGCTGACACGCATTGGAGGAAACCATGCCACATGATCTCGTATTTGTTGTTCCGGAGCTTTCCAAACGACGTGACGACCTGAAGGAATTCATCCTGAAACACCCGTACCTGCGGTTTGTCTCCCTGTGCGGAATCGACCTTCTGGGCAATGACACTGACGAACGCATTCCCATCGAGCATTTCCTGAAAAACCTGGAAGACATTTTCTCCGGAGGCGTGCAGACCGACGGCTCCTCGGTGAACCTTCCCGGCATCGCCGAACTCAACGATGCCAAGATCGACTTTGTCATCGACTTCGAACGCCGGTGGGTCATCGACTACAATCCGGACCTTCCGGATCCTTCCGGGCGTCCCACGGGTACCATCCGGATTCCCGTGTATTTCCGCCACCATGACCGGTTCTACTGCTCCCGTTCCGTTCTCCGGGACACCCTGGAACACGTCGGTGGACATCTGCTGGATCTGGTACGCCGGGACACGGGGTTTCTGAACGCACACCAACTCCGTACGGATCACATCAGGGAAGTCTATTTCACTCTCGGAACCGAACTGGAATTCTGGGTGTCCTCCCCTTCCCAGCAGGTCTCCCGGCAGGAGTTGCGGACCACCCAGTCCCTCAAGGAAAGCTACTGGAAAAGGACCCGCGGGGACATCCGGACCTGTCTGGAGGAAAGCCTCATCCTGCTCCAGCAGTACGGATTCGAGCCGGAAATGGGCCACAAGGAAGTCGGTGGGGTCAAGGGAAAGATCACCGAACAGGGACGCCTGCACGACGTCATGGAGCAACTCGAGATTGACTGGCGGTACTCGGACCCGCTGCAGGCCGCAGACAACGACATCCTGGCCCGCTTCATCATCAAGGACACCTTCATGCGCCGGGGTCTTTCGGCCACCTTCATCGCCAAGCCTGTGGACGGCATTGCCGGAAACGGCAAGCACATGCATCTGGGAATCGGTTTGTTGCTGGATGACGGTCGCCGGGTGAACCTGTTCGATCCGAACCGGACCGACACACACCTGTCCTCCTTCGGGTACGGAGCCCTCATGGGTCTTTTGCACCACTGGGAGGTCATCAATCCGTTTGTTTCCCATTCCACTTCCGCGTTGAGGCGTCTGCAGCCCGGCTTCGAGGCACCCGTGTCCGTGGTGGCTTCCCTGGGGCGGTCCCCCGAGAGTCCCTCGCGGAACCGCACCGTGCTCACCGGTCTCGTACGGGGGGAAAACCCCCTCTCCATCCGGTTCGAGGTGCGTGCGCCGAATCCCCACACCAATACCTATCTGGCCACTTCGGCCATGCTCCTGGCCATGCTGGACGGCATGAGGCATGCCACGGGCAAAACCCCTGTCGAACTGCATGCTGAACTGGCCAGGAAAAAAGGGGAACCCGCCTCCTATCTGCGATCCGACCGGGAATACCTCTCCGAGGAGGACATCTTCGAGCACTACACCGAACAGCAACGCACTTCGTTGTACGGAAAAAGTCCCTGCACGGTATATGAAGTGCTCTCCCACATCGAAGCCATGCCGGAACTGTACCGGGGAACCCCCTTGTCGGAGCCGGTGGTCCGGTCCTTTCACATCTCCGCCTTGCGCAAGTGGGTCATTGACACCTGCGACAAGGAACTGGGCGGCATCCGGCGGGATCTGGTGGAAATGCGGCGTTACCCGGAATCCGAAAACAGCCTCGATCAGAAACGCTGGGCGGAGTTCGACAGCCTGCGCCGGTCACTTTTGAAGGACGAGGAAGAAATTCCCTCCCTGGCCACCCGCCTGTTCCGGCTGTTCCAGACATCAAACCACGCCGAAGCATCCACCCTCCTGATGGAACTGCGGCGCCAGGTGGCCCGGGCGCGGGAACTGTACGAGTCCTACGCCGGAAACATGATCTGAGATTCATGGAATTTCACCCGGAAACACCATCCGGGTGCATCCATGCCATATTTGATGGAGTTTTTTCAACAAAGGAGTATGCATATGAAATCCCGTTCCATCGTTTTCGTTTCCCTGCTGGTTTTTTCCCTGGTGTTTTCCTGCGAAGAAGACAAGAAGAAATCCGGCAACAACGCCAACAACACCAACAATGTCAATAACGTGAACAACGCCAATAACGTGAACAACGCCAACAATGTCAACAATGTCAACAACCAGGATCTCACCGAATCCTTTGAACTGGTCGTTGACCTGCATGAAGGCACCGGTCCCCATGCCATGAACCTTCGGGAGAAGACGGCTGGTACCGGGCTTGCGTCCTGCGACTTCGGATTTGTGGACAATCATGGTCCTTTCCTGATGCTGTGTCCAGGTGTCACTGCCATCAACCTGGGAAACGAAACCGGATTTTATGACATCAATGAAGCCCCCACGGATGTCACCTATCTGGAGGACACCGCCACCGAGTACGCCATCGGGCAGTCCTTCTCCGCCGGTGGAACCTGTGAAACCGGCTTCATCATGAACGGAAACATCTATGTGCTGCGTCTGTCCGACGGCAGTTATGCCAAAATCGAGGTCATCCAGGCGGGTTCCGGCATTGCCCGGGTTCTGGCCTACCGCGACATCCAGGGCGGCTCGAACCTGACCTGTACTCCCCCCGCAAACTGATTTTCATCCGGTTTCTTTCCCCACGGCTTAAAGCATGCCTCCCCCGCCGTTTCCTGATTTTCCTGGTTAAACAGGGGCGGGGGCGGAATATGGTTGTCAAATCCGAGTCACCGGTCGACCCTCGATATAGCCACGCTCGCCCAACGGTGCGAGTTGGAAACGGGGGGCGTCCTCGTCAGCCCACCGGTATCCGATGACTGCGGGGTCGTAACGGTTCATCACGTCCCAAAGGTCCTCAATGGCGTGCTCGAAGTCTCGGTCTTCGAAGGGTTCACCCTGAAACACCAGCCATTTGCAAGGCCCCAATTCGACCACATCGAACCCTTCGGGGACCTCACCGGCCCAGTCGGAAGCCACCTCCACGCCCTGGACATAGGTCGATGTATCTTCGGACCGCATGTTTTCAGGTAGCCAAAGTCCCATGGGCTCGTGGAGAGCGTCCGGGATGGCTGCGAGCCTGTCCCACACGTCGCACCCCACTTCCTCGCAGTATTCAAAATAATGGGTGGCCGCCCGGCCCCGGCGCAGCACCAGCCGGCGCGCGGGACGCTCGACAATCTGCACGAACACGGTCCGAATTTCGGACTTTCCGGGTTTGTCTTCGTTTCTCTTATCCTTTTTCATGAAAATCTCTCCTTTTTGTCGATGTAAAAAGTGATCCCGTGCCCGGAGAGGAAAGAACAGCGGCAGGGCAGGCCTGTTTTTCATGAACCCCGCCGGTGTCAGACCGAACTCCCGGGCAAACGCACGTGTGAACCCCTCGTGGGAGTCGAAGGTGAAGTTGAAAGCAACATCTGCCACCTTGCAGCAGCCGTCAGCCAGTCGCATGGCGGCCGCAGAGAGCCGCCGACGACGAAGGTAGGCGAAGGGTGTCTCACCAGTGAGTTCATGAAACATGCGCGCGGCGTGCCACATGGAGTACCCGGTGCCCCGCGTCAGCATCGCCAGCGTGAGGGTGGTTTCCAGGTGTGCCTCAATGACGTCCTGCATGTGGTTGACGACCTTCTGTTTGTCCCATGCGCTGATCATGAGCGTTCCCTCCGTCAGGGAAACACCATACTTCATACACCCTCGGCTGTCTCGACTGTGGTTGCGAAAAACTCGTTCTGCCGAGCCGACCCGTCCGTGGCTGAAGTGAAGGAATGATCCCGTGCCCTCCAACGTGGGAGACCAGGATTGGCCCCCACTTCGTTGTTTCGGAGCCTTGCGAAGAAACCACCGGCAACCGAACGCCGTCACCGTCTGCCGGCACTGGCCCACAATTATCACTCAGCGCTCATAATGCGTTTGCCCTGGAAACAGGGCACCTTGACATTACAAATAATTTCGGAAATAGTAACTTCGGAGACCAAGTCGTGAATGAAAAATCATATCCCCACAACCTCGGCACACTGATTGTTTTCATTTTTTTCCTGCTGTCTGGCTGCTCCCTGGCCCAAAATGATTACCCACCCATAATCCCAAACAATGTTAATACTGAATACGAGGAGAAAGAAGTGATCGTGGAACGGGCCGAACAGGCTTGGAAATTGATGATACTGCTTAAAAATGCTTTACAGGATATGAGTCTGATCCCCACCATGGAAAAATTCATGGAAATCAATTCCCACGTCGTCAAGGAAATCATCATCGACACGTGGTGGAATGCGATCCTGCAGGAAAAGAACTTTTCTGAAGCCGTGAAGAAGGTCCTGACAATTTTGTATGAGACTCAATATTACGCAGCCTCCAATTTTGTTTTCCGGCGCATTACCGAGGATGTGACCAAACTCGATCGGGAGGTGTACCGCGGAACCATCGAGTTGTATGGCAGTCTGGCACAGATGAAGGAGTTGGTGGAAAAGCCTATCGGAAGTTATCAGTCCTTCAGCGACACCGTCACCCGAGTTGAGAATGACTTCACCAAATGGAAAGCGATCGCGCGCCTGGAATATCGCACCCAAGAATGAAAAACCAGAGAATCAGGGGCAGGGGCGGAATTCACAAGCGCGCGCCGGTGGCGAGCCGGAGCAGGTTCAGCAGCATGCGGGATTTTCCGGCCTTTTTGGCCAGGATCGCCAGGTAGAGCATCTCGATGTTGCGGGGTGGCACGGTGATTTGGTCCTTTTTCACCAGTCGCGCAGCCCCCGGCCGGCAAGTGGTCACGCAAAGGCCACAGCCGATACAACGGTCAGAATCGAGAACCACGGCGCGGCCATCTTCGCTTCGGGAGATGGCGTCCATCTGGCAACGCTTGAGGCACACGCCACAGCCGTTGCAGGTGGTCGCATCCATGGTGGCAAAATAGTTGGTGGCGAACATCTCCGCCGGTTTCGGGAACTTCTTCGCCTCGGTCAACACGCCGCAACAGCAGCCGCAGCACAGGCAGATGCAGAAGGCCTGCAGGGAATTCCCCGGCTGAAGCACGAGGCCTTTTTTTTCGGCGAGATCCAGCAACTCCAGACACTGTTCGCGCGTGATGTACCGGCCGCGGCCGCGGGCAACGTAGTCGCTTTCGCCGAAGAAGATGCAGACCTCGATATCCTCCACCTGGGTGCAGGGGCGGCCCAGCATCGCCTCACCTTGCTTGCACACGCAGTTGGCGACACCGATCTTCTGGTCCGTGGTCTCGACGTACCGACGCATGTTGTCGTAGGTGTCGATGCGATGTTCGGGCACGATGGCCTTGAGGTGCGGGCTGGTTCGCAACTGCGGCAGCATTCCGCGGAAGAACTCGTCCTTGAACCCCTCCTCAAAGTAGGCATGCATCAAGCGCATGAGTTCGGGGGTCAGATCGTCCACATGGAACTCGAACATGCCGATGGCCAGAAACGCAATGGAGTAGCCGTACGGTGTTCCCGTGCTCCGGCGGATGCTTCCCTTGGCCCACAGGCGTTCAAGGATTTCGTTCAGCCGCCGCCGGTCAATCTCCCGGCCATGGGTGCGCCGAAAACGGCTGCGGATGCGCCAGGGCCTTGCGTGGGTGAGGCCCAGGCAGAGAACCACCCCGGCCTCCTCCTCGTCGAAGAAGTAGCGCAGCAGTTCCAGTTCCACGCCCGAATCGGTGGCCGGAAACCCGATGGGGTACTTGTCGAGGTGCTTTTGCAGGGTTCGGTAAATCGAATTCGACATCAGTTCACCAACGGGGCGGGAAAAGAATGATCCACCCAGTCCAGGACGCTGATCTGCTGGATGATGCCGTCAAAGTGAAAACGGGCACCGGTGAGTTCCGAGGGCTGGGGATCGGCTCCGATGAGTACCTGCTGTGAAGAGGATGTCACGTTGCCGGTGAAGGTTCCGCCATTGCCGGACGCCTGCTGGTCCACCCACAGGTACACCCCGCCGTCCCCGTCATAGGCGCCGATGAGGAAGTATCCGTCGGTGCCGTTGAGGCTGGGATTGTTGGAAAGCCCCGTGGCGGAAACATTGTAGGAATGGTAGCGGTATGCACCATTGACGTGCACGCCGAAACGCAGGTTCACGGTACTGCCGTTGCCCTGCAGTTCCATGGCGAAACCGCCGGCCTCGGAATTGTTCACCAACGCCAGGGTGCCGTTGACCGCCAGATCGTCAAAATTGACATATGCAGTCACCAGGTATCCTTGTGTGCTCTGGGAACTGCCACTGCCCAGGGGAAGCGCCCGTCCGGTGATTCCGTGGTTCAGCCGGAAATCCAGGGAACATCCATAGCGATCCTCCCCGATGGGATCATGCATGAGGGGCGGCCTGCCGAAGGAATTCGCCGTGGGAGCCACTCCCACGGTGGTAGCGGTGGAGTCCAGTGTACCTGCTGTGTTTGCATATACCTGGACGTGTGAGTCCGAAGTCCCGGAACATCCGGATACGTTCACATAGGCCAACAGATTGGTTTCCTCAATGACCGAACGGGCGTAATCCGCACGGAATTCCGCAGTGATCTGATCCACCTCGTGCCGTAATCCGGCGATGAACGCCTCTCCGAAGGAGCCTGGAATGGTGTACACCCCGGTTCCCAGTCCGATGGCACGGGCCAGCATGGTCAGACCCAGCAGGTTTTTCTGGCGGTACTCGAATTCCACCATGTCAAAGCCCAGGTCATTTTTCACCCGGACGATGGCATTCTGGAAGGTGGCCACTGCAGCGTGGGCGTTTCTTCCGTACAGAACCGAGAAGCGGACATAGTGCCGGATGAAGGGGTATTGGTGCAGGCGGTTTTTTACCGCCACCAGATAGTTTTCCCGGGATGCGAACGCCCGGATGAAAACCGGGCGGCCATTGCGGACCAGCCGGCGTCGGGAATCCAGAAGATCCAGCAAAGCCACGGCGAAGGCATCCGGGTCGGCGGTTCCTTCCTTGATCTCGATGAACAGGAGGGCGTCGGCATCCAGCAAGGTGGCATCGGACAGGATCTCCGGAAGGGTGGGACGGTCGTTGCAGGTGGCCACATCGTCGTGGGTCACACACAACGTGCCAGCGGAATCCGCGATGTCCAGTTCGATCAGGTCCGCTCCCCGGGTGATGGCCGTATGGATCTTGGTCAGTGCCTGGGACGTGGTGTACACCTCGTCGGAGGGTCCGTTGTAGCAATTGTGACAGGATACCGGAACCGCCTGTCCCAGGGGGGAGACGGTCAGATCCGCCTTCTGGACGCCCCTCCACACCGGCCGCCATGCGGTGCCGTAAAAGATCACATGGGTGGTAAAGGAAGCCATCGGACCGCAGGCTTCCTGAACATTGCATGCCTGCACCTCAATGGTCACCATGCCCGGTCCGGAAACATCGAGTTCACAGTGGGCTTCGGTCTGATCCTGCCAGTTGACCCCGTCCGTGCGAACCCGGAAAAACGAGGCATGTTCCGGGGTGTTCCAGCGCCAGAACAGTTCCGTATGGCCGGCCGAAGCCTCCCCTTCGATCACCACCGCTCCCGGCAGGCGCATGCAGACCGACGGTTCCGAAACAGGATCACAGGACCAGCCGGTTTCCACTGTGCAGTCGGCCCCACAGCCATCTCCCGGTTCAATGTTTCCGTCATCGCATTCTTCGTTGCCGCTTTTTTCGCCGTCACCGCAGGCGGTCAGATCCACCTCCTGCCATTGGCACGAGGCATTGCAAACTGTACAGATCCGTTCACCGGGAGGGCAGGTTTCCGTGACGGTATTTCCGTCATCGCATTGTTCTCCCGGATCCAGTTCGCCATTCCCGCAAAGGGATGGACATGGCTGAAGGTCATGACAGAGAAAATTGCGGCACTCCTGGCAATCGCCACAATCTTCCACTGTCTGGCAAACCGGATGGCACCGACCATCCTCACCCAGTCCTGTTCCGTCTTCGCAATCTTTTTTTTTCCCGAAGGATCCGCTCGCACAGGAAGACAATACACCCATCAGCAGAATCAAAACTCGCATGTTCATGTGCAGGTTCCTTTCTGACAGGTTCAAGTGTAGCGCAATCAACAGATTATTCAAGGGGATGGGTTCACAACACCAGGAGGGGGTCCCCGAGATACAGGTGCATGCTGTAGTCCCGGTCGAAGAGGGCTTCAATGACGGGTTCTCCGCGACGGAGATGCAAAAACCGCATGTAGTCAAAGCAGTTGCCTTCCTCGCATTGCATGAGGGATTGCTGTCCATATCCGATGACCACCTGGGCACCCCCGAAAAACAGGTAGGTGAAGGCAATGGGAATGTCGGACAGGGAACTGTCCGCCGTGGAACAGGACTGCAGTTCCATCACGGTGGCAGAAAAACCGCCGTCGTGCACGTTGGAGGAATGGACAAAAAAGTCATGCATGTCTGGTGCCCCATGGGCGGAAAGGTATCCGTAAAGCACCTCGCCGGATTGCAGGGTTTCCGTGTAGAGACGGAAGAATTCCTGCATCTGGGCATTGTATCCGTTCCATCGGCCATCCAGGGGATGACCGGAAGCGTTGGTGAAGTAGTTGTCCTGGACCCAGACATGACATGAACGCTGATGGCAGGCCAGTTCCGGCAGGTGCGCTTCGAAGACGGCTTTCAGGATTTCCGGGGATACGCTGCGTTCCCGGATCCGCAAGGAAAAGAAATAGCAGCGGTCATCCCCGATGCGGCGGAATTCCGCCTGATCTTCGAACCATTCAGTTGCCTCCCATTGTTCCAGTTCAGTCAACTGTTCCGGGGACGATGTCATGATGCACCCTCCACTGCCGTGGGGTATGAAGTCGGGCCCTCGGTCATGCACCATCACCAGGTACTGGGAATCGAATCCGGACAACTCCGGACAGGAGTTGGGTGCCAGAAAGATGGCCTGATCCACATCGAAGAACCCGGCATCGCGGATTCGCGGTGCCAACAGGGTGGTGTGCCCGAACGTGTCGGCCACCATCAGCCTGCCCTCATGTTCCTCCTGCTGTTTCCATGCATGGTTGCGGTCGAGGTAATCCATGATCTGCCCATGGGGATTCCCCCACCCTGCCGGAGGTACCAGGGCCGCGCCCCAGAGATCCGCCCGGTAACTGTCTCCGCGTCCCCGCCCCCGGGTGACCCCCTCTTTTTCGATGAATCCCCCCGCCTCGGAATCAAAAACGGCATAGACATCCCCCAAAGCCGTCAACGGATAAATGCTCGGTTTGAAGGAGGAAGGAAAAATGGCAAACAGTTCCGACTCACGCCAGATCAGGGGCAGGCGATCCGCCACCACCCACACCCCCTGCAACAGGGGAAATCCGGCTTGCATATCAAGGATGGTGTTGCGCACCTCCACCCAGTTGCGCTTGATTTCCCCGCCGCGATCCTCCATGGATTCCACGGGGTCCGCAGAAACTTCCAGCAGGATTTCATGGAATTCATGCTCCGGATGCAGATGCATGTAGCGATCCAGACGGCTGCGGATGCCGGGATTCTCCGCATATTCCCGGGCCAGGACAAGCACGACACCCGGCCGGTTTCCTGGACAATCGGGATCTCCTTCGGCTTCACAGCCTTCCGGACAGCATCCGTCCGGGCCACCGCACTCGGGAAACTGTTTTTCTTCCTCGCGGCAGGTGACATTGCATTCCTCCGGGCTGCCCTCCAGGATTCCCGTGCGGCAGGCATTTCCGGTTTCGCAGGAAACCGGACAGTTTCCGTCACAGGTTTCCGTTCCCTCCACGATTCCGTTGCCGCAAACCGGTCCCTTTTTGGACTTCTTTCCGGAATCGTCACAGGAGATGTTCCCCGAAAGGACAAGCAGCAGACATGCAATCATTCCATGGAACGAAAGACGGTTGGGAATGGCCATGTTTCACCTTTTCACTTCGTGTGTCGTTTTTCACCGACTGTTCCGGGGGCAATCGCCCGGCAGGTTTCCATGTCCAGGGCGGCATGCAGGGTCAAATCACGCAGGATCACGGTACCGATGTACCGGCCGGGGGCTTCCCATCCGATGTTCATGTAGTTCACGGAATACTTCGAATAATCACCACTCAAAAAGAGCCCTTCGGCGTATGCGTAGTCCACCGCCTGCTTCATCTTGTCCAGCATGTCCAGATCCACGGTGAACCACTGGTCGATCTGGTGGGAGGAACCGGTACCCGCATCCGCACTGGAATAGGTGTAGATCAGTTTCGAGGAAACGTCCGCGAAATCCAGGGCGATGTATTCCGGAATGTCCTGATACCGGTAATCGTACAAGGGAATGCCGAACCAGAGCATGTTGCCGTAATCCGGATCCCCGGGCACCCGGTTCTGCACGATGAAGAACATGTTGTACTGACCGGTGTGCAGGCCCGGGTTGTAGCCGGGTTCATGAAGTCCCGCCTCCAGGCTGTAGTGTACCGTGGCTTCAAAACGGATCCGCAGTTCCTGCAATTGCGTGAGGGTGAACGACCGGGGAAACACCTGTTCCACCAGCAAATGTGGCCATGGTTCCGAAGGATGGGTCCGGTACTGTCCCTCATAATCGGCATCCGAATTGATGGAAAGGGTCAGTCCCGGATGGGAACTTTCCGGATGACCAATCCGGATGGCCTTGAGATCATTGGCCCAGTTCCAGACTCCTTCTGCGGACAGCGTCCCGGGGGGTTGCAGGCTTTTCCGGCTGCTCCACTGACACAGGCGCCAGGCAGGAGGTTCCGTATCCCAGCCGGGGACCAGTTCCGGCGGGATGGTTTCGCCGTCATCCAGCCGGACCGTCCAGGGTACCACCGTGAATCCGTCCAGGAAATCCGGATCGGCAATCATCTGTACACGGCAGGACAGGCAGGATTGGGTTTCGTCATCCCACCGAAGTTCCTCCATGCACCCGAAACGGCACGGCAACGATCCGGGATCGCTTTCATGCACGCCGTTTTCCGGGGGCATCCATGCGGTTCCATCCCAGGTCTGGGTAAAGGACGTTGCCGATACCCAAAGTGCCCCTTCTGGCAGACCTGCACATTCCCGGATACGGGTGTCGTTTTCGCAGAAGGTTCCGTTCCACGTGGTGTTGTCCGGGCAGTTTTCCGAATTCAGATTGTTGTGGTTGTTTGCGTTGTTGATATTGTTGACGTTGTTGGCGGGTTCCCCTTTTCTGGAAGCAGGAGAGCAAGACGTCACAAACACCAGCAAAAAAAGAAACAATCTCATTTGTCTTCTCCCGGTTCCGGACACCACAGAAACTGTACACTGCCGGACCCGGCAACAGATTTCCATCCACAGGCGGACAACAGTTGGACCATGGGAGTATTGGAGGCAAGCACCTCGGCAAACAGGGCGGATTGTTCCTGCAAACAGGCCCAGTTCTGCATTCCCTGAACCATTGCCCGACCGATTCCCTGCCTGCGGCAGGCACCCGAAGTGACCAGGGCAATCTGGGACCCGCCCGCCTGGGGATCCCGGACGCACTCGGCAACCCCCAACAGACGATTCCCGCTTTCCATGGGACGAATTGCCAAAAACACCACCGCCCGGGGATTGTTCAGCACCCCCAGCACATAATCATCCAGACGAACCTCGTGATGGAAGAACCGCAGGGCACGGTCTGATTCCGACATGGAATGGAAAAACCGCAGAATCCTGTCAAAATCCTGGACAGAAGCCGTCTGCACCTGCAATTCCCGCGGACCGGAGATTCGGTGAACCGTTTGGGCCGGTTCAGGCGGCCGTACGGAAAAACCCTCACAGAACCAGCGACGGTTGCGGGCAAAAGACCACAGTTCCTGGCGGTCCTCCGGATGCATCAGGGGTATCAGACGCAGGGCCCGTTTTTGCAGGGAACAGCCCCACAGTTCGGCCACCCCGTATTCCGTGACCACCCGATCCACCTGGGAATTGATGCCGGACACCGCGTGCTCGGATCCCAGTTCCAGCAGGATGTTGGGTTCCCTTTTGCGATTGCGCGAAGGCAGCACCAGGATGGAACGGGCGTTGGAGGCCCGCAATTGCCCGGCGGTGAGGAACGTGCCCAGCCTCCGGGCAAACCCGGATTCCTCCGAACTGAATCGTCCCGAAAGATCCATCCGTTCCGCATCCATGATCGAAATGAATTGGTGGTTTTTCCTGATGTTGCGTGGATTGGCAACCACATCTGCGGTCAGGAACTCGAAAACCGGGCTGTCGTTCAGGTATTCGTAGAACCGCCTGGAACCCAGGGCAAACGAAGTCACCACCTTTCCGGGAAACCAGGTTTTCCGGTTGTTCGTGACGGTGCCGTTGTCCAGAAGTTCCATCACCCAGTCGGAAACAAGAAGGCTGTGAATGCCCAGATCCTTCTTCTCGCTCATGCGGGAGAGCAGGTGCCTCGGAATGCGGGCGAACCCCAGTTGCAGGGTGGAGCCGTCCGGAATCAGACTGCAGACGTTCCTGGCGATTTCCTCCTCCACGGGACTGGAACTTTCCCGTGGAGCAAGTTCGGCCAGCGGTTCTCCCCGCTGAATGAACCTGTGAATCTTCCGGTAGTCCAGAAAGGAGTTCCCGTGGGTACGGGGCATGTAGGGATTGATCTGGGCAATGACGATTCTGGCCGATTCCACAGCCGCCCGGGTGATGTCCACGGATACTCCCAGGCTGAACTGTCCATGCTGATCCGAAGGGCTCACCTGGATGATCGCCGCATCCACCTGGATGTGCCCGGGTCTGAACAATTCCGGAATATCCGCGAATGAAGTTGGAATCCAGTCCACAATTCCCTTTTCAAAGGCGGCTTTCTGTCGACGTCCCACATGAAAATACGACGCCACGGGAACCCGGAAATCCCCCCGGGGCGCCTCCCTCAGGGAGTACCCGAAAAGCAGGTGCCAGTTCCGCTCGACAGCCAGATCCAGGACCGGATCCACCAGCACCGCCGGTTCGGCGGCACCGGTCCCCACAAAAATGGTGGCTCCCCCGGGAATCTCTGCCAGGGCCTCGGGGATGGACACCGTGCGGGCAACAATTTCCCTTCGGCGGAGATTCTGGGTGGTCATCCGATGGGCACCCGTTCCACCACCTCCAGCCCGAAGGCCCGGATTCCGTGGAACTTCATTTCGGAATTCGTCAACAACCGTATCTTGCCGATGCCGAGATGCTTGAGCACCTGTGCGCCCAGTCCGAAATCCATGGCATGATGCATGGCTGTTTCCCCCTCCGGATTGCCGAATGTATGGGAAAAACAGGAACCGAGTGTTTCATTGCGGTTCTGCATCAACACCAGCACCCCGCAGTTTTCATGAAAAATCCGGCGCAGGGACTGATCCAGTTGCAATTTTCCGCTGGTTCGTCCGAGGTTGAAGAGATCCGGAATCAGACAGCCCTGGTGCATGCGAACCAGCACCGGTTTCTCGGGGGAGACGTTTCCCAGACGCACGGCCAGAAACTCCAGTTGGGAAATCGGCGTGGAATACACGGAAAACTCCGCAGGTCGGGTTTCCCCTTCAAAGGTCAGTTCCAGTTCCGACCGGCTGATCAGGCTGACCAGGGGTTCATGGTGCAGACGGTACAAAACCAGATCCGCAATGGAGCACTGCACCATGTTGTGCTTTTCGCAGAACTGCCTCAGTTCCCTGTTCCGCGCCATGGAACCGTCCTCGTTCAT
This sequence comes from uncultured Kofleriaceae bacterium, assembly GCA_964618145.1. Classification (GTDB taxonomy): domain Bacteria; phylum Myxococcota_A; class Polyangia; order HGW-17; family HGW-17; genus HGW-17. The sequence goes on from CAZTZR010000019.1 coordinate 17,529, forward strand.
GATTTCGCAGATGACTCCTGCCGGCAAAAGACCCGCCAACCGGGCCAGATCCACCGAACCCTCGGTCTGTCCGGCACGAACAAGCACCCCCCCTTCCCGGGCACGCAGGGGAAACACATGGCCCGGGGAGATCACGTCATTGGCCGTGGAATCCGGAGCAATGGCCGTAAGAATGGTGTGGGCGCGATCCGAAGCGGAAATTCCGGTACTCACACCCTGTCTGGCCTCGATGCTCACGGTAAATGCAGTATTGTATGGACTCTCGTTGTCTGTCACCATCATCCGGAGTCCCAGTTGACGGACTTTTTCAGGCATGATTGTCAGGCAGATCAGCCCGCGACCATGGGTGGCCATGAAGTTGATGTCTTCCGGACGGACCTTTTCCGCCGCCATGCAGAGATCCCCCTCGTTTTCGCGATCTTCATGGTCGGTCAGCACGATCATGCGTCCGTTGCGGATTTCCTCGATGGCCGCGGCCGCCCGGGCAATGGCTTCCGTTTCGTTTCCCATTTGGTTCATCCCTTTCGATGTGACAAGGTTTGCACGATATATTTCCCGATCATGTCGGTTTCAATGTTGACGCGATCCTGGATGCGCAGATGTCTGAAAGCCGTGTGCTCCCAGGTGTGGGGGATCATGGCCACCTCCACATTCGAACCACGCAGGGCTGCCACGGTCAGACTCACACCGTCGATGGCAATGGATCCCTTGGGCACAATGGTGTGAAGCAACTGCTGCGGAACGGTGAAGGCCACCGTGATTTGCACGCCTCCAGGAACCAGCCGGGTAAGCCGTCCCACATCATCCACATGCCCTGAAACAAAGTGGCCTCCGAAGCGCCCGTCCGCACGCATGGCCCGCTCCAGATTCAGGAACCGGCCGGGGCGCCACTGACCAAGTGTTGTGCGTGAATGGGTTTCCTCGCCGGCATCCACCTGAACCTGTCCGGAGCCAATGTCCACCACAGTCAGGCAAATCCCGTTGACTGCCAGACTGTCTCCCGGGGCAAAACCTTCCATGGGCAGCGAGGTTGCAATGACCAGACGGCTTCCCCCCTGCCGGGGTGTCATCCCGGCCAGTTGCCCGACGTCTTCCACGATTCCCGTGAACATGACGATCATCCTTCCGGCCGATTCAGAGATCTCCCTGCACCCATAGATCCGGACCCCTCCGGGTCACGCGCAGGTTCTTCACGGCCATGAGTTCATCCAGAGCATGATGCGACGGACCATGAACGGCCCCCATGGCGGCACCGTCCAGCATCAGGCGGGGAGAATAGACAAAGTGCAGGCGATCCACAACCCCGTCTTCGAGAAAAGCCGCAGCCGTTGTGGCACCCCCTTCCAGAAGGACATGCCGGACATCGCGATCAAAAAGCGCACGCAAAATGGACGCTGAAGGCATGCGCCCCCGGACATCGGGATCCACTTCCAGAAAACGGACGTGTCCGGGCCAGTTCTTGTCCTCACGGGGCGTATCCGGGAATACGCAGATCCACACCCCGGAGGTTCCCTCGTGAAAAATCTTCAATTCCGGCCGGGCTGCGGCAAGCCGGGGATCCAGAACCACCCTGACGGGATCCCGGCCGTTGGGAACATGCCTGCAGGTCAGGAGCGGATTGTCCTGCAACAGGGTGTTCGCTCCGACCAGCACGGCATCGGCACGGTTGCGCATGCGATGAACCTGTTTCAGGGATGGCGGTGATGTCAGGTAGCGACTGTTGCCAAAACGGTCCGCAGTCTTTCCGTCCAGGGTCATGGCCATCTTCAGTTCCACAAACGGGCGGTGCTTTTCCAGTGCGGCAAGAAACGGAAGCAACAACTCCCGGCCCTGGGCCTCCAGAACACCGGCAATCACCTGGATCCCGGCTTTGCGGAGTCGTTCGGATCCCCCGGCCGCCACCGGATTCGGATCCCCCACGGCATACACCACCATGCCCACACCAGCCTGAATCACGGCCAGGGTGCAGGGAGGCGTTTTTCCCACATGGGAACAGGGTTCCAAAGTGACATACAGGGTGCTTCCCCTGGCCCGGTTTCCGGCCGCCGCCAGGGCCAGCACCTCGGCATGGGGTCCTCCGGCACGCTGGTGCCATCCTTCTCCCACAATGTGGCCATTTTTGACTACCACGGCTCCTACGGCCGGATTCGGAGAGGTACGCCCGGCACCACGCGAGGCAAGTGCCAGCGCCCGTTTCATGAAGGCTTCATGGGATGCGGTTTTCAAGGCGGGTTATTTTTTGCACACGAAACTCGTGTCGCCCCCCCTCAAAGGAAGCGGCCAGAAAGGCATCGAGGACTTCTTTGGCGAGTTCCACGCCAATGACGCGTGCACCCAGACAAAGGACATTGGCATCATTGTGCATCCGGGCCATTCGGGCACTGAAGGTTTCAGCGCAAAGTGCCGCCCGGATACCGGAGATCTTGTTGGCGGCCATGGACATGCCCAGTCCTGTTCCGCAGAGCAGGACTCCGAGGGAACCGGGTGTCTGCAGAACCTGTTGGCACACCTTTTCGGCAATATCGGGGTAATCCACCGATTCGGTGGAATGAACTCCGCAATCGATCACTTCGTGGACGGATCCGTCCAGCATCCGGATCAGATCCTGCTTCAATCCGAAACCGCCATGGTCCGAACCGAATACCAGTTGTGACATGCCTAGGAGCCGACCACCAGGTTTTCGTATTTGGTGCCTTCACGGTTCTTGTTGCCACCGTAATAGCCACAGGCCGGGCAGGCGCGGTGGGACTGCCGGGGTTCCTCGCAACTCGGGCAACGGGACAGGTTCGGCGCCGTCACCTTGTCATGCTGGGAACGACGCATGTCGCGACGCATTTTGGATTGTCTTTGCTTCGGTACTGCCATCACACACCTCTATTCAACGCGCCGGAGGAACACCTTCCGGCTGCTTCAGGGACAGGGCTTTTAGCACAGCAAATCCTGTTTCGCAAGAGGAATTCCCATCAAATGCCGGGGAATCAGAAACCGGGATTCCGGGACAATCTTCCTTGCACAGAGGCTGCCGGGGGATGGAAAGGATCATCTGGTCCCATACATGAGGTTCCAGATCCACCTGATCCCCCGAGTAATGAATCACGTCCAGATCATCCTGTCCGAGTTCGATTTCCTTGCCGGAATAGGCCGGTGCAGGCAAAAGAACGAAATGGATGGACTCCGCCACCTTCACAACAGTGGCTTCCAGACACCGCGAACAGGGGACAAATATGGTTCCCGTCATGGAGCCGGTCACCAAAATCCCCCCCTGGATCTTCTCCACCACCAGTTCTCCCTGGATCTCCGAAGGGGGATCTGACAGGACCAGATCTCCGGCATACTCCGGAAACTGTTCGTTTTCCATCCGGAAAGTCAGGTGCACGGGTGCCTCAATGGCTTGTTTGACAAAAAAAGAAAGATCCTGTGTCATGATGATTCCTGCCACCCTGTATCGGGCACACCCCCCGGTTTCGACCGGATAGGGGACATGGGACCATAGTGAAGTGGCGAAAGAAGTCAAGGTGGGATAAACAGGAAAATGAAGACCTTTTCTCCCTGTTTATCTTCTGATTTTCCTTGCGGCATGAAAGCAATTCGGGTATATTTATCTGAGCTGTCTCCAGACGGGGTTTTTTGGGTATTTCATAACCTAAGGTGTGACATGACAGACCGCAGTGGCGACAAAATCGAAAAGTTCATGTTGATGAAATTGCTGGGCGAAGGGGGAATGGGTGCCGTTTATCTGGCACAGCATGAGCTGACCGACCGGCAAGTGGCTTTGAAACTGCTTCACGATTCCTTTGCCAACAACACCGAAATTCTTGCCCGTATCCGCAGGGAAGCCAAGGCGGCAGCCCTCATCGGACACCCCAACATCGTGGAAATCGTCGACTCCGGAACCGACCAGAACGGCGTTCCATTCATTGCCATGGAACTGCTCAAGGGAGATAGTCTGGACTCCCTGCTGGAACAAACCGGCCCCATGCCGATTCCGCTGGCGGCCTACATCATCTGTTCCATCCTGGACACCCTCCAGGCAGCCCATGCCAAAGGGGTCGTCCATCGTGACATGAAGCCTGAAAACGTCTACATGAACCAGCAGCACAACTCCAACGTGCCACAGGTCAAGATTCTCGACTTCGGCATTTCCAAGTTCCAGAGCATGGATCAGCAGAACATGTCCCTGACCCGTACGGGTACCGTCATGGGCACGCCATACTACATGAGTGTGGAACAGGCCATGGGGCAGAAGGTCGACGGACGCTCCGACATCTATTCCGTGGGCGTCATGCTGTACCAGTTGCTCACAGCCCGGTTGCCTTTTTGTGATTCCAACTACAACCGGGTTCTTCTGCAGATCGTTACCGGCGATTTTCCCCCTGTTGATCAGATCCGCCCGGATCTGCCTCCCGAACTGGTGGCCATCGTGCACCGTTCCATGGCCAAAAACGCCGACGAACGTTATCCGGACTGCCACAGTTTCATGCTGGAATTGAACCAGTTCTGGACCCTCTATGATCCGTCCGAAATTTTCGCTTCCATTGGTTCCCAGACTTTTGAAACCCGTTCGGTTCCCCTCAAGACCCCCACCCCCCAGTTGACAGATCCCAAACTGATGGCAGCCGCCCAATCCTATGCCCAGCCACGGGTCACCACTGCCGCCGTGGGGCAATCCCTGGAATCGGGACCCAACAAGGGGATGATCGCTGCCATCATTATCCTGCTTCTGTTGGGAGGGGGCATCGGCGCCTTCTTTTTCCTGCGCAAAAGCGACGAAATGAAGCCTTCCTCCACCACTGCACAGAAGTTGGACAATCCAGGATCCGAAAAGGCCATGGAACCGGAAATGGAAGCCCCCATGGAACCGGAAATGGAAGCCCCCATGGAACCGGAAATGGAAGCTCCCATGGAAGTCTTCCCGGCAGAGGTCACCCTGAAAGTGGACAAGGTGCCCAGGGGTGCTGTCATCCAACTTGACAATGACCGTGTGACCCTGCCCCTGAAAAAGCCCGGTGCCCGTGGCAAGCATTCCCTGATCATCACCGCCTCCGGTCATGAAAACTGGATTCGCAGTATTGAATTCACTGAAGACATCCATCTGGTTTACGATGCACCCCGTATCGGGCGTACACCGGTTACGACCGGAATGCGACCTGCAGAAATGGAACCCGTGATGGTGGAACCTCCCATGGTGGAAACTCCTGCCATGGTGGAACCTCCCATGCCGGCCGGAATGAAACCCGTGGATGTCACCAAACCGGATTTCTAGGAAATTGCCATGAAACTGAAAGTCTTCGTTTTTCTTTTCGTCTGTTTGTTTTCATCGCAGTCCTTCGCCCAGAGAGTCCACTGTCAAAAGCCGGGTAATGACGACGAAGAAAACCGAACCAACGCCCGGCGATACTTCACTACGGGAACCGCCCTGGCCAAAGGGGGGGATCACCGCGCAGCCATGGAACATTTTGCATGTGTCCTTCGTTTGGTTCCCTTTAGTCTGGCGGCCCGTTACCAGTATGCCCGGGCACTTGACGCCATGGAACAATACAAACGGGCGCGTCAGAGTTACGAGATCATCCTCAACGATGTCACCGAGGACGCCGAACGCCTGAAACCGGAAATCCGCAAGCGTCTGGAAGAGATCAAGGGACTTGCCGACAAGCCCCTTCCCAAGGATGAGGAGGAAGAAACCGAAGAAGCCCGGGCCGAATTGAAACGCCAGCAGGAACATATCCGCGAACAGGAAAACAAACTGAAAAACATGCAGGCCGAACTACAAAAAAGCCTCAAGGATCTGGAAAAAAAGGGTTCCGGTAACCTGGAGGCTGAACGCAAGGCCCTCATGGAGGAATTCAAGCGGCGGGAAGCCGCACAACTCAAGGATCTGGAACAGCGGCTCCAGCGCTTGCAGGAACTGGAAAAGCAGGCCGGAATCACACCACCGCCGCCGCAATACAAGTATGTTCCCACCACCCTTCGCAAAATCGGCACCGGTGTGATGGCCGGTGGTCTTCTCCTCGGCGTTGCCGCCATCGGATTTGGCTCCTACTCCTACATGGAGCAGAGCAAGTTCGCAACCACCACATCGGATGACAAAAAGAGTTGGCCCTCCAATGAACAGCCTCCCGGAAAACCCCTCTACTGGAAGGACAGTTCCAGCAAGTCCCTGTATGATACCGTGGACAGCCTGAACAACCTGACCATCGGGTTGAGCGTGGTCACCGGAATCACACTGGCCATTGGAGCCACCCTGTATTTCGTGGGTGGGGCTGACAAGGTGCTGATCGAGGGTTCCGTCAGGCCACAACCCACCACCCGGAGTTGGCAGATCCTCCCCCAACTCGTGCCTGGAAACGCCGGTTTTGTCCTGCAAACCAGTTGGTGATTTTCCGTGCTCCGGAAACTCTCAGCCGTCCCGTTTGCCCTCGCCTGCCTGTTTTCCCTGTTCTACAGCAGTGCCGGATGCCGTAAAACCCGCCCGGCGGTTTTACCGGCGGAAAACTCCAGGCAAAAACCAGCCGAGCCAGAAACCATGAAACCCCAGTTACATCTTCCCCGTACTTCCGTCACACTGAAAACCCCTGACGGACGGATGCTTTCCATTGATGCACAGGTTGCAGTATCCGAAGAGGAAAAGGCCATCGGACTGATGTACCGTTCCTTCATGCCCGAATCCGAAGGCATGCTTTTTCTGTACGATCACGAGGAAGAACTGGGGTTTTACATGGCCAATTGCCTGATTTCCCTGGACATGATTTTCATGGATGGAAACAAAAAAGTGATTGGCATCATCAAAAATGCCCGGCCCATGGATCCGACGGTCCTGTCCATCGGACGACCCTCGCAATATGTACTGGAAGTCAACGGGGGATTTTCCGACAGGCACCGGATCACCGAAGGAACCCAGGCTGCCTGGAAGTGATGTGAACCATGAAGTTCGCCGAAGCCAAAACTGTTTTCGAGAAGGAACTCCAGAAGTTGTATGGATCCTTTCTGGAACTCGGGGAAATCGGCGTGTTGCGCCGTTCCGGGGGTCGTCGTCTCGGGGCAAGGATCTACGTGACCGCCAGTGATCAGCGCCGCTGTGTCGGATTGATGGAACTGTCCATGCAAGGCGAACTACTGGATGTATTTTCCCGGGAACGCGTACTGGAAACCATCAAGGACATCCTGCTGGAAAAATCCGCCGAACCCATGGAGGACTTTTTCCTCGACTTCGATGATGAAGCCTCCTCATCCCCCGACCTGTCGCCCGTGGAAGCCCGGGCACGACTGGATCAACTCCTGCAGGAAGGTTCTCCGGCGGCCCTGGAGGAAGCCAGAAACATCTATCCCCTGCTTCTGACCAATCCGGACACCCGGGGGGCCATCCTGCATGAAATGGCACTTCTGGAGCTTGCCCTGAAAAACCCCGGTGCAGCGGAAAACCTCTTCGTGGATGCCTCAAGGGAATATGCGAATCTGGCCCAGGTGGAACTTCTGGAACGCGTCTGTGAAAGGCTGACCCGGGTATTGGGATCCGAAGCCATGGAAAACCACGAGACAACCCGGATTCACCAGCGCACCCTGGAAAAACTTCGTCCCATCAAATCCCTGGCGGATGTCCCCATCTTCAAGGGACTTCCCTTCGGCCTGATCACGGAAATGGAATTCGAGGCCGAGGACATCACCCTTTCCAAAGGGGATGTCATCATTTCGGAAGGGGAACCCGCCCGGGTGGCCCTGATCATCCGTGCCGGAATTCTGGATGTCGTGCTGGAGGGATTCGATCAGCCACGAACGGTACGCTCCTGCTTTCCAGGGCAGTTCCTGGGAGAAAACGCCGTGCTGCATCCATGCGGCACCGTGCCCACCACCGCCAGCCTGAAGGCGGGAAGGGATGCCACCCGGATCTGGAAATGGAACGGTGAAAACCTGCAGACTCTCATGCAGCGCTACCCGGAACTGGAAATACGTTTCCGGACAGCCCGGGAAATCCACCAACTGGATTCCTTTTTCTCCATGCACGAAACCCTGCAGTTTCTGGATGTTTCGGTGCGCGATGCCCTGCTGGACTGCCTGTACACAGTGGATACCGTGGAACCCGGCCGCATACTGGTGGAAAACGAGGAAGTTCCCGAATATGTGTTTCTGGTTATCCGTGGTCGCCTGAAGCATGTTCCATTGCAGGGGGAACCGGCCTTTTTCGGCGTCGATACCTTTGTGAGCATGCGCGATGCCCTGCATGAAATTGCCCTGGAAGGCGAGATCCTGGTGGATGAATCCAGTCTTCTGGCGGTCTTCGATTCCGAAAAACTGCGCCAACTCGCGGTGGCCAGTGACCCGGCCGTGGTGGCCATCCTCGAACGTCTGCACTGACAGCACGGTTCGGGTCCACTGATACCTTCCCCCGGTATGGCCTGAATAGGTTCGGCGACGTTGTCGCCTCCAACGGGACACCCTACAGCGGGCGTCCCTTGTCGCCGGGCTTTGAAATACATTCAGTGTGCCGGGATCAACGGACTTGACCGGCGCTGTGATTATTCCCGGAAAATTCACAATGCCGTCAGTGCATTGGTTTCATGGACGAAAACGAAAGCGTCATAGCGCTGACCCAGCCGGGTGGGCACATAATTGCCCGGGCGCTCGGACCCCGGATGGTACGTCACACCGATGGCCCGATGACCCACGGGTGTACTGAAAAAAGGATGTGTACGCAATCCTCCCAGCAGATGGTATCCATCTTGTCCTGACAGGGCCCGGGAAAGGATTTCCTCCAAAGAACCCGGCATGCCATCGGGCACCGTCATGACCTGCACAGGAGCACCCCAGGAACTGCCCGCCAGCACGGATCCCCTGAATGTTCCGAACCCCACGCTGTAGACCTTTCGGCCATGTCTGGTGCGCATCACTTCTCCGATGTTCGTGCGGCCCGAATCCTTCATGGTCGTGGCCCTGGCATCACCAATATGGGTGTTGTGCGCCCATATGATCACTTTTTTGCCTCCATGAAACCCCAGAAGTCGCTCCACCGTATCGGCAAAATGCACCGCACGAACATCCCAGGAGGAACCATCCCTGCGCCAGGTGGCACGGAAGTGGGACTCGGCTTCCCGTACGGCCTTGGCGTTTTGCAGGGCATTGAAGAAATCCTTGGAACCGGAAACCTTTACATACCGTTCACGGTGGGCGTGCAGCCACTGGATCATGGCCTCCACCTGAAAGCGTTGGTCTTCCCCCCCGGAAGCCAGATACCGCATGTAGCGGCGACCGTCTCCCTCGTGGGCCAGAAGACCGGCGTAAAACCGGCCGGCCTCTTTGGCCCGTTGCGGGTCGACCCGTTCCAGATACACCTGGACCTTCTTCAGGGAACCCTCCAGATCATACAAGTCCATGCCATACAGGCCCGTGCGTTTTTCAGCGGGCAGATCCCGGTTGTGATCACGAAGCCACTCCACAAATTCGGCAAACTCCACGTTGGCCCACATCCACCGTGGCCAGCGGGTCATGACCCGGACAAGCAACTTTCTGGCGCTTTTCTCCTGATGTGCCAATCCGCGGACATACAGATTGACTTGATACAAGGGAGCCCAGTCCCCTTCAACGACAATCAGGGAAAAGTCCTTTTCCCGGATGAGACGGCGGCTGATGTGGGCGCGCCAGACATAAAATTCCCGGGTTCCATGGGTGGACTCCCCCAGCAACACCTGCGTGGCATCCCCCATGTCCCGCAGCAGATCATCCAGATCCCCAGGCCCTGTCAGGAGTTTTGCACGACGGGCAAAAACCTCTCCTGCAGGAGTCTCCGCAGAAAAGATATCTGCCGGGGAAAGACCTGCAGGGTCCTGGGGGGGTGGCTCCGCCCCGGGCTTCGGACGGGAACAGTTCCAAAGAAAAAGTAATAACAGAAACGCAGGAACTCTTTTCATGGCAGGCGGCAAAACCCTCCTGGTGGTTCAAAAACTCCCAACGGGACAAACTTTTCCGAAAAAACAGTTGACAACCGGATCCGTGCACCTATAACGGTTTTTTAGCTGCCGTGTCTTTTTGGATACGCATACATGCACGAAACACAACCTCTTACCCCGTTCCCTTCTTTTCAAATATCCGGAAAAGGAGTTTAATCACATGGACAAAAAACAGCCTGGACTGTTTGATCTGGAAACCCCCAACACACAGGAAGTTCCCACCATCCGACCCTGTCCGCCCTGTCCGGACATGAATTCCTATCCCAGGGCACTGGACGAGTACGTCTGCCGTCGAACCGACCGCAAACTGAACCTGAGCCTGCTGGTCACACCACAGCACAAGCACATGCGCATCGTGGACTACCGGCTGGGTCAGTACAAACTCAAATGTACCATCTTCGACGAGATGGCATGCCGGGAAAAACTCAAGAAAGTGTATACTCTCGTGGAAAAGCAGGACTCCAACTCCTGGCGAACGGTGGGTTTTTCCAAGGAAGCCATCATTCCGGGGTATTTCCGCAATGCGGACGCCTATGTCATGAGCCGCGTCTATGATCAGGACGGAAGGCCCATCACTGGCGGCATTGCGAAACTGGTGCATGAAAAGCAACTGGAGTTCGAACAGCCCGAACCCGTCACCAAGAAACCTGCCGGTCTCAAGGAAACCTTCATTGATGACCCGGAGTTGATCAACCAGATTCTCCACTTGCCCGAGGTTTCCCCCCTGTATCACCCGTTCGGAAAGGGCGTCATGCATCCGCATTTCATCCTGGAGGTTCGCAACGGGCGCCGGAATCTCTGGGTGGCTGCCGAAATCAACGATGCTTTTGGGCATGCCAAACTGGACATCCTGACTCCTCCGAAAAACTCCCGGGAACGCAAGTACCTGGCATGGATGGTCACCAAACTGGTGGAGGAACTCGGAGAAACCAGCGATGTCAGTTCCGTGTTTTCCGTCACCATGGTGGAGGACGTACTTTGTGGACAGGTTCTCGTGGACGCAGGATTCAAGGAAAGCGGACAACTGACCCGACACATGCAGTCCGACGAAGGACGCCTCAGTGACGCCTTGATGTGGTTTTTCCGGATAACTCCCAAATCCGGAAAGAACCGGCGGGCCGGGTTTGATCCCGAACTCCCGATTCTGCCGGTAACACCCCGCAAGGCGGACTTTGATTTCGACGATGAAGAGGAAGAAGAGCAGAACAATTCCATTGATGAAGACGAGGAATAGCATCCCGAACCGTTCGCAGCGCAATGCTGGCCACATTGGAATGAACACCCTCAAAAAGCGGGGACAGGCACATTCGTCAGGACAGGCGGATCCCGGGGTTCCTCCCGGAATCACCCGGCACACCGTGTTGCAGGCGGACTGTCTGGATCTGCTCTCCCGGTTGCCTGATGGCTCCGTGCAACTGATCCTCTGCGATCCGCCTTACAACCTGCGACTGGCCCACTGGGACGAGCTTGCCGACTATTCCGCATGGGCCGGAGCCTGGCTTTCCGAAGCCGAACGGGTCCTGGCCCCCTGTGGCAACCTGGCACTCTTCGGAGGACTGCAGTATCAGGGAGAAGCCGGCTCCGGAGACCTTTTGAGTCTCATGGTCCACCTTCGGGAGCATGGCTCCTTGCGTCTGGTCAACCTCATCATCTGGAACTATCCCAACGGCATGAGTGCCCAGCGTTTCTTTGCCAGCCGTCATGAAGAAATCGCCTGGTTTGCCCGCACCGGCGGGTATTATTTCGATCTGGACGCTGTCCGCGAACCCTATGATGCCATCACCCGGGCCGCCTATCTGAAGGACCGCCGGTTGCGCCCGGAAAGCGTCGAAAAGGGCCGCAACCCCACCAACGTATGGCGTCTTCCCCGTCTGAACGCCAATTCCCGGGAACGGGTGGGGCATCCCACCCAGAAACCGGCGGAACTGATCCGCCGGCTGGTCCTGGCATTGTCCTATCCGGGGTCCGTGGTACTGGATTTCTTTGCGGGTTCGGGGGTCACCACCCGGGTGGCCATCGAAGAAGGCCGACACAGCATCAGCGGCGATGCAGACCCCATGATCCATACATTTTTGGAACGCCAACTGGAACAACCCGGATTTTGTCCAAAAATCCCCCATGGGGTTGCCAGAACGCTGGAAGGGGACCACCCCGTATTCCGTATGAACAGCCAGGAAAAATGATTACTGCACCAGGGTGGCGCAACCAAACTTGACGGTAATGACAGCGGCGAAGTTTTCGCTGACCTCCGCGCAGGTGGCCGGACACAACAGGATCTGTTCGGGCGGGTTGTGATCGTCATAATACCAGCCACCGGCTGAACCGCAATCTTCCAGTCCGCCGGGCACGTGGTAAACGGGAATGGCCTGATCCCCCGGCGAAGGCTGGTAGTCCACGTTGATCTGTCCGTAGTCAATGACCACCCCTGCGGGTGGTTCGGGGATGTTGTATACACAGTCCACTGCGGCACCCCAGATCACGGCGGTGGCCAGATCGATGAACGCCGGCAAAAAGTCCTGGATGCACAGGTTTCCGGCAATGCCGCCGGTGGCCTGCACCAGATCCCGGTAGACCCGGCCCTCGGCCGCCGTCAGGGGAACGCACAGCACATTCAGCAGGGAATCCTTTCCGCAGCAGACGTCGCAACTGGTAGTATGGCAGGTGCCGAGGATTTCACAGGTAACGCAGGTACTGTTGCTCACCTTGTAGGGGGCGAAGATGGCGGAGAACTTGAAACCCTCGAAAGTGGGATCCAGCGCCACCATCTGGGTCATGAAATCCGTTGCGCTCATGCCCGCATTGTCATCGGAAATGACCAGGAAGTTCCGGGTGGCATTGGGACGCAGGGAGGATTCCCACTCGGAGTAGGAGGAAAGAATGATGGACAGTGCATTGGTACTGCCCACCGAACGTACAACGTGCCGGTAGGTGGGCAGGTTCTCGTCGGCCGGACACTGTCCGCTTCCCACGGGGGCCGGCACGCAGATTCCGGTATCACTGGTACTGTCCGCCGAAATGAGAATCACGTGGGCATCGATGTCGCTGGCCTGGAGCGTGGCCACGAAATCATGCATGGAGGCCTGCACGGAGGCTGCCTCGTCTGCCATGGACCCGGAATTGTCCACCACGATGATGATGTCCGCAGGCAGGGTGCCTTCCTCGGCTTCGCTGACGGATTCATAGCAGGTACCGTCGTCGCACTCGCCTCCGACACAGGTGTTTCCCTCCGGACAGGGCATATGGCAACCCCCGCAGTGCTCAACGCTGGTGGCCAGGTTGAAACAGCGATCATCACATTCCGCCATGAAATGAGGGCAATCCAACAAACAATTCCCGGTGCCGTCGCAACTGGCGAACTCCTGGCAGGGGGCGTCACAGGATCCGCAGTGGGCGGAATCCACCAGCAGGTCCACACATTGTTCCCCGCAAAGTTCCTGACCCGCCGGGCAGGGAGATTTTTTCTTTGTTGTGGAGGGAGTGCAAGTAACAAAGAAAAATGTACATACTACAAACAGGAGTTGGAGTTTCATCATGAAGCACCTATGACCCATGTGGATACCCAAAGCAGGCGGGTCAGGAAAAACCATGTCACTTCTTGTATTGATAGCAGATGGCGTTTGCGATGCAACCATTTTCTCGTCATGACGCATACACCGTCCGTGACATGCAACACAATGAACCGTTTCAAAAGAATTATACGTACATTTTTTTCTCGACAAACAGTATGGCCTGTGTTTGTTTCCATTCCGGTGTTTCTATTTTAAGGAACCGCCCATTTTCCGGACTCCGGTCCAAGGGGTCCACCCGGAGAAACCCATGATTCCCGATATTGATGATTTGTATTCCAGCAACATCCGCAACATGAAACGTTCCATCATTCGTGAACTGTTGAAACTCACAGCAGAGCCGGACATCATTTCCTTTGCCGGCGGCCTTCCCTCCCCGGAGACCTTTCCGGTGGAAGAACTCCGGGAGGTGATGAATGAAATGATGGAGCAAGAAGCCCACAAGGTGCTTCAGTATGGCACCACCGAAGGGGACACCCTGTTGCGACGCCTTTTGGTGGAGAATCATTATCGTTCCCAGGAAAGACTCGACATCAATTGTGAAAATCTGGTTATTACCACCGCTTCCCAGCAGGCCCTTGACCTGATGGGAAAACTGTTCATCAACCCCGGTGATGAAATCCTCTGTGGAGCTCCCACGTACCTCGGCGGCATCAATGCCTTTTCGGCATATGGAGCACGATTCAGGACAATTCCCCTGGATTCCGAGGGACTGAGGGCGGATCTTCTGGAGGAAACCCTTCTTGCCATGAAGAAGGAAAAATCCCGTCCCAAGTTCCTGTATGTGGTTCCGGATTTCCAGAATCCCACCGGCATCACCATGAGCGCCAGACGTCGCAGGGAAATCGTAGACATCGCGCATCGAAACCACCTGCTGATCATCGAGGACAACCCCTACCGCGAATTGCGATTCGAAGGAGAGGCACCTCCCACCCTGTATTCCCTGGCCGAGCCCGGCAATGTGGTGATCCTGGGAACCTTTTCGAAAATCCTGTGTCCTTCCTTCCGCATCGGATGGGTGGTGGGTTGCCGGGAAATGACCGACAAACTGGTGGTTGCGAAACAGTCCGCCGATCTGTGCACTTCGCTTTTCACCCAGCGTATCGCAGCCAGATACCTGCAAAAGGGCCACATGAATGCCTGGATTGCAAGAACGGCGGAACTGTACCGGACCAAGAGGGACATCATGATACAGTCCTTTGAGGAGTTCATGCCCGAAGGTGTCCGTTGGGTCAAACCCGAAGGGGGCCTGTTCCTGTTTTTGACCGTTCCGGAGAGTCTGGACTGTGAAACCCTTTTCCACAAGGCCATTGAACAAAAAGTCGCCTATGTGATTGGTTCCGCCTTTTATCCGGATGGGTCGGGTCTGAACACCATGCGCCTGAATTTCTCGTTTGTGTCCGGAGAACAGATTGTCGAAGGTGTTTCACGCCTGGCCCGGGTCATCCGCAACGCCCTTTGAACCCTCTGTTCATTGCAGTGTGACTGGATTTTTCCACCTTCCTGACGTTTTTTCCAATCTAAAGGTGGAAATACCGGTTCCCTTTGAGTAGAATCCGCTGGTGTCGGAGGTGTGAATTGCCAAAAACTACCGCCCGAACCCCCACCAAATGCCCGTCCTGCGAAATCCTTTCTCCTGAAGGCGTGGCACCCAAGGGATTCATAACGCCCAGCGGCCCTGAGGTCCTGATGCTGCTTTCGGGAAAAATGCGCATGCAGGTTCAACCGGAAACAGTCATCCAGATGCAGTTTGGCTGTCCGGTGGTCGTGGAAAAACCCTATTGTCTTTTTTGCCCCGATGGCACCGGTCGCGTTTTACGCGTCCAGGTGCCTCCTGCGGATCTGAAATCCGGCATGACCTGGGGCGATCCCGCCCGTATCTGAAAAAACGCATGCGCGTCATACACAACCAGGACACTCCCCAGACTGCCGATCGGCTGCTTTTGTTCCACCCTCCGGTGGACGCCCCGCTGGATATGGCAGTGGCTTCCGCACGGCATGCCTTTTCCAGCCTGAACCGCATCCAGGAACCCGACAGGCCCCGGTTGCTGGTATTCCGCATGTCCGAGCCTGCCATCAGCCTTGGCGTTTTCCAGGATCCCCAAACGGCCCTGGATTCTTCTGCCTCCTTTCAGGTTCCCGTGGTACAAAGGCTATCCGGTGGACCTGCCACATGGATGGGGGCCGGAAGTTACTATGTAGTTTTGGTTCTGCCCAACTGGCCTGCCCTTTTCAACCACGTGGAAACCCCGAAACTCACCAAAAACCTGATGGAAATCTTCATCAGTGCCATGCGCAAGATCAACCTTTCCCTCACCATGAGCCCTTGCGAGGCCATCATCAAGAAGGGTCTCGAGGTGGGCCGCATCACTTTCAACCTGCATCGCAAGAATCTTCTGATGGAGTTTTCCCTGGGAATCCGCGAACCTTTGGCACTGGCTCCCGGATTGAACGGCTACCCGTCACTGTCCACCGAAGCCTGTGTCCGGAAGCCCGGATGCCTTCAGGACATCCCGGAAATCCGTGAAATGCCTGTCTTTGGAGAATCCTTCGCCCGGGCCATGGCGGAAATTTTGTTCCACGATCGTCACCGTTTCCAGGAAAGTGAATTCTCGTGGCTCGAAAAGACCCGAATCGAAAACCTGCGGTCCCGCACACAGGTGCCCGTGACCCCGGAATCCCTTCCCGTACCCGATGTCCTGTCGTCGAGGCCCTTTGAGGACCACATCGGCTTCGTCCACGCCCGGGTAACCCTGTCCCCGGCTTTCCAGTTGAACTCGGTGCGGTTCTTCGGGGACTTCATCGCGGACTCCGGCGGCATCCTGGAACTGGAAAAACGACTTCGCCATTGCGAGCTACAGCGTCACGCCATCGCCAAGACCATCGACGACGTGCTGGGATCCCCGGAACACATCGTCTTCGGACTCAAACGCCTGGCCACCTTCCTCGACGCCATTCTGGACGCCGCCTCCCGCCACCCCGACTGGGATCCCTCCGGCGCGTGAATCCTTTCCGCCCAATCAGGTTCACTGTTACCGCTTCATGAACAGGCAGATGATTCCCGCTACAGGGGACGCCCGCAAAAGGGTGTCCCGTTGGAGGCGACAACGTCGCCGAAGCGATTCCTGCCATACCGATAAAATTATCAGTGAACCTGATCAGCGTTGAGGGATCAGCGGATATGGACCGGCGCAATCAGTTTGACGGGCCGGCGGGCTTCTTGGCAACCGCTGCCGCCAGATTGCTCTGGTATTTGCGGTAACTTTCCGTGAGCACGCCGATGTAGCGCTCCACCAGTTGGGGGGTCATGATCACGCGGTTGAAGATGGTGATTTCCTCCAGACCCGGGGCCTGGAGTCCGAAATCCAGAATGAACTCGTTTTCCGTGTGATTGATGATGAATACGTTGGAATACCGGCCGCCGGCAACCTCCGGGGGGATGCGCAGGGGAAAGGGCAGGTTCTTGTTTCCTGGAGGGTTCGAGGGATTTTCGCTCATGTCACTGGGTTCCTTTCTTGCGAATGTATTTATCCACAGCCCTTTCATGTTCCTCGAGGGTGGTGGAAAAATGATGCTCGCCTCCTGGGGATTTGGCCACGAAGTAGAGGAATCTGGAATCCGCCGGGGCGAACACGGACTCCAAAGAAGCCTTTCCTGGATTGCAGATGGGGCCGGGGGGCAGGCCGGCGCTGGTGTACGTGTTGTAGGGGTTTTCCTTGTCCACCAGATGGATGCGCCGGATCCGTCCCTCGAATTTCAGGCACGCGGCGCTCTTGGGTTCGGCCACGGTGCAGCCATAAATGATGGTGGGGTCCGTCTGCAACAGGCGGCTGGGAAATGACGGAAACGACAGCCGGTTGAAAAATACACCCGCAATGAGGGGACGCTCGCTGGGTACACCGGTTTCCTTTTCCACCAGGCTGGCGAAAATCACAATCTGGTGGCTGTTGAAGTTGAAGCGGCCCTGGAGGCGTCGCAGGCCCGTCTGGTGCTTGCGGGTCAACTGGGTCCACACCCTCTTGTGCTGGTTGACCAAGGTGGCCAGCACCTGCTTGGTGGGCGTGTTGCGCCGGAAGCGGTAGGTTTCGGGAAACAGGTATCCCTCCAGATGGGGCGCCGTCACGCCGAAGTCCCGAATCCATTCTTCATTGCGCATCCCCGCGATCAATTCGTCCTCGGGTGCCACTTTGGCGTTGGCCAGGATCTTCGCCACCTCCAGATGGTGCTTGCCTTCGGGGATGGTGACCGTCACCAGCATCAGTTTTGGCCCGGCCTTGAGCCGTTCCACCAGTCGGGCAGGGGTGTCATTGCGCTTGAAATCGTAGGTACCCTGCTGGACGGTGATGTTTCCGTGTTTCCACATCGTGTAGAGTCGGAAAATGGTGGGTTTTTCGATGAGTTTCTCGCGGTACAGCATGGCCACAATGTCCGTGAAGGTGGAGCCCCGGGGGATCTCCAGTTCCACGGTTTCCGTGCTCGAACTTACGGCACGATCCGGATAGGCCTTGAACCAGCGCCAGACGGTCACCCCACCGATCATGGCTACCAAAACGGTCAAACTGGTGATGAACAATGCCAGATGTTTCTTGAAAATCATGTGGTTTTCCGCTCAAGATACTGTTGCAGAATCACGGATGCCGCCAGTTTGTCAACTACTTCCTTGCGCCGCTTTCTCGATGTGTCCGCCTCCAGCAGGACACGCTCCGCTGTCGTGGTGGAGAAACGCTCGTCCTCCAGGATCAATTCCCCGGAAAACCGTTGGGTCAGGGCTGTGACAAACCGTTGGGTGCGGTGCACGGCAGATCCGGACTCTCCGGAAAGTTCCAGGGGAAGTCCCACGACGATTCCCCTCACGTCATGGGTCAGGACCAGATCCAGCACCGCCTGCACATCCAGAGCCAGTGACCGGCGCTCGAGTACCATCAAGGGGAATGCAAACTTTTCGTCCTCGTCCGATACGGCCACACCAATGCGTTTTTCACCAATGTCCAGACCCAGCCATTTCATGGCCCATCCATATCTCCGGCAATCCTGTGAACCCCAAAATGCTCCGGGGGGTCCGGAAACAAGTACCACAGGCGTGCCGGTTTCACAACCACGGAACTCAAGTTGTACTTTCTCCGGCAATTTTTTTGACAGTCATACACAATAAAAGATATTGAGTTTTTCCGGGTAACCTGTCTATATTAGGCACCATCCCGGAGGCCGCCCGATTTTTTTCATTACGGCATATTCCGGCGCAGGTGCCAGTTTGGATTCTCAGACCCTCTGGATTGTCGACACTCAAAACCGCAGTCTTTCCCTGGTGGAAGACATTGAATCTTCCCATCAGCACGTGGAAAACCTCAATGCCACCTCCGCACTGGCCCAGACGCTGGCCAGCCGGTCCGACGGGGCGGTCATTGCCAACATTCACGAAAACGAAGACTTCGAAACCCTTGAACATCTGTCAAAAATATCCCTGACATATCCCGAGATCCCCATGGTCCTTTTGCTGCCTGAACCCTTGCAGGCAGCCATGGACTGGGGTCCGCGGGTATTCAACCTCATCAAGCCGGTATCTGCCGAGAGCATTCTCAAGCGGTTGTCCTTTCTGGATGAACACAGTTATCCGTCCCGGGGCATCCTCCAGCGTGGCTCCCTGCTGGCACTGCTGGATCACTGTCTGGTCCAGAAGAAGAACGTGCGGGTGGTCATCCGCCATGGTTCTGAACATGTGTGCGAACTTCTCATCCAGGCCGGGAAGTGGCGTTCCCTTTACCTGGACAACAGCCTTCGCAACGAGAAACTGCTTCTGCCTTTTGCGCTGGATGGTGCGGAATTTTCCATGGAACACCTTCCGGAGCCCGATACCGACGCCGAAACCGAATCCAAATTCTGGATCCGGGAAAACGAATACCGGCGGTTCCGGCTGGAGTTGCATCCCTTCTTGTCCCTGATCCAGCAGTTTCCGCCTCTTGCCGATGTACTGCAAATTGATGACGGTGCCCTGGTGAAGGTGCTCAACAGCCTCCCGGAACAGGTACATTCGGTGATTCGGTATTTTGACGGAATCGCCAGCCTGTACAAAATCTTTCGAGACTGTGAACTGCGACCACTTGAAACAGCCCAGCGCATCGGATATCTGTATTTTTCCGATGTCTTCAGGAACACGGATTCCCAGAAAACCCGACCGGTGGACAACATGCCCGGGGTGGTACCCTCCCCCATGCCGGACCGCTCCAGCAGTGAACTGGCGGGCTGGCTTCTGAATCCGGTCGCCGCTGCCAGGGAACTCGAGAAAAAGATCAAAAAGGAAGTAAGGGAACAAAGGAAAGCCAGGGATGTCAACTTCCGCCCACACCGGAAAACCCAACCGGGACTTGGCAATTTGCTTCGCCCCGTGTTGGAGGAAGAAAGCGACAACAGCGAGGAAGCCGGCGCCTGGGGTGGCGTCAATAATCGTTTGTTGCGTGAAAGCCAGCAAATGCTCCTGAAGATGAGCGATGATAGCAATTCCGGTGGTTTGATCATGGAGATGGAGGACCTGCCCGAGGATGAAACCGCATCGGGGGTCATTGATGTCCTGTCCGGGGAGCAACCTGTCCTTGAATCCTCCGGTTCACCAAAAGTCATCCTGGATTCCGAACCCATGTTTTCCGGGGAATCGGTCATACCCCCGGAAACCGATTCCCCTCCGTTGCCGGCATTTCATGATGAACCCACCATGCCCCTGGAGCAGGAAACGGAGGAAAGCCTTCAAATCCGCGGGGACGGGGATTCCGGAAACCTTCAACTGGAAAGCCTTTCCGAACTCAGGGCACTTCGTTCCGGGGATCGCGTCAAGACCATGAAAATGGCCTCCGTGGACCCGCTGTTTGCGGATTTGGAGAAACCACCCGCAGATGACGGGTCCGAACCGAACGAAGCACCGGAAACCGAACCGGTCCATCAGGATGAACCCGGTCCCGGACTGGGGGCAGACACACCGGACATCCTGCAACCTGCAGACAATGGGGAACCGGAAATTCCGGAGGAAGAACCCGCCCCGTTTGTCACCCCCGAACCGTCCGAAACAGAGGACATCGTTCGCCTGACACCGGATCGCCGGGCCGAATCCACCCTGCAGGACGCAGTGCTGAATTTCCAGAAACCCAAAACGGGCGGCAACCGGTCCATGGTGTACTTCATGGTAATCATCGCAGTGGCTGCCCTGGGAATCTGGTATGTGTATTCCTCCTCCGGAGGAGAGATGAAACCCTCCGGGAAGACAACGGAAAAACCATTGAATAATCCCGTTTCCGGTGATTCCACTCCCTCCGTCAAACAACCTGAAAAACCCGTTAAATCTCCGGAAACTCCGGAAACCGTGAGCCCGCAAACCCCAAACCCGTTTGTGGAACCACCCCCGAAAGAGGAACCACTGCCCACCACTGACGCCACGGCGGTGCCGGTACCCCAACCAGTGGTTGAGGCTGAAGAAAAGCCTGATATCAAGGAAAGGGCCGAACACCTGTACCAGGAATACACCCGCAGATACAGCCGGCACTCTTTGGCCGAACTGGAGAAAATGGCCGAGGAACATCCCGATGTGGCGGTAATTTTCGCCTTCCTTGGTGACATCAACTACAAGCGGGGCAGAATCGCGGTTGCCAGGCGTCAGGCCCAACGGGCTGTGGAACTGGATCCCGACAGCGAAATCGGTTGGTGGAATGTCGGATTGATTGCCTACGAGGCCGGACAACGGGCAGAATTCGTCAAGGCGTTCCAGAATGTATTGAGGCTCGCGCCCGAAGGCGAAAGGGCCCGTCGAATCCGCCAACTCAGGATCCGCGAACTGCAGACGCCAAAATAAGGGTCATTACCATGCGGATTCTGGGCATTGAAAGTTCCTGTGACGAAACCGCCGCCGCCGTTGTGGAGGACGGGCGCATCATCCTTTCCAATGTGATTGCCTCGTCCATCAGGGAACATCAGGCATTTGGGGGAGTGGTTCCCGAAATCGCATCCCGGCAACATCTGATATCCATGATTCCGGTACTTCAGGAAGCCCTTTTGCCTGTGGGAGGAACCGATGGCGTGGACGCCGTGGCTGTCACCGCCGGTCCCGGTCTGGTGGGTTCACTGCTGGTGGGACTGATGACCGCCAAAACGATTTCCTGGCTGACCGGCAAACCCCTTCTGGGTGTGCACCATCTGGATGCCCACATGCAGTCCCCTTTTGTGGGATGGCCCCAGAATCCGCCACCCGTGGCCCGGTATCCCCAACTGGCACTGCTGGTCAGCGGGGGACATACCATCCTGTTTCACCTGCCGGATCAATCCACACGGGTATTGTTGGGAGCCACCCGGGATGACGCCGTGGGAGAAGCCTATGACAAGGCGGCCAAAATGCTGGGGCTTGGCTACCCCGGTGGCCGTGTGATCGATGAACTGGCTGCCAGGGGAGATCCCGGAAGGTATGACCTGCCCGTGGGCCTGCGGCACAGCCCGGATCTGGACACCAGTTTCAGCGGTCTGAAAACCGCACTTGTGCAACTGGTCCAAAAACTCGGTCCCCGGGAAGTGGATCTGCATCTGGCCGATGTCTGCGCATCCTTCCAGCATGCGGTGGTTTCAGCCCTTGTCCTCAAGATGGAAAAGGCCCTTTTGCAGGTGGAAGCCGCCCAGATCGTGCTTTCAGGAGGGGTGGCCGCCAATTCCGCGTTGCGACAGGAAACACAACGGCTGGGAGAACGGCACGGAATTGAAACCATTTTGCCTGCCCGGGCCCTGTGCACGGACAATGCAGCCATGGTGGCCGCCACCGGGGCACTGCTGTTTTCCCGGGGAGAGTTTTCCGACCTGACCCTCAACGCCTTCGCATCTTCGGTTTCCAGCAGACGGGGACTGGACCTGTGCAATTGTCCGTCATGAACCAGACCATTCTGTCCACAGGCCTCTTTTCGGATTCACAGACCACCGGTGACATGCCGGATGCAAAAAGTTTCCTTCTTTCCAGCCATCTTTCCCTGGTTACTCCCCTGATCGAGAACCAGCAGGGCGCCATTGCACATTCCTCTTCAAAAGGAGTGTCCGCACTGTTCAACGACCCTGTGCGGGCCGTGTTGTGTGCCGTGCAGATCCAGAAAGCCCACCACCACTGGAAGGAAGGTCCTACCCCGCCACGGATCCGGGTAGTTGTGTGCACCGGAAACGAACTGTCTCCCCAATCTGTGGAACTGCAGGATTTCATGGCTGCTGCAGGCAAGGGAGAAATTCTGGTCTGTCCTGAAACCGCAACCTTCTGGAGGGAGGACGGAAACCGTGAACTGCTCTCCAGAACCCTGTCCGGCAGCCTGGGTACCGGATTCGTGGTCCTCTGGGAGGCCCCGTCACGGGAACCGAAAAGGCTGGTGCGACAGAGGGGGTGGCTCTTCATCGGTATGGTGGCCCTCCCATCGCTTCTGATCCTGCTGTACAGTTTGCTGGAAATGCCGGCATCCATGCCCCCCTTCAAGACCAACATCGTTTTGTGGGGACCCCTGTGGAATGGAGCCCAAAATCTGGGTTGTCCCCTCCAGAAAGTTTCCAGTTGGACCATTATTGAAGACCACGACCTGTCCCGACATGAAATCCGCCTGAACCCGGGCCGGAAGTTTTTCCGGTTGACCGGTTTCATCCGGCAGGGAACGGACGGACCCGAGGCGGTGCTCGACCGGATCGATGCAGCCCACGGCCGCCATGAACTGCGTCTCAGTTCCTCCTGTCCCCAATCCGATGTTTGCACCTGCTTCGCACGCATGGTTCCCGATGTCCTGGCATCCCCCGCAGCCACTGCAGGAACGCAACCATGACCCGCCACAGCAACACCTTTCCCCGGATAACCCTTGCCTTTCGGGGGTTGTTTTTATTCCTGGCAATGTGCATCCTGACCCTGTCATTGGTGACCTGCACAAAGGAAACCGGCCCCGGCCCTGGTTCAGGGGTCCTGGTGGAGGAGATCATCCTGCCCCCCGAAGGCCTCCCGGCCTGGTCACTGCAGATGGAACTGGTGGCTGGCCATCCAGAAAACGAGGCCCTGATGCTAGAAGCCCGGGTCAGCCCCCATGCCTGGATTCTTGTTTTTCCGGTCAACGGGATTCTTCCGGGCATGCAACTGCGCTTTTCCGGGCAAAAACGCACCCTGGTGGATATGGCCACCTCCCGCACCGTCCCCTTGGGTGGCGCCCGGACTGACATCGTGGGTTCTGCCTTCCATGGGCCTGCAGCCTTGTCCCTGAGCCGGGTGGGTGACCAACTGCAACTGGCGTATTCCATGATGCAAGCCGGGGGGTTTTCTTCCCGTCTGGTATTGACCCTCAACCCGGCCGGTCCTGAATGGCCGACGGTGAAGGAAATCCTGCCTTTGATCTCCCTCGTGGCCAGAGTCCGGATTCCACCGGAAGTCCTTGAACAGCCGGTTATGGGCTGGCATTGGCGGATTCATTCCGCCGGACAATCGGGATTTGCCGGAATCCGGATTCTGCAGGCACGGCCGGCCACGCTGCAAAAGGAGGATCTGCGGCATGATCCCCCGCAATTCCGGACCGCCCGGTTGACAGAGGTCCTTCCACAGATGGAAGGGGAGGCGAAAACCAAAGGGCCCCTTGTGGAAAGTCGGCATCGGCCGGGGATTCTCTATGTCAACCGGAAACCGCATGTTGTTCTCGGAACTTCCAGACCGGTGTTTCTGGGGGAAATCCCCTTCGCCCACGTCATGCTGGTGCCGCTTGCCGGCGGACTTCCCATTGCTGAACAAACTGTCAGGGGTCATGATGTCTGGACGTTTACCCGCTAACCTTTTTCCTCTCATTGCAATGATATCCTTCACCGCCTGCGGTTTTCACCTGGTCACAGGAGAAGCTGTCGTTGAAAAAATCCGCACCTGCGACACGGAATCCTGCGATGCGGAAGAACTTTCCCCGGATTCCCCGGTTTCGCTTCAAGTGCATCTGAAAAAAGCTCCTCATGGTACCCGGGTCATGTCCCGGTGGTTCTACATGGACCCCGAAAAGGGCGACATCCTTCTTCGGGAGCGGCTTTCCGAAGTCGATCATGCCCAACTGGTGACCCACCGGCTGGAAGTGCCGCGTCCCGGATACTGGAAACCGGGTTCCTACCGGGTCGAAGTGTTCGTCCGGGACCGATCCACTGGAACCCGCACCTTTTGCATGCCACAAAAACCGGTACCCGAGCCCGTCGAGCCCACGGAACCTCCCCGGCTTCCCCCGGGAGAAAAGGACATTCTCGACGACGATTTCTGAAGGCGCCGGTCAAGTCCGTTGATTTCTGTTTTGCCAAACCAACTCCTTGACGAACGTGGAACCCGGCGGTACAGTTTCACACCTTCCGGAGGATCCGTGCCATGCTGCCCCCCTATCGCCTGATGAATCGAACGGCAAACACTGTCCTGTTGAT
Source organism: uncultured Kofleriaceae bacterium (assembly GCA_964618145.1). GTDB lineage: Bacteria > Myxococcota_A > Polyangia > HGW-17 > HGW-17 > HGW-17. Next base: position 42,451 of record CAZTZR010000019.1, read on the forward strand.
CCTGTTGATATCCTTTTTCAATTCTGCCTGCAACAACGCTGAAACCGGAAAGGGAGCCGACTGCATACCCGATGCGGTCCGTTGTTCCGGTAACCGTGTGGAACGCTGCCTTTTGTCCGGTCAGTCCTGGTTTGTCGTAAAAGAATGCGGGTCCGAAGCCACCTGCGTGGAGGGGCTGTGCCTGGATGACTCCTGTGAACCCGGCGTCAGACTCTGTGCCGGTGACACAGTGTACCAATGTGCTGTTTCCGGGGATTTCTGGACCCGCACGGTCTGTCCGGAGAACACCTGGTGCCTGTTTGGCGAATGCATCGAATGTGTCAACGATCAGGGTTGCGGTGACGGCATGGTGTGCGACCAGAGTTCCTGTGTCCCTTCTTCGGTGCACATTCGCACGGAAAACCTGCCGGAAGGCACTGTGGGGGTTCCCTACAACGCACTTTTGACGGCCGACTCCGGCGGCACCCCTTACTCATGGACCATCGAGGGAGGAGAACTTCCCCCCGGATTGATTCTGGACACGGAAACGGGAACCATTGAGGGGACTCCCTCCCAGTATGGCGACTTTGCGTTCACCGTTGTCGTGACGGATGCCGTATCGGCGGAAGACCGCAAGGATCTGGCCATTAGGGTCCGGGGATCCGGGATCAGCATCATGTCCCCCTCCACCCTGCCCCAGGCGGAGGAAGGCGTCTATTGGGAAACCCAGTTGCATGCGGCCGGGGGCCTTTTGCCCTATGGCTGGATGATCACCGATGGCAGGCTTCCTGCCGGCCTGGATCTGTATTCCAACGGACGCATTGCCGGAATACCGGAAGAAATCGGCCAGTTCGCCTTTGACGCCCGGGTTTTTGACAATCTCGAACCTCCCCAGTACGCGGACAAATCCTTCCAACTGGTTGTCCGGATCGCGCCATTGCGCATTGTGGGGGATACCGAATATGAATTCTATGTAACCCGGATCATTGTCCTGGACATGATTTTTCCCTATTTTCCCTACAACGAACAACTGCAGGCAAAAGGCGGCCTGAAACCCTATCTCTGGGAAGAAAAACCTGTTCCCGTGACCCTGGCAATGATGCTCTCCATCAGCGGGGTGGAAACCGACAGTTGGGGCATTCCCGAAGGACTGACCCTGCATCCGGATGGCCGGATCACGGGAACGAAAACCAGTGTCGCCGATGCACAGACCCTGACCATTCCGATATCCAACATCTCGGTGACGGGATATTTCTTCTATGCCCGTGTCAGCGACAGTCAGTTTCCCCCCCATTTCCAGGAAGCGGCCTTTGTCATTCCCACCCTTCCGCTTTCGGAACCCTGATCCCCTCCCCGCATGAAATCCTTCTTGCACTTTTTGCTTTCACACCATGAACCGGGTCGGTATGACAAAAAATGTTACCGGGCCTTCAACTCCTCCATTCATGTTTGTGCCCGGTGTACCGGTCTGTATCCGGCAATGCTGGTTGCCCTGATCGCCGAACCGTTTCTGGACATTTCCATGACCGCTTCCTGGCGAATGGCTATCTTCCTTCTCCTGGTGTTTCCTGCCTGGCTGGCATGGGCGCATGACGTGCTGCATCCGGACCGACCCTGGCCCCGCCTGGCAGGAACCCTCACTGCCGTTCCGGCCGGTCTGGGTACCGGACTTCTGCTTTGGGGCCATATCCGGAATCCCTTTCACCAGGAGTTCACTTTTGTCCTGATCCTGTGTTCCGTTTTGTCCCTGGCGGCATGGTTCCTCGGACGGTTCCTGAACCCCCCCGAATTCTGACAGCGGTGGTCAGGTCCACTTCTGATACCTTCCCCGGTATGGCCGGTCAAAACTACACTTCCGTGTTCAGGGATCAACGTACCTGACCGGCGCCTTCGGTGCATTGTGGCGTATCGGATTGGGTGGGACATGTGCTTCCGGGGGAAACCGCAGGCGGAGCATGCCGGTGTTGTCCCGGAACGAACGTGTCGGGGTCCACCAGTCCCACTCCGGGACATTCCTGACCGATCATGGCTGAAGTGGCCTGCAGCAATGTGGAAAGCGGTTGCTCGCCCACCAGTCTGGCTGTTTCCCGTCCGCGTTCGTCCAGCATGATGAAAGTGGGAACGCCCAGTAGCCGGAACTTTTTGACCATAGCCCTATTCCCGGGAAGGGAAATGTCCACCTGGCGGATGTCCACGTCCTTGCCGGCACAGGTGGTTCTCATTTCCTGAAGCACCGGGTCCATCCTCTCGCAAATGGGACAGTCGGAACTGATGAATTCAATGACCAACGGACGACCCGACGGAACCGTGGGATCATATCCGTGGGACACCGTGGGGGACGGGTTGATCACACCCATGAAAAAGACAAGGGCCACCGCCACCATGACGGCGCCGATGAATTCTTCGATGGTACGCAGGTGCTTGCTGGTTTTCGCAACGAGTTTGTGGGCATGCTCGGCGAAAAAGGCCATGACCAGAAGCGGTGTTGCAAAACCGATTCCGTAAATCGACAGGTACATGAATCCTGTCAGCGGACTGGAGGTTTCCGAAGCCGTGTAGGTCAACACGGCTCCCAGAATGGGGCCAATGCAGGGAGACCACCCCGCCGCGAAGAAAACACCCATCAGGAATGCCGTCAGGATATTGACCTTTTCGTTGAGATGGCTGTCATCCTTGCGCAGGATTCGGTCAAAGGCAGGAATGTGAATCCATCCCAGGAATTTCAGTCCAAACAGCAAAATGAAAATGCCCCCCACCAGTTGGAACCAACCCTTGTAGTTCTGAAGCACCCTGCCGATACTTGCCGCCCCGAGGCCCATCAACGAAAAGATCACGATAAAGCCCAGGGAGAAGGCGACAGCCCGCAACATCAGGCGTCCTTTTGAAAAATCCCGTTCCGCGGGATCTGCTCCCAGAAGGGATGTCAGATAGATGGGAATGAGGGGATACACACAGGGTGTAAGATAGGTTCCAAGACCAGCAACAAAAAGACTTAAACCATTCATGCTTCCTCCATCCGGAAAGTCTTCAGATCCTTGAACCGGTGAATCATCCGGAACATTTCAAGACGCATCATAACCTGTAAGACGTATCTGGCAAGTGGGGGGCTGGAATTTTTTGAAAAAACAGGGGAACCGTACGCTCGGAAATCACAGTTTTGCATACAGCAACAGGGAAACCACCAGCGCATAGATCACCAGGGATTCAATCAGCACCAGGGTCAGGATCAGAAGTGTCTGAACACTGCTTTTGGCACCGGGATTCTTGGCCACACCACCGAGAGCCACCGATCCCACCCAACCCTGGGCGATGGTGCCAGCCACGGCCGTGATGGTGATGGTTCCGGCGATGGCCAGAATCACGATGATGTTCCGGGAATCATCCTTTCCTTCTGGCTGGGGCTTTTCCATTTTTTCCTGTTCGGGTGCCGGGCTTTCTGAAGCCGACACCACGAAGGGGAAAAAGACCAAAACAAACAGTAGCGCCATTGCAGACAATTTTTTCATGATGACTCCTCAATGTTCATGGCTGATTGCCATGGAAAAATAGATAACGGACAGCGTCATGAATACCAACGCCTGGATCAGGGAAACCAGTATTCCGAGGAATAAAAACGGTATGGGAATGAACAGGGGAAACAGGAATGTGAAGATGGCCAGAATCTTGTGATCGGCAAACATGTTCCCCAGCAGGCGGATGGTCAGGGACAGTGGGCGGACAATGTGACTGACCACCTCCAGGACTATCATGAGGGGTGCCAGCAACCAGTTGTCGCCGGTGAACTGGCGCAGATACTTCCATCCTTGTCTCTGGAATCCGAATGTATGGGTGGCTACGAACACGGTGACCGCAATGGCCAGATTGGTCTGCAGATGGGAGGTGGGCGGCAGAAATCCGGGCACCAGGCCAATCAGGTCACAAAACAGGATGTACAGGAAAATTCCTGCCGCCAGGGGAAAGAACTGACGGGCATCCTCGTCGTTTCCCAGGATTTCACGAATGAACCGGTACAGGCTCCCCAGAATCATGTCCAGGAAAGTATGAAACGTCACCTTGGGCACCGGAACCAGGGCTGACGGTTTTTTCGCATACCTGCTGTAACTGAATCCGATAGCCAGCAGACAGAACCCCACGAAAAACCCCAAAAACACATGGGTAAGGGAAAAGTGTTCCTGGGGTGGAAACATGGAATTGGACCAGTTCCGTCCCAGATAGGCGCGAAAGAATTCTTCAAGATTGTGGTATCCCGGCAACAAATCCAGCCAGGTGGTATGTTCGTCCATTTCTCCCGGGACTCCGACAGGCACGCCAGGAGCGTATCCTTCTAGGGAATCAGAACCACACGGGACAACGATGTCCAGCGTGCATTCGGAAGCAAATCATACTCCCGAACACGTCTGGAAAGAAAGACCAAATTATCTTCAAACCATAGTGGAAGAATTGGTAGATCCTGCATGAGTTTTTCCTGCACATGCCGAAAACGTTCCAGGCGCATTTCCAAATCCTCGATTTGCTTCGTTTCATCCAGCCAGCGATCCACCTCCGGATTTGCATAACCCCATCGGTTGACCCCGTCCGGCCGCTGTGCGGAGGGAATATTGGAAGAATGAAAAAAATCCCACAGGATGTCGGGGACCGCAATCTCCGGCAACTGCAGCGACATCACCTGGAAGTTCCGTTTCTTGATGTCCGAAAAAAAAACGCCCCATTCCAGGGATCGCACCCGCACCTGAACACCGATTTTTCCCCAATACCCCGCAATCACCTTTGCAAGGGCAACGCGGAAAGGATTGGATGATGTCTTGTACTCCAGGGTAAAACGGATGCCTGTGTCCGGGTCCACGGGATACCCCGCCTCGTCCAGCAGCCGGGCGGCACCGGCGGGATCATGGGGCAGTTCCGGACCCGGGGCATGCGCCACATGCCCGGGAGGCAACACCGACCGGGCCAGGCGGGCATACCCGTGAAACCGGGCCCGTATGAGCCGGTCCCGGTCCAGGGCCAGGGCCAGAGCCTTTCGTACCCGCGGATCGGCCAGTTGCGGCACCTGTGCGTTGAATCCCACATAGGTCAGCGTCCAGGAAGGACCATGCTGAAAGGGAATGTGCCTCAAAGCAGGAAGAAGAATCGGGCTGATGTTGTTCTGTGCCACATCCGCATGACCCGAGGACATCAGCAATGCCCTGATGTTCTCCTCTTCAACTGTCTGGAAAACCAACCGTGAAACCGGAGGCAATCCCTTGAAATAATATGGATTGCGGTGCAGTTCCAGACGGTCCGTCGAACGGTGGGCCAGAACATGGGAGCCTGCACCCACAGGGATCTTTCCGGTGTGGCCAGCCTTCATGATTCCGATGTCCAAATCCGTGAGCAATGTCGGTCTGGGGCGGGAAAACTGCAACAGGACCCTGTGGGAGTCCAGTGGTTCCACTTTCACCAGGTCCTGCCATTTGCCGGCAAACGGTGAACCTCCTGATTTCAGGTTCTGCAAGGTGAAAGCCACATCCCTGGACGTCAATAAAGTCCCGTCAGAGAACCTGACCTCTTGTTTCAGGTGAAGAATCGCCGTCAGGGAATCCACTTGTTCCAGGTGTTCCAGCAATTCCAGGCGAACGGTGCCATCCATGGAATCCAGGGAAACCAGCGGTTCGTGAAGCAATCGGCTGATTTTGAGGCCATGGGCAGTGACGGCAGATGCAGGGTGGATATCGCCGATGGGTGCTTCCATCAGGATGACCACCGTATCCGCAGGTAGACTGTGTGACCGACAGGCACCAACCAGGAACAGTAAAACGAAGAGAATTTTATTTTTCAATGGGGTGCAGATAACGAAGGATCTGGTCATGCTGCCCCCGGGCCGCCGCCAGATATACCCGGTCCACGGGCTGTCCATCCATGTAATCTTCGGGGTTGAAAAGTTTTCCGGACAAATCGCGGATTTCTCCTCCGGCGGCCCGCAGGATGGCCAGACCCGGGGCAATGTCCCAGATGTGAACCCGCCCCAGCAGGGCACCCCAGACGGCACCGCGCGCCACAAAGGCCACGTGCGCCACGGAAGAACCCATGGAACGGATTTTTCCCGGAAAATCGGTGGAAAAGTCATGGTGGAACCGGGAATAGGTCAAAAGGACTGCTTCGTTGTCCACCTGATCATCCACCCGGGCACGGATGGGTTTCTGGTTGTGCAGGGCTTTTTTTCCCATTCCGGAATAGAGTTCATCCGTCACGGGCATGTAGAAAACCCCAAGTTTGAGTTCCCCTTCATGAAAATGGGAAATGGAAATGCCCCAGATGGGAAGGCCCGTGGAAAAAACCGCTGTACCATCCACGGGATCCACCACCCATAGGTGGTCGGCATTCATTGGATTCACGGGATTTTCCTCACCGAAAAACCGGTGATGAGGATACGCGGCAAGAATCTTCTGTTCCAGAAAACTCTGAACCTCCAGGTCCGCCTGGGTTACCAGGGACATATCATATTTTAATTGTGGATCCGCATTTCCATAGTGGGAAAGCGCTATTTTTCCTGCCTCACGAGCAATTTCCTCGGCAAAATTCAGAATCTCTTCCCATTCGACAACACCAGGTTGAATCGGCATTCATTCCTCCAGAGGGGGTTATTTTCTCAGTAAATCGGGATTTTTTGCAAGAAGTTCCTTGATGATGGCCTCCGCCAACTGGGGAACCACTTCCCAGGCGATCTGCTCAATGACATCCCGACTGACATCCGCCAGTTGGGAATGAACGGCACCGGTGGCAACTACTTTTTCCACGGCTGCTGTCACAGCACGAACTTCGGCCGCAGGAGCCACGGGAAC
>CAZTZR010000020.1:0-39958 GCA_964618145.1 uncultured Kofleriaceae bacterium
CGGTTGACGGTGTACTGAGGCGTCAACCCTGACGCCGGGGAAAAGCTTTGCGGGTTTGAGTTGTCGTTTACTCCTATGGATTTGATCTGCCCGCAGTCCGGGATTCGGCACAGAGACATCCGGCCCGCAGGGAATTCCCCGGTCATTTCATTCCCTTCAACGCGGGGGACCAGGATTGGCCCCCGCTCTGGAAATGAATCCGGTCACTTTCGTTCCCTCGGTCGCATGGCCCAGGATTGGGCCATGCTCTTGTAATTGTTTCGAAGCCTTGCGAAGAAACCACCGGCATCCGAACCCCGTCACCGTCTGCCGGCACCGATTAGAAGTAAAAAGATGAAAAACCCGACTACACTGCCTGTTGATTACTCCCAGGTCGCATTCGCGACCTGGGAAAAGGGGGGGAACTCCGGTTTCCCAGGGTCGTCGCCCTGCCGGGCTTTGGACCCTGGGCTACGCTCTGTGACCCGCCAGTCGGCGGGTCAGTGCCCCATCTTATGGATTAACAAACAAATGATGTTCAACAACCAGACCTACTGTCTGAAAACTTCTTGCGATTGCCCTGCATGAAACCCCAGGGCGATCGAGTTCTATTTTTGCTGGACAAGGGCCCCAAAGTCTGATCCCGTTGTTTCTGCGGTGTCCCACCGATTTCCGGTGACGGTGCCGGGGGACGGTGTACTGAGGCGTCCACCCTGACGCCGGGGAAAAGTTGCGCGGTTTGGGGGAATGCCATCTACGGCGGGGACAAACGGGCGGAGCGGGCGGGGGCATCCGGAGTGGACAGAATCCAGAGTTCAATCATGCGGGCCAGGGGCCTGTCCGGAATCAGGTCGATCCGCACGAGAATGGTGGAATCCAGCCAGGATTCCATGAAACGATCCCACCACTCCACCGCCACCACACCGCCAGCACACAGCACATCGGAAAAACCCAGTTCCCGCAGGTGGGATTCATGATCCAGCCGGTACAGGTCCAGATGGTAAAACGTCCCCAGACGACAGGGAAACTGCGCCATGAGGGTGAATGTCGGGCTGGTGAGCCAGGCATCTTCGGGCACCTGCAGTCCCCGGGCCAGTCCCCGGGCCAGATGGGTCTTTCCGGCACCCAAAGGTCCGATAAGCGCCAGGGTGTCCCCGGAAACGAGACGTGCACCCAGCTCCCTGCCGAATTCATGGGTTTCCTCCGGAGAATGGCACATACGCGACAGAATGCGAACCGGCTGCAGAACACTCATGTCGTCGCCTCCACGGTTTCTTCCTTCGGGTGTCCCGGTTTTTTCCACAGGATCCATGCTCCCACGGCCAGCACCCCCACGGAGATCAACTGGGAGGTAGTCAATCCCAGCAGGGCGCCCCGGGGATCCGCCCGGAACATCTCCACCAGGAAGCGGGTGACCGCATAGGAAACCAGAAAGGCTCCCAGTACCTGTCCATCCCATTTCTTGCGGGGATAGAGCCAGAAATACAAAACCAGGAAAATGGCCAGATTGGTGAAGGCGCTGTACAATTGCGTGGGATGCACATGCAGGGAGTGGGGTGAATTCCCGGCAATCAGACCGGCCTTGAGATGGTCCTCCCAGGGTCCGAGCCATGCGCCATATCGTACTGCCCATGGAACACCCGTCCGGGCACCGTAACAGCACCCGTTCAGTATGCAGCCGACTCGCCCGAAAAACAGTCCAAGAGGCAGGATGTACCCGAATACGTCTCCCAGTTTCCAGAAAGGCAACCCAAACCGGCGGATGAACCAGATGGCGAAACCGGCAGCGAAGAGAAATCCGCCATAAAAGACCAGACCACCCTTCCAGACCTTGAAGACGGACAGGCAGTCCCGCGGCGGGTAACAACGCCGGTTTTCCGTGTTGCACAGGAAACCTTCCCCGCAGGACGCATCCGTGGTGCAGGTGGCGGTGGCGGGTCCGCCGGGCCCCACGGGCACCTCGACCTTTTTCGGGTCCGTGCACAGGTGCACATAGTCCATGAACTGTCCGTCGGCCACCACGTGGAGAAACCGTGATCCGAACAGGCTCACCACCATGAGCAAAACACCCATGTCGTACAGCCGGAGCGGATTGATCCGGAGGCGACGACCGGCGCGTTCCAGCAGCCACAGGCCCACCAGAAAGGCGATCGCCAACAGTGTGAAGTATGCCGGGAATGAAATCTCCCCGAGCAGGGGCATGGTGAATCTTAAAAGGACTGGCTTCATAATCAGCTTCCCTTTTCCGGGATGGAAAGTATCATGCCTCCATGCTGACGCCAAGAATCATCGAAACAGATTATCTGGTCATCGGGTCAGGCATCGCCGGCCTGTATTTCGCCATTCATGCTTCCGCCCACGGTTCGGTCACCCTGGTCACCAAGAAGAAGGTGCCCGATGGCAGCACCTATTTTGCCCAGGGAGGAATTGCCGCCGTGCTCGGCGGTGATGATCTTCCCGACACCCATGTGGCCGACACCCTGGAGGTGGGGGCCGGCCTGTGCCATCCGGACGTGGTCCGGATGGTGGTTTCCGAAGGCCCCGAACGGGTGAAGGATCTCATCGAGAACCTGGGGTTTCCCGCGGATCGGCATGAGGACGGTCGACTGGATCTGGGTCTGGAGGGTGGTCACACCTGCCGTCGCATCGTCCATGCGGATGACTTTACCGGTGTCGCCCTCATGGAGCATCTGGAGAAAAAAGTCCGTTCCCTGCCGAACGTGCAGATCCTGGAAAACCATTTTGCCGTGGATCTGTTGGGCATGGCCAAATACGGGCAACCCAACGCCTGTTTTGGTGCATTCGTCATGGATGTTGCCTCGTTGCGCATTGACACCGTACTGGCCAGGGCCACCGTGCTGGCCACTGGGGGAGCCGGAAAGGCGTACCTGGTGACATCCAACCCCGACACCGCCGTGGGGGATGGCATCGCCATGGCATACCGCGTGGGCGCTCAGGTGGCCAACATGGAATTCTACCAGTTCCATCCCACCTGCTTTTTCCATCCCAAGGCCAAGGGCTTTCTGATTTCCGAAGCACTTCGCGGGGAAGGCGGGCTTCTGCGACGGGCGGATGGCACCGCCTTCATGCCTGCGTACCATCCCCGGGCAGAACTGGCTCCCCGGGATGTGGTGGCCAGGGCTATTGACAATGAACTCAAGCGCACCGGAGACGACTGCGTCTTTCTGGACATGACCCACCTGGAACATGATTTTCTGAAAAAGCGATTCCCGAATATTTTCGCCCGTTGCCTGGAGTTCGGGGTGGACATGACCAAAGAGGGCATCCCGGTGGTACCTGCAGCCCATTACAGTTGTGGAGGCGTCAACACGGACATGGACGGCAAAACCAACGTACCCCATCTGTATGTCATCGGGGAAGCAGCCCATACGGGACTTCACGGCGCCTGCCGACTGGCTTCGAATTCCCTTCTCGAGGCACTGGTTTTTGCCCATCGGGCCGCTGAAAGGGTTCGCCAGTGTCCCAGGATTCGACCGCCCCAATTGATTCCCTGGCGCTCCGGGCAGGCGGTGTCCTCGGACGAGGGTGTGGTGGTGAGCCACAACTGGGAAGAAATCCGGCGTACCATGTGGAATTATGTCGGCATTGTCCGCACGGAAAAGCGCCTGGCCCGGGCGGCCTCCCGCATCCACCTGATCCGGGAGGAAATCCACACATATTACTGGAAGTTCCTGGTCACCCCCGAACTCATCGAATTGCGCAATCTCGCCCTGGTGGCGGACCTCGTCCTCCACGGCGCCCGGGGACGCAGGGAAAGCCGGGGGTTGCACTACAACCTGGACTTTCCCGAACGAAGTTCCTTTTATGAGCATGACACGATCCTCGTCAGGGGCACCGGACCCGACCACGGATGAACCAGCAAGAACTGAATAATAGGGGGTTCGGCGCCATTAAGGCGGACAGTCGGCGGCAGTCCACAAGAAATCAAGCATCCGGTAGATGTCCCGGTCTGCAAAGGATCTGCCGCTTTTCTGGATCATCTGGTGCTGGTTTCGCAGCACCGGGAGTTCCGGGGATCTCTCGGGCAGGATCCGCACAAGGGTTTCCAGAAGGATCATGGCGTTCACGGGGGACAGTTGTTTTTGATCCAGACGGCGGCGGGCGGTGGCCACCGCCTTCGCGAGCCCGTCCCGACGACATTCCTCCACCAGCCGGATGGACGCCACAACGCCGTGACGGGGATGCCGTCGCATGAGGTCGTCCAGGATCGGACGGGCCTCGTCCGGTCGATCCAGCCGGTACAGGGCCACAGCAAGAAGCAATAGCGGCCGGAGGGTTTCGCCCTTTTGCGACAGTTCCTCGCGCAGCAGACGTTCCATCATCGCCCAGTCCTGTCTCTTGTGGGCATCCCCCTGCAGTATCCGGTTGCATGTTTTGGAAAGATGCTTCTCCCGGAGCATGGCACGGCACAGGGGAAGACGTTCGTCGTTGGGCATGAGGTTCACCAGACGGGTCCATCCCTTCCGGGGAACCAGGGTCATCATTTCCAGATTCGAGCCCAGATGCGGACGGATTTCCTGGATCATCCCCCAGTTCAGGGGTGCCCCCTTTTCAAAGGCCCGCCTGTACTGCAGGACTGCCTGCTGATGCCTGCGCCATGCTCCCAGCACCCGGGCGGCCATCAACTCGGGATAGTGGTGCAGTGGAAAAAGCCAGGAGGAGAGCCCAATCCACCGGAGGGGCGTGCCCTCGGGCACAAACACTTCCGCAATACCCCGGGCTGCCGCCAGATAGTAATCCGAAGGATGCCGTTTCTGGGCATCGGCCGCCGCAGCAGCCATTTCGGCCCACTGACGTTTCGCCCCCAGGCGCGCCACATTCTGCCGTTCGACCTCCAGCATCCGGGGCATCACCCGGAAAGGCAACCACCAGATGGCCAGGACCGTCACCAGCACCCAGGGAACGGCCAGCACCCAGGTACGATGCAGAACCCGCTTTTTCGCCCGGCCCCCTACATGGATCCGCTGGGCACTGAGCACCCCGAGAATGACCACCATGGAGAGTGCTGTTCCCGGAAAGGCAAGGTTGAAATCGAACAGGTTCTGTGCCACCAGCGTGAACACACCCGTGATGAGTCCCACCTTCCATACCCGCAACCGGACCCCCCGGAAATACCGCACCAGCATGAACCCGCCCGCTGCCAGCACGGCACCCCCGACAATCCATCCGAAATCCACCAGAAACTGCAAAAGGACGTTTTCGACAAAATCCGCATGGATGCGATGTTCCAGTTGGTAGTAAAAGGGAAACACCGATGGAAATGAACCGCGTCCCACGCCGGTGAATGCATGATCCCGCAACAGGTGGGAGGCATTTTGCCAGATGAGGATCTTTCCGTCCTCGTCCAGGCTCGTGGTGACTTCCAGAAAGGGCATGAGATAATGGTCCATCAAGGGAATCGACACCAGCAACACCACAAAGGACACCAGAATCCAGGCATACCGGTGGGTACCGTCCCTGGCGAACCCGGCAAGCAGCCGCCACACCACCAGCCCAAGTCCCATGGCAAATATACCTGCCCGGGAACCGGTCCAAATCACTGCCAGAAAAGGCAAAAACGCACTGCCCAGGGTGAAGAACCGGAGACGGGCTCCCGGTTCGGCCATGCCCAGGGAGAGAAGGCAAAAGAAGATGAAGAGATAAAACCCCGAAGCGTGATTGGGATTCACAAAGGGCAGGAAATAGGAACCCCGTTCCCGGGGGGCGTACAGCCCGTACATCCGGGAAAACTCCCCGAAATGGTGGACGAAGAAAAGAAACGCAAGAAAAACCCCCGAAAATGCGATGATCTGTACCATTCGCTGGGTATACATTCCCTGACGCGTAACCTGATAGGCTCCGAACAGGAATCCGGCGTAACCCAAAAGCCTGAAAGCCCCGAACAATGTGGCCGGAGCGTCATAACTCAGGGGACTTTGGCTGTGATCCAGGCGGATGCGGATTTCATGCAGGTGGGGATTGAGCCCCCTGATCCAGTGCAAGGGAAGGGGGATTACCTGGATCAGCATGATCAGGAAAAGAAACAGGAACAGGAAAAACAAGGCGGGCACCGACACCCGCGAATGCCTGGACCGTGCAGCAACCAGGGCCAGCAAAAACACCGTCAATCCCCCGAAGGTGATGATCAACTGGGGCAAAAGGTGGACGGAGCCCACCGCCGCCGCCGAGAAGACGGCAAAGAAGGCCACCATATGGGCCAGAATGCCGTGGAGCGTCTTTTCGGTCACAAAGCCCGCTCCCGTACGATGATGATATCGCCGGGAAGGATGAAAAGGTTGGGCGTCTTCCCCTCGATGATGTCCGGAATGGAAACGCGCATGCGCAGGGACTGTCCCTCCACGTTACGCATGACGGTGACCGCATTCATGTCCGCTGTGGGGGCCATGCCCCCCGCCCGGGCCAATGCCTCCAGGATGGTGATGTTTGGCACATAGGCGTAGGTCATGGGGTTTTTTACGCTTCCGAACACGGTGAACTGCTGGTTCTGGGCTGTCTTGAGCGTCACGGAAAGCATGGGATTGCGAAAATAGCCATCCTTCAGGCGGGCAATGAGTATCTCGGTAATCTCGGCCACCTGCTTGCCGGAAACCTCCACCTTGCCGATGAAGGGATACATGATGGCCCCGTCGGAATCCACGATGAAATCCCCCGAGGGCAGCCGGTTGGTGAAGGAGGCAATGGCCAGAACATCATCAGGTCCCACCAGCCTCGGGGGAGGAGACACCCGGAACTGGGTGTCATCGGGTTTGGTTTCATTTTTTCCAAAAAGTCCGGTACATCCCGCCAGAAGCGCAAGGTGCAGAACGAGAACGACGATGGCGGTCCGCGCGGGGATCATCAGAAGTGCCAGTCGAGGGTCAGGAAAATCTCGTTCTTCACGAAACTGGGGTTGTTCTGGATGGCCAGGGGGAACGTGGCCTCGGGATCATGCAGGGGATGCTCCCCCGTGGTGGCCCGGTAGGGCGTCTGATCACTCATCAGTTTGTACTGGGCGCGCAGAAGCAGATCGTGCCGCAACTTGTAACTGAGGCTCAGGTTGGCAAAAATGACATCATCCACGCGGGTATCGGGACCGGAACCACCGGACCCGTGAACCACGCTGAAGTACTCCAGATGGCGATACCCCACCGACCCCGTGAACAGTAGCCGCTGGCCAAAGGGCACCGTGGCCTGCAGGGAGAAGTTGTGCTGATCGGAATAACTGCCCAGCACCGAATCCTCAAAGGTATGGTTGTAGAGAAATGCCAGTTTCAATCTGGAAGAAACCGAATATTGCAGACCGGTGAAGGCGAGCCAGGAACTCGGGCTCGGTCCCGATGCGTAAAGGCCCCAGCCGTAACCACCGCCCACGCTCAGGGAAAAGTCGGTCCACAGGGGGGTGGAAACGCCGCCGAGAACCTTGACGGGGGTGGAGTTCCGCAAATCACCGAACTCGAAATAGTGGTTCATGTCGTAGGTACCAACGATCCACAGATGGGAGGACGGAAGGAATTTGTAGGACGCACGCAACTGGATGTTGTGCTCCAGTTTGCTGCCCGTGCTCAATGAACTGTCCTCGAAATAGGTCAGCCCCATGTTATAACGCAACACGGTTTCAAACAATCCGTCGTTGGGAACAATGCGGGCCACCACGCCGAGTTGGTTCTGATCCCAACTCATGGTGAAGGTATCCCGGAACAGGTAGTGGGGCTCGGAAAACCGGTCAAAGATGTTATAGACCTGAAAATGCAGGGACGGGGACGGCGAGTAGAAGACCACTGCTCCCAGATGGGCTCCGAACCGCGGGTCATTGTAGATGCCACCCTTGCTGGATGTATAATATTGGCGGTAGATACCCCGCAGTTCCGCACCATAGTGGAGTTTTCCGGTCTCCCGTTTGTCGGTGTTCAACTGGGGGGACACCCAGCGGATTCCGGGAATCAGCGACATCGAAAGGCCGGGAACGGCCGTTTCATACTGGGTTTCGGCGGTTCCGTCTTCGCCTGAGCCATAAGATATGTTCGTATCGTAACCCATGTACAACATGACGTTGCCGGAAAAGCCGTCTTTTCCCTCGATCTGGGGATTTTTGGAAATGACAGGCACTTCCCGGGGAACCGGAACCATCGCCTGGGCGAATACAACGGCGGGGGCCAGAAGAACAATACCCCATGCCATCCACATGGCTCGTGTCAAAATCGAAGTGAGGAATCGGGTCATGGAAGTTCCATCATCTCTTTGGGAAGCCAGCACACCCCCGGACCCTACCGGTACGGAGAAGCATTTGGCCAGGTGAGTTCCACGGACCAGTCGGGATTGGCCGGAACGAAACCGGGATCCCGGGACAGCGGGTCATCCAGTTGAAACAAGGGTGAATCCGGGTCAAAAGGCAGTTCGTCAGGAGTGGAGGCGGTGAGCTCAAATCCTTCACCCGACGAGAACTGCTCGTCACCGATGCAGCGTCCGGCTTCCATCGCCTGCTCCTCGATGTTGGAGTCGATCACACGGATTTTCTGGAGCAAAAGGGCCATGCGCTCGGGGGAGGACTGCTTCACTCCGGACTTCATTTCGGCCACGGATATGCCCCCTTCCTTGGTCCAGAAGAAAAGGGCCGCCACCTTGGGCTCAATGCAATTCTGCCGGATCACGTTCCGGTCCTTTTTGGCTGCTGCCATCAGATCCCTGACGATCTTTTCCTTGCCGGCCCAGGTGCCGGCCATTTTTTCGGCTTCGGCAATTGCTGCCTGGGGGCTGAGGATCTTTTCAGCAGCAGCCGGTGTTTCGTCCACCGGTTCCGCCTGCTGTGCCAATGCCTGCAGGTCGGTGGCGGGCCTGATCCACTGGGCACTTGCGGATGCCAGGGTTCCAGCGGTCATCAGGGCCAGAAAAAGAGTGCCCTTGACTCCGAATGCATGGAAAAAGGAAAACATCAACAATCCTCCAAAAAAATGCCTGCAACGCACAAAGCTAGGTACCTTTTATCACTATATGAAACAATGTCAAGCTAAACCCTCATTCTTGGGACAGAGTTTTTTCAAGACACCTGTGGGTCCGAACTCCGTTCGGGTGGACAGGACAACGCGGAGGGAAAAAAGTTGCAGCCCGTTTGAATCAGCCCAGAATCAAGGGGATTTCGGACACTGCCAAAGAACCGCTTTCGCCGGATGCCAGGTTTTTCCAGAAAACCGTCCCGGTTTCCAGTTCATTCAGCCCTGCCAGGAACACCCATTTCACCTTTTTTCGGTCCGCCCATTTCATCACTTTGCCAGGAGAGGTGATCTCCGGAAAAAGATCCATCCGGAATCCCTGCTCCCTCAGGGAAGCCACCCATCCGGATACGGTCTTCAGTGCGGATGAATCCAGAACGGCCACCACGGCATCGGCGTGGCAAGGTTGCGCCTCTGTGGGGCCATGTTCTTCGATGAATTCCATGAGCCGTTCCAGACCGAAGGAAAAACCCACCGCCGGAATGGACCTCCCCGAAAACATCCCGATGAGGTTGTCATATCGGCCTCCGCCACCGAAACTGGAGGACCAGGGCGGAATGCGCAGTTCGTAGATCAGCCCGGTGTAATAATCCAGGCCGCGGGCCAGCAGTGGATTCCATTTCAGTCTTCCGAGCCTTCCGGTCACCTGATCCAGGACAACCTGAAGTTGCTCCATGGCATTTGGCCCACCTGTCATTTCTCGAACACGGAACGCATGGTTTCCGGGTTGCGGATCCTCCTCCATGAAAGCCGGAAACAGTTCCGCCAGACGTGCGACGGCACCGGGCTCCAGTTCCGGTTTTTCCAGTTCCCGGAGAACTCCTTCCGGACCGATCTTGTCCAACTTGTCCAGGGCCCCCAGCACCATGGCGTGCCGTCCCCCGGGAATTTCCAGACTCTCAAGCAATCCGGAAAGCCAGCGCCGGTGGTTGACATGCAACTCGTATCCGGAAATTCCCAGTTCATCCATGATTTCGCAAACGGCAGAAAAGATGTCCAGTTCCGCCAGGATCTCACCACTGCCGACAATGTCCACATCGCACTGGAAAAACTCCCTGAAGCGTCCCTTGGCCGGTCGATCCGCGCGCCATACGGGCTGAATCTGGTATCGCTTGAAAATGCGCGTCAACTGGTCGCCATGATTGGCCACCACCCGGGCCAGCGGGACCGTGAGATCATAGCGCAATCCCAGTTCGGCAAGATCTGCCTCGCCGATACCGGGTTTTTCCAGTTGCCTTTTGAGTTTGTCTCCGCGGTGGAGCACCCGGAAAAGCAGTTTGTCCCCCTCCTCGCCATACTTTCCCAGCAACACGTCGAGACGTTCCATGGCGGGTGTTTCCAGGGGTTCGAATCCATGCCGTTCAAAGTGCTTCAGGATCACTTCCATGACGGCCCGGCGACGGCGTACGGCTGAAGGCAGGAAATCCCTGGTTCCGGTGGGGGGAAGGGGGGCTTTGCTTGACATGGTCATTTCTCCGCGAGGCTTTTGATGACCAGCAGTTTCAGGGTGACGCTGGTCCGGTTGGCCCAGAAACGCAGCATGCCGGGCTTCGCGTGAATCATGTCTGCAGGACCCACCGTGGCAACCTTTTCTCCGTAAGTGAAAGTCCCCTCGCCTTCCAGAACGAAAAAGGCCACCTGGCAGGGCATGTCGTGGGGCTGCAATGCACTGCCGGGTTCCAGGGTCAGCATGAGCACTTCCAGTCCTTCGGTTTTCACACGGGGACTCTTGAAGACGCCCGGCAGCAACTCTTCGGATTCGATAACGGCTCCCTTGATGACTTCCATGATTTCAAACCTCCCGGGAAACGGAGTTCCTTTCCGGGCAACCCCCGGAACCGGCCGGTTCCCGCACACGTTTATGAACCATCCGGCAAGGTTTGGCAAGAGACCTTGAACCCGGGCACGGGAACCCGGGAATTTGACCAAAACCGGAGCCGGCGGTATAGCTGTTGGATCATGGGATGGCACGAATCCTTCGACGCATGGCTCCTGTTTCTCCGGATTGAACGCAACCGGTCCCCCCGCACCCTGGAAAACTACGCCCGGGATCTGGGACTCCTGCAGGACTTCGCCCTGGAGGCAGGCATTCCGGGCCCTGAACAGTTCACGGACGAACACGCCCAGTCCTTTCTGGTGCAGATAAGCCATACGTATTCCGGACGTTCACAAGCCAGGGTGCTGTCCGCCGTCAAGGGATTTTTCAGTTTCCTGTGCGAAGAAGAGGACCTGCCGGCCAACCCGTTCGTGTTGCAACGCGGACCACATTTCAACAGACCCCTTCCGGGAATCTTCTCGGAGGATGAGATCCGGGTTCTGCTGGAAGCCATCGACACTTCGAATCCCCGGGGGATCCGGGATCACGCCCTGATTGTCCTTTTGTACAGTACTGGATTACGGGTGTCCGAACTGGTGGGTCTCAAGACAGCCGATCTGGATTTCCAGCGCAACGTGCTCTTCTGCATCGGGAAACGCAACAAGATGCGCTATGTGCCTTTCGGCCGCATTGCCCGTCAGGAACTGGAGAACTATCTGGCAAACATCCGTTCCGTTTTCACCGGTCGCCACCCCGACTGTCCCTGGGTGTTTCCGGGCCGTTCGGGAAAACCGATGACCCGTCAGGGTGTGTGGAAACTTCTGGGGGCCAGGGCAAGGGCCGCCGGACTGGAACGGGCTTTGTCCCCCCACAAGTTGCGCCACAGTTTCGCCACGGTCATCCTGGAAAACGGCGGCGATGTCCGGGCCGTCCAGGCCATGCTCGGACATGCTGACCTGAGCACCACCCAGATGTACACCCACGTGGTTACAAAGGATCTGGTTCACACCCACGCCAAACATCACCCCCGCGGCTGACAAACAATATGGAAAAGTGAGAAACCTGTCAGGAAAAGGAATGGACAACAGGCGCTTTTCGGGTAAGTTCAATACACCCGGAGGTTTGCCATGCGCCAATTCCCCGCTTTTCACCTGCTGTTGTTTGCCTCTCTGGTGCTCCTCTGGCATGGCTGTGCGGGAGGGGTGAAAAAGCCCCCATGCGGCGATGGAATCTGCGAACACGGAGAAACCTGGGAAACCTGCCCGGCGGACTGCATCCCCCCCTGCGGCGACGGGGTGGCCCAGGGCCCGGAGGAATGTGACGGACAGGACCTGCGTGGTGCCACCTGCCTGAGCATCGGCCTGGGTCCCGGAATACTGACTTGTGCTTCCGGCTGCTATTACAACATCACTTCCTGTGAACCCTGCACCAGTGACTGTGCGGTAACCGACCCTGCCACCTGCAGCGGAAACAATCTGGTAACCTGCAGGCAGAACAAGTACACATGCTGGAAATGGACCGAATCCGACTGCGCCGAAACCGGTCAGGTCTGTGATGAAGGCACTGGCGTGGCCGCCTGCTCGGACACCTGCACCAGCGTGTGCACCGAGGGACAGAAACGCTGCATGAACGGGGCCGCCCAGGAGTGCAGCCTCCAGGAAAACGGATGCTGGCAGTATGAAACCGTGGAGCGCTGTGACACCCTCGGAAGGGAATGTCTCCAGGGCACCTGTGTCTGCCCGGAAGGCATGTGCGAAGCCGGCTCCACACGCTGCGTGGACTCCACCATCCAGACATGTGACGCCTCCGGAACCGCCTGCGGCCAATGGCAGGACGACACCGATTGCGCCGAAACCGGCTGGCTTTGCAGCGCGGGTTCCGGCACCGCAAGATGTGTTCCGGACTGCGAAGACACCTGCGGTCCCGCCGGCAGTTCCTCCTGCCAGGATCAGTCCATCGTACAATGTATCATGCAGTCCAGCGGTTGCCTGGATCTGGTGCCCGGCGAAAACTGCGCCGAAACCGACCGCCAGTGCCATCAGGGTCAGTGCATCTGCGTACACCAGTGCAACGAACTGCAGGGACAGTGTTCCGGCACCGTCCGCCAGAGTTGCACGGTGGATGCCCATGGCTGCCGGCGCTGGGTGGATGGAGAAAACTGTGCCGATACCGGACGAATCTGCGATCAGGGAACCTGCATCTGCCACCACCAGTGCAGCGAAGGACAAATGGACTGCAGTTCCACCACCATCCGGACCTGTACCGAAGATGCCTTCGGATGCCGTAACTGGGTAAACGGGGAGAACTGTGCCGACACCCAAAGGTTCTGCAGCGAAGGCTCCTGTGTCTGCAACAACATGTGCCTGGACGGCCAGATCCAGTGCTCCGGCAACACGACCCAGTCCTGCATCGGCAATGCCTTCGGATGCTGGGGATGGGTGAACCAGACGGACTGTGCCACCCAGGGCCAGGTGTGTTCCGGCGGTTTGTGTGTGTGCGACCACCAATGCTCGGAGTATTCCCAGCAATGCAACGGGAACATCGCGGAAACCTGCGCCCAGAACATGTCAGGATGCTGGACCTGGAGCAGTTCCACCTGCAGTGCCCCCCTGGAATACTGCGGAGCCGGAGCCTGCCGGGGATACATCCGCACGGATTTCACAGGATCGTATTCCAACATCACCGGAGGAACCTCCCTGACAACCAACGCTGATGAAGGCCGCTATGTCATCAACCTTCCCTTCACCTTCACATTCTACGGCGTTCCCTACACTACCGCATACGCCTGCACCAACGGGTGGCTCAGTTTCGGCGCCAATCCAGGAACAAACAATTACAGCAACACCGGTTCCTTGCCCGCCTCCGGTGCACCCAATCAGGTCATCTATGCCTTCTGGGATGATCTGGACATCAATTCTTGGGATTGCTGGAGCAGCGCCAACCTGCGCTGGCAAACCCTCGGTTCGGCACCCGACCGGGTGGTGGTGGTGCAGTGGCGCGATGCCTGCTACTACGGCAGTTGGTCCACACGGGCCAATTTCCAGATCCGGTTGTACGAGACATCGAACATCATTGAAATCATGTACAATCGCTCCTCCTTTTCCACCTCCGGGTTTTCCGCCACCACGGGCATGGAGGACGATGCCCGGGGACTGGCCATGGTTTTCAACGGCAGCATCAGCCGGGCCCCCACCACCGACTATCGGCTGACACCTTATTGACGGACCAATCCCCCCCATGAAAGACGCCCCATCCCGGCTTGATTTCGCCCAACTCGTGCTGTTGGCTGCCATCTGGGGGGGATCTTTCATTTTCATGCGGATTGCGGCCCCGGTGCTGGGTCCCCTCTGGACCGCCACCTTCCGGGTGGGAATCGCCGGAGTGGCCCTGGGGCTGTTCCTGCTGGCCCGGGGAGTCACCCTGGACTGGGCCCGCCAGTGGCGCCATTATCTGGTGCTCGGGTTCATCAACACCGCCCTTCCCTTTTCCCTGTATTCCTTTGCCGCGCTGCACATTCCGGCAAGCTATTCGGTCATCCTGAATGCCACCTCCCCGCTGTTCGGGGCCGTCTTTTCCCTGATCTGGCTCCAGGAAGCCTTCACCCTCCGCAAGGGATTCGGTCTTTTCCTGGGTACCGCAGGCGTGGCTGGAGTAGTCAATCTGGACACGGTTCGCATGGATGTCCGCTTCACCCTGTCCGCTATCGCCTGCCTGACGGCCGCCAGTTGTTACGCCCTGGGGGCCGTCTACCTGAAAAAGAAGGCTTCGCACCTGGAGTCCCGGGCGGTATCCGCCGCCAGCCTGCTGTGTGCCGGAGGCCTGCTTTTGCCCCTGACCCCCCTGGCCCCCATGCGGGCATCCCCCACCTGGATTGTTGTGGGTGCCATCCTGGGACTTTCCCTGGTGTGCAGTGCTTTGGCCTATCTCATCTATTACCGGCTCATCGGACGCATCGGCCCCACCCGGGCGCTCACGGTCACCTTCCTGATGCCGGTGTTCGGCGTGCTGTGGGGTTTTCTTTTTCTGGGGGAAACCATCACATGGCCGATGGTGGCAGGAACCCTGTCCATCCTGCTGGCCCTGCGTCTGGTCCGCACGGCATGAACATCGTCCATCCGGCAGGATAGTCAGATCACGCGGTCCGGCGGCTCATCCATGGAAAAAACCCTGGCCGCCCGGGAAGCCAGTTTCCCCGCATCGTCCAGACCATCGGAGATGAGCGACTGGAGACTGTCCGCCGAGTAGTCGATTCCCTTCAGGATGACCTCCTGGGCCACGGCAAAACCGTATTCCACCAAGCCGGTCAGGGTAATTTCCTTCCGGGAATAACCGTTCCGGTTTTCATGGACGATCTGCACGAAATTTCCGACAGAACGCAGCATGGCGGGCAGCACCACCGGCTGAACAATGCGCAACGCATGTTTGGCGAGACCCATGGGTCGATCCTTGTCCACTTCCCGCTTGTACTGCTTGAAGTGGTCCTTGTTGTCCACAAATTTGATGCGGAACCGTTCCACTCCTTCGGGGTCACGGTACAGCGTGATAATCAGGTTCTCCGTGATGTAGCCCCAGATCCCGAGGATGAAAATATTGATTCCTGCCTCATCCGGGCGCAGGTCCGGAATGAAGTCCGTATCCAGGAAGAAGCGCAGCACCTGCACAAAGAAGACCACCAGTTTCTCCGCCAGTTCCGGGTATTTGCGGAGAATCCCCGAAAATTCCGCTCCGGCAAGTTTCTCCAGGGAAAACTGGGCAAGTTTTTCGCAGCCGGAAGGCAGGTGGTCCGCACGTTCCTGGAAGGTACAGAAAGTGGTGGGGATGCTGCGGTATTCCATCAAGCCCCGGGGAGTGGAAACGCCGTGGCGCAGATCATAAAAAAGAAGAAACTGCGCCAGCCGCAACACCAGTTCCCGATAGTCACTTTCCAGCAGGTAGTTCATGAGACGTTCCCGGTGGCCTTCGGCTTCCAGAAACTGGATCAACCGTGCATTCCGGCGGACAGGCAGTTTCACCCCGGCCAGGAACAGGGCCAGTTGCTCGGTGAACTTCAGTCCCACCTTCAGCGTGGAGGGGTTGAGCACCCCCACGGTTTCCTCCAGTTTGTACAGGGGATACCCATGGTGCCAGGCCAGAACGCTTTCGAGCAGTTCTTCGGTCTGGGCGGGGGTCACAAGCCGCCGCAAACGGGCGGAACACGAACGCCTGAATCGTGCACCTGCAGAACGAACCACCACCCGGTTGTGTTTTCCGAGTTCCCTGACCTCGGAAACCTGCATGGAGGGAACCGGAACGTAGTAGTTGATTTCCGGAAGCAGGAAATCTTCACCGCCGTGTTTTTCATAACAGGAATGGATGATTTCCAGCGCCTGCTCCCACTGCATGTCCGGATGCCTTGCACCATTGAGCCATCGCAGGGTGTCGCGGACCCCCACAGTGATCGGGGCGTTGAAGAATTCACTGAGCGCAGCCGTGACCTGCGGGGAAAGCGGGTTCTCCCGCAGGTGCCGCAACCGGGACAAAAACGCCTCCCTGCCGGGGATTTTGTCCTTCGTGTAGATATCCCGGTCCAGCAGATCATAAAATGAATGCCGTTCATGGGCGACATGGGTGTCCCGGACCAGGAAGACCGCAGAGGGATCCCCGGTCATCTCCGGGTATTGTCCTGCCAGAAGGCGGCGGATGGTCCCATCCAAGGGAAACAGGAACAAGTCATCGGGATTCCCCATGAAAAAATAGGGGATTTCCCGGACGGCTTCCGTGCTGTCAGACATGGTCTTGCGCCAGGTGGGGAAAAGGTTGTAGCCGATGCCGCCAAACACTTCGGAAACAATGGACCGCGGGATCTCCGCCGGCCGTGCCCCCCCCAGCCGCATGGTGAAATTGGCGGTGCGGCCGACCTTGAACAGGAACCTGCCGCAAAATTCGTCACACCATTTCCGGATGCCCGGCAAACGGGCATCTGCGGCATGATCACCTTCCACATCCCTTACCAATGAAGACAGGACGTCCGCCAGGCGATCTGAATCAAGTGCAAATATTTCCGTGTGGGATCCGGGGTCCTTTCCCGGTGTCAGGGAATACACCGAAGCATGGAAGGACGCGCAGATGGCGTGACCGTTCAGATCGGCGTACAGGGCCGGATCCGATGGGGGTATTTCCACTTCATCGGAAGAAAGTTTTTTGTTTCTGATGGACCGGGAAACTCTTGTCATGCCAACTCCTGCAGAACCGCAGGAGTCATAGGGTCTTGCGCCTGCGGCGGTGAAGGAACACAAAGAGCCCGAATAACACAAGAAGCGGAAGTTGTCCACGCACATTCAGGCCTGCGGCAGTGTGGCACCCGCCCGAAGAGGATTTGCTTTTCTTGCCGGAATCCATTGGCATGCAGTAGATTTGCCCGCTCTCGAGACAGGATGTGAATGCGGGGCAAACCGGGTTCATGCGGTGGCAACGGGATACGCAGCGATAATCCTTGTCGCCGGCATCCTGACAGGAGAGTCCGTTCCCGCAGGGGTTCTCCGAAGAACAGAAATCCCCGATGGCCCGTCCCCCACCCTGTTTGCAATAATAGACCCCATTCAGGGCCCTGGAGCAAAGGGTTCCCTCTTCCGCACAACCCTCCCCGGCGGTGCAGGGCAGGGAACAATGGGAAAAACCGCCACCGAAATCCGCACACTCGAGTCCGGCCCGGCAATTGGCGATGGTGATGCAAGGGTCTCCGGCCTGACCGAGTTCCCCACGCACACAGATTCCATTCACACAGTGATATCCGGCATTGCAGGGTTCCGTCGATGAACACCCCACGGTGCAGTAACCGCTGGTTCCCCAGACGAAGCAGGTTCCCGAAGAACACTGTCCTGCCGAATCACAGGGTTCCCCCGTCTTGCGGCCGGTATAGGGTGCCATATGGGAAGGACTGCATGCGCCGCAACCCTGGGCCGTAGCCAGGCAGACCTCGTTGCCAAGACACTGGTCCTGTCCGGGGGTGCAGTGTGTCAGGCAACGTTTCACGCCGTCACCCGCCAACCTGCAGAACGAATTCTCGCATTCGGTGTCGGAGTTGCATACCTCCAGATAACCGCGCATGCCCGGGCTTCCGGGCGCACATATGGCCTGACCGCATTCGAGGGCCCGGCAATAGAATCCGGAACCGCAGGAGTTGGCAAACTGCATGATGTCACAGTTCTTGATACAGCGTTTCTGGCCGCCCTGTTCCAGGCAGATGCCGTTTTCGCATTCCCAGTCATGATTGCAGGGATCGTTCTCGGCAATGCAGCCATCGTCTACATAGCCGTTGCAGTCATCATCAAGACCGTTGCCGCAGACGTCCCGGTTGGCCGTTGGCGCACAGTAGCCGGACGCCTCCATGACCTCGCGGATCATGGCAAGGTGCTGCGGAATGAACGCGGCGATGGTGATCCCTGCCCACTCTCCTGTGCAAATGTCGGCTCCGCGCGAGGTGACGCCGATGAGTTTCATGTCCTGGGTGAAGACCGGACCGCCGGAGTCCCCGCTGTTGGCCCCCCTACCCTTGGTGGCAAAATCACCATTGAGGTTGTAAAAACCAATGAATGTATCCTCGGTGCGCAATTTCACGCCGGCGTTGTTTGTCTGTCCACAGATACTCTCGCCGTAACCGATGATCGTCAACTGGGTCTGGTTCATGACCAGGGCATGATCCTCCGTGGCGGAAACCACATATCCATAGGGAGTGGCAATGCTGGCGGGAATTTCGGACTGCAGGGTCAACAGCGCAATGTCCTGATCCTCAATGCCGTTTCCAGGATACGTCCGGACCGAAGCTCCCCGCACATTATGAACGGTGTTATACATGCTCGGCCCCACATACACGCGAAAACCGCTTGCGGGATAATTGAACCCGTTGTCCAGGTTCCGAACACAGTGCTTTGCGGTCACAACGATTTTGGGTGCGATCAGGGTTCCTGTGCACATGGAACCATAATCGTGCACCAGCAGGACGACTCCCGGCTGTCCAGGCTCGGAATACCCCCCGTTGATGAAAACCGGATTTTCCAGAATCCGGACCGGCTCTCCTTCACATGCCAGAAGCAGAATCAGCGGCAACAATGCAAACAACTTGCGCATAGTCATGGCAACAACTCCGGGATATCGGGATTTCAGAAGGTCAATCAGGGGTTGGAAAGCATGGAATCGGGATCATGGGACACAAAGGCAAGACTCAACTCCTGATCCTCCGCACCCAGTTCTATATCACTCTGCCGGGCGAGGGCAACCAGTCTTTGGTCCATCTTGCCGATTTTCATGCCAGGACGGCGGAAAACCATTTTCAAGCGATTTTTGTCTTCCTGGAACATCAGACTGGCCTCCCTGTCTCCCCCTGACTGAAGAAGGGTTTCCAATCCCAGCAGGATGGACAGGATCCCGACTGCCGGAGGGACATTCACGAAATGATACCGATCTTCGGGAATGACAGGGGTCACCCTGAAGGCCCGCTTGAGGCGGTTATGATACAGGGTCAGGGAAAAACGCACCAACTGCAGGGCGTTGAACCCCGCACCCTCTTCCAGGAACCGGCCCCCTGAAAAGTAGGAAACCGCCTGGAGAATCTGGTTGATGCGTTCACTGGCCGTATCCATGTCCTGACAGGTTTCCACCAACATGTCCATTTCAGGCAGGGTTCCCTCGGATTTCCACACCGCAAGGTCTTCCCTGACAATGCTGACATTCATGATGATGGCCCCAAGCGGGTTGTTCAGTTCATGAAGGATGCCGGGCATGATGTCCGCCAGCAGATGATCCCGGATGGCTCGTATCTCGCTCATGATTCCTCCGAAAGTGCATTGATTGCGTCCAGAAACAGTCCCGCAACCCATTCTGGATACTATATGTCGACCAAATCCGGGAAATTTTTGCTTTTTTTTTCGTCCCATACAAGGATGGGTGCGAGTTTCACCTACGGGTGCTGGAAAAACCGCCGGAGTTTTTTATGACTTTTCTTTTTCGACCCGCACATCCTTTCATGTTGCCCCGTATTGTTTTTTGCTTTTCGCTTGTATTCTGGATCACAATTCCGGAAAGTACCCGGGCCACGGAGACACCGGAACCGGAAAACCCCGATGAAAAGGAAAATGCGGAACCCCTTCCGGCAACTACACCGCCCCCACCTTCACCCCTGACGGGAAAACGCCTGTTGATTTCCCGTTTCACCCCCTTGTCCGGAGAAGAGGAAAACCTGCAGAAAGCCAGGCTGGAAATGGCCGCCGGGCGCACCACCGAAGCCCGTAAACTGCTTGCCGAATTGGCCGGTACCGACCGGACCGCCCGTTTCCTTCTTTTCCTGCTGGCGACCGAAGCCGGCTCCACCGAGGAGGTGCTCGGGGCCATTCCTCGTTTGCGCACGGATTTTCCGGAACTGCGGGACTTTCTCGTGGCCCGGGCGGCCGAAGTCCATGCCAGGAACAAAAACCGCATCGCGGCCCTCTCCCTGGCACAGATTCTGGCCGATGGTCCCTATTCCGCACAGGGTCTTCTCCTGATGTCCCGGATGTACCGGGAAAGCAACGATGCCAAATCCCTGGAAGCCGCCCTGTTGCGCCTGGCAGAAACGGAAAGCCTTTCCCGTCAGGAACAGGCGGCCGCCCGGAACGAACTGGCCACGCTCCTTCATGCCCGCAAGATCCCGCAAAAACAGTGGATGTCCCACCTTCTCTGGGTGTGGACCAATATCCCGCTGAGTCCCGCCTCCCGCACCGCGGAAAGTTTTGCCCTGACCCATGCCAAAACCCGGTTGCAAAACGCCGCATCCTGTGAAGACCGCATCCGTCGGGCTGAAGTACTGTCCGAATGGATGCTGCACCAGCAACTGATTGACACCCTCGGAAAATTCGGCAACTGCTCCCGGGAGGAACAGTGCAGGATGCTCTTTTTGCAGGGCCGGGCCATGTCATTCCTGAGAAACCGCAAGGAAGCCGGAAACATCCTGCACAAAGCCATCGAAACCTGCGAGAAGACCCGCAACATCGACATGCGTGTCAGGTCCAAGTTTCTGGCCGGACGAAATGCCCGTCTCCAGGGAAAGACCGATCTTGCTGCCGCCTATTTCCGCAGGGTACACCGGGAACATCCGGATCACAGTTATGCCGATGACGGCATGTTCCACGAAGCCCTGGCTTTTTTTGCCCGCCAGAACTCCACCCGGGCCCTTGTCCTGCTGCGGGAGCAGATCCGCCGCTGGCCCGACGGGGACATGGCCGACGAGGCCAACTGGCGGCTTGTACTGGCAGATCTGGAGGCGGGGAAATGGGCTGACGCGGCCAGGAATCTTGCATCCGTACGCTCGGGCACCATGCCCACGGCCCCCTTTGAAAACTGGGGGCGTATCCTCTACTGGCAGGGCCGATGCGCCCAGTTGACCAATGACCCGGTGGCCGCACGGAAATTCTTCCAGGAAACCGTTGCCATGGCCCCGGTCACCTATTACGCACTGCAGGCGCTCAACCGTCTGGAGGAACTCAAACCCGGTGATGGTACCGCCCTGCTGGCCAGGCTTCTGGCACCGACCTCCCCTTCAGACTGGCCCTGGCCCCACCTGGAACATCCGGATTTTGAAAAACCGGGGTTTGCCCGGCTGGTCACCTTCGCCCGGCTGGGACTGGCGCCCGAGATGGTCCAGGAACTGACGCTTCTGGGCCGCAGCCTGCCCGCAAAGGAAATCGACAAGGCAGACAGGCCATTCTGGCAGGCCATGATGTTCGCGTACCTTCTGGTGGGGGAACCCGTCACTGCAGCCCGCCTGCAGGGAAGGATCCTGTATGACCACACCCAGGGATGGCCGGCCGGAAACCTGAAGAAACTCTGGGAAACCGCCTATCCGCAGCCTTATGCCGCCGAAATCAAGGCAGCAGCCGACCGTTTCGGACTGAATGCCAATCACCTTGCCGGGTTGGTTCGGGAGGAAAGTTTCTTCAATGCCACCATACGTTCCAGTGCCGGCGCACTGGGGTTGGCACAACTGATGCCGGCAACCGCCAGAAGTTATGCCAAAACCGCACAGGTAACCATTTCCGGAGACAACGACCTGTTGGTGCCCCGCACAAACCTCCTCGTTTCGGCAGCCTACCTGCAGAAACTCCAGAAACAATTCGGAGGAAACCCGGTACTGTTTACGGGTGCCTACAACGCCGGAGAAACCGCCCTGGGTCGGTGGCGGGCCCGCCATGCCTCCCGTCCCCTGGATCTGTGGGTCGAACTGCTGGATGTTTCCGAAACCCGGAATTACATCAAGAGGGTTCTTTCTTCCATGCTGGCATATCATATCCTGAACGGTGAAAACGGATTTCCGCGAATCCCGCTTCTGTGACGGGCAGGCCGCAGTTTCCCTGCCCCGTGACCCGCTTTTGAATTCGGTGGAAGAGGTTCCACAGATGACCCGAGTGCTCAATGCTTTCGTGAATCTCCTGAAATGGCCCATTGCCTTGATTATGCTGTATTTGTTGCCCGGTTTTGCCGGCACTTTCTTTTTCACCCTGATCCGTGCGGCCCGGAATTATTCTGCCAGTTGGCCTCTGGTGGCGGGTTTTGCAGGGCTGTACATCCTCTACCGCAATGGGCTGAAACAGGCCGCCTGGTTCAGGTGGTTATGCACCTTCGAGCATGAAGCCGGACATGCCCTTTTCGCGATCCTCAGCGGCCACCGGGTGACCCGCTTTTCCGTAGGCGCCGGGTCCGGACGGGTGAATTACCTGGGGCCGGGCAACTGGCTGATCATTGTGGCCCCCTATTTCTTTCCCTTCTGGCTGCCCATCGTACTCGGAGTCATCGTCCTGACCGGAACCGGCGGCCACCCGGTGGCCCTGGCCGTCAGCGGCGCCGTTTTCGCCGCCACCATCCTGCGCATGATCCAGGATTTTGATCCCCGGCAACCCGACATCCGGCAGTTGCGGATCCTTTTTGCCGCCATCTTCATTCCCGCTGCCGATTTCGCCATCTGGGGAATGTTCCTGCATTTCATGTTCCACGGTGGTGCCGGTTTTTCCATGTGGCTGAACCGGATCGGGCATTATAACCGTTGGTTTTACGATGCCGTGGCGAACCTGACGGGTCTTGGTTCCTGAAACGGTTGAACCGGCAAGTCACAGCGCCGGTCAAGTCCGTTGATCCCTGAATACTGATAGTGTTTTTCAATGACCGGCGACAAGGGACGCCCGCAAAAGGGTGTCCCGTTGGAGGCGACAACGTCGCCGGATCTCCACCGGGGAAAGGTATCACAGCGCCGGTCAGGGCAGGACCACCCGGAAACCCCTGTGGTACTCACGGGGATTCGGGTATTCAGAGGACCTGTAGGACACGGCACACTCCGCGGAACTGCTCCAGAAACCTCCCCCGCGACTCCCCCGTCTTGTTTCCAGGATCGGCCCCCTGTAATCCGTCAGCGGTCCGGACGGGAACACGGCCTGCCAGTCCCACACCCACTCCGACACGTTCCCGCTCATGTCGTACAATCCCAGTTCGTTTGACAGTTTTGTTCCCACGGGGTTCGTCCTGTTTTCACTGGACATGTCCACCCAATACCAGGCGTAATCGCCAATGGCATTCGTGCCGTCGCTGCCCGCAAATGCCTTTGTCCACCCCGTCGTGTTCACTGCCCCGGGGTTGGCAGCGTCCGCACCCATGGCCGCCCACATCCATTCCATCTCCGTCGGCAGACGGTATCCGTTCGCCGACCAGTTCACCGTCACCGCATTCCATGTGGCACTGTTCGCCTGGGGAATGTCCTCGAATGCCAGGGTCTCAAAATGCACCCCATCCACCGAGTACACCGGTTCCAGACCCTCCAGTAGACTCAACCTGTTGCAAAAGGCGATGGCATCATAAAAGTTTACCTGCTGCACGGGATCGTCCACTCCGCTGGAGTACAGCAGGTTCCCCGGGTCAATCCACCCTGTCACCGCCATCCATTGTGCCCGGGTGATTTCGGTCGGACCCATGCGGAATGCCGAAACCGTGCTCAGGTTCGCCGGACCGGAATCCCGCTGGAAGGTCCCCGCCGGAACATGCCTGAGCATCCCCAGATTCGGAGAGAGAATGTCATTCGTCCGGTGAACCGCCACCGTGTACAACTTCTGCGTCCCGTCCTCCGCCGTCACCGTCACCATCACCGGATTCTCCCCCACCGCCAGCATCATCGGCTGCGCCGGAACGAAGACTGCCGTCGCCAGTGAATCCGCCGTCGTCGCAAATACCGTCACCGTCGACTGTGTCACCGGAACCGTCAGCGCATAGGACAGCCTCTCCGGGGAAAACGGGGGAACCATCACGCCCGCGCTCACCGTCAGGGTCGCCAGGTCTGCATTGCTCCTTCTCGGAAAACACTGTCCCGTGTCAAACCGGCAGTACTCCGTGCATGACAACCCGCCGCCAGCCATGGAATAGCCCAGGCTCCAGCAACTGGCTGCACCCAGATCCGTCCCGTCGCATTCCTCCCCGTGGGGTCCCTGCAGGACACCATCTCCACAGCGTCCATAGCGCACACAATCCGTTTCATCAAAACCCATGCAGTCCGGGGAACATCCCAGGGCGCCCCCGTAATAGCCAAGGACCTGGCAGGTGCCCCCCCCCAGGGTGGTGCCATCGCATGCCTCGTCCCCCACAATCATGCGATCCCCGCAAACAGCATCGCACACCGACGGACTTCCTTCGCAAAAATGGCCAGGTTCCACGCGACAATACGAATCGCAGCCATCCCCGTCTTCCCGGTTCCCGTCATCGCATGCCTCGTCGGGTTCCACAACGCCGTCCCCGCACACGGAATGACAACTCCCCGTGTTGAACCGGCAATCGGTTCCACATCCCAGGGATCCCCCGGAAAAACCCAGGGATTCACAATCCTTCCCGTCCAGATCATACAGGTCGCAATCCTCCCCGTTGGCTTTTTCCAGAATCCCGTCACCGCAGTGACCACCACACCCGGAGGTGTTGAACCGGCAATTGGAACGGCAGGACAAGGGACCGTCCACATAGTGTCCCAGGCTCAGGCAGGTATGGCCCCCCAGTTCCTTCCCGTCACAGTCCTCTCCGGGATCCAGGAAGCCGTCTCCGCATCGGTCGACAGCCTTCGTTTTCGTCTCACAACCCGCAGTCCATGAAAAAGACGCAAAAAAACACAGCATCCAGATTACTTTCATGACCAACCTCCGAATTTCATTGTTTCAACTGCCTTCGGGCTTCGAAAACAGTCGAAAAAATCATGGACGGACCACCCGGAACCCGGCGTAATGATATCGCCAGACGAACATTGAATACTGCCGTGATGACACCGCACAGTGGTCCGACGGATCTTTCCAACTGCCCCCTCGCCATTGGCGTCCGGAGCCCGAATCCGCCCCCCGGTAGTCCGTCAGCGGTCCGGACGGGAACACGGCGTAACGGTCCCAGATCCACTCCACAACGTTTCCGCTCATGTCGTACAATCCCAACTCGTTGGCCAGTCTTGAACCCACCGGATTCGTCCGTTCCGAAGAGGTCCTGCCCTCCTGCGTTCCCGGATAACCAAAAACCGCATAATCCCCGATGGCATTTGTTCCGTCGCTGCCCGCAAATGCCTTTGTCCACCCCGTCGTGTTTACCGATCCGGGGCTGGCAGTGTCCGCACCCATGGCCGCCCACATCCATTCCATCTCCGTCGGCAGACGGTATCCGTTCGCCGACCAGTTCACCGTCACCGCATTCCATGTGGCACTGTTCGCCTGGGGAATGTCCTCGAATGCCAGGGTCTCAAAATGCACCCCATCCACCGAGTACACCGGTTC
The DNA here is from genome assembly GCA_964618145.1 of uncultured Kofleriaceae bacterium. Taxonomy (GTDB): domain Bacteria; phylum Myxococcota_A; class Polyangia; order HGW-17; family HGW-17; genus HGW-17. The sequence goes on from CAZTZR010000020.1 coordinate 25,572, forward strand.
CAGACCCTCCAGTAGACTCAACCTGTTGCAAAAGGCGATGGCATCATAAAAGTTTACCTGCTGCACGGGATCGTCCACTCCGCTGGAGTACAGCAGGTTCCCCGGGTCAATCCACCCTGTCACCGCCATCCATTGTGCCCGGGTGATTTCGGTCGGACCCATGCGGAATGCCGAAACCGTGCTCAGGTTCGCCGGACCGGAATCCCGCTGGAAGGTCCCCGCCGGAACATGCCTGAGCATCCCCAGATTCGGAGAGAGAATGTCATTCGTCCGGTGAACCGCCACCGTGTACAACTTCTGCGTCCCGTCCTCCGCCGTCACCGTCACCATCACCGGATTCTCCCCCACCGCCAGCATCATCGGCTGCGCCGGAACGAAGACTGCCGTCGCCAGTGAATCCGCCGTCGTCGCAAATACCGTCACCGTCGACTGTGTCACCGGAACCGTCAGCGCATAGGACAGCCTCTCCGGGGAAAACGGGGGAACCATCACGCCCGCGCTCACCGTCAGGGTCGCCAGGTCTGCATTGCTCCTTCTCGGAAAACACTGTCCCGTGTCAAACCGGCAGTACTCCGTGCATGACAACCCGCCGCCAGCCATGGAATAGCCCAGGCTCCAGCAACTGGCTGCACCCAGATCCGTCCCGTCGCATTCCTCCCCGTGGGGTCCCTGCAGGACACCATCTCCACAGCGTCCATAGCGCACACAATCCGTTTCATCAAAACCCATGCAGTCCGGGGAACATCCCAGGGCGCCCCCGTAATAGCCAAGGACCTGGCAGGTGCCCCCCCCCAGGGTGGTGCCATCGCATGCCTCGTCCCCCACAATCATGCGATCCCCGCAAACAGCATCGCACACCGACGGACTTCCTTCGCAAAAATGGCCAGGTTCCACGCGACAATACGAATCGCAGCCATCCCCGTCTTCCCGGTTCCCGTCATCGCATGCCTCGTCGGGTTCCACAACGCCGTCCCCGCACACGGAATGACAACTCCCCGTGTTGAACCGGCAATCGGTTCCACATCCCAGGGATCCCCCGGAAAAACCCAGGGATTCACAATCCTTCCCGTCCAGATCATACAGGTCGCAATCCTCCCCGTTGGCTTTTTCCAGAATCCCGTCACCGCAGTGACCACCACACCCGGAGGTGTTGAACCGGCAATTGGAACGGCAGGACAAGGGACCGTCCACATAGTGTCCCAGGCTCAGGCAGGTATGGCCCCCCAGTTCCTTCCCGTCACAGTCCTCTCCGGGATCCAGGAAGCCGTCTCCGCATCGGTCGACAGCCTTCGTTTTCGTCTCACAACCCGCAGTCCATGAAAAAGACGCAAAAAAACACAGCATCCAGATTACTTTCATGCAAATACTCCTGCTTCCAGACGTGCTACAACAGTAGCAGTCTCCTACCCCGGGGGCAATCCCAATCTTGGGGATTGTGCCCTGCGGATTTATGGGTAAAAGTAGGGTGTCCCCGTCTGGCGGGGCCAATCTGGAGGCAACATGAGTGAATCCCGTATGGATGGTAAAATCGGACTTGTCCTTCTGGGGCTTTTCCTGTCGATCGGCCTGATCGTTTCCTCCGTATTCATTGCAAACGCCATGATGCGGATGAAACAGCAACGGCTGATCCGGGTCAAGGGCACGGCGGAAACCCAGGTGGTATCGGACACTGCGGTCTGGCGTGGTGAATGGGTGGTTCGTTCCAACGACCTCCGTGAAGGATTCACCCAGATGGAAAGCCGCCGGATGCTGGTCAACGACATGATCAAGCAATACGGCTTCTCGCCGGAAACCAGGATCATCTTCCATCCGGTCCGCATGGATCCCGTCCACCAGGTGGACGAACACGGACATCAGACTTCCCGGGTGGAGACCTACCTGTTCCGGCAGTCCGTGGAAATCCAGTCCCGCGAGGTGAAACGTGTGGAGCAGATCGCCCGCCAGAGCCCCGAGTTGATCAAGCATGGCATGGAGTTCCGCAGTCTGCCGGCGTCCTACACTTATTCGGAACTGGAACAACTGAAAATGGATCTTCTCGGACGTGCCATGCACAACGCGCTGGAACGGGCCCGCACCATGTCCCAGAGCACCGGGACCTCCATCGGGGCACTGGTTTCCGCCACCCAGGGAGTTTTTCAGATCACGGCTCCCCACAGCACGGAAACCAGTGACTATGGTTCCTATGACACTTCCACGGTGGAGAAGACCGTCAAGGCCGTTGTATCCTGCGAGTTTTCCGCCCAGAAGTGACCGTTTTCAGGAATTCCCTGAATCTCCCATGGCACCGGAGGCTGCCAGCCATTTGTCCATGGCCTTTTTCTGGCGCTCGTATTCCTCAATGAAATCGTAGTGGGCCGCCTTGAACGTGGAGAGATAGTGCTTCTTTCGGTCCCGGCGGGCGGCGTTCCTGCGATACTGCCTCAACCTCTCGATCAGGGCACCGGGAAACGGCAGGTGATGGGGTCGGCCCAGCACATCCACAGGTCGTGCGTCCTTCTCGGAAAAAGCCGCCGAAGGCTCGTTTTCGGCGGCAGCCCCCAGGTTGCCGCTGACTTCAAAAAGGGTCAGCCGTTCCGGGCTTTGCGGATCGAAGGTATACACGAAAATCTCATGTTTGCCATTGGATTTTTCCTCATTGCGGACCGTGGTGGCCACCATGGAACCCGGCAGGTCAGGCAAATTCCTTGCCACCAGCACCACCTGGTAGTTGTCGGCCCGTTCCAGCGCCAGGGAACCCAGTTGCACCGTGTCCACCACCCAGCCATCTTCTTCGGGCAGGTTCAGCAAACCGGTCAGGTGGGGCTCGGCATCCACAATCAGGATTCGGCAGTGCGGAAGTTCACTGTCATACAACTCGGAAATGTCCGGCTCCCGCGCCTCCAGCAACTCCATATGCAACTGGACCATACGCCTGAAGAACTGCTCGTGGGTACCCTTGACCTGTAGAAGCAGCCGGTCATGCTCCGTGCGACGCACCGTTTCCATGGCGGCAGCGTTGATGCGGGCCGCCATCCCGTCCAGTTCCGAAGGATTGAAGATGAACACATCCCGGGCGCCGTTTCGATAGGCACGAATGGCCGCTCCCGCTGAACATTTCTCCAGGCTCAGGATGAAACAGTGGGTTTCCGGACAACACTTTTTTGCACGCTGCATCCACTTGATTCCTTTGTGGCGCGAGGGCGTGTCCAGATCAAAAATGCAGCAGATGAAATACTTTTCCTGCACCAGTTCCAGGGCCCGTTCGGGTTCCGGAGTATGGGTGACCAAAAACCCCTCGTCAATCAAAAGTGCCCGCATGGTGAAAAGGTGCCTGCCCTCCGGCATCACCAGCAGAATCTCGTTTCCGACAAATGAAAAGGACATGACAACATCCTCCGGAGAAGAAGCGGACTGTACCAGTTTCACAACCTGAGTGCCACCGGTTTTTCATTTCCGGGAAGGAAATGCATGGGTGAAAAACAGGGTGGCAGTTCTCGCTGCGCCTGTGCTATCCTGCCACGATGAACCTTGTGCTCCGGATATTTCCCGACCAAAAGGAGACCGCATGACATTGACCGGAAGCGACTGGATGTCCCTTGTTCAAAATGTTTTCTCTCCGGATCCCGGGGTGGACCGTGCCGTGGCTTTTCTTCTGGACATTCCTGACGATGTCGTGCCGGACAACAAGGACTGGAACCACAGACGTGCCATGACTTCCGCATGGGTGCGTGAACTTCGAGCAGCCAAACCGGATCTGGAGGTGTTGTTTTTCGTGGTTCCGAACGTGCACCGCAACAACGCCGATCTTCCGGAAACCGTTTTCTTGTGGGCAAATGATGATGCCCCCAACCATGTGAGGGAACTGGAATCAGGCACCATTCTTTCTTTTGGGGAGGCCTTTGCCATGGCTTCCATGTGGGTGGCCCCCACCGAATTTTCCGCCACCGCACCATTGAAACTGGCTGCCCGCAAATATGGGAATTTCCGGGCAGCCACCATGCCGGGGTTTCATGAGTCGATGATTCCCGCCCTCCGACTGCCCTGGGCCGAAATCAACCGCAGGGTGGAACGGCTCAGGGAACTGCTGGACAGGACAACGGGTGCCGACCTGATCTTCCACCTGTCTGACGGAACGACAGAAAAACTGCATCTGGACCTGCGACACAGGTCCGCCCATGCATCCGGCGGGGTACTGCCCGGAAACGGAATTGCCGGGAATCTGCCGTCCGGGGAAGCCTATATCGTCCCCTACGAAGGAGAGATACCCAAAGATCCCAGCCACTCCAAAGGAGTACTCCCCGTCGAACTCAACGGAGAAATCGTTCGCTACCGCATCGAGGAAAACCGCGCTGTGGAGGTGCTTTCCCGTGGACCGGTTTCCAGCAGGGAAGCACAACTCATCGTGGAAGAACCCGCGTACGCGAACCTGGCTGAACTCGGTCTGGGTGTACTTGACGCCTTCGGCCTTTCCCCCGTGGGAGAAATCCTGCTGGACGAGAAACTGGGACTGCACATCGCCTTCGGACGCTCGGACCACTTCGGGGGTACCGTTGGCGCGGCGGACTTTTCTTCTCCGGATGCCGTCGTCCACATTGACAGGGTGTATGTTCCTGCCATACAGCCGGGAATCCCCGGGGTCGACATCACGTTGGTCATGGCGGACGGGCAGGACGACTTTCCCCTGATGCGGGATTCCATCTATGTCCTTTCGTTCGGGGAGGTGCCATGAAATCCTTCTGTCATGCCCTGCTGATGATCATCCTTGCAGGAACCGGGTGGTTCTCCTGCAAACCGTCCGGCAGGTTTGAAAAGGTTCAGACGAACGAAATCGCGCCCGAACCGGTCCCCCGCAAGCCACCCGCCGAGGAGCATCCCATGGCCCGGGAACGAGACATCATGCTGGAGGTTCACCTGCAGGGACGGGATATCCAGGATCCCCGTGTGCTGGCAGCCATGGGAAAGGTACCCCGGCACGAGTTCGTTCCACCGGTCCGCCGGGGCGAGGCCTATGCGGACCGGCCCCTTCCCATTGGCAGTGGCCAGACCATTTCCCAGCCATACATTGTGGCTTACATGACACAACTATTGAATCCCCAGGCCCACGAAACGGTTCTGGAAATCGGTACGGGAAGCGGTTATCAGGCTGCCGTTCTGGCAGAGGTCGCCGGGACCGTTTACTCCGTGGAAATCCACTGCCATTTGCTGGAAACTGCCAATGCCCTGCTCAAACGACTGAAATACACCAACATCCATACACAGTGCTCCGACGGGTACAAGGGCTGGCCCGAAAAGGCCCCGTTCGACGCCATCATGGTCACTGCCGCCCCACCCGAGATTCCCCAGGCCCTTGTGGATCAACTCAAACCCGGAGGAAGACTCCTGGCTCCGGTGGGAGTACGCCAACAGGTACTCGTACTGCTGACCAAGGATGAAGACGGAAAAATCACCACCCGGACAACGCATCCAGTCCGGTTCGTTCCCATGATTCCAAAGGAAGACTGACGAAAACACCATCCCGGAGACCACCCCCATGAAGACAGTTTTCATGCTTTTCCCGATTCTGTTTGCAGTGCTGTTCCAATGGTCCGCTTTTTCCTGCAAACGCCAAAAACCGGAAAAAAAACCAGACGTGAAAGCCCAGGTGGAACCGGATCCGGCACCGGCATCCGGTGAACCGGACAAGACAGCCGGGGGGGGTCACTCCGAAGACACCCTGTTTTACATCCAGGTCAATTTCCGGGTCCTGCGGCGTATGGCCATGGTTCAGGCCAACGTCTCCAATTTCCGGGAGATGGCCAAAAAGCAGGGCATTCTGGGCCATTTGATCACTTGTGGAGTGGATCCTTTCCTCAATGCCCATGAACTGGTCGCCGTGATACCGCCAAAAATCCGGCAGAATCCGGGAGGATCCGTCACCGTCCGCGGGGATTTTGACGAAACAAAGGTCATCGCCTGCCTGGAAAGGGAGTTTGTCAGAAACAGGCACCAGGTGGTGGAGGAAGGCGGTTTCAAATGGCTCAGGGGACCCCTGTTTTCCTTTCAGTTATTGTCCCCGGGCAAGGGAATTGTCACCGGAATCACCCGGAACTGGAAAACCAGCTATTTTCCGGATGAACTGATCACCCGTGGGGAACAACTGCCAACCGGTCATGTCCTGTTGCTCGGCGCCACCGGCGAAGTGTTCCCTGTACGCATGGGCATGCAGTACCTGCTGCTCTCCTTTGCGCCGGACGGGGACCATCTCCGGATTTCGGGAGCGTTGCGTTTCCTGAACGAATCCATGGCGAAAATGTTACACGGCACCCTGATTTCCGGAATCGACAAACGACGCAAGACCGCATCGGCTTCCCCGGACCCCAACCAGCAACTGCTGCTGTCCCTTCTTGGCAGGCTGGATTTTTCCCATGACAGGGAAGAGATTCGCATTGAAGCCAGGATTCCCAACACCGAACTGGCGGCGGCCCCTGGATTGTTCCGGTTGCAGGTGAAAGGGAATTTCTGATTTTCCCAGCCTGAGGGGGTTGCGCAAGACAGTGAGCCCGACCTTGCCTGTGGGTCGGACTGGTGATAAGAATGGGCTGTTTGTACCGTGGCTGACCGGTTGCGGGGCAAATGCGAGGATGGCGGAATTGGTAGACGCGCTGGATTTAGGTTCCAGTATCGAAAGGTGTGGGGGTTCGATTCCCCCTCCTCGCACATTCATGGTTCTTTCCGGTTGAATGCAAGACTGTTTTTGTCGTACCTTCCGGGTCGTACGAAGGAGTATGTGGACATGGTCACTTCTTTTCTCTTCATTACCTGTATGATGCTTTCCAACCCTGCGGTATTCGATTTCACCGACATCCGGCCTTCCGAGGGACCCTGGGGCACCCAGGTGCAGTTGGTGGGAAACAATTTTCATCCCAGGTTGGTAAAGATTTATTACGCCAACGCCCCCATCACCCCCCAGAGGGTGACAAGCCGCGTGATTTCCGTCACCATCCCTGAAAACGCCACCACCGAATGGTTTGAAGTGGAGCAGGCCGGCAGACGAATCCGGGCGCCGAAGGTGTTTACGGTCCGCAATGATGTTTCCATTGAGCGCAGCGAACCTGCCTCCGGACCTGCCGACATGTGGATCCGTTTGCATGGCCGTTTCTTCTCGGAAGATACCGAATTTTTCCTCGGGCGTCTGAAATTGAACTCCACCTTCATCAGCGACAAGGAGGTGTCCGTATTTCTGCCCGCCGGTGTGAAATCCGACTTTTTCCACGTCACTTCCTTCGGAAAGCGCATCCAGACCGGCGTTCGCTACGAAGTGCTGCCATTTCCGGTTGTCCAGTCCTTTGCTCCGGGCAAGGCCTGGGTCGAGGATGTGGTGACCGTGAATGGCCGGCACTTCTGTGCCGATGCCCTGATTTTGATTGGAGGACGACCTCTGGTCATGAACCGGATTACTCCGACACAGTTGACCGGAACCGTTTCCGAAGGCATCGTCTCAGGTCAACTGACCGTGCAGTGTTTCGGAAAACAGTTTGCCGCACCGAATCCGCTGACCATCGAGCCCCCCTTCGGCAGCATCACTGCCGCCACCCCCTCCGCCGGAGCTCCCGGCGACTGGATTGAACTGACGGGAACAGGGTTCACCCGCCGCGACCAGTTCTGGCTGGGAAACGCAGCCATCACCGAAGTACAGTTCATCTCAGACACACAGGTCCGCATCCGCATTCCCCCCAACGCAGTCAGCGACCTTTTCCACCACAGTTCCCACCGTCGCATACGGCCCAGCAATGTCAGTTTCACCATCGCGTATCCGCCGGTCATCACCCAGGTTCTTCCCCCGAAAGCCTGGCACGGGGATCGCATTGTCCTTCGGGGTGCTCATTTTTGCCCCGACATTACCGTGGAAGTGGCCGGAATTCCCTTCCCCCTGGCCCCTGTGGTGTCGGCCACCGAAATCACTGCCCAGGTTCCCCCCAACGCCCGATCCGGCAAAATCACCGTCCAGTGCAGACACTGGAAGGTCGAAACCGTTGACTTCCATCTGGCCCCGCCTCCCCTGGTTGTTCAATCCGCCGGCCCGCTGGCGGGCCCTCCCGGAACGGAAATAATATTCCAGGGAATGCACTTTCCCCAGGATGCCCGGGTACATATTGGAAGAATGGCACTCACGACCCGTGTGTTCGGCCCCGGGCGCATGGCCGCCGCCGTCCCCGGACGCACGGCAGGACCCATCCGGATTTTTGCCTACAACCAGTGGTGGGACACCCCCTTTTCGTTCCGGATTGCATTCCCGGCTCCCGAACCACAGGCATTTTTGCCCCAGACTTCCTGGCATCTGGGTACGGTCACCATCACCGGCCGGAATTTCTGTCCGAAACCGCTGGTCACCCTGAACAAGGTTCCCTTGAGGGTGCTTGAGGAAGGCCCCGACCGCATCATGGTGCAGCTGCCTCCACGTGCCACACCCGGAGAGTTTTTTGTGGAATGCCACAAGCAACGGGTACCGGTTCCCGGGAAACTGAGCCTTCGTCCTCCGGTGGGCAACATCTCGTCCATCTTCCCGCTGGCCGGTCCGGTCGGCACGGTACTCACCGTGCGCGGATCCCAGTTGAAGCCCGACAGCGAGTTCACCATTGGACGCACACGATTACCCAGTACTTTTGTCAATGAATCGGAAATCCAGTTGCGGATCCCCGAAGGCATCGAGTCCGGACGGATTGTCCTGTCCGTTCCCCAGGGTCGGAGAAGACCTCCGTTGCGTGTGGAAACCGATTTCTCGTTCACCCTGGCCTATCCGGAACCTGCCATCACTTCGGTTTCTCCGGACCTGGGCTGGCACCAGGACAAAATCACCATTGATGGCCGTCAGTTCTGTGCCCAGGCCGCCGTCTTTTTCCCCGGAAACATCCAGGCACGCATCCTGGCCCGGCATTCCCATACCCGCCTGATTGTGGAGGTTCCCACCGGCGCTGCATCCGGCCAGATCACCGTCAGGTGCCCCGGGGTGGAAGGCAAGTCAGGACAGCATTTCACCGTGGCGCCTCCCTATGCACGCATCAGTGCGGTATCCGCCCAGGGTGGCTGTGGTGGCGATGAAGTGACCTTCACCGGGGTGAACTTCGACGACAAGACCCGTATACATCTTGGCGACAGTGTCCTGGGCCTGCGAATCATCAGCGCAACCCAGGCCGTCGGCATCATTCCGGCGGACGCCCGTTCCGGTGACTTTCATGTGGAGAGTTACGGGCAAAAACTTCCAACCCGGTTTTCCTACATCATCCGCAGCCGGCTCTGCCGGGAGCGGCGGCACAAGAGGTAGCATCATGTGGAGCACCCTTCTGGTATTGTCTTCCCTGTTTCTGCAGTCCCCACGATTGGATTGTCCCGAAATCGAACCCCGGACCATCCGTGTGGACGGCATCATCAACGAATGGAGTGTCCTGACCCCCCTGAAAATGGGCAAGTCCGACATTGTCAGCGGGGAGGACAGACACAACAACGACAAGGATCTCTCGGCCTCCATCCGCTGCACTTACGCTGCAGGAGAAGGCTTTTTCCTGCTGGTTGAAGTAACCGACAGCCGCATCATCGTGGGCAACCGGAAACCGGAATTCAACGACCACGTGGTGATATCCGCCGGGGATCCCAAGAAAAAAATCACCTTCATTCCCCCTGACGAGGGCAAAAAAGCCGTGATCACCGGTCTGCCGAAAAATGCCCAGGGACGCGTGGTACGACAGGAATACGGCTATGCCATCGAACTGGGTCTGCCCTGGGGCACGTTTGACCTGCAACCGGACATGATCCAGGTTCCCCTGTCCATTACCATCTACGATGTGGATTCTGCGGTTGCCGGAAAACCCGAAACCGTCATGGCCCTGGACAAGGCCGAATACCCCAAGACAACCAACCTCGAATTTGCCGCCATCCGGGGCCTCCAGCAGGAAGCCTTTGAAAAACTCGGTGTGTCCGACAAGGATATCCGGCTCACTTCCATCGGAAACTACGCACCTGGAAAGAAGCAGGAAAAACTCATCTGGGTGGACCGCTATCTGGTGGTCCTCGGAGGTGACGTGGGGGTTTCCTTCTTTTTCATGCAGATGGCGGAAAACGTCCAGAGCATTGTCAAGTTCGAACCCGTGGATGTGGATGGCGACGGGCTCATGGAATTCTTCACGGAACTCAAGGCCAGTGATGGCGACAACAACTGGAAGATGATTGCCATCTGGGGGGTGGAACCCCGGGGTTTTGCACGGTTGTTCTCGCATATGCTGGAGTTTTCCTCCGGGGATCACTTCCTGGTCAACGAATACAAAATGTCCCGGAAAGCCAAAAAGACCACCCTGGAATTTTCCTTTGTCAAGGCCAGCGGCTCCATCACCAAGAAAGACTGGAAAGGCGACCCGCCGGACCCGGACATCCTGCCGTTCATCCTGCCCTGGACCAAGCCGCAGAAAATGTCCTATTCGTTCGCCCATCGCAAATATGTCCGCAACAAATGACTTTCCTTCCCGTCCGGCCACCGGAACGGTCGTGCTGTTCACCCTGAACGCGCGGTATTCCCACGTCTCCCTGGCGCTGAAACAACTGGCGGCAAACTGGAACTCGCCACATGACCTCTGCCTGCTCGAAGGCACCCTGGAAGATGATCCCGGGCGCATCTGCGAACGCATTCTGGCACTGGATCCGGCATTGGTGGCCTTTTCCGCCAGCATCTGGAACATCCGTGTTCTGACCCATGTCGCCCGGCTTCTTCGCCGCATCCGGCCGGAACTGATCCTGATGGCAGGCGGTCCGGAAATGGCCGGCGACGAAACCGGCCCGGAACTGGCCGCCCACGTTCATCTCTGTGTCCAGGGGGAGGCGGATCTGGTGTTCGGCCCCCTGTGCGACGACCTGCTGGCTGGACGATATCTGCCGCACCGCGTGCGTGCGGCCGAACCGGATCCCGCCAGGATACGACTGCCCCTTTCCGGATTTTCCGACGAGGACATCACCCGGCGATCCTGTGCACTGGAAACATCTCGGGGTTGTCCCATGAATTGCGCCTTTTGCACCGCATCGGGATCCCGTGTGCGCCGCTTTCCCGCAGGAGCGGTTCTGGAGCAGGTGGAAGGGCTGTGGCGTCGCGGCCTGCGCCGGTTCAAATTCCTGGATCGTTCCATCCACCTTACTGATTATGCGCCACTTCTTGACTTTTTCCTGGCCCAGAACGAAGCCTGTTTCTGTCATTTCGAACTGACACCGCATCTTTTGCGACCGGATCTGCGCAGCAGGCTCGCAGCATTTCCGGCCGGATCCCTGCAACTGGAGATCGGCATCCAGACCTTTCATCCCCGGGTCCTCGAAAGAATCGGCCGTCCCCGGAACGATCATGTCGTGGAAACAATCCGGTTCTGCATGGAACACACCCGGGCCCACGTGCATGCCGATCTCATCGCCGGCCTGCCGGGGGAAGATCTGGAAAGTTTTGCACGGGGGTTCGATCACCTGGCATCACTGGGGGTTCATGAAATCCAGTTGGGCATCCTCAAACGCCTCCGGGGCACCCGGATCTGTATCCTGACACCGGCAGAACAGTTCAATCCGGAACCCCCTTACGATGTGCTTTTCACGGATGCCATACACTTTGAAGACATGCAGCGCGTCAAACGCATGGCACGCCTCTGGGACAGGGTCGCCAATTCCGGCAACTTCCTTTCCACGATGAAACTCATCTGGCCTGGCCAGAACCTGTTCCATTCCTTTCTGGCGTTTACGGACAAGGTGGCCCGGGAGCATCCCCAAACCCACGGTATCGAACTCGGTCGCCTGGCCGGATTCCTTTTCCGTCATGCCGTGGAGGACCTGCACATGGAAACTGACGACGTGCTTTTTGCACTGGAATCCGATTTTGTTCGTACAGGTCGCAACAGCCGTCCTTCCTTCATGCAGAAAAACAACCCCCGCAACCCCCGCACCCAGACCGGGAATCCGGGAACCGCCCTTCCGGAACGCCAGCGAAGACACATCAGGGAATAGACCGTTCAGGCCACGGGGTTTTTCCTGGTTTCCGGTCGCAAACATCCCCATGGGTCAAAGGCAATGGAACGGACAAAAAAGACCGTCAGAAACACGGACACGGTGGCGGCCGTGAAGATGGCTACCATGATGAGAATCTGGTAGGCAATGGCCACCGCCGGGGAGGAGCCGCCCAGGATCTGGCCGGTCATCATGCCAGGCAGGGACACGATGCCGGTGGTGGCAATGGTTCCGAGTTGGGGCGCGACCGAAGCGGAGAAGGCCTTTCTCAGAAAAGGACGGGTGGCTTCGGAAATGTCCGCACCCAGGGTCAAAGAGCCAATGACGGTTTCAGGACGGGCCTGCACCTCTGAAAAAAACCGGTCCAGGGCCACGACATTCGCCCGCAGGATGTTCCCCATCACCATTCCCGACAGGGGGATCAGATATCGGGCGGAAAAGAGTTTTTCCGGTGGAAAAACCATGAGGAAACCTCCCAGTATCAGGCCAACGGTCAGAAGTTGGGCAGCCAGCGCGGCACCAAGACAGGTTTTCAGGGTCAAAGAACTCTGGCGCAGGATGGCCCCGGAGGCCACCAGAATCATGACCAGCACCCAGGCAACATTCAGAAGCAGGCTGTCCATGTGGAAAATGGTTTCCAGATACAGGGCCACAAGCCCCAGTTGGGCAGCCATTCGTCCCATGCTGAAAAGAAGGCTCCAGGTCAGGCGCAGTCGCAGATACCGGATGATGATCACCGGAAATACCAGCAACAGGAAGAAGGCAACCAGAGCCGGCAGGGAAATCCGGAAGGTTTCGTTCATGGACGCCTCCGGAGGATTCCGTCTTCCATGCGCCATTCATCGAAACCGGCCTGTTGCCATTCCCGGTTGTGGGCAATGGCCAGCACCGTGCGCCCCGGTTGCGCAAATTCTTCAATAACGGTCTGCATGGAATCCGGATCCAGACTGGATGTAACCTCATCCAGCAAACAGAAGGGTCGTTCCAGTTGCAACCCCTGTACCAGGGTGACCCGCTGCCGTTCCCCACCAGAAAGTGTGGAAAAGTCACCGGACCGCATGGAGGGTTCGAGCCTGAACCGCCGCAGCCATTCGTCCTGCTTGCCCCGATCGGGACGCTGTTCCCCATTGGCAGAAAATGTGTAGGGAAGGTCCAGGAATTCCGCAACGGTTCCCTCGAAAAACATGGGTTTTTGCCCCACATACATGAAGTTGCGACGGTATTGCAACAGATCGGCGGGCGTCACGGACGAGCCGTTCCATAACAATTCCCCGGAGGAAGGCGGGGGAAACAGCAGGATCACCGACAACAGGGTGGACTTTCCCCCACCGGAAGGTCCCGTCAACAGCAGTCGTTCCCCGGGAGACCAGTCCAGGTTGACACCATCGACAATGGTACGCCCGGAGCGCCGGACCGTCACGTTTCGCAGTTGCAGCATGAAACCCGGTCTATTCGTAAAGGATGAAGGAAGAAAACACGGCAGTGTCGTTGTACACCCGCAATCCCGCCCGACCCCCGAAATCAACGACCATCGCTGCGTCGTCCCAACTCAACCCGGTCAAAACGCCCGTTTCGTCAAGGTAGACACATCGCACGTTGTTGCCCGTCACGAACCCACGGATCTTTCGCCACTGACCATTGGCTGCCGTAGTGGAAACATTCACTGTTTGCTGCAGGTTCCATGAACCGGAAATCATTTTCCAGAGTTGCAACCGCGGGGTACCCCGCTCGTACACACATTCGTATCCGTTGACCCAGGAGCCGTAGACAATCCGCACCCCGAACATCACCCCTGTCCAACTGCTGCCGGAAGGATTCGACGTCCTGTAGGTGAACGTGGTTTCCGCAGAATAATTGTTGTTGGGAAGACCGTACGAATGGAACAGGTTGGCGCCACCTGCTGAACTACCCTGAACCTCGGAGACCCCCCATGACCATGTGCCACCCGACACCGTCCATGCCGTCGAGGAAAGCAGGAACGGGTCAAACACCGGAAAACCGGACAAATCGGGACTGGCCAGCGTGTTCTCACATACATCACCCAGACCGTCTCCATCTTCGTCTTCCTGCCCGGGATTGAAATACGTAGGGCAATTATCACAGTTATCATCCACCCCATCGCCGTCTTCGTCGTTCCCGGTCATGCACCCTGCCAGGTTGAAACCCGTGCAGTCGTCCAGGCAACCAAGCGCTCCGGAACGGCAACCAAAACTCTGGCAGGTCATTAGACCAAGATCTGTTCCGTCGCACACCTCGGAACCTTCAATAACGTTGTTTCCACAGATGGAAACCACACAACCGGAAGTATTGAACCCCTGGCAGTTCGGGTTGCATGCCAGGGTGCCCCCGGCAAAGCCCTGGGTCACGCAGGTTTGCCCGTTCAGGTTGGACCCGTCGCAAACCTC
>CAZTZR010000020.1:40058-47898 GCA_964618145.1 uncultured Kofleriaceae bacterium
CCGTTCAGGTTGGACCCGTCGCAAACCTCCCCGTGGTCCGTCTGCACTTGGCCATCCCCACACTGGCCGGAGCATGCGGTTTCCACAAATGTCTGGCAGTTCGTGCTGCATGAAAGGATTCCCTCGTAAAACCCGCGGGTCACACAGGATTGCCCGCCCAAATCGGTCCCGTCACACATTTCACCCTGATCAATGATGTTGTTCCCGCACATGGTGCACCCGACGGTGATGTATCCCATGCAGTCCGGAGTACACCCCAGGGTACCCCCGGCAAAGCCACGGGTTTCACAGGTCTGCCCCCCCAGATTCTCCCCGTCACACACCTCCGGCCCCTCGATCACCCCGTTGCCACAAACTGGTTCTATCCCCTGACAGCCGGATGTATCAAACCAGAGACAATTTTCTCCACAGGCCAGGGTACCCCCGGCAAAGCCACGGGTCACACAGGTCTGGCCCCCCAGATTCTCCCCGTCACACACCTCCGGCCCCTCGATCACCCCGTTGCCACAAACTGGTTCTATCCCCTGACAGCCGGATGTATCAAACCAGAGACAATTTTCTCCACAGGCCAGGGTACCCCCGGCAAAGCCACGGGTCACACAGGTCTGGCCCCCCAGATTCTCCCCGTCACACACCTCCGGCCCCTCAATCACGCCGTCTCCGCAGACCGGTCCAGCGCCTTCACAGGCGGATGTATCAAACGTCAAACAATCCCCGCCACAGGCCAGGGCTCCTCCGGTAAAACCACGGGACAAACAGGTCTGGCCACCCAGATTCTCCCCGTCACACACTTCCGGCCCCTCGATCACGCCATCTCCGCAGACTGGCTGTCCATTGTTTTCCTCCAGCGCGCGAAGTCCGGCCGTATCAAAAGAGCAGGCGAACAAAACGCTACAAAAAACACATGCAGAGAAAAAATGGAAACGGGGGGCAATGGACAGGATTCGCATTATTCATCCTCCAATGCAAAAGAGTAGCAGATTTTCAGATGATTTCCATAGCCGGATTCGGGAGTGTGGAATTCCGTCCTGACCAGGCTGTACCCAAGAAAATCCAAAGGTGGGGATTACGGGGGGCTCAATGATTCCGTGCGGAAGAGGGCATGGCTTCCCGCCGTGGCTGATGGGGCTCGGCCCGCCGACCGCTCCCGAAAGATCCCGCAAGGGTCCGGCCGCCGGCAGGCGCCGGGGTTGCCGGGGCCTTCTTGACTGCCTGCGCAGGAGCCCTGGTTCCGGCATTCTTCGAAAGTGCGATGGTCCCGCCAGTCCTGGAACCCAACGGCTTGACCCGGGGCTGGACTCCTGGTTCGGACCGAACGGGACCGGATACCACGGGGGCCGGCTCCACACGCTCCACCACAGGCAGTTCTTCCAGCGGAATCTCACGCTTGCGGATTTCGGTCAGGGCTTTTTTCGCAACGAATTCGCGACTTTCCTTCTCCAGATCATCCAGACGACTGAGAAGATCCTGCGCGCTCCGGGGATTCCCCAGAATCACCTTGCGGGCTTCCGTGCGCTTGCCCATGGAGAAGCCCACCACGAACATGACCAGGGCCACTCCCACCACCAGCACTGAAAGCACGAAAATCTGGCTGGACGACAGTACGATTTCCATCCGTTCTTCCATGGGTTCCATTTGCATGACTATTCCTCCTCCGGAGCCTGCATGGCTTCGGGTGCGTGTATTCCGAGCAGGTTCAGGCTGTTCTTCAGAACAGTCCTGTAGGCTTCCACCAGGGCGAGCCGGGCCAGGGTCTTTTCCTGATCCCATTGCATCTGGTCCCGACGGGGCAGAATCGGGTCTTCCTTGAAACGGGTGTAGTAACTGTGGAATGACCTTCCGAGATCCAGTGCGTAGGCTGCCACGCGATGAGGCTGTCGCGTTCGGGCGGCATCCGCAACCAGTTCCGGGAAGTTGAGAAGTTGCCGGACAATCCCCAGTTCCTCGGTAGCCGTCAACCGGGACAGATCCGCCCGTACCAGGCTCTCCGGTGCCAGTTTCCATTCCGCCGCCTTGCGCCAGATGGCGCAGGCACGGGCATGCCCGTATTGCACATAGCGGGCAGGATTTTCACGGGGGTCCGCACTTTTGGCCACTTCCAGATCGAAATCCACCGCCACATCGTGGGTCCTGGCCAGGAAGAACCAGCGGGTGACATCGGCACCCACTTCTTCAACAAGTTCCCCCAGGGTGACAAAATGGCCGGAGCGCTTGCCCATGGCCAGTTTCTCCCCCTGATTCACCAGTGACACGAACTGGACCAGAAGCGCCTCGAAATGATCCGGACAGTGGCCGAATGCGGAAAGTGCGCACCGGACGCGGCTGACATAACCGTGGTGATCTGCTCCCCAGACATCCAGAAGGCGGTCGAATCCCCGCTGGAACTTGTCCAGGTGATATGCGATATCTGCGGCAAAATACGTTGGCTCTCCGTTGGCACGTACCAGCACGCGGTCCTTTTCGTCTCCGAACCGGGTTGCCGCGAAAAACAGTGCCCCATCCTGTTCATAGGTGGTTCCGTTCGCATCCAGCAGTTCCATGGCCCGGGTGACCGCGCCCCCTTCATGGAGGGTTTTCTCGGAGGAGAAAACATCAAACCGTACGGAAAAATCGTCCAGGGTTTTTTTGATTTCTGCAAGTGCCAGTTCCACACCGAACTGCCGCATGGCCACGGGATCATAATCCCGCCGGGCCGCATCCAGGCCGTGCAACGCCAGGAAAGAACGGGCCATGTCGATCACATAGGCGCCATGGTATCCGTCTTCCGGGAATTCCGGGGTTTCGATGGAAGAATCCATTTCATGGCACAGTTCCAGATACCGGCACCAGATGGAGGTTGCCAGTTGGCCGACCTGGCGACCTGCATCGTTGACATAGTATTCGGAAACCACTTCGTGGCCGGCAAACCGCAGGATTCGCGCCAGGGAGTCCCCCACGGCGGCACCACGTCCATGTCCCACGTGCATGGGTCCCGTGGGATTGGCACTGACGAATTCAAGGTTGATGCGCTCGGGGGAACCTTCGGCCACAAGTGCGTTCCGTCCCCAATTTTCCCCTGCATCCAGGATGCGGCGCAGACCTGACAGCAGACTGGCGGAGGAAACAAACATGTTCAGGAATCCGGGACCATCGACACTTGCCGATTCGATGACTCCCTGCCCCACCGGCAGGCGTTCGAAAATCATCCGGGCGATGTCCTTCGGGTTTTTCCGTGCGCGGCGGGCAGCGGACAGGGCGAACGTGGAAGCGAAATCCCCGTGTTCAGGCTGCTTCGGCACTTCCAGGGTTACCGGATTTTCCAGGATTTCTGCCGGCAGTGCCCCTTCTGACACCAATTCACTCACAATGTTTTTCAGGATTTCTCGGATTTCGGATTTGATCAGTCTCATCGCTGCATCACCTACTTCTGCTATAAAACCACACATGTGCTTCTGTGTCAAGAGTTTGACTACATTTGCTTCACAAGTATACAAGAAACCGCAATTCACCTCATTTTTGGAGCTTTGTATTTGGTGAAAAAATGCTCTACATTCACACCATGAAAAGGTACAGAACCCTCATGGCAATCATTGGTTCCGCCCTGCTGGCGGCGGTGATTGCCTGCCTGTGGCTGTGTACGGGAAGTTCCCCTCCGGACTGGCAACCTTTTCCATCTGTCCAGAGTACTTTCCCCGGAGAGATTCAAAAACCTTCCCCCGGGCAGGATCTTCCCCCGGAAGACATTCTGAACAGCATGACCGTGGACGGAGAAGGACAGCCTGTCGGCGGTGTGGTACTGCGATTCTTCCGTGAAGGGGAAAACACGCCGGTGCACGAAACGGCCAGCGATGCAGAAGGCCTTTTCACCCTGTATGCCTCCCCCCGCGAAATCCTTCGGGTGGAAGCCGTTCTCGACGGGTTCCTGCTCACCATCAATGACTGGGTCTTCGCCCGGGAGGAAGTCGTTCGCGTCATTCTTCAGCAGACTTCGGAGATGCACATCCACGTACAGCAAAAGAATGGCCGGCCCGCCCCCCGGGCACGGGTCCGTTTCATCGGTTCAGCCGTGTACCCGGCCATGGAAGTGATGACGGACGACGAAGGATCCTGGCACGGGCCAGAAATACCCACAGGATTTCTGGCTTTCGAAGCCCTTTTTGAAAACCAGGTGGCCGAACTGGCGGGAGTGGAACTGCTTGCCGGAAGGACCACCCGGGTGCATCTGGTACTGGCGGACGGAATCACCCTCAACGGTCTGGTTCGGGATGAAAAGGACGGAAAACCTGTTGAAGGGGCACTTTTCACCATTTCCCGGGAGGAACCTTCCATCCTTACACGACCGGTCCGGACCGACGATGCCGGGCGTTTCCGGATCGGACCGCTGCCGGTGGGAAACCACCGGTTTTCCCTTTCCGCCCATGGCTTTGTCGCCTTGGTGGGACGCCGCTTCTGGGTCGGCCCCACCTCCGGACTGGCGCTCTTCGAATTATCCCGTGGTGTCACGCTCTCCGGGCGGGTGGTGGACGAAACCGGACATCCGGTATCCGGTGCCGCAGTGGAATGCTGGGGCATTGACGCATCCGGGCAACTGATCTCCCCGCTGTCCCTGGATACCCCCGGCCTGCTCCCGGTGGGGGAACTCGGAGTGACCGATCGACGGATGCACATCGGCCAGGCCGCGTCCGGAGCAACCATGACCGGGGAAGACGGGACATTCACCCTCACCGGCATTCCCCCGGGCCACCTGTTTCTCCAGGTATCCGCCGATCGGTTCATCCCCCACGGACGTTCCCTTGGCGAAGTCACAGACGATGAGGATGTTCGTGACATCCGCATGAAGCCTGGACGGGAAACCACATTGTTTGTGGTGGATGACCGACAGATTCCCGCCCCCGGGGTTGAAATCCGGGTGGAAAGTCCGCAGGTTCCCGGCCTGGGGTACACCACTTTCACGGATTCCGGGGGGGAAGCCCGTCTGCACTCGGTTCCGGGAGAATTCACTGTCAGTTTCTTCCATCCCCGGTTTCCCGTTCATGTGGTGACTCTGGGGAACTCGTCCTTCCACAAGGTGGTTCTTCCCAGGGGCACCCAGGAATTCTCCCTTCGTTTGAAGGATGCGGCCGGCATGGATGTGGAAGGCGCCCTGGTGGAACTGTTGTCCACCCGGCGACCGGAACAGCGGGCCCGACTCACCGACAGACATGGCGTGGTGGAAATCGGACAACTGGGACCCGGCCCCTGGCGGGTGGTGGTTTCCCATCCGGACTATGCCCGGATGGAACATCACGACGTCTCGGCAGGTTCCCACGAATGGATCATGCCATACGGAGGCGGATTCACCGCATTCGTCCGGGATCGCCAGACCCTGGACGGCCTGTCCGCCACCGTTCGCCTTGTCCACTCCGGCGGACAGGAAATCTCCAGGGAAACCCGCAAGGGTGAAGTGGAATTCAGGTCGCTTCCGGAAGGCTCCTGGAAGGTTCTGGTGGAGGCACACGACTATGTGCCAATGATGGCATCCATTCAGGTTCCGGGCGGTGCCACCATTCAGGATTTCAGCCTCGTTCCCCAACTGTGGGAACTTTCCAGGGCTGGCGGCATTGCGGGAACCGTGCGGGACGACCGTGGTTTTGTGGTCCGGGGAGCCGTTGTTTCAGTGGAAGGGAGGGTCACCCGGACCGACCGGAACGGCACGTTCGCCTTTGCATCCCTGCCGGAAGGAAGACTCGCTGTCATGGCATGGCACCACCGGTATGGACTTGGCACCGAAACGGTGCATGTACTCATGGATCAGACATCCCGGGACGTCATGGTTGATCTGTCGCCTGCCCGTGAACGCGGCGAAACCTCCAATGCAGGACTCGTTCTGGACCATGACCGTCTGCGAAGCCTCCTCGTGGTGCAAAGGGTGGTCCCGGATTCGGCAGCGGCGCAGGCGGGACTCAGGAAAGGCGACATCGTGTGGAGGGTCAATGGCCTGGCCCCCTATCTTCCGCTTTTCGTGCTGACCAACCAACTCAGCGGTCCGGTGGGCTCCATCATTTATCTGGAGGTGGGTGAAGCCGAATGGCTGGCCCGTCCGGTCTTCATCCGGCTGAAATGAGAGCTTGCAAACCCCTGGCCCCATACGTATTGTGCGGGGCATGAATCCAACACCCGTTTTGCCCCGCCATGTCGCAATCATCATGGACGGAAATGGCCGGTGGGCAAAACAGCGCGGACTGGAACGCCTGGCCGGGCACCAGGAAGGAGCGCGCGTTGTCAAGGCCATCACAACCCACGCGAGGAAACTGGGCATCAAGGCCCTTACCCTGTACGCTTTCAGTTCCCAGAACTGGGGACGACCCCAGGCCGAGGTGCATGGTCTCATGCTGCTTCTGGGCCAGTATATCCGTTCGGAACGGAATGAAATTCTCGACAACAACATCCGCTTTTCCACCATAGGCGATATTGGCACCCTACCACGGGAACTCCAGGTCGAGATTGCCGAACTCAGGGAACTTTCCTCGTCCAACTCGGGAATGGATTTCTGCATTGCTCTCTCCTATGGAGGACGTGAGGAAATCCTGCATGCCACCAGGGCTCTCGTGAAATCCTGCCATCTGGGGGAACTCAATCCGGACGAACTGAACGAATCCCATTTCGAACAGCACTTATTCACCGCGCACCTTCCCCCGCTGGACCTGCTCATCCGTACATCGGGAGAACTGCGCATCTCCAATTTCCTGCTCTGGCAGTGCGCCTATGCCGAACTGGTGTTCACGCCCGTTTGCTGGCCGGATTTTTCCCCCGGGGAATTTGATGCGGCCCTGGAGCAATTCCGGGTCCGGCAACGACGGTACGGTCTCACTGCAGAACAGGTCACCGGAAGCAACCCATGACTCTTTTCAATTCCAACCTGCTCAAGCGTGTTCTGGCCGCCATGGTGCTGGCTCCTGTTGTCATCGCCGCCGCATGGTGGTCCAACCCCGTCGGATGGCTGATCCTGATCCTGCTGGCGGTCTTTTTGTCCATGATTGAATATGCGGTCATGGCATTTGAACCCCATGAACTCTGGGACCGGATGTTCATCATCATGACCGGCACCCTCATGGCTGCCTTCAACAACCTTTACTTCAATTACAGCGTTCTTCTGAACATCTGGATCATCCTTTTCATCTGCCTGAGCCTGCTGGTGTTTTCCCCGAACCCGGCCTCAGCCGGCGTCCGGATCGGCAAGCATTTCGTGGGCGTTTTCGCCATCGCCTACCTGTTCTCCTTCGCCGGACTCATCAAGCAGATGCCCAATGGCGGCCAGTGGATCCTTTTCATGCTCACCATTGTCTGGTTCGGCGACACCGGTGCCTATTTTGCCGGAAAGACGCTCGGCCGGCACAAGCTTTCTCCCCTGGTCAGTCCGAACAAGACCTGGGAAGGATCCATTGGCGGATTTCTGGCTTCCATGGGTGCCGGTGCCCTGGCCATGCTTTATGTCCCTGGCCTGATATGGCCGGTGGCCCTGGTGCTCGGAGGCGTCATTGGCGTCATGGGTCAGTTTGGAGATCTGCTGGAAAGCCTTCTCAAAAGGACCTACGGGGTCAAGGACTCGGGAAATCTCATCCCCGGCCACGGCGGTGTTCTGGACCGGATTGACGCCATTCTCTTTGCCGCTCCCATGATGTTCCTCTATCTGTACGTTCACCATATGCAGGCCGGCCGATAATTACCGGTCAAACAAATATCCGCCAATCCAGGTCCTGATGGCCGGGCAGTCGAGTTCACATTTTTCCCAGTTCAATTGAGATTGAAGGTGGGGTCAAGGTACCCTAAGGAACCGTACTTTTCCGGGAGATCCTCGACTGCTTGCCACTTTCGGTGTTCA
>CAZTZR010000021.1:0-46400 GCA_964618145.1 uncultured Kofleriaceae bacterium
CGTGGGCAGGAAGAGGGGGCCCAATCCTGGGCCCCCGGGCGCGCGATAGCGCAAACCAGAGGGCACGAACGTGCCCGGAAAACAGAAGCGGTACTTGCGTACCGCACTCCAGAGCGGCACGTTCCCGTGCCGCAAAGAGCTGGCGGGGAATACACTTTACACGTGGATGCGTGTTCCGAGAAGGCGCCGGGCTTCCAGATGCTTGTCACTGACAGCCCAGGACAGGATGCCGGGATGCAGGTCGGCGGGAGCCTGCGAGAGAACTGCAGGGAGATCCTGGGTCAGAAGAAGTGCAACATGCCAGGAACTCCGGTGTACCGCACGGATCCAGGACGTGACATTGAGGTTTCCCATGCGGGAGGAGATTTCCGTCATCACCTGGGTCATCGCGGTTTTGAAGGGAGCTCCCGCATCTTCCAGCAAACGGTGGAGTCGCTGGCTTTCCGGGTCCGGTGCCGCAGGTTTCTGGGAAACGAAGCCGATGATGACCTTCAAAAGATGCAACATCTGTTGGGGGGTTGCCAGGAAGGGCAAGGCCCGGCCCGTCCAGAAACAGGTGACATATGGAGAGCACAGTGCGGCAATTTCCCGGATGTTCTGGCAGGAAAGGGCGGAACTGGAAGCGAACAGTGCAGGTGTGGATTCCAGGTATATCAGTGAAACCTGTTCCAGGTCGTTGTGCATGGCAACCGTCGGCACAGGAATGGAACACTGGACACTGAAATAGGAAAGCACCCTGTCCCACAGGGGAGGCAGTTCATCCTGGGAGAACAACTTCTGAAGCGGATAATTCCTGGAAAAAAACTGTCCTTCCGGTACATGCATGCCCAGGGTTTCGAAAATCTTTCCAACAAAGGGCCAGTCTTCCGGATCCTGGGCCAGTTCCCAGATTTCGGCGTCCACGGTTCGCCATGCCCTGGGAAGAAAGTCCGGGGTGAAGCGTTGAACCCATTGTTCTGCTTCCGGAATCTGCAGTTTCAGGGCCACACAGGCCGACGCAAAGAGATAGGCCAGATCGGGGGAGGAATCCATGGTCAGTTTGAAACCGGTGACACAGGCATTTCCCTGGGTTGCCGGGTTGAGAAGGTCCTTGCGGATGCCTTCAAGACGTTCGGCAACTTGTTCGGGGGACAGTTGCATGCGGAGTTGGGCGAGCCGTTCCAGTGCCACGGTGGCTTCCGGATCCTGGGGGGCCACTGCGTGAACGATTTCCCAGGCAGCCTTTGCCTTGTCGGAATCCCGCAGGTTTTCCTCGTAGAGGACCGCCAGGGAGCGGGCCAGCGCAGCAGTGCGCTGGGGTCTGCGGTTTCCGAGGATGTGCAGCAATTTGCGGTGGAGCCTTTCCACGATGCGGAAATCCCCCCGGTCCCGCAGAATGCGGTTGAGTTGGTCGAAGGCCTGGATGTTTTCGGGATCGACTTCGAGCACCTTCTCGAAATGACGGATGGCTTCTTCGGGTTTCTTCTGGCCGTCTGCCACCCAACCGGCGCAAAGGTTGACCGTGGCGCTTTCCGGTCCCAGATCCATGGCTGTTTTCATGGCCTGTTGCACCATCTCGGATGACTCTCTGGCCCTGAACAGGGCCAGGGCAGCCAGTGCGTGGTAATCGGCTGTGTCAGGTTGGAGTTTTCTGGCCTTTTCCAGCAGTGCAAGGGCTTCTTTCGGGTGGCCCTGAAAAAGGTGGGCTTCAGCGGTCTTGGCCAGTACTTCCGCATCCAGAAGGGTTTCATCGCGCAATTGTTCGGCACGGTATTTCTTGATGTATTCGGCTTTTTTCACCGGATCGGACAAGGTCAGAAGCGCCGATTTCAGGTATTCCAGAATCTCCTCCAGTTTCACATGATCGGGTCCCAGGTCCACTTCGGCATACTGGGTGATGGAAAAACTCCTGGCAAGTTGTTCGATTCGGGCAGTGATTTCGGAGAGGGGTGCCTGGGGGGACAGTTCAAGAACCTGGAAATAGTCCTTTTCCCGGATGTTGATGTAGAAGTTGCGTAGTTGACGCTTCTTGTCTTCGGCCACGCTGTCTTCTATTTCAATCGGAATGTCGAGAATCAGTCCCCCATCATCGGAACCGCCGGTTTCCATGGGGATGTCCGCCACCACGGAGATTTCCTCCTCGGGAGAATCCGGTTGGTAAAGTACCTTGCGGATGTTGGATATGCTCAGGGGGTCTTCCACCACCGGCATCCGCATGGAACTGGCAGCCTGATGCGCCGCCGGATTCTGCACGAACAGGATCATGCCCGTTTCCAGCAGTGCGTACACCTGGGTGTACACGGTCATGGGGTCCAGGCCTTTGGCAAGGATTTCCGCCAGATTGATGCCTGAACCTGTCAGGGGGGGCAATACGGTATCCCCGAACACCCGCATGAACTCCTCTTTCAGGGAGTGTCCCCGTTCCGTGAATTTCACGGTGGAGAAAAGGTCGTTCTGCAGTTTCTGGGTGATTTCATCCATATCCACGCCGCGCTTGAGTCCGGCGAAAACGAGGGCCACCGGATCCACAGGTGTTTTTGGAAGACGCTCGGAGAAGGTGTCCCCCGGGGAAAAGGTGTAGGAACCGGTGTGCCAGCGGAATGCATTGACAATCCGGACCTTCACGAGGGATGCATGGTAGCGCAGCACCAGTTCGTCATCAAACTCCCGACTGTCCAGAAGGGCCTTGAGGAAACTGACGCGGGTGTTTTTGGCCTGGGCAAGAAGTTCCTGGTGCCGTTTTTCCGTGATGATGTTTTTGGAAACAAGGTACTGTCCGAGCATCTCGTGGCGGATGTTGGATTCCGCCCCCATGGGTCGTCCAAAAAGGAAAAAGATCTCCTTTTGCATTTTCCCCTGTTCTAGTTGGAGAATGCCGGTACCCTCAATGTCATGGACATCCAGCAGTAGTGTGGGCAGGGGACGTTGATCCAGTGTTCCCTGAAAGGGACCACTCATGGTGATGCGGGTACGCTTGATCGATGGTTCCCCGGATTCGGGACGGCGTAAAAGCCCCAGGATTTCGTGGGTGAACTCCCTGACCTGGAAGGGTTTTGGGAAAAAGACAACGCCCAGTTCCTCCCGCAGCCGGTTCAAAAGGGCAGTTTCCTTGTAGATTGCGCTGGTGATGACAATGGGGATGTTTTTGCCGTTGGGGCTGTCCCTGACCGCGCGACAGAAGGCGAAACCGTCCATTTTGGGCATGAGCAGATCGGAGATGACCAGATCCACTTTGTGATTGTTGAACAGTTTGAATGCCACTTCCCCGTCCGGTGCCAGAAGCAGTTCGATGTTCAAATCCCTGAAGGCGGGATCCTTCTGGAAAATGTGTTCCATGATGGTTCGGGTATGTTTGTCGTCTTCGGCGATCAGAACGGTCAGGTTCATGGGGCCTCCGGTGCGGGATGACTGGCCAGGTGCGCAATGCAAATCCGGTCGCATGCAGGACATGCCCAGATCCGGTGGAAAATCCTAGCATTTCAGCATGGGAAAGAACACCTTTTTTTTCCTTGAAAATCAGCGAGAATTTCCTGTGCAATGGGTGAATAATGAGATATTTTGCCCCCAGGGGGGGGATTGACCCCGAAGGCCGGATGATTGCCATCCCGGGTTGGGATTCAAACGGAACTGCAAGGAGTGTCGGGATTCATGATTATTGACGGACATGCACATGCCAGTGGGGAGTTTCTGGAACAGGATGGCATTCTGGCCGCGCTGGATGCTGCCGGAGCTGCCATGGTGGTGCTGTCACCGGGGGATTTGCACAGCCGCCGGAAGTATGCTTTGCCGGATTTTGCCAGCCGGTTTCCCGGCACACGGTGGATGGTTGGCATCAACCGGATGATCCGGCTTTCTTCAAAGGTGAAGAACCTGGCGGACGGGCTGGAAGAGGGCAACCGGATTGTCGCGGGTTTGCACCAGGGGGCTCCTGACCGCATCCTGCAAAGTTACTGGGTGGATGTGCGGCAGGACAATGCGTTGGAAATACTGGATGAGCGATACGGGGAATGGGGTTTTTCCATGGTGAAGGTGCACCAGTGTTTCACCCCCTTTGAAACGGACGGTGGTTTCATGCGTGATCTTTCCCGTTGGTGCCATCACCGGGGAATACCCCTGTTTGTCCATTTGCACACGGAAAGGGACGTTCAGTCCTTTATGGGTTTGTGCAGGGAGTTTTCCGGAACGCACTATGTTTTGGGACATTGCATTGATGTGGACACCGTGTGTCGGTTTCCTGCACCGGAAAACCTGTTTTTCGACATTTCTCCACCGGATCTGGTCAGTGTGCGCCAGATCCTGAAGGCCGTGGAACATCTGGGTTCGGACCGTATCTGCCTGGGCTCGGATACCCCGTATGGAAAGAACAACCTGCGGCGGAACATTGAAAAGGTCCGGCGCCTGCCCCTGCCGGAAGCCCATATCGACCGCATTCTGGGACAGAACATGTTTGCGTTGCTGCAGTTGCCCAGTCGTTTCTAGGTTCCCGGGTCCGGGGGTTTCGGGGTATTGCCGAAAAATTCCTGCAAGGCGGTTACGGTGGTGTCGATGTCTTCGGGATGGATGTCCAGATGGGTGACGAAACGAAGGCGGGTTGTTCCCGTGACCAGAATGCCCTTTTCACGCAGAAAGGGTACCAGCAAAGCGGCATGTTCAAGGTAAGGTGGCAGCAAGTCCACAAACACGATGTTGGTATCGGGGGCAGTGACTGCCAGGGCCGTAATGCCCGCCAATCCGTCTGACAGCCGAGTGGCGTTGGCATGATCTTGGGCGAGGCGTGTCACGTGGTGATCCAGTGCAAAGACGGCTGCTGCGGCCAGATACCCGGCCTGTCGCATGCCTCCGCCTGCCATCTTGCGGATACGGCGTGCTTTTGCGATGAGATTCCGGGATCCGCACAGGGCCGAACC
This sequence comes from uncultured Kofleriaceae bacterium, assembly GCA_964618145.1. Taxonomy (GTDB): domain Bacteria; phylum Myxococcota_A; class Polyangia; order HGW-17; family HGW-17; genus HGW-17. The sequence goes on from CAZTZR010000021.1 coordinate 4,887, forward strand.
CACGGGAGCTCCCAGTCCCTTGCTGAAGCAGACGGATACACTGTCAAAGCATCCGGAAATGCGGCGGGCCTCTTCGAATGGGGTCCGACATGTGCCGGCGGCTTGTGCCACGGCGGCATTGAAAAGGCGGGCTCCATCCAGATGGGTAAAAAGACCCCGCCTGTGTGCGAGATCGGTGGCGGCCTGGATGAATTCGAAGGGAACGTGGTGACCGCCCCACGTGTTTTCAAGGGTGAGAAGCCGGGTGATGGCGTAATGGGGATCGTCCGGTTTGATGGCGGCTTCGATGGCTTCCAGATCCATGGTACCGTCTGGATTCTGGGCAAGGGGCTGGGGTTGAACGGAACCCAGTACGGCGGCACCGCCGGCTTCCCAGCGATAGGTGTGCGCCATCTGGCCCACGATGTATTCTTCCCCCCGCTGGCAATGGCCCAGAATTCCGCACAGGTTGCTCTGTGTTCCGCTGGGACAGAAAAGTGCATCTTCAAAACCAAGAAGCCGGGCAATTTTTTCCTGCAGGGAATTGACGCAGGGATCATCCCCGAAAACATCGTCACCTACGGGGGCATCAAACATGGCATCCAGCATGGCTTGGGTGGGACGGGTTACAGTGTCGCTGCGCAGATCTATGATTCGCATGGAGCTCCTTGCATGGGGGGACCCGGAAACGCCCCGGAAAAGCAGGACCCGTGCTGCCGGGGGAGAATCCTTTTCCCCTTCTGCCTGGGGAATCTAGCGGTTTCGTGTTCACGGATCAATGCATGATCTTGATGCAGGGCCTGTTTTGATGCAGACTGCACGCATGAGCAAGCAGTTATTCCGACTTGTCCCTGTCCTGTTTTTTCTCCTGGTTTCCGGTTGTGTCCAAAGAACGCCGAAACCACCCAGCCTTCCGGTTTCCGGCGATTCCGGAGAATCCCCGGGAAAAGGCAGCGCATTTGTGGGGGTTCTTGGCTTTTTCTGGGGTGATGACTACGGGAAACTGTTTGTGCGGATTTCCCGGGCGAACTGGCAGCTGCCGGAAACGGGGCTGGAGAATCCCCGGTTGTTGCAGGGCTCAGGGCCGTCGGTTGTTCTCAGGGAACTCCCGGATGACGGGACCCTTGCAGGAGTGGAACTGGACATCTACCAGGGTCATGAAGTGATCTGCCGGAAGCCGGTGGGGAACCGGCAGGTGGTCAGCAGGGTCATTCCCCATTTCGGAAGTCTTGAGGATTTGGGGCTGTATTCGGAAACCGGAGAAAAACGGTTGCCGAAGTTCCCGGCAATCCTGGAGCTGGCATCCCATGTACTGGGGATGGTTCTGGATGAATGCGGCAATTGGGTTTCGGGCCAACGGGACATTTTTCATTGGGCGCGGCCGGCATCATTGCCTCCCCCGGCATTCTGGCTTCCCCTGGATGAAGGGGATCCCCTGTTCACACAATGGAAGCAGGTGGTGGATCGGCACTGGACGGAACACCCGTTTGGAGAAAAATCCTCGGAATACCTGAAAAAATTTCCGGAGGATCCACCTGTGGTTCGCACGCGCATCTTCTCCCGTGAATCAAGGGCATTGATCGAGGACCACCGCAAGGTGGGAGAAACCATGTGCGGTGGAGAGGGACATGAAGTCTGGAGCCTCTGGCAGGTCTCGGAAGGGGGCATACCCCGGATGCTTGTCTCCAGCGAAACGACGCGACGGATTCTGTTGGTGGCGGATCTGGATCAGGACGGCTGGCCGGAAATGGTCATCCAGGAGGGTCTTTTGGGAAATTCGCGGACATTGTTCCGCCTGAAAGATGGCAAATTGCAGAAAATTTTGGAGGATTGGTACCCTTTCAATGACTGTCCATGCTGACCAATCGCCCGCCATGCGGGAAATCCGTGGTGTTGGATGGATTCGGGTGACAGGCCCGATAGTTGTATAATGTTAAAATAGCATATGTTAAAATAGCGTCCCCATTTGGGATGCAAGATGGTGCGCACGTGGCGGCGTAGTTTTATCAAGACAAAAAGGGCACAGTTTTTTATTGTCGAAGTTGCAGGAGGAGGGGAAAAGGCCGGGTTTGGGGGGAAATCTGTGATGCATGTCACCGGCAGGAGGAACATTGCCTGACGGGCTTGAAGATCCCCTGAATGAACGAGGGAAAACCACAAAAAAAACACGAACGGGGATCTGCCGGAAGCACCCGTGTGTGTTCCAGGTCACAGATGAATCCGGAATATGGTCAAATACTCTGTACAGGACAGATTTAGTTCTTGACTGGATTTTCGAACTGTCCTATTCCAACGGGGTACTTCCGTGCGGAGGAAGTACTTCCAAAGGAGCCTGACCGTGAAGAACATGAAGGTATTTATCCCCATTCTCCTCCTGCTTCTCGTCGCTCACCCCGTCTCCTCAAAACCGGTTTCGGAAGAAGATATTCCCGTCATGGACGAATCGGGAACCGATGTGACCGTGAGCCAGACGACCGGCAGCAAAACCGCCGACAAGGCACCGCCGCTGGGGGGATTCACCCTCAACCTCGGTCTTGGAAGCAACCATTCGCTGAATGCCGAGCCGGAAAGCACCAGTTGGGTGACGTCCTATTCCCTGCGCGCCGGCTGGCGTCTCGGAAGCATCCTGTTTCCCGACGACAAGAACCTGCGTCCGCTGAACCTGTCGGCTTCGTTCAGTTTCTCCAATGAAGTGATGGGCAGCGACCCCCGGTATCGTTCCGCTTTCTTCTCCGATACGGATCTGTACACGAACAACCTTTCCTACCTGGGGGTGTCGGATACCATCCTGAGCCGCAAGGAGGCTGAAGATCTCGATCGTCGCGTGGATGGCACCGAGCGCCGCATCGACTACAGTGACATCAATGTCCGGCTGGCCCACGGAAGCCTTTTCAAGATTCCGGGCGCCGACATCGACGTGTCCGGTTCGTTCAGTTTCCTGATTCCCCTTTCAATGACTTCCCGCAACGTCGGCCTGAACACCAAGACGGACACGGCGTTGAACTTCTCCCGCACATTCAAGGTGGGCGGAAGGGATCTCAGTCTCGGATACGGGCTGACTTTTTCCTATTACTTTTACAAGTACAAAACCGCTTCCGTGAACCATCTCAGCCAGCCGGTTCTGGTCAACGGCGTCGAATATGACACCCTGCAATATGAAACCGTGTCCCGGCAGAACGAGTTCGGTTTCACCAACATGCTGTCCCTGGGGTATTCTCCCCTCGACAAGGTCAACATGTCCATGGCTTATGGCCTTTTGACCCTTCGTACGTACAAACTGGACAACTGCCTGTATACGACGCCCTCCGGCGAGGTCATCGACATCTGCGCTTCGACCAACGAAGTGCGGGGTTACGACCCCGGTAACCGTGGTCGCCGCGACTACCAGATGTTCTCTGCCGGCGTCACCTATCAGGCGCTGGATTACCTGACGCTGGGCCTGACCCTCAATACGTTCACGCCCCAGCGCAAACCGAACACCGAGGAGTATCAGCAGCCGTTTCTCAGTTTCAACCGCAACAATTACAGTTCCATCATGTTCAACATCAGCTACAGTGTGGATGCTTTTTATAACAAGGTCATGAAATAGTCACTGGACTGGAGGTAACGTCAATATGCGACACAATCGAACACTCATCACGACAATGCTCATCACCCTGTTCATGGTGGTCATGGGCTGTGCCGAGGAACGCCCCCCGCGTTCTTATGTGCAGCCCCATGTGGTTGCCAAGACAGACTTCACAGGCGAATGGTACTACATCCCCACGGTGGTCGACATCGGCTTCACTTCCACGGTGACCTTCATCGGGGAAGCCGGCTGGGATGCCGCCATCATCCGCTGGGATATCCAGGAAAACAGCCTCATCGCCCGTCTGGCCTACGATCGCATCAAGGGTGCGGAAACCGATTATCATGACGACTGGGTGGGAGAGGTCATCGGTGCCTGGGGCATCAACCACTTCGACATCATCCGTGACTACAACGCATCCACGGGTGAGGAACTGAACATCATCCGCGAAACCACGGAGCGTCCCTGGTACCTGCGGGAATTCATGCGCATCGACTGGAGCAAAAACCGCTCCAGTTCCTGGGCGATGTTCTGGCCCCACGTGATCAAGGTTGACCCTGTGGGCTATTCCGTCACGGATCCGGATGATCCTCACTATCCGAAGTATGTCCGCAATGACAAGGGGGAACTGACCTATATCGAAATCACCGAGAACGTCATCATGGGACCGGAAATGCGTTCCCTGGACGGCTGGGATTTCATGGGCCTGACCAAGATCCCGGACTGCTATTTCTACGGCACCCTCACAACCTGCAATGCTTCGCAGGTCATGGTTCGCCATGCATTCCGCAAACTGGATCCGGACAACGAATACGAGCCCCACGAATACACCCAGTGGGAACACGACAAGTTCGGCTACTTCATGTCCGCCCGTCTGACCTACAACCGCCAGTATGGTGTCACCATCCAGCAGTTGAAGGAATACGCCAACAAGTGGAACTTCTTCCAGGAGAGTTTCATCAAGGCCACCACCCAGACGGAAGCCTCCCTGTATGCTGACCGGGAGAACCATCAGGAAGTCAAGGGCCAACTGTTCCATTGCCCCGGCGATGGGGCGCCCTGCCGTTATCGTGACGACAACACCAAGATCTACATCATGGGCAACAAGGTCTATGCCAACACGGACGTTCCCGACGGCGATCGTGCCGGCGTTTACTGCCCCGGCACCCGGGATCATTACAACCGTCCGAATCCCTGCTTCTGGAAGGACGACGGCCAGGTTTACATCGCCCGCAACCCCGACTGGACCGAGAACCGCGAAAACTCCCAGCCGGTGCCCATTCGTTACGCCAATCGCGTGATGCGCCCCATGGTGTACTACGCCAATTCGTTGACCCCCGCATCCATTGCCTCCTGGGAACTGGATGCCCAGGGCAACCCCACGGGCAACATGACCGGCCCCATGATGGATGTGTATGATGACTGGGCGCGCTCCCACAATACATGGCTGGATCACCTGAAGGTATCCCGCCTGGGTTCCAAGGGTGTGGAACAGCAGTCCGTGCAGATCTGCCCGTACATCCCCAAGGATGACACCCGCACCTGGTATGCCTATGGTTCCAACCGCCAGACCGTCTGCGAAAAGGACGTCCGCCTGGGTGACATCCGGTTCCCGGCCCAGGTCTGGATTGATGCGCCCCAGCAGTATTCCCCGCTGGGTTATGGTCCTCCGCTTCCCGATCCGCTGACCGGTGAGAGTTTCTCGGCTGCCTCCAACATTTACGGTGCCGCCCTGGATTCCTATGCCGGATATGCCCGTGACATGGTCCGCCTGCTTACCGATCCCAACATGAACCTGACCGACTACCTGACCGGTGACTATATGCTGCCCTGGCTGAACAAGCATCCCCTGGGCACCGCCGGCAAATCCATGGTGGATCCCGAAGCACCGCGCCTGAACTGGCAGCGCACCGGCGAAGCCATGAGTCAGGATCGCATCCGTACCCTGTTCCGCAACATGGACACGGGCTGGGCCCGGGGTCTTGCTCCCCACGCTCCCCTGGTTCTCGGTCAGGGCGAAGATGCCTTCAAGAATTCCTGGGACAAGCGCATCCGCGCCCTTTCCCAGACCGGCGCCCTCGGCGACGGCACCGGCGTCTATCTCGGGTATTCCCGTCTGAACCGCCTGCGTGACACACCGATTGAAGACCGCATGATGACCCGGGACGTGATCCTGTCCTCGGCCAACACCCTGCTGTCCGCAGGTTACGATCCCATCAAGGCCGATTCGGGCTCTTTGGCCTATGGTTCCACCATCCGGGCCCAGGTGTCCCCGCTGACCCAACTCAACCTGAAATACATCCGCGCCATGAACGATCTGAAGTTCAAACACTTCGCCCAGAAGGGCTGCGTGATGTACACCGATTTCTCCCCGTTTGAAGATCCGGCCTCCGTGGCCGTGGCCCGTCGCATGGTTGAAACCCACTGCGGTGGCAGTTGGGAAGACGGAAACGGCGGTTGGGACTGTGGCGAAAAGATCTACGACGCCTTGCGCGGCGAGATTTATGTGGGTGTGACCATCCATGAAATGGGCCACAACATGGGCCTGCGCCACAACTTCAAGGGCACCTACGACGCCCTGAACTTCTACGATCGTTACTGGGAAATCCGCAACCATGACGGCACGGCGGGCCCACGCATTGTGGACCCCGTCACCCAGTATGAAATTGAAAACGGCATCGATGACTACGCCTATACCTCCATCATGGACTACGGCGCGAAATTCAACTCCGACTTCCAGAAGTTGGGCAAATACGACGATGCAGCCATTGCCTATGCCTACGGTGGCCTTCGCCAGGTCTTCAAGACCGTGGGCAACGACCTCGTCGGCCTGTATGCCGTGCAGAACTTCGCGGAATGGGGCTGGCCCACCGCGATGCTGTTCTTCACCTCCGGTATTGAAGCCGTTCACTACACCCGCTTCCAGGATTTCGCGGATCTGCGGGATTCCAACCGCGCCTGGGTACCCAACCGCTGGATCGTCAAGTCCGGTATGGGTGGCCTGGATCTGTGGATGACCGATCCCACCCTGGATGGCGGCACCCGCCGCGTGATGGTTCCCTACGGACATTGCTCGGATGAATTCCGTCAGTCCCAATTGGGCTGCAACTACTTCGACAAGGGCGCGGACCTGTGGGAAATCTCCCAGGGTCTCATCGAAGCCTACGAGAACTATTATGTGCTGAACAACTTCAGCCGAGGCCGCTACACCTGGGGCTTCTGGAACGAAGGTGGCTATGTCCGCCGCATCGCCGGACGGTACTTCGAACTGTTGCAGAATCACGTGCAGTACTACGCCCTGTACCTGGGAATTTTCCGGGATGCCCTGGGCGAATACATGGGTGGCGACGTCGGCGTGGAAAACTTCTTCACGAACCCCGACACTGGCTGGGGTTTCTGGACCGCCGCCGTGGCCGACATCTTCTCCACCTTCATGCGCGTGCTCACCATGCCGCAGCCTGGTTTCCACCAACTGGTGACCGGACCCAATGGCGAGCAGTTCTTCGATCAGAACACCGACGATCCGCAATACTGCCAGGGATTCGGACCCGGCACCGAGTGCGAATTCTATGTACCGCTCATCTCCGGCAAGTTCCGCGATGACCGTTACGACTATGATTATGGTTACCAGTGGTACATGAAGATGCTGCGCCGCGGCCAGTTCTTCGATCGCGCCCTGGCCATCCAGATCATGGCCGAAGCCGAGAACCGCTTCATGGGTCGCGACACCCAGGAAGACAAGCGCCAGTACACCATCAACTTTGCCCGGCTGTTCCCGACCCAGATTCTGGACATCTTTGCCGGCATCCAGACCAACGACTACTCCAAGATCGCCCCGGCCTTCTGTGGTACCGTCAACGTCAATGTTCCCGGCTATGGAAACGTCCCCTACGCGATTGTTGAACACGCCTATGCCGCAGACATGAACGCCCCGCGCTGCTCCACCGTGAGTGGCACCTTCCAGGGCCTGATCACCCCGAACAACACGTTCACCATCCAGTTGTATGCCGCCGTCATGGGCATGGCCATGTTCCCCATGAACTACAGCCAGGAGTTCATCGACAAGTCCCGCATCTACGTGCGCGGCAACGCCGAAGGCATCGACTTCTCCCACCTGCCCCCCGAGCGGATCATCGAGATGGAAGATCCCCTGTCCAACAAGGTCTTCCAGGCTCTGAAGTATGACGACGTGGTCGCCCACACCGGAACGCACAACGTGTCCCTGGGCGCCCGCATGATCGCCTACGCCACCGAGTTGCGCGACACGTACCTGAATGCCAAGGACGCCTATGACCTGGATCCGTCCACCAACAACTACAACGAGTATCAGGTCACCCTGCGCAACTACAAGAACTACGTGGACAACCTGGAAATGGTTCGTGGCCTGACCCGTATGCTGGAATGGGCCGACTTCACCAACATGTAGTTCGCGACTTCCACTTCCTTTCTCCCTACAATTGAAAAAATCCGGGGCCCCGCAACAGGGGCCCTCTTTATCACGCCGGTCCCACTGCCTTCCCCGCCACCGTCCACCTTCCCCGCCACCGTCCACCGTCCACCGTCCACAGTGCATCCCCATCACTGTATGGCCGGTGTCTTTCGTATGGTCTTTGTCAGGATTTCGCCAGCAGGATTACAGCGCCGGTCAAGTCCAACCGTGAGATGGTATCAGATACCTGAACAGTGCTTCAATGAGTTGCCAGGGTGAAGACGTCCATGGTGTTGTTGTCCGTGACGATGAACAACCGGTTTGCACAGGGGGAAACGGCATGGCGTACCTGGCCGGAAAGAGGCAGGTCCTGCAGGATTTTTCCGGAAAGGACATCCATGGTGACCAGACGGGACCGGTCCGTGCCGAAAACCAACTTGTCCCCGAGAATGCGCAAATCCCCGGGGCATCCCGGTGTTTCCAATTGCCAGATGCAGGTGGGGCCGGTGTGGTTCTCCGGCGGTGGAACGGACAGATCCGTCATGCAGATGCGGCACCGCCCCAGGGTCCGCGTGGCGAATACCCCCAGATGGCGACCGTTCACCAGGACGGCGGCACCCGAAGAGGCAATGCCGGTGCGCTGGATGCGGCGACAGCGCTCTTCTGACCGGTCGCAGACCACCACCATGCCGTCATCGCGGTTTTCCGTCGTGAAAAAGAACCAAAGATGACGCCCCGCAACCAGCGGGGACAGGGAGCGATACAAAGGAGCGGAGTCCACCAACAGGTTGGGTTCCGAGCAGTTCCGTTTGGCCCGGGGATCTTCGAGTTGATCCAGTGCGGCGGAAAGAACACAGAGTTCCATCTTGTGATGACGCTTGTAGGATACGGAGTCTTCATCAAGTAGCGTGTAGAGGTTGTATTCCACGTTTTCCGGGCGATCGAATACCACCGGGGCGGCAAAGAACCAGTGTCCCCCGGTGATTACCGGTTCGTGATGCACGGGACCCCTCACTGCAAGGCGCCTGAGGGAGAGGGAAAATTTTTCCCTGTGCTGCGAAACGGTGTGGAAATGGGCATCGGCTCCGGAGAACCAGACCCGGTCCCGGGCAACAAAGGGTGCGGAAATGAACGGACTGTGGTGTCTGGAAGACAAAAAGACTGCAGTGCCTTTTTCCACATCAAACACTCCGGTTTGTCCACCATCCGAAACCGCCACGACATGATCCTGCCATATCAGGGGCGCAAACACTTCTCCGGCCAGTTCGGCTTCCCACCGCAATTCCGGTTTGTGGGGGTCCACAGCATATAGCCGTGATTGCCGGCTGCCGAGAAAGACCGTGTTCCGGGCAATGACAGGCTGTCCAGAAAGTCCGCAATCCGTTCCGCTGCATGGAGCCTTCCATGTTTTGCGGCTTTTGGGCTGAATATGGAGAAAGGACTGGGTCAAAGTGCCCATCAGGGGCCTTTGGGTATCGATGCAATCCAGGGGGGTTGTGGATGGGCCAGGGTCCACTTGTTCGGGAAAAAGGGAAGTTTCTCCCTGTTCTTCTTTCACGGAAGAAGGATTCGAAAAACCGGAAAAGAAATACAGGCCGGTTCCTGCTGCTGCCAGCAGCAACAGCAAGGGCAGGAACCAGACGAGTTTGCTGGATGTTACGCCTTCTTCGGGGACAACCAGGGGTTTCGGAACATTTTCCGGAGATGTATTCACTGCGGTTTCGATGCCAGGAGCCACGGGCATGTCCGGCCGTTCCCCGGAACGAAGGGTGTCCTGCAGGGGAATGACGAGTTGTTGCTGTGCTGCCCGCAGATCGGCCATGAATTCCGTCATGTCCTGATGCCTGTGTTCACGCTTTTTCGACAGTGCCTTGAGAATGATGCGTTCGATGCTGCCGGGAAGATCGGGACGCAAATGGGTGGGGACAGGGGGTTCATCGGCCAGGTGTTGGGTCAGAACGCCCAGAAAGGACTCCGATTTGAATGGCACATGGCCTGTCACCAACTCGAACAGGATGATTCCGAGGGAATAAATGTCTGCCCTGGGATCGAGTTTCTCTCCCATGGCCTGTTCGGGGGACATGTAATGGGGGGTGCCGCAGATGGCGCCGGTCTTGGTGATGTTCTGCCCTTCTGCGGTGTGAATCTTCGCAATCCCGAAATCCAGGATCTTCACGTGTTCGCCGCCTTCCTCGTTTGGCACGAGGAACACGTTTTCAGGCTTCATGTCGCGGTGGATGATGCCGGCAGCATGAGCAGCAGCGAGGCCGTCCGAAATCTGCAGCATGAGGTTCAGGGCGTCATGGAACTCCAGGGGACCGGACGCGATGTGTTTTGCCAGGGTCCGCCCCTGCAGGAACTCCATGGTCAGGTAGACGGTGCCGTCGGGCAACTTGCCGAAGTCGTCGATGGTGATGATGTTGCGGTGTCCGATGGAGGAGGCCGACAGGGCCTCCTGATGGAAGCGGGCAAGGGAATCGGCCGTGTGATTCACGTCCGGCCGAAGCAATTTCACTGCCACGGTCTTGCGGATGTATACGTGTTCGGCCCGGTAGACCTCCCCCATGCCACCGGCACCGAGAAACTCCACCAGGCGGTAGCGGTCGTCCAGCATGGTGCCCAGGGACCGTCCGGCTTCCATGGGAGCCTCCGGGTTTTCACCCGTCGCCAGTCTGCGGCCGTCCACGGAGCAGAATCCCGCATCATCGGGATAGGTTGTTCCGCAGTCCGGACAGACCTTCACCGGACACCTTCCGCATCCACCGCTTTTGTCTTGCGGGCGGGCGCCAGTTTGGGCCGGTTGGCGTCATGCAGGTAGTCCACGATGAGATTGGACAGCACATGGACACCCACGGTCAGGGTCTCCTCGTCGGGGGAAAAGGTTCCTTCCCCGCGTCTTCCGGCATCCCGGTTGGTGCGACCGCAGCCCAGAAGGAACATGGCTGTGGGGACTTCCTTCTGGTACAGGGGGAAATCCCCAGGCTCCGCGAGGGGATCCCCCGGCATCACACCCCGGCGGCCCAGGCTGCGCACCAGGGTGGGAAGGGCCCAGTACAGAACCTCGCTGTGGCCCACCTGGTTTTGCGGACCCTTTTCGAAGGTGGTGCGGATGCTGGTGCCCGCCATCCGGCCAGCCCCGTCGGTCACCCGGGAGATCAACTGCTGCATGCGGCGGGCATCGGATTCCACCAGCCAGCGGAAGGTGCCGGAGATGGTCACCGACGAGGCCACCGTGTGGTCTGCATCGCCCCCTTCGATCCGCCCAACGTTGAGAACCACCTGCCGGTTGGGTCCGAACTGCCGGGACGGCAAAAGGAGCAGTTCCTGCACCAGATGGGAGGCAATGGCGATGGGATCCACACACATCCAGGGAACCGTTCCGGAGCAGATGCGGTTCTGGGTGCCCTGGACCACGATGGAAAAGCGGGTCAGTCCGCCCGCAACGGCACCGGTGGGCACACCCACGCGACCCACGGGAAGGCCGGGATCCAGCGGCAGCGTGAAGAGTACCTCCACCCCCAGCCTGGAAAGGACGCCGGATGCCAGCACATCCCGGGCCCCCGGGCTGTCCCCCGCCTGGAGCCTTCCCGAGGCCGGCTGGAAGATGAACACCACCTTCCCCGGTATGCTTTCTTTCATGGATACCAGCAGTTTGGCCGTTCCCACGGCAATGGCCATCTCCACGTCCCGGCCAAAGGCGTGACTGACCGGAACTTTCTGTCCTTCCCAGTAGCCTTCGGCCCTGGAGGCGAAAGGAAGCCTTGTGTCTTCGGCTACCGGAACGCCGTCCATGCCTGTCACCACCGCGACGGTGGGTCCTTCTCCGCCATCCAGCAGGGCGGCGAATCCTGTCAACCCCACGGGGCCGATCAGTTTGAAGCCCAGGGGTTCCAGTTGCTGTGCCAGCATGCGGGAGGTGTTCACCTCCCTGTGGGCCAGTTCGGGGGCGGCATGAAGTGACCGACGCAGGGCGACCATTTCGTCATGGGCATCCTGGATCCGGCGCCACATCGTTCTGGAAAACCGGCTTTCCCGGGGACGCATGTAAGCCGGAAGCCCCCGGGTTTCCTCATCCGGGGGCAGGTCCATGGGTGGAGCAAAGGGAGCTTCTTCGATGACGGGTTCCGTTTTTTCGGCCACAGGCCGGGGGGCGGGCCGGGCATAGGGGTCCGGCGGCGGATCGCAGGCGAAAAGAATGAACATCAAGGGTAAAGCCAGCAACAGAGGTTTCATCATGCAACTGGTACCACATCCATGACTTTTTGAAAAGACGTGGCCTGACAGCGCCGGTCAAGTCCGTTGATCCCGGCACAATCACTCTACGACACGGACATGATCCCCGGTGCTGCGTCCAAAGGTTTCCGGTGCGTACATTTCCTCGGCCTTCAGGGGCGGGACAATGAAATGACCCGGCGTGGTTGCACGGGCCGTGTACTCGAAGGTGTGCACTCCGGCATCCAGCAGGGATGCGAATGCTTCCACGCGCTCGTCCCGGATGTTGTGGTGCTCGTACCAGCGTCCCCACATGCGCCACCAGTGGGGGGCATAACCGGTGTCGATGGAAACACGTCCCCGGCCCCGGTGATGGATGGGACCCCGGCTGGTACTGCCACTGGTGGCTGCTGCCGGTGCCGTGCCGCGCAGTGCGGCATTTTCGGCTTCCAGTCCGGCCGGCAGCGGATCCACCAGGGCGACGTGGTAACGTCTGGCGGGAGCCAGCATGGTCAGGGTGACCTTCACCCGGCTGCCGGCCTTGATCTCCCAGGTGCCGTCCGACAGTTGTTTCACGTCTTCAGGGCGATCCAGCCCACTGTAACGGCGGCTCACGGTAAACCCGTGGCTGGCGGCCGGCGGCCGCAGATCGGAGAGCGCATAGTTCATGCCAATGCGATAGTACAGGCGACCCGCGCCCTGCCGGTCAATGATGAGGTCGCTGGTTTTTCCCGGATCTCCCAGCAGGTTCATGGGAATGTCGATGGTATGGCGCTCCGTGGTCCGTCCGGCAAAACGGTGTTCTCCGGCGAACTGCTCTCCGAGCCAGACCCGGGAAATGAAGTTGGGGGTGACCTTTTCATAGGTCCGGAAATACTGGTCGAGGGCTAAAAGCACCCAGGCACTCTCCTGGGTGTTGGCCCAGCGGCCCTGCTTGCGGTGGGCCAGCAATCCGGCCACGATTTTCGGGATGAGGTCGCTGCGGGGCTGGTCCAGCATGAGGCCGGACAGCAGAAGCCCGTCCACCCGGCGTGCGGAATGCAGGATCAGGTGGGCACCGTCGCTGGCGTAGGTCACGAAGTGGGCGTTTCCGGCGGTTTCAGTGATCCGGTTCATCAGCAGTTTCCGGATCTGGACCAGGATGTCATCCCGTTTGGCACTCACGAACACCGGATACAGATACCCCACGCCTTCCAGGTCCGGCTGTTTCCCGCCCGCAAAATGGGGATACAGTTCGGCGGCTTTCTTCGGGTCGGGATCCTTTGCCACATTGCGGACGAACAGGCTGTAGGCGATGATCGAACGCTTCACCCATTCGGGATACCACGGGGGGATGTGTCGCTCGATGACCCGCAGATAACCCAAGGCCCGGTTCAGGAGGTTTTCCGGAACCGTGTATCCTTTTTCCCGGGCCCGCAGCAGGGCGTGGGTGACATGGATCGTCAAAAAAGGCCAACTTTCCATGCCCCGGATCCAGAAGGCGAAACCGCCATCGGAATTCTGCATGCCGGCCAGTTGCCGGATGTCCTTGGCCATGGCGGCCTCGATGACTTCCGGTTTCGGCATGCCGGCGGCCTGGAAAGCCGCCAGTACATCCCGCAGGGCCGCCACCGACAGGATGCGGCTGGCAATCTGTTCGGAACACTCGAAGGGATAGTTGTACAAGTACAGCACGGCATCCGTAAGCGCCTGCAGGGCGGTGGAGGATGTCTGGACCTGCAGTCCACCGAACTGGGTAACCACGTTGGAAGGAACCTGCACCGGCTGTACCGTGGCTCCCTTGTCCAGGGTGCCGTAGGAGGCAAAACCCTCGGTGGTGGCCGGCGTCCAGACCGGCAACTCAAAGGTGGCGGCGTCGTTTCCGGTCTCCCCTTGGGCAATCGCGGAAAATTTCGCGGTTCCGGCCATGTGGGTGCTCATCGCAAAGCGGACTTCCCGGCGATCCTGGGCGGGGACAGTGATCTTCTGGCCCGTGGGTCCCGTCCAGTTCACATTCCGGCCGGTGATGGCCACCCGGATTTCCTGGGTTTTTTCCGTCTGGTTCTGAACCACCAACGGCAGTTCCAGTCGGTCACCGAAATTCAAAAAACGCGGAGGTGAAGGCCGCAGTTGGATCGGAAGGCGCGCGGTTACCGACGCCTCCCCGAGTCCGTAGTGGGTGGCTTCGGAAACCACCACCGCCATCAGCCGGTAGCGCGTCAGGTTGTCGGGCAGTTTGAGTTCCACCTCCGCCTTGCCGGCGGCGTCTGTGAGGACTTCAGGCGCCCACAGGGCCAGGGCGGAGAAATCGCTGCGAACCTGCACCGCGGCATCCGGGGAAGTGTCACTGCTGCGGGTGGAGGTTTCTTCCTTGGCCATCTCACTTGAATCGGCCCGGGCAAGGGACATCTTGGCCCTTTTGGCACCCGGAGCGGCCGCTGAAGGCCGTACGGCTCCGGCGGTGGGCATGTCGGACACCTCCATCATGGCTTCCGGTTCCTGCTGCGCGTCATCACTGTCCAGTTTCACGGGGTCCATGAGTTGGACGTGTTCGCGCAGCCAGCGGGAGGACACTCCGCCGGCGCGGGAGGGATAAAACGTGTACAGGGGATCCTGCAGACGATACCCGGTAAGTGCCAGAACCGCCTCGTCCACGGCTACCAGGGCGATTTCCGCGTTGGCCACCGGCTTGTTCGCGGCGTTTTTGACAAGCATGGACACCCGGGTTTTTCCCCCCGGAGAGAGTTGGGCCTGTGCCGGGGTGATGGAGAGTTCCAGTTTCCGGCTGTCCAGGGAGACGGGGATATGGATGGTCCCCCCCGCATAGGCGGCACGTTTGGGTATCTTGTCCAGCACCCGGCCTGCATCGTCCTGCCGGAAGTTGGCGCCGGTGAGTTCCACCTGGATTTCCGTGCCGGGCATATGGATGTCCCGGACGGGTACCCTGAGGATGTGGGTGGGTCCCTCCATACGGAAACGCTGGGGTTCGGAGATGCCGGCATGGCGCCGGAACCAGAGACCTTCTGCCGGATAAAACGGTGCCTGGATGAAGACTTCCGCCGTGTCTCCCGGTCGGTAGCCTTCCCGGTCCAGGATCATCTGCAGGCGTTCGCGTTCCACCTTGCGTACGGGGGGCAGGGATCCGCCTTCCACATAGCGGGTGATTCGGGTGGTATTCACCCGGCCGGCGGCATCCGTCACGGTGGCGGTAATGAGCAGGGAACCGCCTTTGGGTGTCTGGAAGGTGCAGGTGGCCGTTCCTTCAGCGGACGTATTGACGTTGCAGGTCTGTTTTCCGGAGGTGACGCGACGGATTTTTCCGCGCTGGTATTTCCACTCCTCCAGTTCGGCGGTGATTTGCGCAGGGTGATTCCCGATCTTCTGTCCGTCGATGTCGGTCACCGCCAGTTCCACCACCATGGGGGTGTTTTCCGGAACAAAGTATTTGGGAGTCTTCAGTCCGGCGTACAGGCTCGATGGATGGACCAGCAGGGACCGGTTGGCAGTCCAGGACTGTCGGTTGACATCCACCACGGAGGCATGGGCCGTCACTGCGTAGGGTTGCTTTGGTTGGGCATCCAGGAAATCCAGGCGGACGCTGTGCTGTCCCCGGGTGTCCGTGGCGCCGGACAGGTGACGGTTGGTGTTGGTGGAGCGGGGGCCGTCTTCATCGTCCTCGATGAACCACCAGCGCATGGCCTGGTTACCGAACTGCCAGCCGAACCATCCCGGCGGGCTGAAGTGGCCTGGATGGGCATTCACGTTCCAGTTGACCTCCGCACCGGGAAGTCCGCCACCGGAAAAATACGAGGCAGCCAGGGTCAACTCGGTTCCGGACCCCAGCAGGAACGGTCCCTCGCCGGCCTGGATCTGTACCTCGAACTCCGGTCGCCGGAATTCCGCGATGGTGAACCGGTGGGAAAAGGAATAACCGGCTGCGACCATTTCCACCCGGCCATCCCCCAGATTGGTGTTGTCGGGCAGATCAAACTGGAAGGAGAATCCTCCCAGTTGGTTGATCCGGGCACTGCCTTCCCCGATTTTGTTGTTGCGGGGGTCATGCACTGTGAACCGGATTTCCCGTCCTTCTCCCCCGGAGGGCAGGGACAGCCTGCTTTCGGGCCCCATGTCCACTTCCCGAAGGTATCCCTTGACGCGGACGGTTTCCTTCGGCTTGTAGAGTTTGCGGTCGTCAAAGGTAAAGGCCCGCAGTCCGGCGCGCGGCCTGCCGGTGGTGACATACTGGCCGGAGTATCCCCAGGAATGACTTGTTTTTGGAAGCATGACCAGGTCGTTATCCGTGCGGGCCAAAAGCACCTGGCCAAGACTGTCCTCCAGCGTAACGGGCAACTGGATGCGGGCCAGGCCGGTCTTGTCGGTCTTGGCCGAAGGGCCGCCGGAGATTTCCACCGTCACATCGGAAACGGGGCTGCCATCGGCAATTTTTGTCACGAGTCCCAAAAGGGTTTGATGATCCATGTGGGCGTCCACGGCCAGCCGTGTGAACTGGATCCAGGTGACGAAGGTGTGCCATTCATACCTGCGCTCGGGGACGGGGTCCGAACCCACAATCACCATGAGTTGACCATTCCCCGCTGCATTGACGTATTTTTCCAGGGAATGGACGGTTTCCACCATTTCGTCGGATTTGGTGTCGAAGGTATATGTTTTTTCGTGAACCAGTTTACCCGGTGGTGGCGGGGCCTTGGGATCCCACCTGTATACCCGGGAGAATTCCATGTATTTCCTGTAGTCCTGCGGGGTGACGCGATAGGCCCTGACCCGGATCCGGGGGATGTTGATGGACGAGAACCGGACCTCGGCTTTCGAGGAGGGGTCCGCCACGGTAAGGGTCTGATAGGTGTGATGCAGACCGGGATCCGCTTCACGGTACACAAAGTCGCGCTCCTGCTCTTTTCCCAGGGTCTGTCCAAAGGTGTCGGCGAGTTCGGGATCCACGCGTACCTGATAGGTGCGACGGCCCTGGATGCGACCGGAAATCACCAGATTGTTGCCCCGGGCGGAAACATCCATGTTCGGGATTTCCGGGGACACTTTCACCCATTCGGGTTTGAACTTCTCCTCGTCCAGGGGATTGTTGAAAGTCAGGACCATGGACCAGGGCGGACGACAGGCCCGGTGCCTTTCACAGTTCTGACGGATGATGGCCAGCGGGTCGTAGGTTTTGAAGGAATGGGCAAGGGCGGTTTCGGTCTTCTCGTTTCCCTCCAGCGAAGGGGTTCCGGGGCCGATGGTCACGGTGTAAGTGGTGGCCGGATCCAGTTCCTGCACGGGAACAAATGCGAAAAAGCGGTTTTCAAACTGCTTTTTTCCGTATTCCACCATGGCGCGCACGGATTCGTCCCGATCCAGATCGGCTTCATTGGCCAGTTTCAGGGGCACCTGGACGTCATTTCCGGACTTCATTTCCATGGTGGCCAGCACCGCGGCGGGATCCACCCGCTGATCAAACCGGACGAACAGGACGGGATTCAGTTTCTGTGGTGCCTGGGAGGGAGGATAAAAGGTTTCCACCTGCAGGGTAGGGGTGGAAAATTCCCAGGAATACTCCTTGGGAAGGGTCCGGCCCCGGGCGGACTTGATGCCCTGGGCAACGGTGACGGTATAGCGTGTGGATTTGGGGAGCCTTTCCAGTTCGCTTTCGAACACCAGCGTGCGGGTGCCCAGCCAACGCCATTTTCCGGGAACTTCCGGATGGATTTTCACGGGCACGCCGCTGGCGATGCTGTCCGCATGGCTGGTGATGGCCACCATGGGCTGGTTGAAGGTCACGCTGATGTTCGGTGCGATGTACACGTCCGTGGTGGGGCTGTGCCGCAGGATTTCCACATCCCCGTCCGGATCGTCGATTTCCGGTGCCGGACGTGGGGGAGGAGGAAAGGCCGTCTGCACCACGGCGCCGGTCCGGGGCGGGGGCAGGGAACGATCGCGGAATGCGAAATCCTTCTGCAGGGAGGGATCTTCCGGCAAGGGAGGCAGTTTCTTCAAGAGAGCCTGGGTTTCGGCATCGGGAAGTGGCGTGCCCGGTGCATGGGGGACGACTCCCTGGGCGCCGGTCACTCCGGAGCCAGGCACCATGGTGAAAAGGAGTCCTCCGGTGAAATCTTCTGCAAGAGGGGAAACGGGCATGACTGGAGCCTTTTTTCCGGTTTCCGGCTTGTCGGTTTCGGGGGCCGTATCGGCAGCCGGAGGGGGTTTCGAGCATGTGGAAAATGCCAGGAACGCGGCCAGGGACAGAACCGCCAGACCTGTTTTTTGGAGAAAGAACCGAACTTGGAAGGATACCTGTTTCATGGAAACGACTCCTGTTTGGAAAGACACCTGACCGGTTGAATAGTATGCCCGATGGTGCAGGCCAATGCAACGTATACGATGGGTATGGAAAATCTGACCGGCCCGATCCCCGGATTCCTCCGTGGAAAACGTGAAGAAAGGGCTTGACGGCGTGGATCAAGTTCCCTAATGTACCGCCCAAAGGCCGTCCCCGGAGTTGTCCGGTGACGTGCCGCGTCCGGCTGTGCAGGAGTTTTCATGTCCGGGTCCGAACCGTCCTTTCCTCCCACGTTTGAACTGATCATGCAGGAGTTGACCGGAATTCTGGAACAACTGGAATCGGGGGATCTGAGCCTGGAACAATCCATTCAATTGTATGAGCGGGGAGTGTTGCTGGGGCGTCATGGCCAGGGCCTTTTGCAGGATGCACAGCTGAAAATCGACAAACTGACCAGAATGGGTATCGTGGGAGTGGAGAGTTCAACTCCCCCGGAGGAACAATAGGCATGGCTCCGAAAATTCTCTTTGTTCCACAGAACGCCGGCAACTCCACCATCGGGACGGAACTGTCAGGACAGGGCTACGAGGTGCTGCGCGCGGAAAACGGCCTCAAGTTTGTTTCCCACCTGGAAGTGGAAAATCCCGATCTCATTTTGATGGAAACGCGTCCCCACTGGGCGAACACCTTCAACCTGTGCTCCGCCATCCGTCACGGTCGTTTTGGAAGCAAACCCGTGTTCTTCCTCTCCCATTCACCGGATGAAGAAGAATGCAAAAACTCCTATCAGTGTGGATGTACCCAGTATTTCCGCCTGCCCCAGCAGAAGCGTGATTTGTTCCGCAGGATCCGGGAGTGCGCCGGTACCCCATAGGGGTTGTCGGCAGTACCTCCAAAGGTATCAAGTCTCTTTTCTTCTCCGGATGGCCGAGCGGATGACAAATCCGATGGCTATGAGAAAAGCCACCAAAAACAGGAAAATGAACGCTGCGTTGTAGATGACGCAACTTTCGTTGATGACGGACAACTCCTTGAATCCGTCCACCACATGCCCCCCATGGAATTCCAGTTCCGTGGAAAACTCGAATCCCTTTTCCACATAAAAGGGTTCGTCCTCCAGCCGGTGCTCCGGGAATTCTTCATCTTTCCTTTCCTTTTTTGCGGAAATCACCGCTTCCCCGGTTTTCATGTTCCAGGCAATGGGTGAATCGGGAAAGGTGTATCGGGCATACAGCCAGTCCCCCTTGCGGTAGGCGGGTCCGGGCAAAACACTCCCGTCCCGTTCCCAGGTTCCGCACAGGGGACAGAAAGGAAAAGTTCCCCTTGAGTATTTCACCACTGCAACAAATCCGCTGCTGGAGATCTCAAAGGCGTGGTCGTCATCGATCCTGAAGAGCTTGTAGTCGAACTGGCGGTCGAAGGTCACACCGGAAACGCCCCTGTTGTACCGGACACTGGTGGCACCCATGTGGTAGTACACCGTGGTGCCGATGAACATGAGCACCAGCAGACTCACCGACGCTACAAACCAGGCTGGAAAGATGGATTTCATGGATTCAACTCCTTTTCCGCCGTGCGGATTCGGCCCGGATTATACCGGGTGCAACGGAAATATGTCAACGCCAGGTTGTCCAGGTGGCAGGGCAGTCGAGTTCTATTTTTTCTGGACAAGGGCCCAAAAGTCTGAACCCGTTGTTTCTGCCGTGAACACCTGGAGTGGTAAGCAGTCGAGGATCTCCCGGAACAGTACGGTTCCTTATGGGACCATGACCCCACCTTCAATCACAGTTGAACTGGGAAAAATTAGAACTCGACTGCCCTGTTGTTGTGGCATCTTGTCTTTTTTTTTCGTCGTGCTACAGTGAAAAGTCCAATGTCGGACAATGGAGGTATATCATGAAAACCCTTATTCTTTTCTTATCTGCCTTGGCGTTGCTGACGGTTTCCTGTGATGACACCAAAAAGGAGAGCCAGAACAACCAGAACAACCAGAACCCATTGCCGTTTACGGTGCTCAAGAGCGATGCGCCCCGGGCCGAGCCGCAATCTGATGCTGCCGCCGTGGTTGCCTATGTGGAGGAAAACTCCCGGTTTGCCCTGGATCTGTTCCACGAGTTGCGGGCCGGAAACGACAACATCTTCTTTTCTCCCCACAGCCTGAATGTGGCACTCATGATGACCTATGCCGGTGCCCGGGAGAACACGGCCGCGCAGATGGCGCAGGTGCTGGGTTTTGATCCGGAAGATGAACTGATTCACGACAAACTCAATGCCCTGGATCTGCACTTGGCCGGTCTTGGCGCGGATGACCCGGAGGCGTTCCGGCTCTCTGTCGTGAATGCCGCCTGGGGTCAGGAAAACTACACCTTCCTGGACGGTTATCTGGATGTGCTGGCCATGCAGTACGGTGCCGGGATGTACCTGCTGGATTTCTTCGCCGATCCGGAGGGATCCCGGGAAATCATCAACGACTGGGTCGAGCAGATGACCGAAAACCGCATCGAAGATCTGCTTCCCGAAAATTCCATCACCCCGGATACCCGTCTGGTGCTCACCAATGCCATCTACTTCAAGGCGGACTGGGAATTTCCGTTTGAAAAGGACATGACCCATCCGGCCAGCTTCGCCCGGCTCAACGGTTCCACGGTGTCCGTGGAAATGATGGCACGGGACAAGTGTGACGTGTATTACAGGGAAAATGACGATTTCCAGATGGTGGAACTGCCCTACAAGGGAGAAGATACCGCCATGGTGATCCTGCTTCCGAAAGAAGGACGCTTTGAGGATGTCCAGGACGGCCTGGATGCGGAATTCCTCTTTGAACAGGTGGCCCTGATGGAGAACCAGACGGTGATTGTCTCCGTTCCGAAATTCTCCTTCGATTTT
The DNA here is from genome assembly GCA_964618145.1 of uncultured Kofleriaceae bacterium. GTDB lineage: Bacteria > Myxococcota_A > Polyangia > HGW-17 > HGW-17 > HGW-17. The sequence goes on from CAZTZR010000021.1 coordinate 26,232, forward strand.
GACGCTTCAATGAAGACCCCCCTCATGGAACTGGGAATGGTGGATGCTTTCACCCCGTTCGGGGCGGATTTCTCCGGCATGAACGGCGATACTTCCCTGTTCATCATGGATGTGGTGCACAAGGCCTTTGTGGCGGTGGATGAAAAGGGCACCGAAGCGGCGGCGGCTTCCGGCGTGATCATCGGCGATACGTCTGCCCCCATGTACAGCATCACCGTCAACCGTCCGTTCTTTTTCTTCATCCGGGACCGGGTCTACGGGACGATCCTGTTCTTCGGCCGGGTGATGGATCCCACCCTTTGACAGTCCTGAAACACGCATGAAACAACAATTCACGATACTGTTTTTCCTCCTGTTTGTCGGCGCGATGGCCTGCACCACCGGTGGACGGGTCCGTCCCGAGGAGAAAACGGAAAAAGAGCCCATGACCGAAGACACCCTGCAGTTGCCGAAACCGGATTTCCGGGGAATACCCCTGGAAGATGCCCTGCGTGCCCGGCGGTCCGTGCGGGAGTATTCCTCCCGGCCGCTGACCCGGGCCCAGTTGGGACAGTTGTTGTTTTCCGCCCAGGGAATCACGGGATCGTCCCATGGCAAGTCCGTGCGTACGGCTCCTTCCGCCGGGGGCACTTTTCCCATGGAAATGCTGGTGGCAGTGCGTCAGGTGGAAGGTCTTTCCCCGGGAGTGTACCGTTACCTTCCCCGTTCCCATGTCCTGGCTCCCCTGGCCAGGGGAGATGTCTCAAGACCCCTGTGGATTGCCTGCCTCAGGCAGCCCTGGGTGGAGCAGGCTGCCGTTGTGCTGGTGATCACGGCCGTGCCCGAACGCATCCGTCCCCGCTACCGGGATCGCAGTGAGCGGTACATCCACATGGAGGCCGGCCACATTGCCCAGAACATCCATTTGCAGGCTGTCTCCCTGGGGCTGGGTTCCGTGCCGGTGGGAGCTTTCGACGATGAAGCGGTCCACCGGATCCTGGGTCTCGAACCCACGGTGGAACAGGCCATCTACCTGATTCCGGTGGGGGTCCCCCTCTGATTGTCCTTATCCACCATTATCATCACAGCCCGAGGGACACCCTTTTGCGGGCGTCCCTATGGTTCCGGCGACGTTGTCGCCTCCAACGGGACACCCTTTTGCGGGCGTCCCTTGTCGCCGGTCTTTGAAGTACATTCAGTGTGCCGGAATCCTCGGACTTGACCGGCGCCATTATGCAATGGGTAGGCCGGCGTTGACCCGGCACAGGTTGTCATGCACCTGCTGTACGGCGAGGGCGTCGGCGTGGGTGCGGCCGGAGCCGAGTTCCTCCACGAACCGGCAGGAGGCGAAGGAGCGGGAGGTGGCTTCATATTCCCGGATCCATGCCTGGCGGGCCGGGAGGTGTTTCGGGTCCACGGGCCAGACGCCCCGCCGGGGTTTGATGTGGGTGGTCATGCCGACGCGCCAGGGTTTGGGACTCACCCGGGCGCGAAAGCACTGCTGGTTTTTGCACATGCGTACATAGACCGGATCCGTGCCCAGATCCCGGAAAAAGTCCAGTACCTCCGGTTCGTCGGGTGAAAACGTCCGGTGCATGGCCAGCACCCGGAACCCGGCGGGGGTTTCGTAGACCCGCAACAGGGAATCCGGCCGGTTCCGGGCGTAGGTCCTTATGCGTTCCAGGGCGTTTTTGCGTTGACCGGCGTTGGAGAACAAACCCGCAGAAGACAGGACCCCCGCAAGGGCCTTTGCCAGGGGTCCGGACACGATCAGCAGTGCCAGGCCCGCCACAATCGCCAGGGTGACGGGCGTCAGAACCCGGAACCACCAGGCGGCGGCGGCCACACCTGCGATGACCAGGAAAACGAAACCCCAACAGATCCACACGACTTGCCCGGCTGGTGTGGTCGGTACATCCACATCGGCGAAAAGGACATCGGGGGTGTTCAGGCACAACGCACCGTAGGCGTTGCGTGTGACTACAGCCCGGTCGTGGGTGTCAATGATCTCCTCCCGGATGGGCATCCCGTCAGCTCCGTTGTAGGCCACTTTTGGTTCATGCCGGACGAGTTTCTCACCGGACTTGAGGCGGTTGCAGGCCAGTTCCAGGCGTTCCTGTGCCAGTTTTTGCGCCTGCTCCTGGCTTTCGTCGGACCAGCCGAAACGGCGGACGGTCAGGACACGTTTTTTCACGCGGGTGCGGATGGAGGCTTCGGCCCAGAATCGGGGTACCAGCATGGGAATCTCCTTTGGGTTCGCTCACAGGCTCCTGAGTCGGGAAAAGCCCGAAAGGCCCCGAAACCGGGTCAGTTCGTGACGGCATGCATCATCCAGTTTTTCCGGGTTTTTGGCAAGGTCCGGATCCCAGTCGAGTTTTTTCAGCAGTTCCCGGATGCCCGGGGTGTTTTTGTCCTCCACGTACAGGCGCAGGAGTTTGAAGGCCGCGTGGCGTTCCCGGACCCGCCACGGGGAGGTCAGATCCCCATGGCGGGCCACCGCCCGTTCGAAATCCAGCCGGGCCTGGTTCCGGAACCAGGCGGCCTTGCCGGGTTTGTCGTTTCTTTCCAGCTGTTCGGCATGCTGCAGGGCCACGGTGGGACGATCCACCAGGGTGCCGTGGACAATGAGATTCATGGATGCTCCCAGCATGTTGGAGGCAAACAGGAGCCCATAGGTCAGGGGAACACCCAGGGCCAGCCGCCAGGCCGGGTTGGCGGGGGGTGGCGGCGCGGGCAGTCCGGCGGCGCGGGCGGCCTTTCGCTGTGCGGTGCGCCGGTCCAGATCCCTTCGCTCCAGATGCAGCAACAGACCCACGGCGACAAACAGCACGCCCATTTCCACGACAATGCTCCAGTAGGGAACGAAAGCATTATATAAAAAGTAATGCTTGACGATGTAATGCAGGATGACGGAGCCCACCAGGAAGACGCCGAACGCCCCCATCCACAGGCGCAGATAGGGCCGGGAGCGGCGACCCAGCACCAGGGGATAGAAAAACATGTCCACCAGCAAATCCCGGAAGTGCACGTTCCATCGGCGCCACCATTCCAGCACGGAATGGCTTTTCAGGGGGGAACGGAAGGCCAGGGTCACCGGCATGCCCAGGCAATTGTACAGGCCGGTGATGAAGTACGACGAGGACAATGCCCAGAACACCGGTTCCAGGGGATAGGCCCAGGGAATCAGGAGCCACCGGGCGCCGGTGACATCGGCTGTCCATGCGATTGCAGGGTCCAAAAGGTGGTAGGATAGGGCGAACAGCATGCCCGCCGCCAAATGGTTTTCCCCCCGGCTCCGCAGGGCGGGGTCCTCCGTCCGGTCGGAGGAAAGTTCCTCCCGGCGGGGCAACGCGAACATGTAAGGTACCAGAATCACGGCGGGGGCGAAGAAAATGTAGTGAAAGACTTCCTTCACGGTGACGGCGGGGGCATTCTGCCGCAGGGCCTGGTGGTGGAACCACAACAGTCGCAGGGGAACAAACAGCGCCCAGATGAGACCGGCGGTGCGCAAGGGCTCGTTGAACACGATGGATGGAAACAGTTTGAGATGAAACAGCACCATCATGGCCGCATGCAAACCAGCCAGGGTGAGCCATTTTACGAGTTTTCCGGCCGAGGTGCGCATGACAAGGGCGTAGGGCAGCAAGGTGGCGCAGGTGAAGGCAAAGGCCAGGGGGAACGCCGCCAGGGCCAGGGTCATGGAGCCGTACAGACCGATGGCTTCGCGGGCCCGGGGCCATTGTCTGCGGGCCAGTCCAATGGCCAAAAAACCCCCGAGCAGAAGGCCCATCATGGGAACGGAATGAAACCGGGGGGTCCAGCAGGTCAGGTGCAAAATGCCGGTGGCGTACAGCAAAAGGGCCAGAAGCAGGAGTGCAGGCAAAAAACTCCTGTGGTGCGGCCACCGCTCCACCCGGGTTTCCGGATCCCACCAGAAAAGGGGAATGCGCGCGGCCGCACGCAACAGGGCCAGCGGACCTTGCAGGATGATCGCAGACAAACGGCCTGCGGACCTGCTTTGGTTTTCGTGGGGAAGTGAAGCATCAGCCATAAGGGATTCGGACAACGGGGGCCGGTTCCCCGGCAGTGCATACACTAGTTCGTCTTCCCGGGTATTGTCAAGATCAGCTGTCTGTTCCGGCAGGGTGATCTGACCGGATTTTTGCCTTTTTCCATGACCTGATGTTTGATGGCAAGGCCATGAGTACGAGACAGCAGCGCATCTTCCTTCCTCCTCCTCCCCCGCCGCCGCCACCGCCGCTGGTACGGCCTGAGCCCATGCGGACGAAAAAGGGCAGTGCCGGCATCTGGTTGCTTTCCCTGATTGCCTTTGCCGTGTTGTCTTCCGGTCTGGTGTGGGGAATCGAAAACTATTCCATCCGTCGGGCCGCGTCGGAAATGCCCGAACCGGTTCCCGAAACGCCGCCAGTGGTGGAGAAACAACCCGCCACCCGCCCGGTGAAGGTATCCTTGCCCGAAAAGGAACCCGAAACGGCGCCCCGGACAGTGCAGGTGGCAGCCCCGGCCCTGCCGGTGGAAAGCGACATTCCCGAACACGAGCGGGTGTATGTGGTGGAAAACGGACGCTTTGAAATCCGCCGGGAAAAGGATGTCGTCAAGTTCGGCTACCACATCGTGGATTTAAGTGACGATGCGGTGCCCTTCATTTTCACGGAAACCGACAGCCTCCCCAACCGGTACCGGCAGACATTCATCAACATCGCCAACGACCGGACCAACGAGCAGGGGGAAGAACTGCAGCCGGGGCAGCACAATTACGTCGAACTGTTTGGAATTCCCCCCAGCCTGTCGGTTCTGGCGGGCCGTTTCCAGGAAGATGAAAAGCGGGATTGTTACTCCCGGGTCAACATCGACTTTTTCCGGCAGACCAGGCAGTCCGTGATTTATCAGGGGCGCCGGAACGTGAAGGATGAAATTGATGAAGTGAAAAAGCGGGTGGACGCAGCACGCAAAAAGACCGGCAAGACTCTGGCACAACTCTCGAAGATGAATGAATACGCCGCCCTGGTGCGGGAGTACAACAATGCATCCGGCCGGATGGCCATGGTGACCGAGGCCCAGCGACGGCTCGCCTGCGAGGGCCTCCTGGGCAACTACACTCCCGGGGTGATCACCCCCACCACGGTGCAGGCCATCCGGGACTTTGAACACAAACACATGATCTACGGATGGGGCATCCTGGCCGGGGATACCCGGGCCGGGTTCGGGCGCACACCCCTGCAAAACAATTTCGACACCCTCAAACGGGTTCTTGAAGCCCGGGTCACCTGGTCCCTGGGCATCATCGAGGATGGTTCGGTCAACGGGGTCAAGGGGATGGATGACACCTGGAAGGACAAGGAAGGAAATGTCCACAAGGTACGCAATCTCGTTCAGGAGTACACGGACCTGCTTCTGGAAAAGATGCAACTGGATACCCCCGAAAAGGCGCGGGATTTTTTCCTGAAGATCGAATCCGGGCATTTTTCCCGTTTCCGGGTGGCGTTTGCGGGACCTCCGCTGCCGGAATACTATGACAGCGACATGGATTTTTCCGTGGTGATCGACCGCGGGGACGTGTACTACGATGCCCCCACGGATGCCGCCGGCAACCGGCGCAACCAGCCCGCACACAACCGGCCCCGAACGATCCTGTACCTCAACTACGAAGGTCAGAGGATTCCCCTGGTCCGGCTGGGTACCACCATCGGTGGCTGGCGTCGGGAATTCAGGGACGGAAAGGAATACCTGGCCTACAAGGGTTCCGACGTCGGTGCCCACATCTGGAAGGATATCTATGCGGCCCCGGTATGGATTCCCCCCCATTCGACGCCGCCTTCTTCCCTGGTGAAAAGCCGGATGGAAAACGGCAAATGGGTCACCCGGGTGAACCGGGAGGAGATGGGGCCATCCTATGCATCGGCGTACGGGCTGGTGGCAGCCATCCATATCCGGCACATCAACGAGGCGGGTCGCCCCATCTGGCAGGACAACGGCATCCGCAGCCACGGTTCGGTGGACTATATGTCCATCATGCGCTCCTTTTCCCACGGATGTCACCGGTTGCACAACCACCTGGCCATACGGCTGTTTTCGTTTGTGCTGCACCACCGGGCCCACGAACGGATTGGCCAGACCAAAATGCGGTACAACCGCCGGTTTCAGGTCCGGGGTCAGGACTACCACCTCAACATTGATACCCGGGGGTACCATTTTTCCCTGACCAGGGCCATTCCGGTCATGGTGGAGGAAGGACGCATTCTGGGTCGCCTGAAGGAACCCTTCAGGGGATATCTGCCGGTGCCCGGACAGATCTATGATCCGGATGATCCCCACCTGCGGTCCATTCCGGATGAACCGGATTCACGGAAAGGCCCCGTTGTGGAAGACCGGGCAGGTCCGGTGAACACCGAACCCGAAGACCGGACGGATCCTGTCCAGGAGCCGGAGCCCCCGGCCGCCGCCAATCCGTCTCCGGCGGCCGCCAATCCGCCGCCTGCGGTCGCCAATCCGCCGCCTGCGGCTCCGACACCCCCACCTCCTCCCAAAAAGGAACCCAAATTGCCGGATCTTCCTCCCCCTCCCGGAGGCTAAACACCAGTATCAGTATCGGCCTTCCCGGAGCCGGCTGGGGTGGACCGGCGCGTCATAGGGATATCCCCGTTGAACCCAGAAGCCGAAGACCGGTTCGGTGGTCAGTTCGATTCGTTCGACATATTTTGCACTCTTGTAGGCCAAAAGGCGGGGGATGACCAGCCGCAGGGGAAAACCGTGCTTCAGGGGAATGGTGAATCCGTTGATGCCATAGGCCAAAAGGGTGTTCGGTTCGTTGGCCACCTCCATAGGGAGACTTTCGTTGTAGGTGCCCCCCAGGGTGTGGAAGGTGACGTAGGTGGCTTCCGGGAGCGGTTCCACCAGATCCCACAGGGTGGACATGTGCAACCCGTTCCAGGGGACATCCAGAATGGACCATCCCTCGACGCAATGGAAATCCATGAGCAGATCCAGTTGCTGCAGGTTCACCAGTTCGTCGAAGCGGAAGGTCCGGGGGCGGGCCACCAGCCCATCCACCCGCAGTCGCCAGTTCAGCAGGATGGATGCCGGATCCTGGGGATCCACCGTGCGCTCCGGCCAGGTGCGGAACAAGGGACCGGAGGGTTCTCCCGGTTCAAAGGGGAAATTTTCCGAGGGCTCCGGCGTGGGTTCCTCCGTGACGTCTGAATCCGGCCCGGCGTCCGTTATGGCATCGGCATCGGGGGGAACATCCGGTTCCGCATCGGATCCGGCATCCGGAATATCACTGGATTGCATGTGCGGGGAGGAACAGGCCACGGCCTGGGCCAGAGTCAGGACGGTGCCGGTCCCCAGCCATTGCAGGAAGGTTCGACGGGTAGGCTCTGGTTTTTCGGCCACAGGGTTGTCAGGATGTTCCATGAATCACCTCCCGTACCGGGTATTTTTAAGATGCATCTAACAAAAGTCAAGGCTTTCCGGGCTTTGCATTCGTGATTGTAAAGAAGGTTTTTTTCCGGTAGGGTGAGGCACCGGTGATCCCCTGACGCATTGTGCCCCGGCCGGGACACGGGGATTCCCAAGGAGGACGCTTATGAAAAAAGTCATGATTACTGCCGCCATTTCCGGCGCGGAAACCACCCGGGAACAGCAGCCCGCGCTGCCCATCACCCCCCAGGAAATGGCCCTGGCGGCCAAGGCCTGCCGGGATGCCGGCGCCTCCATCGTGCATCTTCATGTGCGCAACAATGACGGTACCCCCTCGGCTTCCCCGGCCCGGTTTGAGGAATGCCTCAACGCCATCCGCGCCGTGACGGACATCGTGGTGGAGTTCACCACCGGGGGGGCCATCGGCATGAGTGACGACGAACGTCTGGCTCCCGTGGCCCATGGGCCGGAAATGGCCAGCCTGGATTGTGGCTCGGTCAACTTCGTCGACGAGATCCTGCCCAATTCCCTGCCCAGCATGCGCCGTTTTGCAAAAATGATGCTGGAAAAAGGGGTCAAACCCACCTTCGAATGTTTTGACGTGGGACATGTCTACAACGCCCGCATCCTCATCTCGGAGGGACTGGTGAAACCCCCGTATCATTTTACCTTTGTGCTGGGCGTTCCCGGGGCCATGCCCGCCACCGTGGAGGCATTGCTCATGATGAAGGCGGCACTGCCTGTGGATGCGGACCTGGAATGGACCGGCATCGGGGTCGGCGGGCGCGGGTCCGTGCTCATTCCGCCGGTGTCCGCCCTCATGGGGGGACACGCCCGGGTGGGCTTTGAAGACAACATCTACTACACCCGGGGTCGTCTGGCGGATTCCAATGCCCAACTGGTGCAGCGAATCGCCGACACCGTGGTGTCCTACGGGATGGAAGTGGCCTCCCCCGACGACGTTCGGGAACGCTTCGGTCTCACCTGAACCCTTCGCCAACGGTCTGTACCATTCCGGAGGAGATGACATGAAAAAAGTACTGATCACGGGTGGCGCCGGCTTTTTCGGACTCCACATGTGCCGTTTCCTTCATGAACGCGGCCACGAATCGGTCCTTCTGGACATCGCGCCCTATGCCCGGGAGGAATACCCGGACCACGGGGTGGATTTTCTCGCCGGGGATGTGCGGATCCCGGGAGACATGGAACGGGCCCTGGACGGGGTATCCCACGTGGTGCATGGGGCGGCGGCGTTGCCGCTGTGGTCCCGCGAGGACATTTTCTCCACCAACGTGGAGGGAACCCGGGTGGTGCTGGAACGCGCCACGGCCGCCCGCGTGGAGCGCACGGCCTTTGTCTCCTCCACGGCGGTGTATGGGGTGCCCAAGGTGCATCCCCTGTACGAATACTATCCCGTCTCCGGGGTGGGGGATTACGGCGAGAGCAAGATCCTGGCTGAAGCCGTCTGCGAGGAATACCGTCGCCAGGGATACCCGGTGGGAGTGATCCGCCCCAAGACGTTCATTGGTCCCTACCGGCTCGGGGTGTTCCAGATCCTGTTTGACTGGGTCGAGGGGGGGCACCGTATCCCCCTGGTGGGCAACGGGCAGAACCGGTATCAACTGCTGGATGTGGAAGACCTGTGCGACGCCTTTTACCGGATGCTCACCACCGAAGACGAGGATGCCGCCTGCGACGTGTACAATGCCGGTGCGGTACAATACGGACGCGTGCGGGATGACGTGGGCGCCCTGTGCGAACACGCCGGCACCGGCGCCCGGCCCTTGCCCCTGCCGGCGGCACCGGTCATCGGCGCGCTGACGGTGCTGGACGCCCTGAAACTTTCCCCCCTGTACAAATGGGTCTACGGTACCGCCCACACGGATTCGTTCGTGGCCACGGATCGGATCCGGGAGCAACTGGACTGGTCCCCGCAGTATTCGAATGCGGCGGCGCTCATCCGTTCCTACGACTGGTACATGGAAAACCGGGGGAATCTGGACCCGGGCACCGGCGTCACCCACCGCACTCCCTGGAACCAGGGAATCCTGAAGATTTTCAAACGTTTTTTGTAGTTTTCTGCGCACATCCTCGACAACCAGACAGATGTAAGGTATTCTCGCCGGTGACAGCGCCGGTCAAGTCCGTGGATCCCGGCACCCTGAATGTTTTCAAAGACCGGCGACAAGGGACACCCGCAAAAGGGTGTCCCGTTGGAGGCGACAACGTCGCCGGATCCATTCAGGCAAGGTCTCAGTCTACCCGACCAGCGCCGGTGAGGATGTCCCATGATTCCCCTGCATGTCGTGTCGTCGTATTCGTTGTCTTTCGGGGTGCATTCCCCGGAGCACCGGGTGCGGTGGTGCAAGGAGCGCCACATTCCGGTGTGTGCGTTGACGGACCGGGGAAATCTCTACGGCCTGCACGAATTTTTGCAGGCCTGTGCCGAACATGGGGTGCGGCCGATCCCCGGGGTCTGCATCGTGGAGGGAAACCGGGACCGGCTGCTGGCGCTGGCACGGAATTCCCGGGGGCTGTCCTGCCTGTTCCAGTGGATCACGGAATGGAAAAAAGAAGGCGGTTCCCCGGTGGATCTGCCGTCGTGGATCCGGCGCTGTCTGCCGGATGCCTTCATCATTGTGCTGGATCCGGAACTGTATCCGGCGTGCGGGACACCGGATATGCGGGCGTTTTCAGGGGGGCCGGACCGGTGCCTGTTTGCCGGTATGGTGCAGCCGCGCCTGCAGCAGGCGAGGGCGGCGGCCGCCTTCGGTCTGGAGCCGGTGGCGGTTCCCCGTTTCTGCCTGGATGATCCGGCGGATGAACCCGTGCACCGGGTATTGCGGGCCATCGGGGAAAACACGGACGTGTACCGGGTGATTATGGAGCCGTCCATGCCGGCCAACCGGATTCCGGAGGGATGGTTCGACGCGCTGCCCCGGGCGCTGGAGAACATGGGGTTCATTGCCGGAACCTGCCGGTTCGTGCCGCCATTCGAACTTGTGTTTCCGGGGGCGCCACCGGGAGGGGGGGGGGATCCGGTGGATCGTCTGCGCGAGGCTGCCCGGGCCGGGGCGGAAAAACGGTACGGGGAACTCTCCGACAGCGTGCTCGAACGCATGGAATACGAACTGGCGATCATTGCCGGCAAGGGGTTCGCCGAATACTTCCTGGTGGTGCAGGACATTGTGCGGCTCAGTCCCCGCATCTGCGGGCGGGGCAGCGGCGCCGCCAGCCTGGTGGCCTATTGCCTGGGAATCACCAACGTGGATCCCTTGCGTCATCACCTGTACTTCGAGCGGTTCCTGCATCCGGAGCGCACGGATCCCCCGGACATCGACGTGGATTTTGCCTGGGACGAACGCGAAGCCGTGATCCGGGAGGTGATGCGCCGGTACGGGCCCGAACGGTGTGCCATGGTGGCCACCCACATCCGGTACCAGAGGCGATCCGCCCTGCGGGAAGCCGCCCGGGCGTACGGCATGGGGGAGGCGGAAATCGCCCGGGCGCAAAAAGCTTTGTCCCGGGCGCGGCGGTTTTCGGGGTCCGGTGCCGGAAAGGCGCCTGGCGGCCTGCCCGTGGAGCCCCCCTGGCCGGACATCCTGGCGGTGGCGGCGCGCCTCAGGGGATTGCCCCGGCATCTGGGGGTTCATCCGGGGGGGCTGGTCATCACTCCCGGACCGCTGTGCTGCCACACCCACGTGGAAAGGGCCCCCGGCGGCATGCCGGTGGTGGCCTGGGAAAAGGACGGCGTGGAAGCCGCCGGGCTGGTGAAGATCGACCTTCTGGGAAACCGTTCCCTGGCGGTGATCCGGGATGCGCTGGCCAATCTGCGGGAAAACGGCGTGGAACTGGACGAAGGCACCTGGCTGCCCCAGGAGGACCCCGCCACCGTGGAACTTCTGGCCCGTGGTGACACCATGGGGGTTTTCTACGTGGAAAGCCCGGCCATGCGGCAGTTGCAGCAGAAGACCCGCCGGGGGGACTTCGGGCACATCGTGATCCACAGTTCCATCATCCGGCCGGCCGCCAACCGGTTCATCCGGGAATACGTGCGCCGCCTGCACGGAGCCCCGGTGCCGTCCCTGCATCCGGCGGTGGATGCGATCCTGGCCGAAACCCACGGGATCCTGTGCTACCAGGAAGATGTTTCCCGGGTGGCGGTGGCCCTGGCGGGATTTTCCCCGGCCCTGGCGGATCGGTTGCGCAAGATCATCTCGAAGAAGGAGCGGGGCGCCCGGCTGGAGCAGTTCCGGGAGGCTTTTTTCGCGGGGGCCAAAAGCCGGGGAGCCACCGGGGATGTCATCCGGACCGTCTGGGACATGATGCTCTCCTTTGACGGGTATTCCTTCTGCAAGCCCCACTCGGCGTCCTATGCCATGGTGTCGTTCCAGTCGGCGTATCTGCGGGCGCATCATCCGGCGGAGTTCATGGCGGCAGTCATTTCCAACCGGGGAGGATATTACTCTACTTTGGCGTATGTCAGCGAGGCCAGGCGCATGGGGCTGACCCTGTGTCCCGTGGACGTGAACCGGAGCCGCTGGTCCTGGCGGGGAAAGGGCGACCGGTTGCGGGTGGGGTTTCTGTCGGTGTCGGGCCTGCGCCGGGACACCGTCCGGCGGCTCGAGGAGGAACGGCGCACCCGGGGATCGTTTGGGAGCCTGAAGGATTTTTTCACCCGGGTACGCCCGGAGGGGACCGACGTGGAAGCCCTGGTGTCCGCGGGGGCGTTCGACAGCCTGTGTCCGGGTCGCACCCGGCAACTGTGGGAAGGACTGGGGGCCGCCCGGGTGCCCGTGGCCGGGGACTGGACCCCGGACATGCGCCGGAGGCGGCATTTTTCCGGCACGGGGTTTCTGGTGGACGGACATCCCCTGGCACTGTTCCGCCTCCCCGGGCGCGGTTCCTTGCGGGTTCGCCACCTGACACCGGGGATGACCGCCAGCCTGTGGGTCTGGCCCGTCACCGCCAAGACGATCCTGGCGGGTTCTGCCTGGATGGAATTCGTGTCCTTCGAGGATGAAACGGGACTCATGGAGGCGGTCCTGTTTCCGGATGTCTATGGAAAATACGCCCACCTGGTGGAATACCACCGGCCCTGCCGCATCACGGGGGTGATGAGGGAGGACCAGGGGGCCCTGACGTTCCATGTGCGGCACATGACTGCCGTACATCCGTGAAGGCACCGGTCCGGTTGCGGGGGGATGTGGAAAGATGGATCCTCACAGAGCTGATCAGGTCCACTGATACCTTCCCCGGTATGGCCTGAATAGACCCGGCGACGTTGTCGCCTACAACGGGACACCCTTTTGCGGGCGTCCCTTGTCGCCGGTCTTTGAAATACATTCAGTGTACCGGGATCAACGGACTTGACCGGCGCTGTCAGATGATCAGGGAACGATGTAGACGGGGGACAGCGCCAAACAGTCCGATTTGGTGGACGCTGTTGAATTCCACGAATTGACGGACGGATGTAAGGCGTTTTTTCCGATTTCGATGAACAAAGTTTCGGGAAAATCCTTGTCGACAAATGTGAAAATCAACAATGCTGATGTTGAAAATTGACTCAGGGGGATGACAAACCGGCAAAGTGGGTGTACATTTTTGCAGGTGACGGCCCGGTGCCGTCTTTTGGAGCATGATGAAATTTTCTTTCATACCATTGACGATCCTGCTTTCCATTCCCTTTGTCCTGGTTTCCTGTTCCTTTGATACCGCCGGTCTGGCGGCCCTCAACAACATCGAACCCGCTTGCGATGACCATGTGCGCAACGGGAACGAAACGGATGTGGACTGTGGAGGCGGTCAATGCGATCCCTGTGAAGACGGATTGCGCTGCCTGGGCCATTCGGATTGCCGCTCCCGTTGGTGCGGGGAGGATGGACGATGTGCGCAACCGGAAGTGCCCCCCACTTGCGATGACGGGGAACTCAACGGTCACGAAACGGACATTGATTGCGGCGGACCGGATTGTGAACCTTGTGGCAACGGGGAAAACTGTCTGGCAAACACCGATTGTGAAAGTGGTTACTGCGATCCCCTGGGTGTCTGTGTGGAACCGGATTGCGGAGATGAAGTGCAGAACGGAAACGAGACGGATGTGGATTGTGGTGGTGCCGATTGTGGTCCCTGCATGGTGGGCCAGGGCTGTCTGGTGGGCACGGATTGCATCAGCGCCGTATGCGGTCCGGACTTTCTTTGCCGGGCTCCCTCCTGCAGTGACGGGACGAAGAACGGTGGAGAAACGGATGTGGATTGCGGCGGCCACATCTGCCCCGTCTGCGATGACGGAAAAGCCTGTCTTTCGCCCTACGACTGCCAGAGCCGGGTGTGCGAAGACAACGTATGTCAGGACCCCTCCTGTGAGGACAATGTCAGGAACGGGCTGGAAACCGGGCTCGATTGTGGTGGACCCGATTGCAAACCCTGTTCGGTGGGTGCCATTTGCCAGGACCATGGGGACTGCGCCTCCGGCTTTTGTGTTGAAGGGTATTGCGATGGCATCCTCAGTTGCAAGGATCTGATGAACAAGCGGCCGGATGCGTTGTCCGGAAAGTACGTCATCACCACGGTCACCGGGTCGAAGGAGGTCACCTGCCTGATGACCGAAGACAACGCCTTCACCTTCCTGTATGTGTCCGGTGGTCTGGCCACCCGCCGGAATTCCGACGATGATTCCTGCAAGGCCGCCGGAATGATCCTGTTCACGCCGAAGAACCAGGCCCATTTCGGGTTTGGCCGGGATCACGCCCTGGCGGAGGGAATTGCCACCAACGGCAATTTCCTGGGGCCATTGGGCATTTACAATCCCGGCAACGGGGTGACCTCCATCGGTTCCAGCAACTGGTGTGGTTCCGTGTACAAGAACTGCTGCCGGAAAAAAATGATCGGCGGTGGCGGCGATGACACGGTTTCCCGTTCCGGTTGCGGATTCACCTCCTTGGGGGGAATCCATTTCTGGGCTGCGGAAATGACCAACATCAACGAGCCCAGCGGGGACTACACCGCCAACTGCTGGCTGCGGTTCACCTACAATGCGTCAGGCAACGTCACCACATACAACGACCAGAACTGTGATTATTCCTACTCCAATTACCTTTGCATGGCGCTGGACGATCTGTAGTCGCGGCGACGCCGCAGGAAAAGAAGAAGGGGAAGTACAAGCATAAGGGGGAGGCCTTCGGGAAGCGGTTGGGTGCCGGCCCGGCAGGAACAGCCGCTTTTTGCCTGGTTGGGAACCAGTTTGGGCCGTTCGTGGGAATCCCCGGGATACACGGGAACGTGCAGTTGTACCAGGGGGGAGGGACAGAGGGCCGGTCCATGGAGTGTGGAAAAGACCTGCAATTCTGCGGCCAGCCGTTGGTTGGCATCCAAAGGCACCACAAATGCGAACTCGAACATGGTGCGCTCTCCCGGTAGAACGTCTTCGGCCAGCAACACGGGAATCAGGGTTTCCGGCCAGGTCGGATCCGACCAGTTCTCCGGGTTTTCCAGGGTGTCCGGGAGGATGCGCAGCCCCGTATCCCCGGCGGGCCAGGTTGCGGAACCGACGTTCTCAAATACGGCCCAACCGGCGATCCGCTCTCCGGGTTGCGCGGACTGAGGCACCCCGATGTCCAGCAGACGGGCGGCCATGGCCGGGGGGGGATCCCCCAGGGTTTCCGGGAATCCGTCATCCACCAGACCGTTGCAGTCGTTGTCCGTGCCGTCACACACCTCTTCTCCCAGGGGATGCAGGCGCACACAGGCAATGCAGCCCTCATGGCAGCGGATGCGTCCCTCGGCACAGGGACCCTGTTCCCCCGTGTCGCAGGGGGTGTTTCCGCCATCCGGGTCAGGGCCGGCACAGGAGCTCCAGCCGGACCACTGGCAGGTACTGGAACAGGTGCGGGACCGGGTTCCGCAGTCACAGCAGGGTTCGGTTTCCACATGTCCCGGGGTGCATTCACAGGGGGTTTCGCATTCGGTGGAAGGGATGGGGCGGGGGTAGGTACCCTGATTCATCCAGTAGGAAACCGGCTGGGAGCAACTGCCCGTGAAGGGATCGATGTTGGTGCCGTTGAGGCGGAAACCCAGGTGCAGGTGCGGGCCGGTGGAACTGCCGGAAGAGGCGGAATTCCCCACGTACTGGCCACAGACAACATTCTCGTTGTTGGCAACCACGATGGAATCCCGCTGCATGTGACAGAACAGCGAAACGGTGCCATCCAGATGGTCAATCCGTACATAATTGCCACAGCGGCCGCCACAGGTGTCACCGAGGCTTCCGTAATTGGGACACGAGTTGTAGGTCGCAGTGACCCGCCCGGCGGCCACGGCAAACAACTGTGTGCCTACCGGAAGGGGGAAATCGGTTCCGGAGTGTCCATCATAGCATACCGTTCCGCAGCCGTAATCCAGGCACCCGGCGGCTCCATAGTTGTTGTCGAAACCATAGTTCACGCCCACGGACTGGGCAAAGGGTCGCCTCATCCGCACGGCACCTGCCTGCGGGAGGAACCCCATGGACAAAAGATGGCACAGTACTAAAAGAACAAAGGTTTTCATGGGGTTTCTCCCTTGGGTGCCCGCAGGCGCCGCCTTCGCCACACGACCAGTCCCGGCAGGAGCAGGAACCACCAAGCAGGCAAGGTGGAGTGGCGTCCCGTGGTACAGGAGCATCCTTCCCCGGAGTCGGGGTTGGCGATGATGACCGGAATTCCCGGGATGTGATTCTGACCGGGATGCAGGGGAATGTGCAGTTGTGCCAGGGGTGCCGGGCAGTTGACCGGGCCGTGGATGGATGAAACCAGTTGCATTTCCGCATTGAGGCGGGGTCCGGCGTTTTCGGGAACCACAAAGGCGAACTCGAACAGGCCCCGCTGGCCCGGGGAAACATCGTGGTTCAACCGCCCCGGCACGTTGTAGGCGGACCACGTGTCATCCATCCAGTGGACGGTTTCCGGCAGGGTTTCCGGCAGGATTTCCAGCCAGAGGGTTCCCGCGGTCCATGCGTGGGCACCGACGTTTTCAAAGGCGGCCCAGCCCGTGATCCGTTCACCGGGCCGGGCGGACAGGGGAACGCCGATGTCCACCAGGCGGGCGGCCACCGGCGGAGGCGGGTCGCCCATGACTTCGGGAAAACCGTCATCCACCAGTCCGTTGCAGTCATTGTCTGTCATGTCACAGCGTTCCGGCTGGGGCTCATAGACCCTTACGCAGGACAGGCAACCCAGATGGCAGCGCAATCGACCCTCCGCACACAGACCTGTTTCCCCGGTATCGCAGACGCCCTGTCCGCCATCGGGGTCGGGGCCGGAGCAGGTGCTCCAGGAGGGCCACTGGCACGAGCCGGAACAGGTGCGGGACTGGGTGCCGCAGTCGCAGCAGTCCTGGGTCTGGGTGGTCCCCGGTGAGCAAACCCCCTGACCCGCGCAGGTGCTCCAGGATCCCCACTGGCAGGAACTGGTGCAGGTACGGGACTGGGAGCCGCAGTTGCCGCAACCCTGGGTCTGGGTTTGTCCCGGCGAACAGGAACCCTGACCCGAGCAGGTGCCCCAACTACCCCACATGCAGTTGGAACCGCAGGTACGGGACTGGGTGCCGCAGTTGCCGCATCCCTGGGACTGGGTTTGTCCGGGGGTGCACTGACAGGTGGTGGAGCAGTCGGTGGAAGGAATGGGTCGAGGATAGGAACCCTGACTCACCCAGTAGGAGGTTGCCTGGGAACAACTCCCGGCAAAGGGGTCGATGTTGGTACCGTTGAGCCGGTATCCCAGGTGCAGGTGGGGGCCGGTGGAACTGCCCGAACTGGCGGAATTGCCCAGCAGTTGTCCGCAGGAAACATTCTGGTTGACGGAAACCACGATGGAATTCAACTGCATGTGGCAGTACAGCGTGACGGTGCCGTCCAGATGATCCACCCGCACATAGTTGCCGCAGCGTCCCCCGCACGTGTTGCCCAGACTTCCGTAGTTGGCACAGCCGTTGTAAGTGGCGGTCACCCGTCCGGCGGCCGCCGCCAGGATCTGGGTGCCCAGGGGCAGGGGAAAATCCGTTCCCGTGTGGCCGTCATAGCACACGGTTCCGCAGCCGTAGTCCCGGCATCCTGCCGCCGAATAATTGTGGTCGAACCCGTAGTTGACCCCGATGGACTGGGAAAAGGGCCGGCGCATCTTCACGGCACGGGAGGGAAGGGAAAGAACCCCCACCGCCACAAGACCCAATGCCAGCAGGAGGCCGGTTCTCATGGCCGTGCCTCCTGCGGGAGGATGACCAGATCCATGCCCCGGACAACCGACACCCCCGCCGGTGTCAGGAACACCTTGCGATCCTGAGGCCAGTGGCCCTTGACGCGACCCGAGAAATCCAGAAGGTGGACACCCGCGGTGCCTTCGATGTAGATGCCTTCGGCGGTCCAGACAGGGGGTCGCCTTTCATTGGGAAAGGGGGCCAGAAGGGAGGAATGCACGGGCAGACCTTCTTTCGGCAAGTCCCGGTTGGTCACCCGGCGTGCGTCCCCTCCCATAAGGGGTAAAATGGCCAGGCTCGGGTAGCCGCCTTCGGAACTGACGAAGACCAGTTCCCTGCCGTCCGGGGAGAAGGCTGGCCCCCAGGTGGGACCGTCCTCGAAGGTCAACCGTTTTGGCGTGGGGTCATCCAGATGGATCACATACAGGTCCATTTCGGGGAAAATGCCGGAACTGTAGGCAATGCGCTGTCCGTCCGGCGAGAACGAGAAGCCGGGAAAGACATTTTCGGCCAGTTTTGCAGGCTCGGTGTGGGGCAGTTCCCAGAGGAACAGGACGTTTCTGTCATCCAGATACGCGATGCTCCCGTTCGGGGCGAACCGGGCATCCTGGATCCGTCCATTGCCCGGGAAGGGAAACTGCCGTCCCGATGTGGTGAACAGGACGGCCTGGTAGATGGCCCGCATGGTGGCGTCCGGGGGTGCGGGCAACAGCATGCCCGCGATGTGATCCCTGGAGGAAGTTTCCACCTCCAGGATTTCCCATCCACCGGCTTTTTGCATTCCGCCAGCCACGGAACCGGCAATCGGGCGGGTTCCGTCTGGAATTTCGGTGTTCTCCCCGCGGCATCCTGCCAGCAGGAAACATGGTACCAAAAAGAGGATTGCCTGCCGCTTCATTGTGTACTCCTTACCTTTCACCGGCCATATACAGGACCGGTTGTCCCGGTTCGTCAATGAACAGGACGTCCAGAAGGCCGTCTCCGTCCGCATCCAGAATCACCACCGCATGCATCCGTTCGCATTCCAGTTGGAAGGCCGGCGTGGCATCGGAAAACCCCCCGGACCATTTGCCGGGAAACAACCTGCACAGACCGTCCGCCACCGCCACCACCAGGTCCGGCAATCCGTTCAGGTTCATGTCGCCGGCCACCACGGCCCGGGCGTCAAACCGGGACAGGGGCAGACAACGGGAAGTGTCATTGAAGAAAATGCCGCGACCGTCATTGATCAGGCACTGGTCCTGTCCACGGCCGAAGGCGAGAAGGTCCACGTCCCCGTCGTGGTCCACGTCCAGGGCGAGCACATCGTGAACCGCTTCCAGGGACAGGGGGATTACCTCCGCCGGCAAGAGTTCCGCGATGATGTCGGCACCGTCTCCCACCAGCAGGTTGCCTGCTCCGGCAGCGTTGAAGGCGGACACGCTCTGGAAGAAACCTTCCGGATCCAGCCGGGTGGACACAAAGCCTGAAATGGGGTGGGAGGAGGCCACCGGAGATGACAGGATCTCGAAATCGTGAAGGCCGAACATCAAGGGGGGCTCTCCAATGAGAATCAGGTTGTCCACATAAAATGCCCCGGTCTCAAGTCCGGTCCCCAACCCGTCCAGCGTGATTTCCAGCGCGGTCAGGGGCAGATCGATTTCGCCGTTTTCGTCCCCGCCCGAGGCAGGCCAGGCGGATATGCCCGAAAGGTCGAGTTGGCCCCAGGTCTGTGTGGAAAGGAGGGTGCCTCCCGGCTGGGAGAATCGCTCGCCGTTGGCATCCACAATGGCCACGGAAAACTGGTTCCCCGACGCGTCCCCCAGAAAATGCAGGCGCAAGGCCTGGGGGATCCAGTTCACCCCTGCCAGGGGAAAGGAAACCAGCAAAGAGGTCCGGGCCGACGAGAAATCGTAGGAGAAACGTCCGGCCCCGGCCCCCCCGGCGGAAAATTCGTCGGATACGTCAAATGTGCCGGAAGCTTCCGGTTCGGAGGAGTGGACTCCCAGGGAAAGCTGCACCGCGGTGGCGGTCCCTTCGTCCAGGACGAACTGGTTGCCTTGGCGACGGTACAGGGCCAACTGGCGCACGCCGGGGCTGGTGGGCCGCGTCCGCCAGGTCATGAGATTCACGCGGCCTTCTTCTCCGGGAACCGCCCTCAGTTTTTCGCAGGTTCCGAAGGAGGAGCGGGGATCCAGCACCTGGACCTGCCAGGTATCCCCGTCCCGGCGCACCCGGGCGTCCGCCGTGTCGCGGCGGCCGCAGAGGAACAGATCCTCGCGGCCCTCTCCATCCACGTCAGCCACCAGCAGGTCGTTGTACCGGCCCTCCAGCGGGGAGACCGTGTCCTCCCCCGGGACCCACTCGAACCGGCCCTGACCCTGGTTGCGGGCGAAGTGAAAACGCCCCGAGTCGTCCAGGGCCACGATATCCATGTCACCGTCCGCGTCGGCGTCCCAGGCACGCACCATGCGCAGGCGCCCTTCCTGCAACGGTGGAAAATAGTGTTCGGGAGCCGCATCGTAGCGGAGTTCCACGGGC
>CAZTZR010000022.1:0-46335 GCA_964618145.1 uncultured Kofleriaceae bacterium
GTCATGGCATCCGCCCGCCACGAAAAACAGTATCCAGACAAAACAAATGATCTTCCTGTGCATGATTCGCCTCCTGTTGACGCAAGGGTCAAAAAAAATGTGCCACAGAATACCGTACAGTAGCCGCCCTTTCGTGGTTGTGTCAAGGTGATATGTGAAACCTAAAACATCCTTTTCCGGAAAACGAAGATGCCGGACAGCAAAAGAAGCATGAAAAACAGGGGGAAATCACTGCTGCGGGTGCCGGCATGACAGGCACACTTGTAGGTGGTGGTGCACACGTCACAGGGTTCGGGATCGGCATCCGGATCCGGAGTATCCACGTCTTCGCCTGCGTCCGTGCCGGCGTCCGGTGGATCCGGATCCAGGCAAATCCCGTCGGTGCAGGTTTCCTGCGGTCCGCAGGAGAGATTGCACTGGCCGCAGTGGGAATCGTCTGAATTTGCGTCCACGCATTCCCCCTGGCACCATGTGAGACCGCCATCGCACATGCATGCACCGGCCTCACAGACGGTTCCTTCCGGACAGGGGCTGCCCCCGGTGGGGGTGAAATCCACATCCAGTGTGTAAGGACCCTCCAGTTCGACTCCGTTCTCCACATACGTATCCACGGTGAGATAATAACGACCGGGCTGCAGGGCATGGGTAAATGTCAGGTGCGCCCGGGTGATGCAGGCATCCTCACGCAGGGCGGACAGCAGGTGGATGTCAGGATCCGCCGTGGGATGGTCCGGCACCGTGGCGGTGAGTTGGCCTGGCTGGCAGACATCCACCTGATAAATGAACTCCCGGCCGTATTCCGCCAGATCAGGACGACATCCATAAAAATTGAAAAACCGGTACCCGCCGGCGGAAGTGTCCCGGGTGTCCGAATAAGGATAAGAGGTGATCCGGATGGGATTGTCCCGGCTTCCCGCACCCAATGGACCAATGGTCGTGAAATGCGACTCCAGTAAATCCCAGATCTCGGAATACCCGTTGTCATAGCCCAGGGCCCAATATCCCAACCCCCCGATGTCCTGCTGTTTGATGAGGTTGAACTTGCAGGCGAGGCTTTGTTCGTCGTCGTACCATACCTGGTTCCACACGCCGCCTTCCTCCCAGATGAGTGCCGGGTTGCAGATGCCGTTGTCCCAGTGCCGGGTGCGCCCCTGGCTGATCATGTTCCGGGCGGCCGAGTAGGTCACCGAGCCCACATGGGAGGTGGCCACTGCTGGCCAGGTGGGCGTGGATGTGGTCCAGTGGCGGCCATACAGGGGAAGGCCCGCGATGATCTTGTGGCGCATGTCTTCACCCACGGCATTGCGGATCACCGCCAGGGAACGCAAAAGGGACAGGGAGCCGGCAGGACTCCACGAAGGGGTGACCCGGTACTTGCCCGTGGGCCCCGCATAGGTCGAACCGCTCCAGTGGTATCCGTAGGCCATGATGAAATAGAAATCCAGCACCTGGAAGATGGCGGGCAGATCCAGTCCCGCCGAAAGGCCCGTGGGTGCGGCAAACGAAATGGTCTTCTGGATGTGTCCCCGTGCGTTGAGTTCGTTGCGAAGTTCCTGCAGGAACATGACAAACGCCATCCGGGCACTTTCGGGCACGAACTCGAAATCGATGTTGATCCCGTCGGCATTGCCCGCCTCCATGAGATCCACCATGTTGGCGATGGCTGTCTGCCGGGCGGTGGAATTGTTGAGCAACTGTCCGACATTTTCGTTGCCGAAAAGGGTGAACACCACCTCCACATCCACTCCCGCCGCGTGGGCCGTCTGCACCAGCGCGTGATCCGGCCAGCCCCGGGTGTTGTTCACCGTTCCCGAAGTGGAAAGTTCCACACTGAAATACCCCAGATGGGAAAGATTCTGCCAGCGGATTTCTGAGGTATTGGAAATCCAGTAGGGAAGGTATCCGTACACCAGGCGTGAAAGGGCCCGGGGAGTACCCGGCTGGAAACGGTAGGTGCGTGGCACCTGCGGCAGGTGCGCATGCTTCTGCAGTTCCAGTGCATGTACGGAAACGGTCGGTTCCGAGAGATCCGCCAGTTCCGGCGGTTGCAGGAACAAGGGTTCGGGCGCAAGAATGAAAAGCATGGACAAAAGGAAAAAGGGCATCGGGATTCTCCGTTCGCAACCTCGGCTTCATCACTTGCCGCTTTGCACCGGTGTGGTATGTTCGGCCTGTCAAGCCCGGTCTGGCGGCAGAACGGCGACAGCAGATCCATTTGTAGGCCGGATGACCTTTGTGTTCAACCGGTTTTTCACGGGGGAGCCCCGGACGGCATTTCATGGAATACAACGCATACTTCTGGATAATCCTTCTGACTCTGGTCTTCCACTTCCTGCTGGAGCGGATTTCCTCCTGGCTCACCCTTCGGTCGCTTTCCTCCGGATTGCCGGAAGAATTCCAGGATGTTTGCGATCCGGACAAGTACGAAAACATCCAGGCATACACCAGGGCCAGAATCATTGCAGGCACCATTGAATCCATTTGGGATCTGGCGCTTCTTTCGGGATTCTGGCTCGCCGGGGGATTCAGGTATCTGGATTATTTTTCCAATTCCCTCTTTTCCCATCCCGTTGCCTCCGGACTGCTGTTCATCGGCATTCTTGCCGGAGCACTCCAAATCCTGCAGATTCCCTTTTCAGTATATTCGACCTTCGTGCTGGATGAACGGTTCGGCATGAATCGCACCACCGTCCGCACCTTCGTGATGGACCGGATCAAGGGATTGATCCTGTCCCTGGTGCTGGGGATCCCCCTTCTGGGTGCGCTTCTTGCCTTCTTTGTGTATGCCGGGCCGTGGGCGTGGGCCATGGCATGGG
Organism: uncultured Kofleriaceae bacterium; assembly: GCA_964618145.1. Lineage (GTDB taxonomy): Bacteria > Myxococcota_A > Polyangia > HGW-17 > HGW-17 > HGW-17. The sequence continues at coordinate 2,817 of CAZTZR010000022.1, forward strand.
GATTTGTCGTGGTGGTCAGCCTGTTTCTGCAATACTTTGCACCCAACTGGCTTTTGCCACTGTTCAACCGGTTCTGGGCGCTACCCGAAGGAGAACTGCGGGAAAAACTGGTGAATCTGGCCGAAAAAACCGGGTTCCCCCTGACGGAAATCCAGGTCATGGACGGATCGAGGCGCTCCTCCCGCAGCAATGCGTTTTTCACCGGGTTCGGCAGGCGAAAACGCATTGTCCTGTTTGACACCCTGCTGGAAAGGCACTCCACCGACGAGATCGTGGCCATCACCGCCCATGAAATCGGACACTACCGGCACCGCCATATCCTCATCGGAACATTTCTGGCCCAACTGCAGACAGGGATTTTGTTCGGGCTGCTGTCCGTTTTCCTGGGCCAGGCGGCGCTGTTTGCGGCCTTCGGCATTGCTTTTCCATCTGTTCACGCCGGACTGGTGTTCTTCAGCCTGCTGTTCACCCCCGTACAACTCCTGCTTTCCTTGGCCGGAAACGCCCTTTCCCGGCATCACGAACGCCAGGCCGACCGGTACTCCGTGGAAGCTACGGGAAACTGCGATGCCATGTGCGACGCGCTGAAAAAACTGGCGGTGGACAACCTGTCCAATTTGACCCCTCATCCTTTCACCGTGTTTTTGCATGCATCGCACCCCCCCGTGCTGCAACGAATTCGTTTCATGAGGCGTGTTGCGGAAGATCCGTCCCCCGACCAACGGGCCTGATTTACTATTTAAGGAATGACCACCAAACGAAAAAGCCAGCCGCGCCAAGGCCCCCACAGGCCAAAAGAAACAGGGCAATCCACCCGGCAGGGCTTTTCTTGGCTTTAGGCTTCATGAAGGAGATGGGAACCGGCTGGCTGCTTCCGGCAGGATGGGTAATACGCCTTCGGGGACTGCTGTCCTCGTCCTCCTTGAGAGGAATGGGAATGGACAGCATGGGGTCATCCATATCCTCCAGCATGTCTTCCGTGGTGGCCGTGGGTGCAGGACGAAAATGCAGATCAATGGGGGACGCACCGGTTTCATCGAAGGGACTCTCAAGATCCGCACCGAAAGACACCAACTGGTTCATCTCTTCTTCAATGAGTTTGCGAAGGAAGCTTTCCGAACGGGTGCCCGTTCCCGGATCGGTCACCACAACGAGCCGGCTTTCGGTGTCCGCCACCAGGGAGGCAATGTCCCGGCGGGTAACCGCAGTACCCAGGCTGTACAGAACCCGCGTCAGATCCCCGGCCAGATCGGAGGCATTGGCATACCGTTTTTCGGGGTCGCGTTCCAGGGCGCGCAGGATGATCTCCTCCAACTGCGGAGGGACCTTGTTGTATCGCGTGGAAATGGGGGGAATCCGGGCCTCCCGGACTTTTTGCACCGTGTCGAAGTCCGATTCCCCCAGGAACAGGCGTTCCCCGGTCACTACCTCGTAGAGAATGATCCCGACCGCGAAGATGTCCGCCCGGTGATCCACCGTGGCCCCCACGGTGGCCTCGGGGGAGAGGTAACTTAATTTTCCCTTCACGATGCCGGGATCGGACTTCTCGTTGTCCACCGCCTTGGCCAGGCCGAAGTCCACGAGTTTCACCTCGCCTTGCCGGCTGATCAGGATGTTGGGCGGACTGATGTCCCGGTGTACGATTCCCAGGGGTTTGCCACTTTCCGGGTGACCCAGGTTGTGTGCATAATCCAGGGCCTCACAGACATCCTTGAGGATGGAAACAGCAATGGGAACCTGAAGGCGGCCGTCATGCAGGGTTTCCATGATGACCCGCAGGTTCTGCCCCTCCACGAATTCCATGACGATGAAGAAGTGATCCTCGGTCTTGCCCACGTCGAACACGGAAGCAATGTTGGCATGCTGCAGGTACAGGCTCAGACGTGCCTCGTCCATGAACATGCGCACGAACTTATCGTCCTTGATCAGGTGGGGCCGGATGCGCTTGATGGCCACGATTTTCTTGAATCCCTGGATGGTTTCGACTTCGGCCTTGAAGACTTCGGCCATGCCACCGGCATCCAGTTTTTTCAAGATGCGATACTTCGGGTTGGTCATGCGGGAAAGGGCATCCTTTCGTTTCACTGATTCTCATGGTTTGTCCGCAGATGTCAACACCCTTTCTCCCTGTGGTACTCTTTTGCCGTTCTTGCCTTTTTTCCGTGGATCCCCTATTCTCCGCACGCCTCGGCGGAAACCTCCGTTCCGGTGGCACCGGAGGAAATCCATGGATATTTTTCTCGAGTCCCTGAAAGCCTTTCTCAGCCCTGTTTGGCGGTATATCGAAGACCCGCGCATTTCGGAAATCCTCATCAACGGCCCCGATGACATCTGGGTGGAGATGAAGGGCCGCCTCTACAAGACCAAATCCAGTTTCACCGCTGACGGTCTGCTGGCGGCTGCGCGCAACATGGCGCAATACGTGGGACGTCCCCTGGGGGATGATCGTCCCCGCCTGGATGCACGCCTGCCCGACGGTTCCCGTATCCACGTCATCCTGCCGCCGGTGGCCCGCTGTGGAACCGTGGTCTCCATCCGCAAATTCTTTCCCGGAGGACTGACCATTGAGCAGATGATCCAGTTTGGATCCATCACTGCCGAATGTGCCAGATTCATCGAGGCCTGCGTGCTCAACAAGGAAAACATCGTGGTTTCCGGCGGTACAGGCTCCGGCAAAACCACCCTGCTGAACGTCATTTCCCAGTACATTCCCAATGACGAACGGATCATCACCATCGAGGACAGTGCGGAACTGCAGCTGAACCAGGACCATCTGGTCCCCCTGGAAAGCCGCCCCCCCAACGACAAGGGAAAAGGCGAAGTGAACATGCGGGATCTTCTGCACTCCAGCCTGCGCCTCAGACCGGACCGCATTGTCATCGGCGAGGTCCGGGGCGGCGAGGCATTCGACCTGCTGCAGGCCATGAACACAGGTCACGGGGGATCCATGTGCACCACCCACGCAAACACCCCCAAGGAAACCTTGGCCCGACTGGAGAGCCTGGCCCTGCTGTCCGGAGTGGAACTGCCCCTTCGTGCGGTGCGCTCCCAGGTGGCGGCCGCCATCCACATCGTGGTGTCCTGTGCCCGGTTCAGCGATGGAACCCGGAAAATCACCCACGTCAGCGAAGTGCTCCCCCTGAACGAGAAGGGGGATTACCGGGTGCAGGACATTTTCTTGTACAACCAGACGGCCAGAAACGAAGACGGCCAGATTGTCGGGTATCACGTACCCACCGGCATTAGGCCCACCATACAGCGCAAACTGCTGGCCAACGGCTTCACCGACATGACGGATGATTTTTTCGATCCCGCCACATACGGACTGGAACCTGCTGCTTATTTTGATAACGGCTCTTGATTATTCACCCTATGCCCTGTGAATTCCTGAATACCTGTATTCCATTTTCACATGTGCGTTTGTCATTCTTTTTCTTTTTTTGACGATTTTGTTACAAAACCGCATGATTCCCGTGGCGTTGAACAGGTTGTTCCCAATGGCCCGATAATTGCATAGTGCGGAGCTCAATGGAGCGGAGATTCATCATAATGAATCCCAAGTGAGGAAGCGATGTCCAAAACACAAAAAGATTACCTTGAGAGAGCCAAAAAAGTTCTCGCCCGAATTGACAATTCCTACGCCTACTTCCCCGAAGATGAAACGCCCCTCTTCAATCACGGCGAAGGCATTCGACTGTATGATCCGGACGGCGTGGAATATCTGGACATGGTCTCTGGCTACAGTGCACTCAACCAGGGACATTGCCACCCGCATATCGTTTCCGCCATGCTGCGGCAGGCCAACCTGCTGACCCACACCAGCGCGACCTTGTCCAACGTGAAAATCGAACTGGCGGAGAAACTGGCGGAAATGTCCCCGATCCCCGACACCATGGTGCATTTCGACCTGGGTGGCGCCCGGGCCACCGAGGGTGCCAAGGCCCTGGTGCGCGCCTACACCGGCAAGCCCAAAGTCATCTCCTTCACCAACAGTTTTCACGGGCGGTCTGCCGGCTCCCTTTCGATGTACAATGCGGATCAGTTCCAGTACCTGTTCAATGTCCAGAAGGACTATTACAGCGCGCCCTATCCGTACTGCCGTCGCTGCCCGGTGAACAAGGACTGCAACTCCTGCCAGTTCGAATGCCTGAACAAGGTGCAGGACATCCTCCGGGAACACAAGGACGTGGGCGGCATCATCGTGGAGCCTGCCTTAGGTGCCCGCGGCTACATTTTCCCTCCGAAGGATTTCTTCAAGCGCCTCCGCCGGATCTGCGACGAACACGGCATCCTGCTGGTGGACGACGAAATCCAGATGGGTCTTGGCCGTCTGGGATCCATGTTCGCCTGCGACCTGTACGACACAATTCCGGACATCATCCTGCTCTCCAAATCCCTGGCCGGCGGTATGTGGCCGCTCTCCGCCATTCTGGGGAAAAAGGCCATCATGCAAAGCATCCGGCCCAGCACCCTGGGCAGCACCTTTGCCGGGGCCCCGCTGGCCTGCGGCATTGCCCTGGCCTCCCTGGAGGTCATCGAGAACGAACGCCTGTGCGAACGTTCCCTGGAAAACGGGGAATACTTCCTCTCCAGGCTGCAGGAACGCTGTGAGGGCTATCCCCTGATCGTACACATGGAAGGCCGCGGTCTTGCCATCGGCATCGAGTTCGAGTTGCCCAACGGGGACCCCGCTTCCGCCGAGGTGGAGCGCCTTCACCACATGGCGCTGCGCAAGAAACTACTCCTGCAGCGGGGTGGCCCGGCGAAAAACATGATCAACATGATTCCCGCGCTGACCATCACCCGTGCCGAAATCGACGAAGTCGTGGACCGGTTCATTGAACTGCTCAACGATCTGCTGCTGGAACCCTGTGTGGTGGAGAACATGACCGCCGCTGCCGCAGCATCCTCCGGCACGCCCGTGCCAGACGTTTCCGTCCGCTGATTGCGCGGCGGTCGAGTCCAAAACTCCCTGAACTACCGGTCAATCCACTGCAAGAGGACGTCTCCGTCCCCGTGGTCCAGATCATATTCCAGACGGGCATCCTTCACCGAAGGGGACTGGAACTTCTGGCCTGGCCACAGGCGGCGCAGCAGGCGAACATGGCGGGTGATACCGCGGACATCCGGGAAGGGTGCATTTGCCAGTGGCGTCCCCGGCTTGGGAACCAGGACAGACAGGGACAGTTTCCTCTGAAGGCCTGACGGAATGCGACCCAGAAGGTTCGCGAGCTCCCGGACGTCATCCTCGTTTTCATCGGGATACCCCAGAATGCAGTATACCTTGACGGCCGGGATGCCGGCTGCCAGGGCATTTTCGCATGCCCCCAGAAATGCCTCTTCGGTGACCCCCTTGCCTATGGCTTCCCGGATGCGGGAAGACGCGCCATCCAGCCCCAGGGTGAGTGTCCGCAGCCTCCCCCGGGCCAGCCATTCCAGCAACCGGCGGGAGGCCCGGTCCGCACGGACGCTTGAAAGGCTCACAATGGAACCGGCTTGCACCAGTTCCTCCACCAGTTCAAGCAATTGTGGATGGTCCGATACGGAGGCGCCGACCAGACCCACGGAGGGAACATAACCATTTGCAGTGCGCAGGGCTGCCAGAATCCGTTCGGCTGCAAACACCCGCATGCCTGTGCCACGGGCCGGCCTGGAAATCATGCAGAAAGCGCAGCGGCGTGAGCAGCCGCGGGAAACTTCCACCAAAACCTTTTCCCCGAACTGCGCTTCGGGAGTCACCAGCAGGGACACCGCCGGATCCACGATGGAAAGGTCGCAAACCGCCGGCGGTACGGGATCCCCTGAGCACGCCGGAATCCAGACGCCATCCAAGGCGGGAATTTCCAGCGGGTCCGACTCCCCCGTTCCGGCGGCAGCCCAGGCCAGAAACGCCGGAAGGCTTCTTTCGGAATCCCCCAGAAACACCACATCGGCAATGGCACCCACCACCTTCGGCGCCACCAATGCCAGAGGTCCGCCAATAATCACCATCGGGCCGTTTCTCCTGGAGCGCAAGGGCTCGATGCCGGCCCGCTGCAGGATTCCCAACAGGACCGGAACCTCCGTTTCCGCAGAGAGGCTGACACCGATGAGCCCGAACTCCGAAAGGGGAGTGCGGGTTTCCATGGTGCAGATGGCGGCGTGTGGCCAGGAGCGCCACGGCTGGTGCAGCATCGGGGGGTCCGGAGCAAAGAGCCTTTCACAGCACCAGTTCGGGGTTGAATTCACGCGGGCGTACACCCAGAGGGCTCCTAGACCGGCCATCCCCAACGGATACGGGGATGGCACCACCAGGGCCAGTGCATGCGGACCTGGCGCGAACATCCTGTTTTTTTCGGAATCCAGGCGTTCCTGCGACCGCTGCCTGATTTCCCAATGGGCATCCATCCGGGTTCAGTCGATCCGGACAAGCAGGCTCTTGAGATAGCCGCTCTCGGAAAAGGAAGGAATTTCAGGATAGTCCACTGGCAGTCCGGGACGTTCCAGAATCAGGGGCCTTCGGGCTGCCAGGCCTGAAGCCACCTGCTTTTCAAAAACTTCCATGGGTAATTTCACGGTGTTGGATGTGACCAGAAGGAGCGCTCCTGGGGCGCAGATTTTCGATGTCTCATGCAACAATTCCATGATGTCCCGGGGACCGCTCCATGTACGGTTCTTGTCCGTGGAAAACGTGGGGGGATCAATCACCACCAGGTCAAACTGTTCCTTTTTTCGCTGCAGCATGGATACAATGCGGAACACATCATCTCCGTAACAGGCGATCCGGTCCGGAGAAAAACCATTGAGCTCCACGTTCTGGCGGGTACGGGAGTGGGCCTTCTGGGAAATGTCGGCGTTTACAACCCGCGTTGCTCCGCCAGCCAGGGCGTGCACGCAGAAGGCTCCCGTATGGGAGAACAGGTTCAGCACCCTGCGTTCTCCGGAAAGTTGCCGGATTCGGCGACGCCCCAGCCGGTAGTCCGGAAAGAATCCAACGGAGGAAGGCGCTGTAATGTCAATCAGGAACGACAGCCCATCCTCGCGGATGGGTACTTCCAGGGGAGCTTCCTCTCCCGCCACCAGTTTGCTGCCCCGTCGGGAGGAGTCTTCCTTCTGGACGGACTTGAAGCGGATCTGCTCGTAGATTCCCTTCGCACCGGTCAGTTCCAGCAGTGCGGGATACATGCGGTCAACAAAACCGGCAGCCGCCGGTGAATACAGGATGGCCTGCAACCAGTTTCCGAAGCGGGTGATGGTCACCCCCGGCAGGCCGTCACTTTCCTGGTGAACAAGACGGTATACGTCCAAATCCGGTTCCAGAAAAGTGCGGCGCAGTTCAATGGCTCTCTCGCAGGCCCGCCGGAAGAATGCCTCATCGATGGCCTCCTTCTCGTCCCGGGTGAAAATGCGCACGGCCACCGTACCCTCGGATTCGAAAAACCCCCGGGCCAGAAAGTTGTTTTCCGGGTCGGTCACATCAATGATCTCGCCGTCGGCACAGGTGAAGGCCGGATTGAGGATTGCGTGCCGGAACACCCACGGGTGTCCGGAACGGATCGCCCGGGCGGATTCTCCGTTGACCTTGAGGGTGGCCTTGCGGACGGCGGCGGCCCGTTTGCGGACAGGAGCCTTGGATTTGCGATAGGTAGTGGTGGCCATGGTTTCCAACTTTCAGAAAAAGGGATGCAAAGACCCCGTCTTCGTGATACCACTCCCTATTAACAAAGGCGCCCGTGACTGTCGAGTGCCTTCATGAACCTTTTTTCACGGGCCGTTTTTTTTTCCACCCTGCAAGGAGTAGAAATGCCCATGGACATCTTGTGGATTGACGGCAGTTCCCTGACCCTGCGCGACGTGATCGAAGTGGCCCGCCAGCGGCGGCGGGTGCGCATCACCCCGGAAACCCTGGCACGGACCACACGTTGCCGGGCCGTGGTGGACAAACTGGTAGAGCACAATGAACCGGTATATGGGCTGACCACCGGTTTTGGCTCCAAGCGGAACGTCTTCATCAGCCGGGAAGATACCCGCACCCTGCAACACAACCTGCTGCGCTCCCATGCATCGGGCATCGGAACCCCCTTGCCGGAGGATGTCGTCCGGGCAGCCCTCCTGCTGAGGGCCAACGCCCTCTGCCGCGGCCACAGCGGGCTGCGCACCGTAGTCCTCGAGAAGTTGACCGAACTGCTCAACAAGGACGTCTATCCATGGGTGCCGGACCAGGGAAGCGTTTCCGCCTCGGGGGATCTGGCCCCCCTGTCCCACCTGTCCCTGGTGCTGGTGGGGGATCCCGGCGGTCGCATTTACGATCCGGGACGCCGGCGCAACAGCCGCCGGGAACTGGATATCGTGGAGTTGCCGGATCTGGAAGGATTTCTCGGGGCCACTCCGGAAAACCTCAAGATGTGCCATGACTACACCCCCATCGACCTCCAGGCAAAGGAGGGACTGGCACTGACCAACGGAGTACAGGTCACCTGTGCTTTGGGGGTCATCAACGCATGGGATGCCGAGGGTCTCGCCATGCAGGCAGACATGTCCTGTGCGTTGTCCCTGGAGGCCTTCCAGGGAATCGTGGCCGCATTCGATGAACGAATCGCCTCCGCCCGTCCCTACCCCGGGCAAAAGGCTTCCGCCGCGAATGTCCGGGTGATGGTGGAGAGCAGTTCCATCCTGTCCAACCCCCTGAACCTGGCAATCCTGGACAAATGCATCCGCCTGCTGGAGGATTATTCTGCCCACTCGCAGACCTGCGGCCTGCAGGAAGAGTTGGACACGGTGCTCTGTGGCCTCCGGGAGGCACGCAACGATCCACACCGTCTGGGTCGGGACAACGCCGACCCCGCAACCAAAGACAGTCCGGAAGGGTTGTCGGCGGCCCAGCGAAGGGGTCTTCATCCTCATCAGGTACGCCTGCAGCACTGCATCCGCACACTTTTCGAGTCGGACACACCCGATGCCGCCGAATTGCGGGAACTTCTCACCCAGTTGGCGGAATTGCTGGAACGCGCGGTCCCGCGGATTCCCTCCGTTCAGGACGACTACTCCTTCCGGTGTGCGTCCCAGGTGCACGGCGCGGTCCGGAACGCCCTGGCCCATGTCATGGAGATGCTGCTCGTCGAAGCCAATTCCTCCACGGACAATCCGTTGATATTCCCGCCTGACGGACCGGAGGACCCGGAGGAATACCGCAAGTCCCTGACCATTGAATCCTGTCGGGCTGCCGTGCGTTCCGGGGGCAATTTTCACGGGGAGCCCCTGGCCCTGGCCATGGATTATCTCACCATGGCCGTCTCGGAACTGGGATCCATTTCCGAACGACGGGTAGCCAAAATTGTCGACGGGCGTCACAACAACGGATTGCCCTCCCTGCTGATCCACAAAAGCGGCCTGAACTCCGGGTTCATGATTCCGCAATACACGGCCGCCGCCCTGGTTTCGGAAAACAAGAGCCAGTGCTTCCCTGCCTCCGTGGACTCGATCCCCACATGCGAAAACACGGAGGATCATGTGAGCATGGGCCTGATAGCCGCCCGCAAGACCCGCACCGTCATCGAAAACGTGGAAAAAATCATTGCCATCGAACTTCTCACCGCGTTCCAGGCCCTGCACTTCCGCGCACCCTTCCACAAGGAACTGGGGGCCGGCACCCAGATCCTGTTCGATCTGATGGAATCCAATCCAAACATCTTCTTTGTGGAAGAGGATCGCATCCTGGCCCCCCTGATCTTTGCCGTTCTCAAGATGGTGCGCACCCGGCAGATCATTGACGCACTGGATTCCCGGGTAAGTCTCACCCACTATCCTTCTTTTTGAATTAATTATTTTATCATTGTCATCCGAAAGATAAAGCGTGCCCTTTTTTCGTGTATCGCGGAGCTGGAAGTATTGGGAAAATCGTCAGGTCGAGTTGGAGAACGAAAGGAAGTACGATGCAAAAATCAAAGACCGAAAAAAGGGCACTCCGGACACTGTAACGCAACGGGCGAGTGTTTCTATTTCCGGTTTTTTGCATTTTTCCGTTTTTTTTTTCAGGAAATCTTTGACCATACTTGGCCCTTGCACGAAGGAAATCCCGTCAGGAGAGGAATGGCAAGAGGTGAGTTTTGAAGAAATCCGCCGTAAAATACAGCCCAATCAGATAGGCGCCACGGCCGATGAGTGTGTAGATGAAAAATCTTTTGAGCCCGAACCGGGTGGCCCCGATGATGAGGCTGATGATCTGCACGGGCAAGAATGGAATGATGTTGGATACCAGAATGATCCCCGGGCCGAATTTTTCCATCGCCCGTTTGTATTTGAGGAATTTCGCCTCGGCAAACCGCATGAGCAGGCCTTCGCCCACCAGGCGGCCAATCAAATAATCCACCGCCAGCCCGAAAAGGGATGACACCAGCATGATCACCACCACCAGAATGGCGTGGTGGGGCAACGCGAGGTAATAAAAAAAGATCGCCTCCAGGGGAATCAGGATAAAGAACAGGGATCCAAAAAATCCGGCATATGCCAGCCCCAGAAGGGTTTTTTCGCTGATTTGCATCGTGATGTGCGAGTAGACAACCCATGTATAATAATTGCTTTTAATCAGGTCCAGGATGTCCTGCTTGAAATATAAAAACAAAAGATACAGTGCCAGAATCGCCAACAGCCAGAAAAACAGTTTGCGAAGTTTTTTCTTTAACTTCTCTTTTCTGCCTGGTTCCGGGGTTTTGTCGGAAACGTCATCGTTCTTCATGGAGTGGTTTATACCCCATCCGGGTGGGTTCACGCCAGAGAAACGGCATTTCTTCGGGCAGCCTTGCGCCTCACCGGATTGCGGACAACCTGGCGCCCTGCCCTGCGCATGGCACTCTCAAGAATCCTCGCGATCAGATCCCGGTAGGAAATCCCCACCATGTTGCAGAGAATCGGAAGGTCCGAATGCCCCGGGTGCAACCCGGCCAGGGGATTGACCTCCATGAAGTTCGGTACTCCCCGTGCATCGCAACGGAAATCCATTCGTCCCGCATCACGGCAACCGAACAGTTTCCAGATATCCAGAGCCAGTTTTGCGCATTTCTTTGCAGCCGCGTCCTCCACCAATTGATACCGGACGAGTTCCTCGTAGTTTTCCTTGTTGGCGTAAGAATAGGCAAAGGCCTCCGCCTCGGGACGCAGAATCACCTCCATGACGCCAATCGCCCGGGAGGCGGAACCGGTCCCCACCAGGCCCACGGTGAATTCGCGTCCTGGCAGGAACTCCTCAATGATGGCCGGCTGCCGGTATTTCCGGATCAGTTTCAGTGCGGTGAACCGGAGTTCCTCCGGGCGATCCACCCGGGAAAAGGGATGGACCCCCTTGCCCGTTCCCTCCGCCACGGGCTTGACGAACAACGGATACTGCAGTTTCACTGCGTCAATCTCCGCTGCGCTTTCCACAACGGCAAACGCCGGCGTGGGATATCCCCCCTGCAGCACCACCCGCTTGGCAAAGCCTTTGTGCAGGGTCATGGCATTCACCAGGGAATCCGAAAAAGTGCATGGAATCCGGTAGGCTTCCAGCAATGCCGGCACCTGCGACTCCCGGCCGAAACCATCCAATCCCTCACAGATGTTGAACACCAGATCCCATCTGTGGCCGGCTGCCAGTCGGTCCACCAGGGCCCTCAGGTGCCCCACCCGTTCCACTTCGTGACCCAGAGCCACCAGTTCCCGTTCGATGGCCTCGATGGTATCGGCACGATCAAACTCGGCGGTCTGTTCCAGGGTGTAACCCATCTTCAGGTAATCATCCCTCAGGTCGTAGGTCAAAGCTATCCGCAGCATGATGAAAGTTTCCCTCCGGTTGGAAAGGTGGTTGACAATACTTTCCGGTAGATGATTTTCGAATCCCCGGGACCATAAAAATCTGTCAGCACGGCTTCTTTTTCATATCCACAGTGTTCGTAAAAGACATGGGTGGGATGGTACAGTACCGTGGAAGAAGTTTCGATGTAGATGTGCCGCCCTCCGGCCAGGCGGATTCGCCTTTCCACCTCCGCCAGAAGGCGGAGGCCGTAGCCCCGGCGCTGGAATTTCTTCCCCACGGCAATCCAGTACAAATCCCAGGAACCCCGTGTGCCCGGGACCCGTCCGTAGCAGGCATACCCGGCGGTCTCCGTTCCGATCTCCAGGAATACAAAGGAATACCCGCTGGCTGTTTCCCCTTTGGCCAGATGTTCTTCCACCAGTTCGACGGCTACCTGGAGTTCCTCCCGGTTGAAAAAAGCCGTGGACGAAACAAGATGCAGCACGGTATCCACGTCCTCGGGACATACCGTGTCACGAAAACTACCGCCTTCTTCATCGCTCAGCATGAGCCCTCCGATGTTCTCCGGGAACAGCCGGGAGTTGTCCCTTGGGGACGTTGCCGGACCAATGCATCCCGACAGAGACAATCCATCAGTTCGGACCGGTTGATGCCCGCCTGTTCCACGGCAGCGCAGAATCCGGCGTCCGGACTGATGCACGGGTTGCAGTTGATTTCCAGAATGTAGGGTGTCCCATCCGGGGCCACCCTGAAATCCACCCGGGCATGACCCGCCACAGCAAAATGATGGATGACCTGCCGGGTCATTTCCGTGAGGACATCAAGAAGTTTTGCGTCTTCGGGGGGAAAATCAAAATGCCTTGTGGTGTTGATGTATTCAAAAGAATCCGGAATCCACTTTGCCCGGTAACCCACAACCCGGGGCATGTCCTTGTCATATCCGTCAAAACGGATTTCGGCGGGAGCCAGCACCCGGGGGCCATCCGGCCCCGGCAATACCGACAGGTTGAATTCCCGGCCATCCACGAATCTCTCCAGGAAATACTCCCCGGGGTGACCCGCCAGTTTCCGGGCGAGGGCAGAACGCGCATCTCCGGCCTTTTCATAAACGCTGTGCCCGTCAATTTCCACTGAGGCTTCCTCGCGAACGGGCTTGAGAATGAAGGGCCCTTCAAAGCCTGGGGAAAACCCCGGGTCGGTGGCAAACGGTGGAGTCGGCAGGCCAAAAAGCGACAACAGCCGCTTGGTGAGCAGTTTGTCCGTTGTGATGTAAAGGTTCTCCCGGGATCCCCCGGTAAAGGGAATTCCCATGGATTCGAGCAGCATGGCAGGAAGAAAGCACCAGGAACTGGAACCTTCCATGGATTCCACCAGATTGAATACCAGATCGGGTCGCCGATCTTTCAAACGGTATTTCATGTCCTCAAGATCAAGACAAAAGGGCATACATTCGACTTCATGCCCACCATTTTGTAATTCTGTGGCTATAAAATTTGCCTCCACCAATGTGTCTTGTTCATCTGGTGGAGCGTCAATGGATATAAAGCTATGTAAAACAATAATTTTCATGATGGCGGTCGAAAACCTTTTTCATTGGTGTTCTCACCCACTGGAATCCATCCACTCCGGCCAACCGGAGTTGGAGAAAACCAACTCCCTTCAAAGGCCAATTGTGGGCTTTTTTTATCTGTTTTCAATCCATGAAATGAAAAATCGTATTTGCAAAAATATCAATAAATACAATGTTTTTGCCAAATCTACAGAGGGGGCATAGTGCAATTTTGTACACTTGCCCCCCAAAAAGAAGATCTCATGCACAGCCGAAAGCAACAACTTGATCTCCTGGAATCACGAGGACGTTGTGCTAAGTTTATGTCTTTTTGTTTTGTACATTTAGTCATGAATATGTTGTGCTTATATGTTTACTAACTATCTATAAGATAAATGCCATATATTTATATATTTTTCTTTTCCGGCTTTTTGCCCATACTTTATTTGCACAGACACCTTGTACGGTCATCCCTTTCCTGCTATGTTTTCTTTACGCAAGTTCGTCCACAACTTGTTTCGACAAGGGAGTAACCATGCGCGTTTCCTCGTGTTTCCTGTTATCCGGCATCCTCCTCTTTCTCTTCGGTGCCTGTACGAAAACCAAATCCGCAGAACGGTGTGGCGATGGAATCATTGATCCCGGGGAAGAATGCGAAGGGTCTGATTTGAATGACCAGACCTGTGGCTCTCTGGGACACTACCATGTACTGGGCACGTTGAGTTGCAAATCCGACTGCACATTTGACCGATCCGGGTGCGGGGGCCGGTGCGGGGATGGAATCGTCGAGGAAATGCATGACGAACAGTGTGATGGCGGCAACCTGAACAATACCAGTTGTCAGGCGCTGGGTTTCACGGGTGGCATTCTGGCATGCTCGGCGGAATGCCTTTTTGATACCAGCGGATGTTCCAGCCGGTGTGGCAACGGCATTCTGGACGAGGGTGAAACCTGCGACGGACCGGAGTTGGGTGGCCAGACCTGCAGCGGACTGGGCTATTACGGGGGACAATTGTCCTGTTCGGCGGACTGCCAATCCTTCAATGAGGATTTTTGCATAGCTTTCGGTCGCTGTGGAGATGGCCTGCTGCAAGTTCAGCACGGGGAAGAGTGCGACGGAGAAAATCTGGATGGCCAGACTTGTACGCTACTGGGATACAACGGGGGACAACTCACCTGTGGGGCAGACTGCCGTTTCGATCTCTACGTATGCGAAAGTTCGGGAATCTGCGGGGACGGAATTGTCCAGCCGGGCTGGGAGGAGTGCGACGGAGAAAACCTGGACGACCAGAGTTGCCAGTCCCTGGGACACCGTTCCGGAACCCTTTCGTGTGATGCACAGTGCCGGTTTGTGGAAACGGCATGTGACGGGTCCTGCGGGGATGGCGTCATCCAGACGGCCTGGGAAGAGTGTGACGGGGAAGAATTGGCTGACCAGAATTGCCAGTCCCTGGGGTACCACCCGGGATCCCTGTCTTGCGACGAAGGATGCATGTTCAACGTGACAGGGTGTGACGGATTCTGTGGGGACGGCATCATCCAGACGGTCTGGGAAGAGTGCGACGGAGAAAATCTGGAAGGGCAAAGTTGTCAGTCCCTGGGGTACGTTTTCAGAGGCCAACTTTCCTGCAGCGGCACCTGCCAGTACCAGGGCTGCCTTTCGGTTGTGGACATCTCCGCGGGATCACAACACACCTGTGCGGTACTTTCGAACGGCACCGGCCGTTGCTGGGGACACAATGAGTATAGCCAACTCGGGGATGGCACCGCCACCAACCGCCATACTCCCATCACGGTGAATTCCCTTGGCGGTGCCGTCGCCATTGCCGCCGGAGACGGACACAGTTGTGCCCTGCTGAACAACAAGACCGTGAGATGCTGGGGAAGAAATGACGTCGGGCAACTCGGGAACGGAACCAACAACAACAGCAGTACCCCGGTTGCAGTCACCTCCATCAACAATGTCGTTGCCGTTTCGGCAGGCCCCATGTTTTCCTGCGCAATACTCGAAAACGGTGGTGCCCGATGCTGGGGCTTGAATGCCGAGGGGCATCTCGGGGACGGCACCACCACAAGCAGCAACATTCCCGTTCAGGTCAGTGGAATGGACAATGCAACAGCCATTTCCACAGGCATGAACAGCGCATGCGCATTGCGTTCAAACGGCACCGTCCGATGCTGGGGGAACAACATGTTCGGGAAACTCGGAAATGGCACCACCACAAACAGCCTGACCCCCGTGACGGTCAGCGGCCTGGAAAACGCCACGGGCATTTCCGCCGGGTCCATGCATACATGTGCGGTGCTGGGCAGTGGAGGCGTGCGGTGCTGGGGGTTCAATGGTGGAGGAGCACTCGGAGACGGGACGACCACCAACCGTACGGCTCCTGTCGCGGTGTCGGGCATAACCAGTGCGGTGGACGTTTCCTGCGGAACCGGATACACCTGCGCCGTTCTCGGGACCGGCACCGCCCGCTGTTGGGGGAACAACAGCGACGGCCAGTTGGGAATTGGAAACACGACGAACCAGACCACTCCCGCGACGGTCACAAACCTGAACGCGGCCTCACGCATTCGAGCAGGCTCCATCCACACCTGCTCCATCCTCAATGAAGGCAAACTTGTGAGATGCTGGGGGAACAACGGTTCCGGTCGCCTGGGGGACAACACCACAGTCAACCGCACCTCCCCCGTGAATATCGTCGTTCCCTGACCCATGGAAATACACCCGGAAACCGAACTTGACATCCCGGCATCCAGTTCATAGACTCCGCGGGCGATGAAGTTCCTTTTCCTTTTTCCTGCAATGCAATTCCGGAAAGTATAAGCCATGAAGACCGTTGCCCTGTGGGGTTGTGGAAAAATCGGCCGGGCCACGGCCGCACTGCTGGCGGAAAACGGTTTTGAGCTGGCCTGGCTGTACGATTCCCAGGTGGAAAAGGCGGCATTGCTTTCCAAAACACTGGGTTGTGGACGCTTTTTCTATCAGAAACCCAACGAACACCCTCCGGTGGACCTGATCATTGACGCCACCGGATCCGGAGAGTTGGTTTCCCGGTGGCACGTCCTTCTGAAAGAGCGCATCGTCAGGCACGTGATTCTTACACGGCGGGAGCCAAAGGCCGATGTTTCCGTCATTTTCGGAGTGAACCACGAAAAACTCCGGGAACGGACGGGAACGGTGATAGCCTCCGGGTCCTGCACCGGCAACACGGTGATTCCCTTTTTGCATCCCGTGTTGTCCCGGTTTCCTGCAATCTCCGTGTCCTGCAATGTACTTCATCCCCTGAAACAGCCCGCCGACCCCAGCCTGCACCGGATTCCCACCGCCCTGCCCCTGTCGGTGGCGGACCATCTTCCCGGTCTGGCGGGTTCGTTCGAAGCGCTGGCCATGGAGATTCCGGTGCAACGGGGAATGGCCATCGACATTTCCATCACTTTCCGGGAAACTCCGGTGGGCCTGGAAGACCTGCTGGAACAAATGCACAACGAAAGCCCGATCTTCCGGATCCTGCCCGCTCCGGTTTCCAGCGAAACCATCATCGGACAACCCTGGTCCTGTGCCCTGGAAAGGCCCTGGATCCTGCAGGAACAGCTTTTCCGGGGGCTTCTCTGGCAGGACAACGAGCACGGCTTTTCCTGCCGGGTTCTGGACATCTGCAAATACCTGAGGGAACATTGCCATGGATGACAAAAAGCACCTCGACACATCCAGCGCCTACCAGGCCAACCTTCCGGAATTCGCTTCCGCACCGGAGGAATTTCCGGAACCTGCCGGAAAACTGCTTTCGGCACTGGAAAACTTCCTGGGTATCCAGGAGCGCCTCGGCCTGTTCTTCCGGGAACTCTATCACCCGTTTCCCGATCCAGCAGTTGTGGTCAGGGAATACCGCAACTTCGCCCTTGGAGACACCTGGGCACTCCACAAAACAGAAAACTCCAGTGAACTCATCCTCATCACCCTGGAACTGGGACTGGCCCAGTTGTCCATGGGTTTTCCCCATGCGGAACGTGAACGGGTGCTGGGTACCGTGCTGGAGTTGTTCGCCCGGGAAATCGGATCCGGGGTCTTGTGGGATGATCACAAACTCCGGCTCATTGACGACATGATGAACCTCCTGCGGGAGGAACGACTGTTCGCCGGCAGGGCATCGGGTCGCATGAAGAACCTGTACAGGGCGTATATAGTCCCCGAAGTGCAGGAGCAGGGAAAGAAACTGCTGGACCTGTGCCTGTCCCATTCCCTGGATACCTGGAGCCGGGAAACCAACTCACGCTGGGTGGAATCCTACAAGTGCATCGCCTGCTTTGGCGAGATGGAAGCCTTCTTCGACCGCATTGACGGCCATCGTGCCCGACTGGGCACGGACACCGAAATCCCCGATTACGAAACCATCGCCCGGGAACTGCTTACCGCCGTTCGGGCGGACCGGGATCTCCTTCCCAAGACCGAATGGCTCCTGGCCCTTTTTGATCTGCCCCCCATGCAGTTCTACCAGGCTGAACTGCTGAACCACCTGACCCCCATGCTCCGCAAGGCCAGGCTGCATGACGACAAGCCCCTGGCACTGGAACTGTTCAACCTTTTGTTCCCGTTCTTCCACCGGCTGGGATTCGGGCACCATGCCGTGATCAACAGCATCCTGCTGCATCTGGGAAAACAAATCATCCCCTCGGGCAACCACGAAATCATCGACGCGTTCTGCCACCACATCCTGGCGCTTCCCTTCCCGGATCCGGAAATCACCGGAGTGAACAAGGACTGGCAACTGCAGAAGAACCCGGCACACCTGCCCACCATCCGCACCCTGCTGGAAATCATCAAGATCGATCCCGACCGGACCTCGGATCTGCTGGCCGGACTCCACATCAACCTGCGCCTGGGCGGGGTCTTCATCAGCGACACGGACCTGTTCCACACGGACGTGTCCGAACTGCTCAACAGCAATGTCAAACCCGTGTACAAGCAACTCAAGCAGGTCTGCCGCCTGTTTCCCGTATACTTCCGCGACATCGGTGCCGAAGGGGATTTGCGCATTGTCTCCACCCGGGTGGATGAACTCCACAGCCGGGAAGACAAGTTGATCCACTTTTTGCGCAAGCAGATCCACATCGAAAGCAACAACACCCAACTGGACCTGCTCAGGGCCATCCTTGTCTACTGGTACACCGGAGATTCAGCACCGCTGGTTCCCATGATCCCGGAGGATGTACGCCACTTCCTGGATCATGACGAAAAATTCCTGCCTGCCGCCCACGAAACCATGCAGGTAATCACCCAGGTCTTGGGGGTCAAAACCCCGGCCGAGTTGCTGGAAACGAATCCCGATGAAATTGCATCCCTGTGCGAAAAAGGAGACCTGGACGTCCGGGTGGGGTGGCTGGTACGGATTCATCAGCTCCTTTGCGCCAAGTACGACCTGGATGCGGCCGGCGCCCGGGACGCCCTCACCCAGTTGATGATCATCGATCCGGCCAGACTGCGGGAACTGTTTGAATCCATCGACTCCGGGCAACTTGAAACCGCGGTGGACAACGCACTGGATCTGATGGCGGACCTGTCAAAGGTCATCCAGGATCCCACGGTGAGTCAGGGGGAGGAGCGCATCTACCGCAAACGGCACATCGCCGCCGGCATTCCCTCCATGTACGGCAGCTACCAGGAGAAGAAACTGGAGTGCCTCGGAGCCACCTACCGACTGGAGAGGCTCATCGCCATCATCATTGAGAAACTCATCGCGTCCATTGATCTGGACTACATCACCCGGCCCGCGCTGCGGCGCATCGAGTGGATTCTCGAACGCCTGATCCGGGCCCTGGAACTGGACGGCATCCGCGTACACGATTTGCGTTCCCACTGCGACATGCTCAAAAGCGCCCTTCTCAAGGAGGGGTTCACCATCAACCAGTTCCTGAACATCTTCCAGGTGTTCTCCCAGAGCACCCGGGGCATCATCGACCGCTACTTCTATTCCTTCCACAAGGAGGCTCTCTCCGTCATCATGCCGGTGAGGGCTCCCGACGAGGAAAACCAGGCCCGCCTCGCGGAAATGGTCATGCGGGACATCCTGTCCAGCGCCTTCGGAATCGGCCTTCTGGACAGTTTCCTGGGACGGATCACATCCACCCTGGTGGACATGCGGCAGAAACTCAACCCCGAAACCGTGGACATGGTGCTGTCCTTTGATGCAGACAAGTCCTTCGTACGACTGCACTGCATTCCCGAGAATCTTGCCAGTGCCGTGTGGATCGGCAACAAGGGGTACTTTCTGCATATCCTGCGGCAACTGGGAATCCGTGTCCCCTGGGGGTTTGCCCTGACCACCGAAGTTTACAGGTGCAGGGCGGCCTTCGATTCGTATTCCTACATGAAGGCCGCCCTCAGAAGGCGCCTTTTGACGGAAATCCAGAACCTGGAAGAACTCACCGGGTACACCCTGGGACGCTGCTCCAATGGAAGACCGCCGCTTCTGCTCAGTGTCCGATCCGGCGCGGCCGTATCCATGCCGGGCGTGATGATGACCTTCTTGAACATCGGAATGAACCGGGAAATCACCCAGGAGTTAAGCCGCCTGCCCAATTACGCGTGGACCGCCTGGGACTGCTACCGCCGCATGATCCAACTCTGGGGCATGGCCCACGGAATCGACCGGGACGAGTTCGACCGCATCATGAAGCGCATGAAGACTGAACATGACGTGGATGCCAAGCAGAAGTTCTCCCCGGACAACATGAGGGCCATTGCCGACGCCTATCTGGAACTGCTGGCGACCAGAAACATCACCATCCCCGAAGATCCCCTGGAACAGGTGCTCGAAGCCATCGAGATGGTATTTGCCAGTTGGCACTCGAAAATGGCCGATGTCTACCGGCGGCAGTTCGACCTGGCGCCCGAATGGGGCACGGCCGTTTTGATCCAGCGCATGATTCTGGGCAATCTGAACTTCGACAGCGGCACCGGCGTCGCCATCATCAGCTCCCGGGGCAACAAACTGTCCATCACCGGTGATTTCGTTCCCATCAGCCAGGGGGAGGACGTGGTCAGCGGACTGGTGCACCCCTACCCCATTTCCAATGCGGAGAGGCTGCAGCGAAGCGCGGAGATGACCCTGGAGAGCGACTATCCGAAACACTACGAGGTCATCAAGCGGCTCGGCAGGAACCTCATCATCGACAACGACTTCCCCGAACAGGAAATCGAATTCACCTTCGAGGATTCCAACCCGGAAAACCTGTACGTGCTGCAGTGCCGCACCATCGTACGCGGCCACGGAGAGGACATCGCCGTGTTCACCGACGGGGATGCGACTCCCCTGACCATGGGGGTGGGCGCCGGTGGAGGGGCCTTCGTGGGCAAGGCCGTCTTCTCCCGGGAAGGCATAGAGGAACTCGCGCAGTCAGGAGACCTGATCCTCGTGCGGCCCGACACCGTGCCGGATGACGTGGACATGATCTTCCGCTGCCAGGGACTGCTCACCGCCCGCGGCGGCATCACCTCCCACGCGGCAGTCACCGCGAACCGACTGGGCAAGGTGTGCGTGGTGAACTGCCGCGACCTCATCGTCTATGATGACGAAAAGCGTGCGGTTTGCGGAGGAATCAAAATCCGCGAAGGCGACGACATCAGCATCGACGGCCAGACCGGCAAGGTGTTCCGCGGAATCAGGGAAACCGTCCTGACCCGCTCCAAAAACCGTCCCATGCAACTGGGTTGATGAAAGACTCCTGGACCCCTTGACGACACTCAACACTTTGAGTATTTTTACTCATTATGTTGAGTATTTTGTCATGAGGTCAAGAGATGTACAAACGCCCGGTATTTCCTGCCATTGTCAATCGACTGAACGAACCACGCCGCTTCATCCAGGTACTGGCCGGCCCACGGCAGACAGGAAAGACAACCCTGGTGCGTCAGGTGATGGATCAATTCGATGGATTGTCCCATTACGCAACGGCTGACTCTCCCACCCTGAAGAGCCACGTCTGGCTGGAGCAACAGTGGCAAACTGTGCGGCTTCTCATGGATGCCGACAAGCGGGCCAAACGGGGCCTTCTCGTTCTGGATGAAATCCAGAAGATACCGGGATGGTCGGAAACGGTCAAACTCCTCTGGGATGAAGATTCCGCAGTGAAGAGGCCTCTTCACGTCGTATTACTGGGTTCATCCCCCCTTTTGGTCCACCAGGGCCTGACGGAAAGCCTGGCGGGCCGCTTCGAACTTTTGCCGATTACCCACTGGAGTTATCCCGAGATGAGGGAGGCATTTGGATTCCAGTTCGATGAATACGTTTTTTTCGGTGGCTACCCGGGTGGCGCATCCTTGATCAGGGAACCGGAACGCTGGACACGCTACATCATGGACTCACTGATTGAAACCAGCATTTCCCGGGATATCCTGCTGATGACCCGTGTGGACAAACCAGCCCTGCTCCGCCAACTCTTTGAACTGGGATGCCTGTACTCCAGTCAAATCCTCTCTTACCAGAAGATGGTGGGTCAACTTCAGGATGCCGGAAACACCACCACACTTGCACACTATCTACACTTGCTGGAAGGTGCCGGGTTGCTCACGGGATTGATGAAATATGCAGGCAAACAGACCAGGAAACGCCAAAGCAGCCCGAAACTCCAGGTACTCAATACAGGACTTCTCTCGGCACAGGCGAACCTGTCCTTTTCCGAAGCCCGTCAGGATCACAAGTTCTGGGGTCATTTGGTGGAATCGGCAATCGGAGCCCATCTGGCAAATGGCGTGCGTGGAACATCCTGGGAACTTTCGTACTGGCGCCACCGCAACCAGGAAGTGGATTTTGTATTATCCAGAGGGAAAAAACTATTTGCCATCGAAGTAAAAAGCGGCCACCGCAAGGAGACCCTTCCGGGACTGGATGCATTTGATCGTTCATTCGGCGGGGTCCAGAAGGTTCTCATCGGAACACACGGGATCCCCCTGGAAGAGTTCATGTCCCGTTCAGTGGATGAATGGTTTTCCCGATAGGCACGAGCCGGTCTTCGCATTGCCCCCGGAAACAGGTCCGGCAGGGAACCAGGAATGACATTTTGCATTTGGGCACAACGGAACGCGATCGTCCTGAATTACCGAGTCGAACCATTGACTATCGGTTTCGGTAATGCTAAACGCACAACTGTGCTGAACCTGGACGACAGAACCCAGAAGAAACCGCTCCCGACCATTCAGCTTCAAACTGTTTCTCTTGACCCGATGAAAGTCGGTTTTCGGTTCCGCAATCAACAACGAAACAACAACAACGGAGGAAAACATGCGGGTACTCGGAATTAACGGCCTTGGAAGAATCGGAAAACTGGCCTTGTGGCGCAATCTTGCCGTGGGATACTTCGACAAGATTGTCGTGAACACCGGCCGCGAGGTGGGAAGGGATCTTCACGATCTCGCCTCCTATCTGGAATCGGACAGTACCTATGGTCAACTTTCCAGGTACCTGCACGGTTTCAGGGGGGATGAAA
This sequence comes from uncultured Kofleriaceae bacterium, assembly GCA_964618145.1. GTDB lineage: Bacteria > Myxococcota_A > Polyangia > HGW-17 > HGW-17 > HGW-17. The sequence continues at coordinate 25,619 of CAZTZR010000022.1, forward strand.
TGCGCCCGATTCTCAAGGTGGACGATGCCACCAATGGCATCCTCCGGGCGGGCAACACCGAAGTCGTGGTCCTGCGCAAGGCCCGCAACCCCAAGGATATCGAATGGTACAACCATGATGTGGGCGTGGTGATCGACACCACCGGCGTTTTCACGGATCCCACCCGGGATGCCGGACACGAAAAGGGGGCCCTGCGCGGTCACCTGGAGGGGGGCGCCCGCAAGGTCATCAATTCCAGTGCGTTCAAGATCAAGACCAACGTCCGGGTTCCGGAGGATGCCGTCACCCTGATTTACGGCATCAACCACAATGCCTACGACAGTTCGGTGCACCATGTGGTCAGTGCCGCAAGTTGCACCACCACAGCCCTGGCGCACATGCTCAAACCACTGCTGGAAGCCGAAGCCACACGCAAAATCCTGACGGCTTCCATGTCCACCATCCACGCCGCCACCAATACCCAGAGCGTGCTGGACAGCGTCCCCTCCAGCGGGGCTTCGGATCTGCGCAAGAACCGCATGATGCTGGACAACATCATCCTGACTTCCACCAACGCGGCCAAAGCCCTGGGAACCGTCATCCCCATCATCAATGACATCGGTTTCATGGCGGACAGTGTACGGATCCCCACCTCCACGGTTTCCCTGGTCACCCTCAATCTGACCGTGCAGGCCCACATCGACCAGAACGGTGACAGTTCCGTCTCCCGGGAAGTGGTCAACGAAATCCTGGAGAACGCCGGCAAGGGTTCCCAGGCCGGACTGCTTCTTTTCAACCGGGAACAGAAGGTTTCCTGCGACTTCAAGGGGGTGGACGCCGCCGTAGTCATCGAAGCCAACGACACCCACACCCGCACGGCCTTCATCCAGGTTGCAGGGTCCGATTTCGGCCTTGAGAAAGACATCAAAATACCTGTCACCCACGTCAAGATTTTCGGCTGGTATGACAACGAACTCGGTTCCTACACCTGCCAGTTGACCCACCTCGCCCGCCACATCGACGAACAACTGGGCTGATTCGTGCCCCGTATCAAGACTTGACAGGTTGACTGATTCGGGGTTGCCAATGTATCCTCCCTTTGGAGGAAAACCTGTGATCGATCCCCTTTTTCCCGAAATGCAGGGATTTGAACCCGGCACAGCCATAGACACCTACCGAATCGTCAGGCGCATCGGACAGGGGGGAATGGGGTCGGTCTACCTGGCCAGGGACATGCGGCTGGGACGGCAGGTGGCCATGAAGGTCATCCGGCAGGAAATGCTGGGCGGAACCGATGCCCGGAACCGGTTTTTGCGTGAAGCACTTCTCACCGCCCAACTGAACCATCCCAACATAGTGACAGTCTACGGCGCTGGGGAACACGAGGGTTGCCCCTATGTTGTCCTGGAATACCTTCCCGGCCAGACCCTCAAGGAACGCCTTGCCGAGGAGCGCCCCGGATTGCGTCAGGCCATGCGGTTCGGGCTTCAGATCGCCGAAGCCGTTTCCGAAGCCCACCGCCAGGAAATCCTCCACCGGGATCTGAAACCGGACAACGTGATCATCCCTGCTGACGGGCGGCTCCGGGTCGTGGATTTCGGACTGGCCCGGCTGGCGAAGGAAGTGGATGGCGTCACCCTGGAAAAGAGTGGCGCCCCCCCGTATGCCGATACGGTGGAAGACCTGAAATCCACCATGACTTTCCAGGACAAAACGCCGGAATCGCCCGACAGGGAATCTATGGACAATGCCCTTTTCGAAACCTCCGGAGGGGGTCTGCGGGGGACTGCCGCCTACATGGCACCGGAGCAATGGCAGGAAGAACCCGGTACCCGTGCGACGGATATCTGGGCGCTGGGCATGATCCTGCATGAACTGGTGGCCGGAATGCATCCGCTGGATCTTTCGTCGTTCCACGGAATCTGCCTGCAAACCTGCAGTTCCGACCCGGTGCCCTCCGTGGCGGAAAACACCCCGGGGCTGTTGCCGGAACTGGTGGAACTCGTGGATTCCTGCGTACAGAAGGATCCCGGAAAAAGGCCCTCCGCCCAAGGCGTTGCCGATACCCTGAGGGAACTGCTGGGGGAAGGCGTCCGGGCCAGTCGGGAAAGTCCCTTCATGGGGCTGCTTCCGTTCACCGAACGACAGGCCAGTCTCTTCTTCGGCAGGGATGCGGAAATTGCCGCCTTCATCGAGCGAATGAGAGAGGATCCCATCCTGACAATTACCGGGCCTTCGGGTTCCGGAAAAAGCAGTTTCGTTCAGGCGGGAATCATTCCGACCCTGAAAGATCATCGTCCATGGCAGGTGATTCGGCTTCGCCCGGGGACACGTCCTTTCGAATCCCTGGCCTCCCGGATACTTGAAGCCAACCGGGATTCCGGCAATTCCGGGCGCGGAACCGATGCCCAGGCCACCCTTCCGAGCGGGGACAATGCATTGAACGCCGCCCAGGTGAAACTGCGGAGGGAACAGGAAACTGCCCTGGCCGGGGAACTCTTTGAAACCCCCGGAAAACTGGGATTGTACCTCACGGATCTGGCCAGGGGACAGAAACTTCTCCTGTTTGTGGACCAACTGGAGGAACTGTTTACCCTTCTGCCCCCGGATACAGAAGGTTCCATCCGGCGAAAGCGTTTTCTGGAAGCGCTGGCCACGGCGGCAGACGATCCCGACGGACCCATTCGTGTGGTGATGACCCTTCGGGATGATTTTCTGGGAAAAGTGGCTGAGGGAGACGCTGCCACAAGGGTCTTCGAAAGGGTCATGGTCCTTCGTCCGCCGGGACCAAAAGCCCTGGAGGAAATCCTGGAGCGTCCCGTTTCGTTTTCCGGATTCCGGTATGAGGACCCCGAGTTGCCCGGGAAAATGGCGGAGGAGGTTTCCGGCTCCCCAGTGGCCCTGCCCCTGTTGCAGTTTGCAGCCACACGCCTGTGGGAAATGCGGGACGCTCGGAATCACGTCATCACACGGGATTCCTATCTGTCCATCGGTGGCGTGGCCGGAGCCCTGGCCCGGCATGCAGACAGCGTTCTTGCCGGCCTCACATCGGAGGAAGAGGAAATTGCGCGGAGGATTTTCCTGCGACTGGTGACTGCATCGGGGACACGGCAGGTTCTGGAACGACGAAGACTGCTGCAGGAACTCGGGGAGAAGGCGGAACCCGTACTGGAAAGATTGACCCGGGAACGGGTCTTGCTGACCCGGAAGGGACGCGACGGCGCCGAACTGGAAATCATTCACGAATCACTGATCCATGCATGGAACCGGCTTTCCCGATGGCTGGATGAAAGCCAGGAAGAGCGTTGTTTTCTGGAACAGGTCCAAAAGGCGGCCTCCCTGTGGGACGAACGTGGCAGACCGGATTCGGAGACGTGGGAAAAAGAGGCCCTTGCAGAGGCTGAACGACGTGCCAGGCATTGCGACGCCATGCCCCGCCTTTCATCGGAATTCCTGCGGGCCGGTCGCACACGGGAAACCAGTCGCCTTGGCCGACGCAGGGTGGCATATATTTCCTCACTGGTTTTTTCCATCATCTTCATCGCAGGCTTGATCGCGGGACTCTTTCTGGTCATGCAAAAGGAAAGGGAGGCGGTAACCCAGCGACAGGAAGCCCTGAGACAGAGAAGTTCGGCCCTCGCACAAAGACAGGCCGCCCGGTTGCGTCAGGGGGAGGCGGAACTGGCAGGCAGCCAGGCGGCCCTCGCCACCGGGGATCTGCTCCAGGCCCGTGCCCGGTTGCGCCTCGGACTGGAGCTCGGGGATAGCCGGCTGGCCAGAGCAATTTTGTCACAACTGGATAAAAATCCACTCCAGTGGAAAAAGGATTTTGGCGCTGTAACCTATGCCGTCGCCTTTTCTCCGGACGGATCCGGGATCGCCGTGGCTGCCCAGGACCACGGGGTCTACCTGATTCATCCACACACCGGAGAAACGACTTTGCTTCGCGGACATCGGGATCAGGTCTTTTCCGTTGCATTCTGCCCGAAAGGAGGCCGTCTTGCATCCGGAAGTGCGGACGGGGAAGTTCTCGTCTGGGATATTGGTGACAGGACGTCCAAATCCGTTGGCCGGCATGAGGCAGGTGTCTGGAGTCTGGCGTTCACTCCCTGTGGCAAGACCCTGGCCTCGGCCAGCGCGGACAAGACAATCCGGATCTGGGATCCGGAAATTGGCCGGGAAAAAACCAGGCTGACCGGTCATGATGGCAGGCTTCGGGCCCTGGCCCTGAGCCCCGACGGAAAAACACTGGCTTCCGGAGGTTCCGACCGGGTCATCCGGATCTGGGATCTGGAAACCTCACTGCAGAAGGCCGAACTGACAGGACACGAGGCGGGAGTCAGCACACTGGCCTTCATGCCCGGGGGCCGCATCCTGGCGTCCGGTGGATTTGACGGAACAGCCAGGCTCTGGGACTGGCTGAATGCAAAACCCGCCGGACTGTTCCGCATTCCGGAGGGCATTGTCGTCAGTGTGGCCTTCTGTCCGGACGAAAACACTTTGGCACTGGGCGTCTCCGATGGCACCATCCGCCTGTGGGACGTGAAAGCCACCGGGGTGAAGGCACAACTTGCCGGGCATGATGCCAGAGTCTTCGGGGTCGGGTGCAGTCCGGACGGAAAGACCCTGGCCTCGGTCGGTCTCGACAAGACCATGAAAATCTGGAGCATCAACTCCATGTCGGAGTCCACTGCTGCAAGGGGTCACGAGGCTGCGGTCTACGGCATCGCATTTACCCCGGACGGAAAGACCCTGGCCTCGGTCAGTGATGACAAAACCCTGCGTCTTTGGAACATACAGACGGGCCGGGAGTTGACTGTCGTGCAGGCACATGATTCCGGTATTTTCGGCCTGGCCATTTCCCCGGACGGAAAAATGATCGCGACCGGCGGAAACGACAAGACCATTCGTCTGTGGAGCCATGCCGGAACCGGATCGCCCATCACCCGCAAATCCGTCCTTTACGGACACGACGACAGCGTCTGGAGCCTGGCGTTTTCCCCGGAAGGAACAAGCCTGGCCAGCGGAAGCCTGGACTCCGCCATAAGGCTCTGGGACCTCGGGACCGGGGCTTTCAGGGTTTTCTCCGGACACCGGGGCGGATTGTCTGAAGTGGTTTTCTCCGGGGACGGGAAAACGCTGGCTTCCGGAGGCAGCGACCGGACCGTACGTTTGTGGAATGTGGCCAGGGGAACTGAATCATCCCTGCTTTCCGGACATGAAGGACGAATCAATGGAATCGCCTTTCTGACCCCGGACAGGCTTCTTTCGGCCGCCGAGGACATGACCGTACGTTTCTGGGACATCCCCGGAAACACTTCCCGGATTGCCGGGCGCCACAAAGGGAGAATCTACAGTCTGCACGTTTCCCCGGATGGCAACACATTCGCGACTGCCGACTCCGGTGGCATGGTGCGCATCTGGAACACAACCACACTGGAATACAGGGAATTCAAGGGTCATCTTTCCGAAATCAACATGATTCGTTTCTCCCCGGACGGACGACTGATTGCCACATCCGGAGACGACGGCACCGTACGCATCAGGGAAGCCGGAACCGGACGTCCGGTATGGCGGGCACCCCTTCTGCGGGAACGGCATCCGGTTTTGTTCTCCCATCGCGGTATGGTCGATCTTTCCTCCGGAAAAACCCTGCCGAACAAGAATTCCCGTTGGGCCGATGCAGTACTGGAAGAAGCCCTGAGCGCTTCCGGAAAAAACGATCTTCTCTGCCTGGTCACCTGGCCGCATGGACTGGAAATCCGTAACACGGCAACGGATGAACTTATGTACTCCGAAAAAGTGCCCGGACTTCAGCATGTCCTGGCTCTTCCGGATGCATGCATCTCCTTTTCCATTCCGGACGGGGGTTCCTCCCGGAAAGGCATTGTGCGCCGACACGACCGGGGGGGTGCATCCCGTATCCTTTCCGGGGAAGCCACCACATTCAATCTGGCTCACCAGTCCGGTGACATCCTGATTGCCGAACAGAACCAAATCCGGATCCTGTCGCCGGAGGGTACTTCCAGGGAAATTATTCCATCAGGCCTTTCACCCACTGCTGTGGCAAAGGCCGGAAACATGATCGCCACCGGTTTCCGTGACGGAAATGTGGAACTGGTACCACTTTCGGGGTCCCGGCCGGCTGCTTCCTTTTCCTTTGAAAGGGTTCCATCCTGCCCTGTAACCCGCATTGTTCCGGGACCGGAGGGGACTCTCATCCTGGGTTTTGCCAATGGTCAGGTGGGGCTCTGGAGCATGGAAAACGGACAGAAGTTACAGGCAGAGAAACTCCATGGGCCGGTCATTCACATCCAACTGCAAGAAAAACATCTGTACGTGGCTACGGAACTGGGAGACCATCTCTCGTGGAACCTGGAACTTTTTTATCTGCCCGCCTGCGAGATTCTGCACAGGATATGGGAGGAGATCCGGATCGTCTGGGAAAACGGGATTCCCGTCATGCAATCCCCGGATCCGACCCATCCGTGTATGTCACCGGAAAAGGTCCAGAATTTCTGACAACTCCTGGAATGTAAACGGTTTCTGAATGAAACTGACGCCGGAATCGGGAACGCCGAACCGGGAAATCGCATGGGGAGTGTGCCCGGACATGTACAATACCCTGAGTCCCGGACGCATGACTTGCAGGCGGCGAACCAGATCGGGTCCGTTCATGCCCGGCATGACCACATCCGTCATCACCAGATCGATTTCCCCCTCGGTGGCTGCTGCCAGTACAAGACTCTCGGTCGGGGAAAGGGCGGCCAGAACGGCATATCCCATGCGTTCGAGCATCTTTTTCGTCATCTTCAGGATCGACGGTTCGTCCTCCACCAACAGGATTGTCCCCCTGCGACCACCATGCCCGGCTTCCGTTTCCGGCTGTTTTTCGCACACACCCTGCTGCAGCGCCGACAGCACCCGCAGGAACACATGGAAAGTCGTTCCCTGTCCCGGCAAACTGGTCACCCGGATGAATCCTTTGTTCTGTTTGGCAATACCGTACACCGTGGGCAGACCCAGTCCGGTTCCCTTGCCCACTTCCTTGGTGGTGAAAAACGGCTCGAAAATCATGGCCACGGTTTCAGGATCCATGCCACACCCGTCGTCGGAAACGGCAAGAGTGACATATTCACCGGGCAACAACCCAGGGTTTGCCTCACAGGCTGCCTCATCAATGATGACAAAACCTGTTTCTATGGTGATGGTTCCAGGCGCCAGACCAATGGCGTCCCGGGCATTCAGGCAAAGGTTTGCCAGAATCTGGTCCACCTGGGTTGGATCCATGCGCAGGCAAGGCAGTCCGTCGCCAGGCTGCCAGACCAGACGGATGTTTTCCCCGATGAGCCGGCCCAGCATCCGAAGGCTCCCCTGAACCGTCTGGTTGATTTCAATCACCTTCGGCACTACTGTCTGACGGCGGGCAAAGGCCAGCAGGTGCCGTGTGATTTCAGAGGACCGCCGGGCCGCACCCAGAATCTCCGTCAAATCATCCCGCAGGGGATCCCCTTGAGGTACACGCTCCAGGGCCAACTCCGCATGGCCCAGAATCACGGCAAGCATGTTGTTGAAATCATGGGCCACCCCACCTGCCAGCCGCCCGATGGACTCCATCTTCTGCGCCTGGTTCAACTGGGCTGCCAAAAGTTCCCGCTCTGCCTGCGCCTGCCGCATGGGGGTGATGTCGGCGATGAAACCTTCAAGTGCAACCACCTCCCCGTTCGGGGAGAAAACACCCTGTCCCTGTTCCCATACCCACCTGGTCGAGCCGTCCTTGCAGGTGATCTGGTATTCCAGGGTCACTTGCTCCCGTTTAGCCAGTTTTTCCTGCCACAAACGCCAGATCCAGTCCCGGTCCTCTCGAAAGATCAACCCGTTCCAGGAAATGACCCTGTTCCGTGTCAGTTCCTCCGCACGATAGCCGCACAGGTTGAAGCAGCCTTCGCTGACGAACTCCATGGTCCAGTCATGATCGTTCCTGCATCGGTAGGCCATGCCCGGCAGGCTGGCCATGAGGGTGGACAGGCGTCTCTGGCTTTCTGCAAGACCGGCTTCCGCAGATTTGCGCCGGGAAATGTCCACCATGGTTTCCAGATAGAGTTCCCTGCCTTCGATGTGAATGGGGGTGACGGTCTTTTCCACCAGGATTTCATGACCGTCAGCGTGCAGCAGAATCCGTTCGTCATGATCCACCACCTGCCCCAGATCCCCGATGGGGCATCGCCCCTCACAGGCCGGACACACATGCCGGTGACAGACGGTTCCCGCCAACTCTTCCATGGTCTTGCCACTCATGCGCAAAAACGCCGGATTGGCTTTCAGAATCCTTTTGGTCCGGGCTTCAACCAGCAGCACGCCCACTTCCATGGCATTCCACATGGCCAGCAGCACTTCGGATTCGGGATAGAAGTCGTTTTCTTTCATAAATCTTTCCGGACTTTCAAAGACCGATCATTATCCAGACTTGTAGACAAAAACTAACACGAACCGGATTGCCATGCAACTCCTGTGACATCGGCGGACATCATTGTTGTTGCCGGATTCCGCCTCTGCTATATTCCCCGCATGAAAGTTACCCTCATCCGCGCCTGCATCGGCAGACCCCAACCGGGGAAATTCGAAAAGGGGGCCATTGAACCCCTGACCCTGGCCGTGCTGGCCAGCCTTTGTCCTCCGGATGTCGAAGTCGAACTGGTGGACGACCGCGTGGAACCAATACCTTATGACCGCCCGACGGACCTTGTGGGTATCACGGTGGAATCCTTCACCGCCGCCCGGGCCTACCAGATTGCCGCGGCCTTCCGGGAACGGGGCGTTCCCGTGGTACTCGGCGGCATGCACCCGAGCCTTTTGCCCGACGAAGCTCTTGGTCATGCCGATGCGGTGGTCATCGGGGATGCGGAGAAGGTCTGGCACCGGGTGCTGGCCGACGTTTCTGCGGGGAAACTGAAAAAACGGTACCGGGGCGTACCGGACACACCGCAGTCGGGCCGGTTGCCCCGCAGGGAACTGTTCCGGGGAAAAAAATATCTGCCGGTCTCCCTGGTGCAGTTTTCCCGGGGTTGTCCCCATGCCTGCACTTTCTGTGCGCCAGCCGTGTACTTCAAGCGCAGGCAGGTATTCCGGGCCATTGACGACGTGGTGAGGGAAATCGGCGAATACCACATGAAAACCGTCATGTTCGTGGACGACAACCTCACTGCCGACCGGACCACTGCACGGGAACTGTTCGCTGCCATCACTCCGCTCAAAATCCGTTGGGCCAGCCAGGGCGGACTGGACATGGCGGAGGATCCTTCCTTCATGGATGCCATGATCCGCAGCGGATGCGTGGGACATCTGGTGGGGGTCGAAAGCCTGGAGAGCCCGGTGCTGGCAGCCATGGGCAAGGTAAAGAATCTGGGAGTCAGGTATGAACAACGGTTTGAGGTGTTCCGTGAATTCGGCATGCAGTTGTGGGCAGCCTTCACCATCGGACATGATCTGGACACCCTGGATTCCATTTCCCGCATCTGCGATTTCGCCATTGACCGCAAGTTCGCCTTCGCCGCATTCAACCTGCTGATGCCCTACCCCGCCACACCGTTTTACCGGCAACTGGCACGGCAAAAACGTCACCTGTACGATGGACACTGGTGGAACCATCCTGACTATCGCTACAATCTGGCAGCCTATGTTCCGGCCCGGATGACCCCGGACCAGTTGTCCGATGCCTGCTTTGAATCCTGGAAGCGCTTTTATTCATGGACATCCATCGCCAAAAGGGCACTGGATTTCCGGACTCACCTGCGTTCACCGTTGAAACTGGGGATTTACGCATTGTACAACTATGTTTTCCACCGGGAAATGTTCCTGATGCAGGAAATGGCGTTCGGCGATCCCCTGCATCCTTCGAACTCCGGTGAATGAACTTTTCCCGGGTCCTGGGGTCGCTGCCGAAATGCCCCTGACGGGACACGTTTCCACAGAAAAGCTTGTAATTTTTGTCAATCTTGATATGTGACAGAGTGGTATGGTGAACACTGAGGTTTCAGCTCCCCAGGTATTTGGTCGATATCTCCTGATCCGCAGGCTCAGCCGTGGCGGCATGGGGGAGGTGTATCTGGCCAAGACCGGGCAGATTTCGGGATTTGAAAAACTGGTGGTCATCAAGAGGATTTTACCGAATCTCTCCAGCAATCCGGACTTTTCCAAACGTTTCGTCACCGAAGCCGATATCGCCATCAAATTGAGCCATGTGAATATCGTCCCCGTTCTGGAAGTGGGAAAGGTGTCCGGAGAGTTCTTCCTTGCCCTGGAGCATGTGGAAGGTCGCGATTTGCGTTCCATCCAGAATGCCTGTGCGAGGGCTGAACGAAACCTGCCCATATCGCTTGCGCTCCTCATTGTCAGGGATTTGCTCAACGGACTTTCCTATGCGCACCGACGTGAGGATGTCACCGGACGGCACCTGCAGATCGTTCATTGTGACATTAGTCCTCCCAATGTCCTTGTTTCCTGGGAAGGAGAAGTCAAGGTCATTGACTTCGGCATCGCAAAATCCGTCATGGAGAGTGAAAACCAGGAGGAAGGCGGCAACAAGATCGGATTCGGCAAACTTGGCTACATGGCTCCCGAGCAGATCCTCAAAGGTCATGACATCGACCCCCGCACAGACCTGTACAGCGTGGGAGTCATCCTTTGGGAACTGCTCACCGGCAAGAAACTCATCGTGTTTGACGAATCCACTCCCTACAAGGACATTGCACGCAAGGTCGTCCTGGAACCACCGGCCCCACCGTCCCAGGTGGTGCCGGGCATCGAACCGATGCTGGACAGGCTCATTGCAACGGCCTGTGCGAAAAAGCCCGAAGAACGGTTCCAGAGTGCGTCCGAGTTCCGGGATGCCCTTCAGTTGGCCCTGGTCAAACTGGCGCCCACGGTAAGCAACGAATCCCTGGGGACATTTCTCAGGGACATGTTTGCTGCCGAAATCATTGAGGACCGGGAACTTCTGCGGGAAGCCAAACAGTTCGATCTGAACCCCTACCGGATGGAACTGACATCCGCCATGGAAGAAACCGTTTCCATCGCCGTGGTTTCCGATTACCAGGAACTGACAGCCCCCAGCAGACCGGTGTCCAGTTCCTTTGAACCCGAAATTCCACTTTCGGAGACCGCCAAATCCTTGATGGACAGGGCCAGTGTTGCCGAACTGCAGACAACCCCGCCGGGTTCCAGCCCGGACCATCCCCTGCAGCATGCCACTCCATCCTTCAACGGCATGAGCATGCCGTCTTTGGCCTACAGGAATCCGCTTTTGATCGGTGGCATCGCATTGGCATGCGCGGCACTGGCACTGCTGGTGGTAATGTTCTGGCCTTCTCCGAAGCCCCAGAAGTTGCAACTTGTGCCCTCCGTGAGTTTCACCGGTTTTCCGGTTACCCCACAGGTACAGGAACCGGTACCTGTTGTGGATGCCACACCCACGGAAAACCTGGTTCCGGATGAACCTGTCGTGGAACCCGACATGCCTGCAGTGGTTACAGGCCCGAGGGTGATGGAGCCTGACATGCGGCCCCGGGATCCGGTGGAGCCCATGGTTCCCCCCATGGCCGTAATGGTGGCTGAAATGCAACCGGAAAAGCAGCCGGAACCCGCCCCCGGCGGAACCGACCCGCGGGAAGCCCAGTTCAAGGCACGGTATGCACGCGTACAGTCACGGTATTCGGCGTTCCGGCAAGCCCACGGGGAGATTCTGGCCTCCCAGTGGAGTGAACTGAGAAGCCATCTTTTCAACATGAAGAGTTCCCCCGACTATTATCCGGTTCTGGAACAAAAACTCAACGCATTTGAAGCCCAGATGAAACAATATGGACACTAAAAAAATCGACAACTGTCAGGTGATGGAGGTCAGCAGCCCTTCGGATGACCTTTGTTTCCTGAAAATAGCTACCGAAGCGCCGGTTCCCCTCCCCGGGCAATTCGCCATGCTGCGCGGGCATTGGGGGGACGCTCCGCTTTTGCCGCGAGCCATCAGTTACTGTGACGGTGGCCCCGGCTGGGCACTCTTTTTATTTCGTGCCCATGGCGCGGGAACCCGCAGGCTGGCCCGGTTGCGTCCCGGTGATTTCCTGCAGGTCACCGGCCCTCTGGGTAATGCCTTCCCCACCGAGTACCGTTCGCCCTGGCTGGTGGCAGGCGGCATAGGCCTCCCCCCCCTGTGGTTTTTTCAAAAACTCCATGGAGGCAGGTTGTTCTGGGGTATTCCTTGTGCCACAATGGCCGGCGGACTTCTGGATCCATCCTGGGAACTGGCCTGCGATGACGGTGGCGCGGGGTTTCACGGCACCTGTGTGCGACTGATGGAGATGGCCCTTTCAGGCACGCAGGATCCCCCCGATGCACTGTTCACCTGCGGCCCCAATGCCATGATGGCCGCCGTGGCCCGTGCCGGGCGCGAACATGGCATTCCCGTACACGTCAGCCTGGAGGGCAGGATGGCCTGCGGCGTGGGAGTCTGCTGCGGCTGTGCCCATCCGGCAACAGGCGGCGGATATGTGCATGTCTGTGAATGCGGTCCAGTTTTTCCCTCCGACGAGGTGCTTCCATGAGCCTCGACATCCGCGTATCCTTTTGTGGAATCGACCTTGCCAATCCCGTAATGACCGCATCCGGCACTTCCGGTCATGGACTCGAACTGGCGCCGTTCTTCGACATGAGGCAACTGGGTGCCTTTGTGACCAAAGGGGTTTCCATGGTTCCGCGACCGGGAAACCCACCACCCCGGCTGATGGAAACCCCGGCCGGACTTCTGAACGCCATCGGACTGGAAAATCCGGGGGTAGAGCGGTTCTGCGCAGAAGCCCTGCCGGATCTTGCCGCCCTCGGCATCCCCGTCATTGTCAACTGTTTCGGCGAGGATCCGGACAAAACGGTGGATGCGGTGGAAACTTTGGCCCGGCAACCGCAAATCGCGGCACTGGAACTGAACGTGTCCTGTCCGAACGTCAAGGCAGGCGGCATCGCCTTCGGGACGGATCCCGCCATCCTGCGCCCCCTGGTGGAGGCCTGCCGCAAAGTCTGCCGCCTGCCGTTGCTTGTCAAGTTATCCCCCAATGTCACCAGCATCTGCGTCATGGCGGAAGCCGCCATGCAGGGGGGAGCCGACGGACTGACCTGCATGAACACCCTGGTGGGCACCGACATTGACGTGACCACCCGTCGCTTCCAACTCAGTCCCGGGCGGGGTGGTTTGTCCGGTCCTGCCATTTTGCCCGTGGCGCTCTTGCGGGTGCATGAACTGTACCGGGCTTTTCCGGAGGTGCCGATCCTGGGGGTCGGCGGCATCCGCAGTGGCGAGGACGTGCTCAAATTCCTGCTGGCCGGGGCATCCGCCGTCCAGGTGGGCACCGCCATCCTGATTGAACCAACGGCGCCTGTCCGCATTCTGAAGGAACTGGTTGACTGGTGCGCACGTCTGGGAATTGACCGTTTGGCTGCCATCCGTGGCGAGGCGGGAAAGTGAGTTCCCATGGAAAGAAATTCACTGATCATCACCATTGATGGCCCTGCCGGTTCAGGCAAGAGCACCATCGCCCGGGGTCTTGCCGCCAGACTGGGAGGCAGGCGCCTGGATACGGGAGCCATGTACCGCGCTTTTGCATGGGCCGCCGTGGCGGAAAACCTTCAGGAGAATACCGGTGCCCTTATCCGGAAAGCAGCGGAGTTCTCCCTTCGGCTGGAGTCGGCCGGCCGACTCTTTGTGGACGACACCGATGTGACCGATGCCATCCGGACGCCGGAAATCAGTTCCTGGGCATCACGTATCAGTGTGATCCCCGAGGTTCGCGAGCGACTGGTCCGCATCCAGAGGGAACTGGCTCTTCCAGGTCCCACTGTATGCGAAGGCCGGGATATGGGCACGGTGGTATTTCCTGACGCTCCGGTGAAGTTTTTCCTGACCGCATCACCGGAAGCCCGGGCACTCAGGCGTCATGCCGAACTTGTGAAGGCAGGATCGGACATCTCCCTGGAACAGGTACTTGCCGATCAGATGGAGCGGGACGAACGCGACCAGAACCGGACCGTGGCACCCCTGAAACCGGCGGCGGACGCCATTTTGGTGGACACCACCGAAATGTCCATTGAAGAAGTTCTTGATTACATGGAATCCCTGGTTGAAGCCTGATTGAATTGACCATCCCTGGCGTCAACGGACCTGACCGGCGCTGTCACTGCGCTGACCAGTTGGAGGACGTGCGGTTCCGTCCGGTGGACTTGGACCGGTACACTGCATGGTCCGCGCGGGTGATGGCGGCATCAATGGTATCCTCTTCGGGCAACAGGACGGACACCCCGAATGATGCCGTGATGGTCAGGTCCTTGTCATCCACCCTCACCTTCATCATTTCGACGCTCTTGCGGATGCGCTCGGCAATCTGAAGGGTTGTCTCCGCATCGGTGTTGGGCAGTGCGATGATGAACTCTTCCCCGCCCAGACGCCCGACAATGTCGTATTTCCGGCTGTTCTTCTCCAGACATTCCGAAAAGGCCTTGAGCACCTCGTCACCGGCTGCATGTCCATGGGTGTCGTTGATTTTCTTGAAGAAGTCGATATCCGTAAGCACAAGCCCGATGGGGAATTTGTCCCTCAGTGCATGATTGTGTTCCCGCTCCAGTTCGATCATGAAAGCCCGGCGGTTTGAGATGCCGGTCAAAAAATCTGTCCGGGCGGTGTGTTCTGCAATTTGTCGGGCTTCATCGGCCTTCATGCGGGCCAACTGCAGTTCAAGTTCCATCATCTTGCGATCCGTGATGTCCTGAATCATGCCCATGGCCACCAGTGGCTGATCGTCATCATCCTTGACCATGGCGGCACTGAAAATACCCCACACCTTTTTGCCCCGCGTTCCCATATATAATTTTTCGACATGGTAGTCCGTGATTTCGCCTGCAAAAAGCCGGCCCTTGAGAACAAGGTCGTTTTCCACATATTCCGGATGGGTGATTTCCGTAAGGTCCCGACCAATGATTTCCTCTTCCGTGGTTTCCAGCATATTGCAGAAGGACCGGTTGACCTTGACGAGTTTCCCGTCCAGACCGGACAGGGCGATACCGATGGCTGCACTCTCGAAGGCGCAACGGAAACGCTCCTCGGATTGCTTCAATTGTCTTTCCATTGTCCTTCGCCAGGCGATGTCCTGGCAATAAATGGCAATTTTTTCCACTTCGCCATTTTCGGAAAGAACCGGGTATGCCGTATAGGACAATAATTTTTCACCATCTTCCCGCTCCTGGTGAGCGACTTTTTTGGATGTCGCCACTTCCTTTCGCAATCGGGAAAAAACATCAAATTCCATCCCGACCATATTCTCGACATTTTTATTTACCATGTCCACAAGGGGTGCTTCGACCTGGTTGCACAAGGATTGGTTGGCATCCCGGATTTTTCCGGAGGGATCCACCATGATGATGCTTTCGGTGGATGCGTTGATCAGTACGCGGAGCATTTCTTCCGATGCGGCAAGTTCCCGGCGGTTGCGATCGAGATCTTCATATGCCTCTTCCAGTTTGTTATGGGCGACCAGCCTTTTCTGCTCTGCCCTCCGAACCATGGCGATTCCAAGGATACCAGCAGCCAGACCGGCAAGCGTAATCAGGGCAATCCAGAGAGCGAAAAACATGGCGCGACTTCGCACTGCGCCCAATACCGTGTGCATCTCATGGTCGGCGCCCAGGACCCCGATGATGCGACCCTGTGCATCACGAATGGGCACGTACACAGTCATCAGTTCGCCCCACTCCTCGTTGTTGTCTTCCTGTACCACCCGGTCATTGGCACGGAGGACCAAATCATAGCCTTTGCGTTCTCCCACTTCGGCAGGATCTCCGAGACGGGAAAAATCCTCCTGTCCGGGTTCCTTGCCATCCACCACATAAATCAGCTGCCCGCTGTCATCCATCCCCACCGTGTACAGATACTTGAAGCCCAGCACCCGGCGCACCGTACTCAGATACATTCGCAATTCCTCATAATAAGGATCCGATGGCTGCCGGTTTTTCAACAGGCGGGCAAATCCTTCCACCTGGATTTTCGGGAGAATCGAGTACATGGAATATGTGGCACGCTGCGAAATTTCATCGCGAACCCTTTGATTGACGTCCCTGAAGACCACCGAAAAGAGCAGGATGTTGGACAGCAGCGTCACCGCCAATAAAATGGCAGCCAGAATTGTTGTAAGCATACGGGGATTTTTGTTATTCATGGTCTCTCCATGCCTGATGGAAAACATATTCGGGGAAACCCTTCACCGAGTCAATCGAAAACGCTCATGATCATGCACGAAGATCATGTCAGATGGGTATGAGAAATACACACTTTCGGGTGTGTATGTGGTTTCAAGCTTTACTTTTTCGGAAATTGTGCTAAAAGCGCGTTCGCGCTCAGCGTTTTGGACGTTTATAGAATTTTGTGCGAGGTTTGAAATGACCCTTCAGGAATTGGAAAACATGCGGCGAAGCGAACTTCTTTCCCTGGCCAAGAAAATAGGCATCAAAGGCTTCTCCAGACTGACGAAACCGGAACTCCTCCAGAACATCATGGAAGTGATGGAAAAAGGCAGCGAGACCGTTCGCAAGGAAATCCAGAAATGGCTCAAGGCCGCCAGCCGGAAATCGGGCACTGCAGCGGACAAGGGCTCTGCCCCCCCGGTGGAGACGGCACCTGAGTCCCGGACAGGCAAAAAACCTGCAACGGCAACCGAAAAGGCCCCCTCATCCGGCGCTGTCCCTCCGAAAGCGGGCAAGGCAGGGGTTGAACCAAAAACCGTTGCCAAATCGGCATCCTCACTGCACCCACCCAAACCCGGCAATGAGCCGGCAGCCGAACCCGATGCCGATGCCCGGACCCGGACCAGCATCGCCGCCATGCGGTATGCGGACCCACCCCTGTATCAACGTGGGCAACTGGTTTCTCCCGAACAGTTGCGGGATATCGACGCCGACCTGCCGGATCTTCCAATCGGCTACGGGGATGGCACGATTCACCTGATGCCGCGGGATCCCAAATGGCTGTTCTGTTACTGGGACATCAGCGAAGAACGGCGCGCCTCCGCCGGGAAATACGATTACGGCCGCCTGACACTGCGCCTGCATGATGTCACCCATGTCGTTTTTGATGGCACCAACTCCTGGTCGGTCCATCAGTTCGCCCTCAACGAAGAAGCCCGGTGGTGGTACATTCCCGTTCCCTCGGAAGGCAGGCACTTCATGGCGGAACTGGGCTACCGCATGCCCGATGGAACATGGAATTCCCTGGGTCTTTCCGATACCGTGATTCCTCCTCCAGGTTCCCAAAGCCCCTGGGTGCATGACGTATTCATCACGCTCCCGTTCGAACAGCCCCTTCCGGTCATGCGGGGTGAAGCGCCAATCTGGTTGCAGGATGCCACAGGTGGCCATGTCCCGGACCGGAATGTGACTCCGCAAGCACCGCTTTGGGGCAGTCCGGTCAACCCACCGGCCGTTTCACCCTTTACATTCGGGGTGGACAGCATTCCCACAAGTCCCGGGGTATCGTCGTTTGTTCAATTGCGTGACGAACGGAATGAACTCATGACTGAATTTCCCTTGATCGTCAATGCGGATCTGCGGGTCTTTGGCGCCACTTCGCCGGAAGTCTCGCTGGAAATCGATGGCAAACCGCACACGCTGTCTGCGGATGGAACATTCACTGTGGCATTTCCTTTTCCGGACGGTTCCCAGTCCCACAAGGTCACTGCCCGTGATTCTTCCGGCGCCGAAAAAAGCATTCAGATATCTTTTCACCGTTCCAGGCTGTAACAGGCTGCAACCGTCCCGGAGAACTGACCATGTATAAAGGATATTTGGCACTCGTACTTCACGCCCACCTTCCATTCGTCAGGCATCCCGAATACAGTGATTTCCTTGAGGAAGACTGGCTGTATGAAGCCATCACCGAGACCTATATCCCCCTGCTTCTGGCCTTTGAACGCATGCGCAACGATGGTGTTCCGTTCAAACTGACCATGTCCCTGACGCCGCCGTTGCTCTGCATGCTGGCCGATCCGGTCCTGCAGGCCCGTTACACCCGGCGTATTGAAATGCTCGTGGAACTGGCGGAAAAGGAAATCGAGCGAACGAAAGATCATGGGCATTACCAGTATCTGGCGCGATATTATCATCAGCATCTCTGCGAGATTCGCGATTACTGGCGATCACTGAATGGCCAACTCATTCATGCATTCCAGAAGTTCATGCATTCCGGGGATCTGGACATCATTACCTGCGGTGCCACCCATGGATATCTGCCCCTGATGCGCAAGCATCCCGAAGCGGTGAATGCGCAGATCGCCGTGGCGGTGGAAACCCACCAACGCCTTCTGGGAGCGAGCCCCACGGGTATATGGCTTCCCGAATGCGGGTATTTCCCCGGCGTGGACGAGGTCCTGGCCCGCCACGGAATCCGGTATTTTGTCATGGATGCTCATGGCTTGATTTTTGCGCATCCCCGGCCGCGGTTCCAGAACCATGCTCCGATTTACTGCGCCTCCTCAGGCGTGGCCGCCTTCGGCCGGGATATCGAAACTTCCGTACAGGTATGGAGCAAGGAATCCGGATACCCCGGGGATCCCATGTATCGGGAATTCTATCGGGACATCGGCTATGATCTTCCGTTTGATTACATCGGCCCCTATGTGCAGCCAGATGGCAAGCGCAAGAACGTGGGTATCAAGTATCACCGGATCACCGGCAAAACCGATCAAAAGGAACTGTATGATCCACACTGGGCCCGGGAACGGGCAGCCATGCATGCGGGCAATTTCATGTTCAACCGTGAACGCCAGGTGGAATACCTGCGGGGTTCCATGGATCGTCCTCCGGTAGTGCTGGCCCCCTATGATGCCGAACTGTTTGGTCACTGGTGGTACGAAGGCCCCTGGTGGATCGAATACCTCTGCCGTAAATCGGCTTATGACCAGAGCACCTACCGTCTCACCCACATGAGGGAATATCTTTCCATGTACCCCGAGCAGCAGGTGGCCATGCCAGCCGAAAGTTCCTGGGGGGCATCCGGGTACCATGAATACTGGCTGTCCGATGTCAACGCATGGGTTTATCCACATTTGCACAAGGCCGCCGAGCGCATGACGGAAATCGCCAGGCGGTTTTACCATACCGATCCCTTGCGGGAACGTATCTGCAACCAAATGGCCCGGGAACTTCTTCTTGCCCAGGCATCCGATTGGGCATTCATCATGAAAAGTGCCACCATGGTGGAATATGCAGAGCGACGCACGGTGAACCACATCCGCCGGTTCACCCGGTTCTACAATGAACTCAACAGCGGCCAGATCGACGAAAACTGGCTGACGCGGGTGGAAGCCCTTGACAACATCTTCCCGTTCATTGATTACCACGTGTACGCATGATTCTTTGGAGTTCGCTTTTTCTCGGCCTTTTCCTTCAGACCTCCCTTCCCCCTTCCGGTCGCATTCTTCGAGGCACCATCCGCGTGTATGAAAGACCCGTCATGACGGCGGACGAAGCCGGCATGATCCGGGGGAACGGCCGGTATGCCATTTGGGCCCGGGGTGAACGCTGCAAGGAGGGCTTCTGGTGGAGGATTAGCCCAGGTTTCTGGGTTTGCTCTGGATGGTTCATCCCCGGATCCGAGGCTGCAGGCGGTCTGGAAGACTGGGAAAACATGGTACTGCCCTCGCAGTATTACCAGGGGACTGGAACACACAGTTTTCTGGCGGATACTGTCCAGCAAATGTTGAATGGGCGCTACCGCAGGCTCCGCATGCTCAGAGGATTTCTCCCTGAAGAACAACTGCTCGTCGCCGACCGCCCCGTATTCCGTTTGCTGGATGGCGGTTTCATAAGCACCTCATCTGTTCGCCCGTTTCCGCGCACTTCGCTATCCTCCATTGCTGCAGGACGGACAGATCTGCCTCTTGCCTTTGTAACGTCCCAAAACGCGCATCTTTACAAAAGAGCTGGGGAAGACCTGGAAAAGGCCATGGACATTCCCCGTTATTCCGTGCGAAAACTCGGTTCTGAAGAGCAGGACATATACTGGCTGAAAAAAGAACAACTTGCATTGCGAAAGGCTGACATCCGCATTGCCTTTCCTCCGCCGGATCCCCCGACAGCCGTAAAGGATGACGACGAGCACTGGGTGGATGTTGATCTGGACAACAACATTCTGTTTGCCTTCAAGGGCCCCAACCTGGTCCGGGTCTTTCTTGTATCCGGAAGCCGTGAAACCCCATCGGGCATTTTCAGGGTTTACTGGAAAATCGTTCATCAGACGTTTGACAGACAACGGGCCCGCAATGCCTATTATCTTCAAAGCGTCCCCTACATTCTCTATTTCCGCGATGCCTATGCCCTCCATGGTGCCTATTGGCATGACGAATTCGGAACCAACGAAACCCACGGATGCATCAACCTCTCCCCGGATGATGCCCGCTGGCTCTTCACCTTTCTCGCACCTCCCCTTCCCCCCGGCTATATCAGCATACGCCCCACATCCCAAACCAAAGGCGGCCTCATACGCCTACGCCGCAAATAACCCCTCCCCTCTAATCCCCCCTACCAGGGGAAAGAATGCTTGACAATTTCGTATTCTGGTCGTCTGATGAGAAACCTTCAGGAGGCGAATCATGCACAAGAAGATCATTTGTTTTGTCTGGATACTGTTTTTCGTGGCGGGCGGATGCCATGAC
>CAZTZR010000023.1:0-8013 GCA_964618145.1 uncultured Kofleriaceae bacterium
AATTCCGCATCATCCCTACGCAATTTCACATTTTCAGTTCTGGAACTTCCGTTTACCAGCGGGGTTACTCATGAATCTTTTCCATGTTCACGGCACCGGCAATTCATCATTGCGGTTTGTCCCCCGCACGGAAGCACCTCTTTTTCTGGTGGTTCTGACCGTTTTTTTCCTTTTGTCTGGCCCTGCCAACGCCCGGTCCATCGCCTGTCCCGAACCCTCCAAAGACGTTGAACTCAACAAGAACGAAGCCCGCAGATACTTCAACATGGGGAACACTTCCTTCAACATGGGAGAATTCGAAAAAAGTATCGAATCCTTCAAATGTGTGCTGCAACTGGTTCCCTATTCGGTACTCACACGCTTCCGGTTGGGACAGGCTTATGAAAAAACCGGTAGGTACCGTCTGGCCCGGGAACAATATAAATGGGTGATCTCCGACGCTTCGGACGAAGCCAGATCCATTCACGAAGAGGTCAACTTGCGCATGGAAATCATTGCGGACAAGTCTGACACAACCCGCGACGGGAATGCCGGAACAAAACCCGGCTTTGTCCCCGACAGTGTTTTTTCCCGGTGGTGGTTCTGGACCGGTGTGGGGGCCGTCACACTCTTTGGAATCGGCACAGTCACCGGTGGCCTTTTCTCCCTTCGTGCCAGGGATGTGTGGGAAACCGACTGGCGTACGGAAGACCGCGACCGGTTGAACCTGTACAAGAACCTCACCGATCTTTCCCTGGGGGCAACGCTGATTTCGGCGGCAGCACTGGGTGTGGCCGTGCTTTTGTACAAACCCTCACCATCCCGGGGCACCGCCTGGCAGTTGGTGCCCGTCTGTCACGCCGAAGGATGCATGGTATCCTTCACCCGGGGTTTCTGATTCCCCGGCGTGCCTGTCCGTTTTGATGGCCAGGGTCGTCTTCCTCCGGAGGTGTACGATGAATGGTTCCCGACTTGTTTCTGTCCTGATGCTGTTCGGGATCCTCTCGGCCTGCAACCTGATCCTGGAAACCCGGGAACCACCCCCCGAAGCGTTCTGCGGAGACGGAAAAGTGCAGTGGTTCGAAGAATGCGATCCCGAAGCATCTTTTGACAAAACCTGTCAGGATATCACTGGAACCGATGGAAATCTCGCCTGTGGCACGGACTGCCGTTTCGATACCACTGGTTGTGCCCCGCTTGTCTGTGGAAATGGAATCCTGGACGATGGAGAGGAGTGTGACGGCTCGGAGTTTTTGCATGATTGCAGTCACTTTGGTTTCGTTGCCGGAGAGATGGGCTGTGAAAACTGTCACATGGTCTTTGACAGTTGCCTGAAGGCCCCTGTGATTGGTACACCTGAAATGATCTCGGTGGGAGCGGATCACTCCTGCATGGTCACGAATCAACACACCCTGTATTGCTGGGGAAGCAACGCCTACGGACAACTGGGGATTGGCCCGGTGGAGACAGGATATCAAATCACGCCGGTGCACGTCTGGATGTTTGGCATGGATGTCCTCTCTGTTTCCGCAGGCCATCATTTCACTTGCGCCGTGGGTTTGCAAAACAATGAGGAATACACCTACTGCTGGGGAAAAAGTGATCGCGGACAGGCAGGCATCATCGACCAGGAAGACAATGTGTGGACTCCGCGAATGATAGACAAACTTGCCCATGTTTCCGCCGGAGAATCCCACGCCTGCGCCATTGGAGAAAATGATCAGGCATATTGCTGGGGGGACAATCTGGCGGGTCAACTGGGTGTTCATCCCAGTTCCACTGAACAATCCTCCGAACCCTTGTTGATTGACCCTGCAGAGCAATACAAGATGATTGCAGCCGGCGGTTTTCACACCTGCGGCATTCGGTTCGATTCCACCGTCTGGTGCTGGGGTCGCAATGACGAGGGACAACTGGGCAACAACAGCAACACATTTTCCTATGCTCCTGTCGCTTCTTTTGGTCTGAACAGCATTACCCACATTGTTTCCGGCAGCAAACACTCCTGTTCCATGAGGGAAGACGGGGAAGTCAGTTGCTGGGGGGACGGAAGTTTCGGCCAGATCGGCCATGGAAGTACCCAATCCTCCAACACCCCCAAGTTGGTTTTGCTGGAAGATTTTGTCGTTTCCCAAATGGCTGCCGGAGGCAACAGCACCTGTGTGGTGGAACAATACAACATGACCGGCACCGAAATCTTCTGCTGGGGAGAAAACTCCCATGGGCAGCTGGGAGACGGAACCAATGAAAACCGGCTTGTTCCCGTCCGGGTGAACGCCCTCATGGAAGGAGCGGCCGTTTCCATCGGCCCTCACCATTCCTGTGGTCTGTTGCGCATTCCTTCTATGGTTCCGGAAACCGCTTACTGTTGGGGTCGCAACCACATGGGACAACTGGGCAATCATACACGGGCGGATTCGATGGATCCCGTGCAGGTGGCTCCCTGAATTCTCCTGCAAATTTTCCTATTTAGCAAAATCGCGAAATAGTTCTTGACTCCGCATGCCCGGTTTGTCTAGGGTGAACCGGCATGGAACCGGTCCCGAACAACCCCGGTTCTGGCAGAGGCTTCCCATGAGTGAATGGAAAAAAATCATTATTCTGGTGCTGGCCTTCGTGGGAATATGGTTTCTCCCCATCCATTCCGATCGTTTTGTCGGGGCCATTTACGAAAGTCTCGTGCTCTCCCGATGGTATGCCCGGGAACATGTGCTCTTGTGCCTGATTCCGGCATTTCTCATCGCGGGTGCCATCAGCGTGTTCATCAGTTCGACAGCCGTGATGAAGTACCTTGGCGCCGGGGCGAAAAAAATGGTTGCCTATCCCATTGCTGCGGTTTCCGGCTCCATTCTCGCCGTTTGTTCCTGTACGGTGTTGCCGCTGTTTGCATCGATTTACAAACGTGGTGCCGGACTCGGCCCTGCTTCGGCGTTCCTGTACTCAGGTCCGGCCATCAACGTGCTGGCCATCATCCTCACCGCCCGGGTGTTGGGTGCCAAACTGGGTCTGGCCCGGGCCATCGGGGCAATGGTATTTGCCGTGATCATCGGGATTCTGATGGAACTGATCTTCCGCAAGGAAGAAAGCGGACGCCAGGCCGCCGTAATGCCGGATTCCGGGGAAACCGGCCGGCCCCTGTGGCAGGAAGTGGTGTTCCTGTCTTCCATGGTGGGCTTTTTGGTGTTTGCCAACTGGGGAGCCCCCACTGCCGGGGATTCCGGTGCCTGGGTGTTCATCCACCGGAGCAAATGGTTCTTTTCCGGGGCATTTACCGTGGTTCTGGCCGTGGCATTGTTCCTGTGGTTCAAAAAGGATGAGATCCGGGAGTGGCTCGATTCCTCCTGGACGTTTGCCCTCCAGATCCTGCCATTGCTCCTCGGGGGGGTGCTCATCGCCGGATTTTTGCTGGGGGGTCCCGACGGGGGGGACAAGGGAATCATCCCCAACACCTGGATCCAGAACGCCGTGGGGGGCAATGGCATCGGAGCCACCCTGTTCGCATCGGTGGCGGGTGCCTTCATGTATTTTGCCACCCTCACCGAAGTGCCCATCCTGGCCGGCCTCATGGATTCGGGCATGGGGGATGGTCCCGCTTTGGCGCTGCTTCTGGCGGGACCGGCCCTGTCCCTTCCCAACATGCTGGTGATCCGTTCCGTGATGGGCACGAAAAAGACCGTGGTGTACATCCTTCTGGTGGTTTGTCTTTCCACCGTGGCAGGCTATGTCTACGGCAATCTGCTGTAACAGGACTTACAGGATACGGAACAGGTATTTCAGGATGAAATACACTCCGATACCCAAAAATACAACGCCGGTGGCCCGGCGGAACCATTTTTCAAACACCGTGATACGGCCGTATATCTTCGACCAGGAGGATACGCCCAGGGACAGGGCCACCGCCAGGGCCAGCACCGGCAGACCGGTACCGATGCCATAGGCCACCGGGGGAAGCACCGGCACGGGGGACTGCAGGGAAAGTGGCAACAGGGATCCGAAAAAGATCGCCCCGCTGACAGGACAGAACGCCGCAGCAAAAACAAATCCCAGAAAGAAGGCGGAGAACAACCCGCTCTTTTCCCCGTGAACAAACCGGGCCGTCCATCCGGATCCCGAAGCGGGAACGGGAATCAGTTCCAGCAGGAACATGCCGGTGAGCAAAAGAATGGGACCGATGGCCATGACCATGTACTTTTGCAGGATCAGGGATACCATGGGCGCGGACAAAAGGCCGTACACCAGAATCAGGGACAGGCCCGTGTAGAAAATGGATCGTCCCAGCGTGTACATGAGTCCGGCCAAAAAGACCAGGCGAGGGTTCGCGATGCGTTTGCCGATGAAAGTGACAGCGGCCAGGTTGGTGGCCAGCGGGCACGGTGAAATGGAGGTGAGCACCCCCAGGCTGACTGCGGAACCGAAAAGCAGCAACTGGCTCATTGCAGCATCGGCCTGATGATGGATTCCAGCAGTTTGCCGATTTCCTGTTTGGAGCGGGGCAGGTTTTTTACTTCCTGCCAGGGACCGCCAGGACCCTGTCGCTCATTGGCCACCACCGGATGCCGGGCCGTGACGGAAAACCGCTCCACCAAATCTATGTTGGCGAGATCCTCCACGTTGATGGCCCGAAAGACCACCTTGCCGTCTTTGACTTCTTCGGCGAACGTTTCCAGGGTTGCCTCTTTGAGGCTGTTCTCCACCCGGATACAACCGGGACACCGCTGGTGGCCATGAAAATAATACACCACCACGGGACCCTTGCCATCGGCCGCCACCGGAAGGGGTGTTTCTTCCTTTCTGGCAGAACCTTCCTTTTTCTCCCGCAGCACAGCGAAAGCAATGCCTGCGCCCATGAAAACCAGAAGACCGGCCGAAAGAAACATGCGTGTCCTGTTGTCCATGGGTTACTCCTGCAGCAGTTTGACCAGTTCATCCACGGAAGGCACCCGACCGGTCAGTTTCACTTCCCGGTCAAACGCCAGGGCCGGGGTCATCATGACGCCAAAACCAATGATGTCATCAATATCACTGACCTTTTTGACCTCATCGGCCAGGCCGAGTTTTTTCACGGCTTCACGCACGTTGTTTTCGAGTTTTTTGCATTTGGGACAACCTGTTCCCAGGACATGAATGGTTCTTGACATGGGATCCTCCCGGTTTGGCAACCCGAAGTTGCCCGTGAATTGTTCTTGATCAATTTGACTCCGAAAAAGCCTGGCAGGTGCATGGGCGGATATCTTCGTTTCCCGCCTGAACTTCCCTCTCGATGCACTGACAGAACTCCAGAACACAAGGTATTTTCAGGCTGTACAAAATCTGGTTGGCACAGCGTTGACTGTCAATGATTCCCGCCGATTTCAGAATGCTCAGATGCCGGCTGACCGTGCTCATGGTATCCCCCACTGCAAGTGTCAGTTCCGTGACCGAAGCAGGTCCCGCCGCCAGGATTTCCATGATCAACAATCGGGAAGGATGGGCCATGGCCTTGAATATTACGGCACGGCGGTTGAGTTTTTGTGCATCCATCATGTTGCATCTTTCCGGTCGGTGTTCATCGACCCCTGGGGGCGCCTGATTGCGCCCACAATCCAGGGAAGGTAGCCTTATTTCCCATTTTGCGCAACAACGAAATTGCTTTTTCCACCGGAATCACTCTGGTGTCATACCCATTGGATGTGTACTTCAACAATGATATGGATCCGATGGGGTGTTGACAGGTAACAGTTTCTGATTGTATACACTTGGTTGTATCTGGACAGGAGTTGTCATGACAAAATTTTCGGTTTTTCTGGTACTGACAGGCTGTTTTTTCCTGGCTTCCTGCAAAACCAAAACAAAAATCGTGGACCGGTGCGGAGATGGTGTTCTGGATCCGGGAGAAGACTGTGATCCGGACATCGGGAATCACACCTGTGCATCATTGGGGCATTACCAGATTCAGGGAACATTGCAGTGCGGAAATGACTGCAAGTTTGATCGGTCCGGCTGTGGTGGACGTTGCGGGGACAGCCTCATCCAGGAAGACAATGGCGAACAGTGTGACGGGGGAAACCTGCACGGCAACACCTGCCAGAGCCTGGGATATTACGGAGGCACCCTCGCCTGCGGATCCGATTGCCGTTTTGATACCTCCGCATGTTCGGGTTTTTGCGGAAACGGATTCTTGGAAACAGGGGAAACCTGTGATGACGGCAACCAGAACGATGATGACGGGTGTTCATCAAACTGCCAACTGGAAACCGGGTGGGAGTGTTCCGGTCAACCCAGCGTCTGCCTGTCCATCTGCCTGGACGGAATTGCCGTGGGACCCGAGTCCTGCGATCAGGACGTTTTCCGTGGGGAAACCTGTCTGACACTTGGATTCCATGGCGGCCAGATGATGTGTACCGATACCTGCGAAGTCGACATGAGTGCATGTCATGCCTCCGGATACTGCGGTGACGACATCCTCCAGGAGGAGTTTGAATCCTGCGATGGGTCCAACCTGAACGGCCAGACCTGCCAGACACTCGGGTTTTATCTGGGAAACCTCGTTTGCGGAGACGACTGCAGGTTTGACACCTCCCCGTGCAGTCTCCACTGCGGAGACGGCATCCTCCAGGCAGAACACGGGGAACAGTGCGATGGGTCCAACCTGAACGGCCAGACCTGCCAGGCACTCGGATACCATCCGGGTGCGTTGGGGTGCTCCGGCGTGTGTCTGTTCGATTTTTCCGGCTGCGACGGCCGGTGCGGCGACGGAATTGTCCAACCGGATCATGAACAGTGCGATGGCACGAACCTGGATGGAAAAACCTGCCGAACCCTGCGGTTCTTCACGGGAGGTCCACTGGTATGTCTGGGGGATTGTTCCCTGGATCCATCGGCCTGTCTGCATGGAGGTTCCATTTCCGCCGGCAACCAGTTTTCCTGCGCGGCTGTTTCGAACGGGACGGGTCGGTGCTGGGGTTTCAACAATGTGAATCAATTGGGGGACGGAACCACCACCAACCGGAATTCTCCGGTTTTGGTGACGGATCTGGCTTCGTCACAATCCCTTCTGGCGGGACACAATCATGCCTGCGCACTCATGCAGGATGAAACGGTACGGTGCTGGGGAGGAAACGGTTCCGGACAACTGGGGGATGGAACCACCACCAACCGGAGTTCTCCGGTTTTGGTGACGGGTCTTGCCCAGGTGACCGTTCTGTCCACCGGTGGCTATTTCACCTGTGCCGTTCTCACCGGCGGAACCGCCATGTGCTGGGGTGACAATGGTTCCGGGCAACTGGGAAATGGCAACTTTGCCACCCAGACTGAACCGGTGACCGTCTCCTCTTTGACCAATGTGCTTTCCGTTTCAACCGGAGCCAATCACGCCTGTGCGGTACTCTCCGATGGAACTGCCCGCTGCTGGGGCAGCAATGGCCACGGAAGGCTCGGAAATGGCAGTACAGTGAATTCCAGTGTACCCGTCACCGTGTCCGGTCTGGATACCGTGACCGGTATTGCCGCCGGGGGATCCCACAGTTGTGCGGTACTCTCCGACGGCACTGCCCGCTGCTGGGGGTACAACCTTTATGGCCGACTGGGGAACAACAGTTCCACCGATTCGAACGTTCCCGTGGTGGTGCACGAATTGTCCAATGCTGTTTCCATCACCGCAGGAGGATCCCACAGTTGTGCCCGGCTTTCCGATGGTACCGCCCGGTGCTGGGGCCACAACGCCAATGGGCAACTGGGAAACGGCAATCAGACCTCCTCATCGATTCCAGTGATGGTATCGGGTCTGTCCGGTATCTGGCACATCACAGCAGGAAACAACCATACCTGCGCACAGGGGAGCGACCTGATTCCCCGCTGCTGGGGCAACAACAACTACGGACAACTGGGAAACCAGACCACCACAATGCAGACCTCACCGGTGGAAGTAGCACCCTGAGAACCATTTTCTTCCTTGTTTTCTTTTAATCGGAGACCCTCCAATGATCCATCTGAAACCGTTCATCCTGATGTTCATCACCCTGGCAGTTCTTTTCTCCTGTGACAGCGAAAAATCCA
>CAZTZR010000023.1:8113-46181 GCA_964618145.1 uncultured Kofleriaceae bacterium
ATGTCAACAATGTCAACAATGTCAACAATGTCAACAATGTCAACAATGTCAACAATGTCAACAACGTCAACAACGTCAACAACGTCAATAACACGGACGCCTGTGATGCTCTGATTGACGGATTCAATTCCGGATTTCCGGTGGGCACCTCCCTGCGGGATTTTTATCTGAAGATCCCCGACGGAACGGTTCCCGAAGCCGGATGGCCTGTGGTGTTCGCATGGCATGGAGTGGGAGATACCGCCGCCAACTTCCGGGGCCTGATCGAACCACATGTAAACTCGGCCGTCATGCCCTTCATCGCCGTCACCCCGGACAACGACCCGGCCTATTCCATGAGCGGACTTCCACCGGCCGGCATTGACTGGGACATCCTGAACATCACCGACGGTTCCGCCGATGCGGATCTTTTTGATGCAATCCTGTCCTGCCTGGATGCACGATGGGGCATTGACAGGGATCACATCCACTCCACCGGTTTTTCGGCTGGAGCCATCATGTCCAACACCCTGGGCCTTTTGCGCAACGAAGTCATCGCATCCATTTTCACCTGGTCCGGTGCCTACCTGGGATTCCAGAACAACAAGGACGATCTGCAACCGGCCATGGCCGGCGGAATGATCTACTGGCCGGAGTTCAATACATCCAATAAATACGTACAAACCATCGTTCACGGAGCCGATGGGGACGCCTCCTGCACGGGACCCTCCGGATGCGACAAATACACGGTATCCATGGGAATGGCAGGTACCTTTGTCGCCAACTTCAACCACATGGGCATCAACGACGCAGAAAACCTCCCCGGACATGGCCACGATGTCATCCACTGCGAACATCCCCAGGGACACACCGTTTCCGGCCCCAATGTCGCTGCCATGATCCGGTTCTTTGCCGATCATCCGCTGGGAACGGAATGCTCCCTGTATGTCGACGGGCTTCCATCGGGCTTTTCCACCGACATTTGCGAGGTGATTCAGGGGAACCGGTGACAGCACTGCTGCCGAACATGGAACAACGGATTTGACCGGCACTGTGACAACCCCGGATTCAGGATGTGTTCAGTACGGATTCATTTGCGGCGGTCTGGATCCCCCAGAAAACGCATGAGTTTTTCCACCACCACATCCAGGGCGATGCGGTTTTCGCCGCCTTCGGGAATGATCAGGTCCGCCCAGCGCTTGGAGGGTTCCACAAACATCAGGTGCATGGGGCGTACCGTCTTGTAATACTGCTCGCGGATGCTTTCAAAGGAACGGCCCCGCTTTTCCATGTCCCGGCGAATGCGGCGGAACACGCGTATGTCCGAATCCGTGTCAATGAAGATCTTGATGTCGCAGGAATTGCGGATGTCCTCGTCGGCCAGGATCAGGATGCCCTCCACAATGACGATGGGAGCCGGCTCAATGTGGGTATGGCGGGGTTCGCGGGAATGGGTCACGAAGTTGTACACCGGCTTTTCAATGCCCCGGCCAGCCCGCAGGGCATGCAGGTGTTTTACCAGCAGGGGATTGTCCAGGCTGTCCGGATGATCGTAATTGAGTTTTTCCCGTTCTTCCAGGGGCAGGCCACTGTGATCCTTGTAGTAACTGTCGTGGTCTATCATGACCGCAGACCCCTTGGGCAACTGGTGCATGATGTTCCGGGCAATGCTGGTCTTGCCGCTTCCCGTTCCGCCGGCCACTCCGATGATGAGACACTTCATGCGACAACTCCTTGGGTATGTGGTCACGAGGTCAAATGGGCGTCAAACTGTTGTCTGAGCATTTCCAGTGCCCGTTCATGGATGGACAGCAGGTCCTCTTGCGTCAGGGTACGGTCCCGGTGCGCCAGGTGCAATCTGAAGGACAGGCTGCGCCGGTCCGGGTACCGGTCGCTTTCATAAACCGCAAAGCACTCCACCTTGCGGACAAGTTCCGGTTCCAGGATCAACAACTCCCGTTGCAAATCTCCGGCCTTTTTCGTTTTGTCCACCAGGACACTGATGTCATGGGACATGCCCGGAAAGCGCAACAGCGGTTCAAAGGACCGCACGACCTTGGCAATGCCGCACAGGATTTCCAGATCCAGGCTGGCCATGACCACCCCGCTTTCCATCTCCAGGGAACGGCGGGTCTGGGGATGCAACTGCCCGAACCAGCCCACCGGAATCCCGGAGACCCGAACCTCTGCCGAGCGCACCGGATGCACGAACGGTGCCGGATCCGCAAGGATTTCCACGGTGACCTCTCCCCGCTCCGAGGTGCGCAGGGCCCGGCTCAGTACATCCTTCATGTGATAGAAGAGGTCCGGTGTGTTTCCCGCATGCCGGTTGGCCAATACCAGGGCACACTGGCGGGGCTGGCGGGGAAAACCCGATTCATCCGTCAGATAGACCCGGCCGAACTCCACCAGACGCTGGTGGTCCTCGTGACGCTCGTTGCGCACCACCGCCGACAACAGGTTGGGAAACAGGGACGTGCGCAGAACCGGTTCCTCCGAGGAGATGGGGTTGGCCATTTCCAGATGGTCTTCGGGATCCAGTCCCAAAGCCACCAAATCGGAAATCCGGTTGAAGGAATAGGTCATGGCTTCCATGAAACCGCTTTCCAGGACCAGCATGTCCCGCAGGTGACGCTGAACGGAGCGGACCGGCAGGGAAAATGGCCGTGACAGGCGAACGGAAGGCAACTCGGCCCGGATGTTGTCGTATCCGAACCAGCGACCCACTTCCTCCACGATGTCCTCGGGAATGGCGATGTCCTTGGTGGCCCTGAAAGACGGAACCGTGATGGTCAGATCATCTCCCTGGACCTTCACGCCAAACTGCAACCGTTCGAGCACCTCGGCAATCACTTCAGTCTTCAGTTCAAGACCCAGGCGCTTTTCCACAAAGGAGCCGGTCATCTGGATCACCACTGGCACCGGCGGACCGGGAAACACGTCTTCGTAGCGGGAACTGACCCGGGAACCCGGCACATGGGTGAGCACCAGATCTGCGAAGAAACAGGAGGCATCCCGCACCTGATGCGGATCCAGGCTTTTTTCAAACCGGGCAGAGGAATCCGTTCGCAATCCCGTGCGCAAAGCGGTACGCCGGATGGTACCCGCATGGAAGTTGGCGCTTTCCAGCACAATCCGGGTGGTGTCAGGTTCCACCTGAGAATGGAGTCCTCCCATGACACCAGCCAGGGCCACCGGCTCCGTGGCATCGGCGATGACCAGATCCTGGGGACACAAAATGTGGGAGCGTTCATCCAGGGTGACAAACGGCTCCGCTTCTTTCGCCCGGCGGACGACAATGGTGTCCCCCCCGATCCGG
Organism: uncultured Kofleriaceae bacterium; assembly: GCA_964618145.1. Classification (GTDB taxonomy): domain Bacteria; phylum Myxococcota_A; class Polyangia; order HGW-17; family HGW-17; genus HGW-17. Next base: position 11,412 of record CAZTZR010000023.1, read on the forward strand.
CGACGGTCGAAAGCATGCAGGGGGTTGCCCACCGTGAGCATGGTCAGGTTGGTGAAGTCCACCAGATTGTTGATGGGGCGCTGGCCCAGGCGCCACAGCAGCACCTGGATCCACAGGGGGGAAGGCCCGATGCGGACATCATCCATTTCAAAGGCACTGTAACGGGGACACAGATCCGGCGCCTCGTTCAACACTTTGACCCCGGGGGTATCCGGAAACTGTACGGGGGGAACCTGCCAGGTAAAGTCACGACGCAACAAAGCCGCCACCTCCCGGGCCAGACCCACGTGACCCCAGCAGTCCGGACGATGGGTCAGACTTTTGTTGTCAATGTCCCATATGACATCGTCAAAGGCGAAGGCCACATCGGAAAGGAGGGTTCCGGGGGCCAGATCCTCAGGCACCTCAATGACTCCGCCATGATCTTCGCCGATTCCCAGTTCCGCAAAGGAAACCAGCATGCCACGGCTTGGCACGCCCCGGATCACGGCTTCCTTCAATTCAAACGGTTTTCCATCCTTGCCCACCAACACGGCACCTTCGTCCGCAAACACGCTGAGCAGACCAGTACGGGCGTTGGGGGCCCCGGAGACAATCTCCCGGGGGGTACCGTCACCGGTGTCCAGGGTCACGATCTGCAATTTGTCCGCCTGGGGATGGGGACGACAGGCTGTCACCCGGGCAATGCAGATGCGGGAAAGTACATGTTGCCGGGTTTCTTCATCCAGACCCGGGTCACACACGCCCACCCGGTGGACTTCGTCGATTTCCGCCACCCCCAGGGTGAACTGACGGGAAAAAACAACAGGGTCGATTCCGGCGGTATCCGCAAAACGGCTCAACCAGTTCCATGAAATTTTCATCGCGCACCTCCTTCACCGAACTGTCCCAGAAATCGCGGGTCGCACCCCATGAAATGGGTGATGTGGGAAATCCGGTACCGCATCATGGCCAGCCGGGAGAGGCCCAGTCCAAAGGCCCATCCCACCCACTGGCCGGGATCCACCCCACCGGCCCGCAGCACATTCGGATGCACCATGCCACAGGGCAAAAGTTCCACCCAGCCACTGTACTTGCAGACCGCACAACCGGCACCGGAGCAATTCATGCAACGGATGTCCAGTTCAAATCCTGGTTCCACAAAGGGAAAAAAACCCGGACGAAGGCGTACGGTGACCTCCCGTTCGAAAATGGCTTCCAGCAGGGTCTTCATCATGGCGATGAGGTTTGCCACGGAAAGTTCCCGGTCAATCATCAATCCTTCCACCTGGTGGAATGTGTGTTCGTGGCTCGCATCGGTCCGCTCGTACCGGAACACCCGGCCCGGAAAGATGGCACGCAGGGGCAAGGGATATTCCTGCATGGCCCGCACCTGCCCGGGGGAGGTATGGGTCCGCAGCAGACAACCATTTTTCAGCCAGAATGTGTCCTGCATGTCCCGGGCCGGATGATCCGCCGGGATGTTCAGGGCATCAAAATTGTAATGTTCCGTTTCCACTTCCGGGTAATCCAGAACCAAAAAACCAAGTTGTTCAAATGCCCTCTCCACCCTTTCGGAAATGATGGTGACGGGATGGTAGGAACCCGGCAGGGACAAAAGGGGTTTACCCGGCAGGGTGATGTCGAATCCGGTTTCCGAAAGTTCCCGGTCCAAAGATTCTTTTTCCAGTTCTTCCCGTCGTTTCACGATGGATTTTTCAACTTGTGCCCTGGCTTCATTGACAGCCTTGCCGAAGTTTTTCCGTTCTTCCACCGCCAGTTGACCCAGTTGTTTGAGTAAAGCGGTGATGGTGCCCTTTTTGCCCAGGGCTGCCACTTCAATGTTCCGCAAGGAGCTTTCGTCTCCGGCGGCTGTAATTTGGGACAGGATTTTTTCCACAGTGCTCAAAATGGAATCAGACATGGACTTTTCCTCCAAATGGAAGGGTGGAATACACCGGGAAACGGCTATACTCCGGCGCGGTGCATATTGCCAGAGGTGAGGGAAAAATCAATGATCGGGTGCAAGTTTTTTTAAATAGTTTTTAGTCCCTAAACAATCGGTCACTGCAACTTGGCCCCCATGGCACAAATGTCATGGTCGGGTGTGACCAGGCGCACTCCGGTTCCGCTTGATGCCGGTGAAAAACAGGGAAAATGATCGGAAATATCCTTGTCCTGCATTGGAATTCCACCGATTCCACCCCTTTCGTGAAAAACTCGCGGCAGTCGTGGATTTTGACAGTCTTTCCGGATCTGGCACACCCCTTGCTTTGACAGAAGCCGGAAGCGAGGTGGATCATGTCCAGTTCAGTAAAACATGTTGATTTCCCGACGCTGATTCGTCGTCTTTCCCCTTTCCGCACATTGGGTTCCGATGCACAAGCCGACATTGAACAGCGGTTCGCCTACCGCAGGATTCCTGCAGGCACCGTCCTTCCGGGGGCCGTCCAGAAGAACGGGGAACTGTTCCTGATCCGGTACGGCAAAGGCAGGGTCTATCTTTCCGGTGAACACCAGGAAAAACTGATGCTGCACATTCTGGGTCCCGGACAACTGTTTGGAACACCCTTTCCCATGGAATCCGGCCCCCAACCAGCCGACATGGAAATTATTGATGAGATGGGTGTTCTGGTGCTCTCCAAAGAAGCCCTGACCGCGCATCTCAGAAGGTTCCCTTCCACGGCCGTCGTACTGTTGCGAATGCTCTCCGAGCGTCTGGAGGAAACCTATGAAGCTTTGGCCTGCCTGAGTCTCGGGGATGTGGAGGAACGACTTTCCAGATTGCTCATGCGCCTTGCCAAAAAGGAAGGGCGCCGGGTGGCGGAAGGGTTTTTACTGCCTGCGGCTCATACCCAGACCGATATCGCCTCCATGATTGGTGCCCGCCGGGAAACGGTATCCCGCCTGCTCTCCCAGTTCGCAAACCAGGGCCGCATCCTGCGGCTGGGGCGTGCGATGATCCTGGTTGCCTGAAAAAAAACTGGATTTACGATATCAGAACTTGAAATGAAAGATGAAGTGCATACCTGCGGGAAAATAGATGCCCAGTCCGCTTTCGGTTCCCAATGCAGGCCCGAAGGCTGCAAACACACCGAGTCCCAGACGGAAGGCATCGAAATCATACAAAAGTGCGGCCTTGCCGAGAACCCCCCCCATGAGCGCCATATCATCATGGAACCGCCCATCATGATCCCGGTACCAGTTTTCCCAGGAAGCGATTCCCGCAAAAAACCCCCCGGTGAGGGATGCAAACAGTTTTGAATCCCCCGTTAGCGGGATGTCCTTCTGGATTCCGCCAAAACCCTGCAGGGCCCATTGCCGGTAGTCGCAATACCGGCGATCATCCCAGCGCCGACAGTAATCCCTGCCGGAGACAAAACTCAGTTCGTACATCCAGCGGTTTCCTCCCGTACGCTGGGTGAGCATGCCGATTCCGAGACGGACACCGTCCACGGTATGGGAACCTCCCCCTTGCCATCCCAGTTCGACGGTCAGATCGGTACCCGACGCAAACGGGGTGGGCCGGGGCGCGGCAGGGGTGGAAAACGCGAGAAACAATGCCAGCAATGAAGTCATGATCCACTCCTTGGATTATGGTGTGAAGAAGAAGGGAAGATCTCTCAACGGGCTATCCGACAATTCCGGTGGGAATGGAGAAAATTTCCACGTAATACCGGAGGGCCGGATTGCCGAGGATGTCCGGACGGGCATGCAGGTTCACCCCATAGGTCGAAATGTAAATTTTTGAGCCCTCGATTTTCATGTCGATATAGAATCCGACAGATCCTTCATAGGGATTCTCGTTGCCCCGCAGCACCCGGACTTCCCACTCGGATTCCGCCTGGGAGCGATCCAGGATACCCAGATACAGTTCCTGGGTGGTGGCATCCTGCCAGGCCAGGAAAATCTTGGATGAAACAATGACAATGCGCGCGTCGGGACCGAAGTAATGCTGGACCGGCATGGGCAAACCGGCGGCGTTTTCGCCGTCATCGGGGCGAAATCCGTCATCCAGCAAGGTACGGGTGGTTTGCTCGGTATCCAGACGGTGTACGGCGTACCACAGGGAACGCTGCAGGGAATCCTGATAGACGAAATGAATCTGGTCCGGATCCGTGGGATCGATGGCCATGGTTCCGAACAGACCCATGGGCAACCCACCGTCAGCGGCACTGGCAATCACACGCACGGGAGCAAAGGGACCGTCCACATCGGTCTGCCAGGAAAACTTGAGGGCCCCCGCCACGGAATCAAACCAGGAGATGGCGGCCCGACCATCGGCAAAGCGGTCCAGGCTGATGAACAGGCCCGTGCCATCCGGCCAGTCTCCCAAGGGGTCATCCACCCCGGGGAGGGGATAATCCACCGTATCAATGGTGTAAATGTCCCAGTCGGTGGCGGAAGTGGGCACCGGCACCCGGGACTGGGCGAAGCGGACTTCGGACCGCAGGTTGTTGTTGTGGGGCAGGCTGTTGACCCCGTAAGCCACCCCGGGACAACTGTCATGGAGACGGACATGCATGCGGTTGAACAGGCCGGCGTTTCCGTCCTCGGGGAAGTCGGTTCCGGCGTTGTCCAGATCGTAGCTTTCCCAGGGAAGCAGGTCAATGGGCTGTTCCTGTACATCACCGAGGGTGTAGGTGATGCGTACGGAACCCGTGGAACGGTGATGATGGGCAATGATCGGCGTCCCGGTGTTCATTCGGCCCGTGGCCGTGTACGCACCCACATCGGGTCCCTTGGCATTGATGCCGCCCCGGACATCGCTGTTGGGCAGCACCACCGGACCGGGGGGAACTCCGTCGATGAAGAACCAGTGTTCCGGACGAATGCGGGCCGGAGCATTTTCGGAGGGGATGATCTTGGTGACCATCAAATCGCCATAGGTGGTGTTGTAGGAAGCCACCCAGGCATGCTGGCCGATGACCGTGAAGGATGCATAGGGTCCGGGAATGCCCCATGGAATGTCATTGACGCATTCGCATTGGCCCCCGATGCAAAGGGGAATTTCATTGGAGGGGCAGGACACGCCTGCGCAGTCGTCATCCCAGAAACAGGTCGGCTTGACATTGTTCTTGTTCCCGCTTGATTTGGCGCAGCCGGCCACCGCCAGAATCAGGACGGGCACGAGAAAAAAAGAGCGGCGGAATTTCCGGAAGCGCAAAGCCCCGAAAGCCAGACCCACCAGAAGAATCAGGAGCCATCCCGAGCCGGAGCCGGAACGACCTGCGGATGTGGCACACATGAAGAAGGAACGGGTCTTTTTCACCTGTTCGGCTTCAACGGCCAACACCGCATTCAGATCCACCAGGGTTTCGCTGACGTTGCCGGCTTCATCCCGGGCAAGAATCCGCAGATTGCCGTCCTTGTCCGCATACTGTCGGATCACCTCCACGGGGATGGATTCCACCACCTGCCAGGCGGTGAACTGGTTACGACCCACGTCGAAGGAAATATGGATGTCGGACTTTTCGGTAACGTAATCCACGGCTCCGGGATAGAACCGGCCGTCGGAAACAGAGGGGATCAGTTTCGGCGGAAGGGTATCCAGAATCGCGGACACCTGTACAGGTTCATGGTTCAGGCTGGCCGGTTCACCGGCCCGGCGACCGCGGATGCGGATGGTGTGCTTGCCCTGCAGGTACAGGGACAGATCCCGGATCACCAGACGATCGGTTTTCACAAAAGGCGTGTAGGCACCACCGTTGAGACTGTACTGGTATTCTCCTGCCACATCGGAACCAAGGTCCACCACGATTTCGGGAACGGCGTTGTCACGCCCTGCCAGGGTGGCACGCAACCTTTCCGGAGCAAATGTATGAGCCGAATACACATTGGCTTCGAACCGGTGGGGAGGCACCGTCATTTTCATGCCCGGAAGCACGGAAACGATCTTGGCCACGATCAGGGCCGCATCGGCGCTGATGGCTGGTTTGAATTCGAGATGGGAGAGACGTACCACGCGCCATACCAGGTAGTCGCCATTCTGGTTCATGCGGGTGATTTCGTAGGTGGGCATGGGGATGGGCTGCATCGCGCCACTCATCATGGGCATGATCATGCCGAGAATGCTCGGGAAAATGGCAGCCACATCCGCCGGGTCTTCCCGGATGAGATCCGAGTTGGTCACCCTGGCCTGGATGTTGGCGGCATCCACCGGCCGCAACACCGGCATGACGGTGACGTTTCCGGTACCCTGTTCCACACCCTCTTCAAGGTCGATTTCCAGGTGCATGTCCAGGGCCAGGGTCAGGGCCCGGGCATACCGACCGTTCACGAAGGGATACACGTCAATCTGGAAATCCCGCATGAGTACATCAATGAGCGGAGTCTCGGTGCCGGAACCCTGTCCGATGGTGAACTCCAGCGCCGTCTGGGGACGAAGCACCAGTTGCAACGGCGCATCCCCCACGGTGGGATCGATCAGTTCGGCCAGGGACGGAATCAGCACGGCAAAGGCTCCCACCTTGAGCAGGGAACTCTGTTCGGTTCCGATGGTAAGACACAAGGCACCGCTGTTGATCAGATGGAATCCCAGAAGGTTGAGCATCTCCTGGGTGATGGCGATACCCACGTCCGCCGGCATGTGATCGGCAAAACGAAGGTAGGCCTGGTCAAAACTGCCATTGAATTCCTGGACGATGGGGCGGGTGAAGGTCTTGAGGCGATCCGCGGAAGCCAGAGGCACTCCGGTGACCCGGCCCAGACCATGGTTTGTCATGTCAAAGGTGGAAATGGGGGGAATGCAGCGGGCGCCTTCGGAGTGGCCGGCCACGCCATATTCATCCCGGTTCTCCGTACGGGTGGTGGTGTCCCGGTCGGAGTTGAAACCGGTGATGACGCCGGCGGTGATACCCTTGTTTTTGATATCCACGAATCCGCCGGACACGAACTTCAGTTCCATCATGGAGTCAACACCCTGGAATCCGGCGTCGGTGAGGAATTGACCCACGTTCATCTGGCCTTCCAGACCCATGGGATCCGGGAAGAGTTTGTCGAGGGTGGGCTGCAACAGCGGAATGACCACCTGGTTGGCGATGAACTCCACGATGGCGTTGCCCACGAAGGCCTGGATCATCTCGACATACTGACCGATGTTCTCCAGAATGACGGCATTCAAAAAGTCCTCGAGAATGGGAATGCAGTTTTCCAGGGAAATTCCCAGACCGCCCAGATCGATGTCCGTGATGGAATTGATGTCCATGCGCATTTGTCCGTCAGAGGGGCGGGTGCGCAATCCCAGGCCGATGGTGCCCTCGAACGCCTTGTTGTAGAAGCCGATGGCGATCTGGCACTGGTTGGTGATGTTCATGCCGGCAAAATACACGTCGATATCGAAGCCCAGATATATGTTGGCGGAGAGATCCACCAGAATTTCGTCACACTTGGACTGGCTTAAAATACCCTCGCGGCACTGGGTGATGTTGTTGCTGTTCTGCGTATTGTCCTTGAGTTTGAAATCCAGGTCCACCCGGTCGATGTCCACGCCGCAACCAAGGCTGCAGAAGGCAATGCCATACTGCCGGTTGGAGGAACCCACCCAGAACTCCGGGATGAATGCCATGTGCCCGAATTCCCCCACCACGAATTGCGGGAGGATTTGGCGGATGGTGTTGAATCCGTCCTCGGTAATACGCACCTGAAGGCCGTTCTCCAGCACCTGGGATGGCGGGATGGTGGCTGGAGGAGGTTCGATCTGGGAGCACCCTCCCCCTCCGGTGCAATTGGGCAGTGTGAACATGGCGAAAAGAACAAGAATCAAGGTTTTATGGATAGATTGCCGCATGAGTGGAATGCCTCCTGACAAAGCCAAGCCAATCATAGTGTAGCAGCGGTTTTTCGTCAAGGGAGGGCGTGATTGTTTTTTTCTGGAAAAATGAGCCTCCTTCCCGTATACACTTGCGCCTATGTCTGAGAGAGTCCCCCGCACTGTTCCATTGTATGTCGTTGCCACCCTCCTGTTTCTCTCAGGAGCGGCCGGTTTGATCTACCAGGCCATCTGGACCCGCATCCTGCATTACACCTTCGGAAACACGGAAATGGCCGCCGCCACCGTACTGGCCACCTTCATGGGAGGCCTCGCCCTGGGGGGAGCCCTGGGGGGTCGTTTTGCCCCGCGCATCCGCCGACCGGTATTGGCCTACGGCATTCTGGAGGGCATCATCGCCCTGTACGGCCTGGTGTTTACCCCCCTTCTGTACCGGATGGATTTCATTTATGTCCTGACTGGTCCGGATCCGGGTCCCGTGAGCATGATGCTCATCCGTTTTGCCGTGGGAGGACTTCTGATCCTGGTTCCGACGGTGGCCATGGGCATGACCCTTCCGATTCTCGTCCGGGGGGTGGTCCGAAGGGAAAACAGTGGAAAAAGCCTTTCCAGACTGTACTTTCTGAACACATTCGGGGCCGTGTGCGGTACATTTGTTTCCGGATTCGTCCTGATTCCGGCGGCCGGGCTGAACGTCGCCATGTTTGTGGCCGTGGCCCTGGGACTGATTGTGTGCGCCGCCACCGTGGTGGTACAAATCCGGATGAAACCCGTGGCGGCCGAATCCCTTGACGGGCCGGAAACCAACACGGGTGGGGCACCCTCCCCCCAGGCCTTTGAACAAAAATTTTCTCCCCTGGCTTTGCAGCACGGAGCCCTGGCCGCTGCCTTCTTTTCTTTTGTCACCGGATTCATTGCCCTGAGCAGCCAGATTCTGTGGTTCAGGCTGCTGGGTATTTTGATGGACGGCACCATTTACGGGTTTTCCGCACTGCTTTCAGCCTATCTGGCCGGGGTGGCCTTCGGCTCCTTCTGGGTGTCCAGACGGCTCGACCAGGTTCGGGATCCCTGGGGATTTTATGTCAAATTGCAACTAGGCGCCGCTTTGGGGTCCATCCTGACCATCCTGATTCTCCCCCTGATGCCATTCTTGATATCGGGCTATATCGCATCCGAACAGAAATCCCCCGGATCCGTCTTTGCCCTGAAATTTTTCCTTGTATTTTTAGCTATTGCCACTCCCACTTTTTTCATCGGAGCCTCATTTCCGCTGCAGGCACGACTGGCCTCTGTCGGCCGGAACCTGAGTTCCGCAGTGGGTCGTGTCTATGCCATGGACGCCATCGGCTGCATCCTGGGTGCCGGACTGACCGGACTGGTTCTCATCCCCACGATCAAGAATCTCAACGCCTTGTTGCAGTTCATGATTTTCTTCGCCATTCTGGTAGCCCTCGCCTCCACCGTCTTTGCCCGTCTTTCCACGGAGGATGAATCCGAACCGGATCCTCCGGGACACCGGCCCGGGTTGTTGGCAGGTTTCCGGAAGGATGGCCGCATTCGCCTTTTCAACTACGGAATTGCAGTTTTTTTAATCATGGTTATTGTCAATCCGAATGTGAACGTGATTCGACTCGTCAATTCCCGGTATTCCGTAGAGGACTACACCAACACCATCGGGGCCCGCGTGAAATCCCTGTACGGGGATCCGGGGGATCTGAAGAATCTGGAGTTCCAGGCCGAGGGGGCAGTCACCGTGGTAACAGTCCACAAAACCCGGGAAAACGGTCTCCGGTTGCGCAACAACGGCCTCAACGAAGCGTTTCACTCTGCAACGGAACCGCATTACGCAGAAGAGATCCTGTACCTCGGGATGCTTCCGTACCTTTTGCATCCCGATCCGAAGAAGGCGCTTCTCATTGGTCTGGGCGGTGGGGGTACCCTGGACATGATGACCCATGGGGAATTCGAACAAATCGAAGTTGCGGAACTGGAGGCCGAAGTCGTCAAGGCATCCCGCTTCATGTTCGGCAACCGCTCCCATCCCCTGGATCTTCCCCATGTGAAACTCCGTGTGGACGATGGACGCAACGCCTTGTTGCGCCATGCCCGGGCCAAACCCCACACCTATGACATCGTGGTATCCCAACCCTCCCATCCATGGCTTTCCGGTGCTTCCAATCTCTACACGGTGGAACACTTCCGGATTGTGAAAAGAAATCTGAAACCGGGCGGCATGCTGTGCCAGTGGGTCAACCTGTTCCGCATGAATGAAAAGGGGTTTCGCAGCCTGATGGCGGCCTTTTCCAAGGCTTTTCCGGACGGACACGTATTCCAGGTGGACGAAAATTCCGTCTTCCTGATCGGTGTCAACGGCGAATACAAGGTGGATCCTGCCATCATCGAAAAACGGCTCAAAGAGCCCGGCATGGCTTCCATTGCAAAAAACTATGGCATCACCCTGAACCGGGTCCTGCGGATGTACATGTTCCCCATGGAAACCGCCCGGACACTCGCCAAAGGTTCCCTGGTCAACAGCGACCGCCATCCCGTCATCGAAACAGTCCTTCCCTGGGTGGGGCACAACACCATGTTCCGCGTGGAAGATCTGTTGAAAAAGCACAGCCTGAAATCTGGACTGGACCATCGGGAATTGGTGCCCCGCATCACCAACAGTGTCATGATCCGGCAGTACGGTGATTACCTGATCGGCTTGATCGACATGGCCACCATGGATGCCGACGCCCTGCGGGCACGCAAGAAAAGGATCCTTCGGCTGGCCAACCGCAACCAGGAAATCCTGCAGGAGGAATCCCTCCGTCTGAAGGCCTCGGTCCACGAAAAACTCCAGCAACTGGAAAAAGCCGTGGAATACACAAACGGTCTGGGCCGACCCTCGGTATCGGACCACATGAACGTGGCAGGGTGGCTGCTGGAAATGGAGAAACCCTTTCTGGCCCTGCCCCGTTTGGCCACCGTCCTTTTCATGCTGGAGGACCCTTTGGTGACCGGTTTTCTGCAATTACCGTCCACCCTCTTTCCGGGAGTGCTGGAAATTCCTGCAAAACTCTCCCCGGGAACCCTCAAGTCCGGTGTGATCCACCGACTCGGACAGGCGCTCAGGGCCCTGGGACTCCGCCGCAGTTCTTCCGTTTTCGCCCGCTGGATCGAAAACCAACCGGAAATCTACGACCAACTGGAACTGTCCATGTGGGAACTTCTGGCATCATCACAACTGGATGACAGGCGTGTCATCATGGAACATCTGGATGCCTACGTGAATCTGGGCGGAAATGATCCGGCCCTTTTAAAGCGCATTCTGATTTTTTATGCCCAAAAAAATCTGAACGACAAGGTGGATTACATTGTCAGCATTTTAAAATCCCTGCCCAATCGGGATTACCAGATTCTGGAACTGGCAAGGAAATCCGAAAAACTGAACGCCCAGCCCACGGCCATAAGGCTCCTGTCCAATCTGGAGCGCCAACCCCGACATCTGGAAGTGGACCGGCAGGATTTGTTGCGGGATCTGATTCGCATCAAAACCCTTCAGAAAGACTGGGCTGGATTGGGATCTTATGTCAAGAAGTTAAAGGAAATGATGGACGACAAGGCTTTTGAATCGTATATCAAGGAAACATTCAAAGACCTGGACGATTCCAGTCGTGAATTGTTGTTGTCCGGAATGGACCCCATTTGAACTATTTATAGAAAAATGCTCCCAGGTAACGCTGTTCATAGGGGAACATCTTGTGCAGCCGCTTGTCAATGGTATCCAGCATGCGGTTGATTTCAAGTTTGAGTTCTTCCTGTCCTTCGAGCATTTCTCCCTTTTTGGCGAGAAGTGTCTCCAGATGTTCGGAATTCCTGTTGACCGTTTCGCCTGCCTTCATAACCATTTTGAGTTTTGCCTTCACATTGGCAGGCAGTTTCTCCATTTTCAGGACTCTCTGAAATACGGGTTGGGCGATTTTTACCTGCTGGACATAATCCGCTCCCCGGTTTCCCCGGGGATACACCTCCAGAACGGCCTCCTGCATATCCATGATTTCCGCATACTCAAAGGCATTGAACTCCTTGAGGAGTTGGTTGAACTGCAGTTTCCAGTCCTGACGTGAAGCCACCAGCCGACCCTTCGCCGCAATGACGGAATCCGTCCATTTCCTTTCGATTTCCAGCAGGGAATTTACCTTTGGAAGAAAAGGCAGCAGGGGTTCCGCAAGGGATTGGGTTTCCGCAGTGAACTCCAGGGAAGATTTGGCATACAACAAGGCACTTCTATAGGCATTGATGGATCTTTTACGGGGAACTTTGGCCATGTTTCCTCCTGGCACCCAAGGGTGAATTTGGGGCAGTGATTGACTATATATCCCAATTCAAGCGACGGAGCAACCGTTCCTTTCGAGAATTTTTCAAGGGTTCACACACCATACCCCCATGTCAGAGTTTCCAAAAACAGGGTCATCAAAAAAAGTACCTGTAATGCGACCGGACAAACATATCGTTCCGGAAGGATCCCTGGCCAACCCGAATCCGGTATCGGTTCCGCTGGACCCATACTGGCGGGTATAATCAATAATTCCGGTCCCCGTATCCACGCGGGAAAGAAACACATCGGCGGAACCCTGGTTGATGTACCCGGAAAACGCCCCTTCCGTGAAACCCGTCACATACAATTTTTCCGCATGCCGGATCAGACGGTACGCTTCATCACGGCTGGAAGTGCCGTGCTGGCGGGTCCATACCCGGGTATATGCATCGGGAACCAGTTTGGCCAAAAAATAATCCCGTCCCCCGAAGGTGGGCGAACCGGAGATGCTTCCGTCCGTGTATCCGGCAATATAAATGTGGGTGGCATCCGTCACGATGTCGTATCCCACATCATTCGAAGAAGTTCCAAACTGTGTACCATGCTCATATACACCGGCAAGGGTATAGGTGAGTACAAATACATCTTCCCCGCCACCTGGAACAATTACACCACCGCCCACAATAGCCCCGGTGGTTCCTCCCGTGATGTGCAACCGGGTGCCACCCGGGGAGAGGACCATGCCCAAGGCATAGTCGTCCCCGGTGGTACCACGCATCACACCATGACGGAGGTTTCCCGCGGAACTGTAACTGACCAGGAACACATCGAATCCTCCCATGTTTTGATTGGGAATCATGTTCCCGGGTCCGGAGGGAACCGTTCCCGTGGTATACCCCGTAACGTACACGTTGGCATCCGAATCCAGGGCCAGGGCACGGCCGTCCGAATCCCCGCCACTTCCGAACTGCCGCTGCCAGAGGACTTCTCCGTTGCTGGTGCGCAATTTGGCAAGAAAGGCGTCCTGGTTTCCCGAACCAGTCTGTCCGGTGAGGTTTCCCTTGACAAACCCCGTGACATAGATCGCCGTGTCACCTTCGAGTACAATGGCCCGACCCCCGTCATCCCCGGAGGTACCCATCTGGCGGGTCCACTGGTGCACCCCGTGGACATTCCACTTGACCACCACGATGTCACTGCCTCCGGCGCTGGTCCCCCCCAGATTGCCCTTTGTGGTACCCACCAGATAGACGTTTCCGGCGGAATCAATGGCCATGTCACGGGCAAAATCCTCACTGTTGGTGCCGAACAAACGGCTACGGTCGCAGTTGGAATCCTGAAGCAGGCAGTCCCCGCCGCAGACCAGGGTGCCTCCGAAGAATCCCCGGGACCGGCACGTGTTGCCCCCCAGACTGGCCGTATCGCATTGCTCTCCGTGGGCGGACTGGATCACTCCGTCCCCACAGCGTCCGGCCGCCGCACAGGGTTCCAGGTTGAACAGGCAGTTTTCCAGACAACCCAGAGTTCCCCCGTAATATCCGAGATTTTCACATGTGGCACCACCCAGGAAAGTGCCGTCGCACTGCTCGTCGGCCGGTTGAAGAATTCCGTCCCCACACCGGCCGGCCCCCATGCAGGAGGTCAGATCGAACGTACATTCCCCCGTGCAACCCAGCGTACCGCCGTAATATCCCAGATCTTCGCAGGTCTGCTGGCCCAGTTCGTCCAGATCACATTCCTCGCCATGCTCCTCCTGGCGAATTCCGTCACCACAGGTTCCGAAGGACATGCATGAGGAGGGATCAAACCGGCAGTTTTCCATGCAGGCCAGTGTTCCCCCGTAATACCCGAGGGTTTCGCAGGTTTCTTCAAACGCGGCAGTTCCGTCGCAGTCCTCACCGGGGTCAATCTCCCCATTGCCGCAAAGAATGCTTGTACAGCCGGTTTCATCGAAGCGACAGGTGACCTGGCAAGCCAGGGTACCGCCGGAATATCCGCGGGACAGGCAGGTTTCCCCATCAAGCAGGGTGCCGTCACATTCCTCGCCGGGATCAATGGTTCCATTTCCGCAGGTACTTACAGGATTGCATCCGGTCACAATGAACCGGCACGCTCCCGAACATGCCAGCAAACCTCCGGCAAACCCGAGGGACAGACAATTTTCGCCACCCAGGTTGTTGCCATCGCATTGCTCCCCCTCGTCAATGACCCCGTCACCACATACGGGACCCACGGGTTTGAGTCCCGTGGTATCAAAGGTACATGAAGTAAAAAACAGCGCCAGGGAAAACAATAAAAGACCAGCAGTTTGCATTATTCACCTCTCGACGCAACACATGCAGGGATACGCTGCCAGTCATGTTACAACAGTTTTTGAAAAATGCAATCCGGCACATCCGGTGCGATGCGTGGCAATCCGCGGAATTCCCGGCGGTGATCAAGCTGGACTCATAAAGACGAAACATGATATAGATGGGCGTTCCAAAGCACCGGTTTTCCGGACTGAAGTCCGGAACCGCCCCATCTGGAGGAGTCATGATCAACGTTGAAAACTATTTCCGGCCCGGCACCGTCTCCGAGGCGGTCGAACTTCTTTCCGGGGAAAACGCCCTGGCTCTGGCAGGAGGCACCAGCGTGGCCCTGTCACGGGATCCCGCCGTCCGCAGTCTGGTGGACCTCTCGGAGATCGGGGAACTGAAAACCATCGAACAGGATGAACATGAAATCCGGTTGGGAGCCATGGTCACCATGTCCCGGATCCGCGAAACCGCAGGGCTGCCCGATGCCCTGGTGCGGTGCGCACTGTCCATCGGTTCCACCCCTCTTCGCAACGTCATCACCGTAGGGGGGGAACTGGCCCGCGGGGTGTACTGGAATGATCTTCCCGTGTTCCTGCTGGCGGCCGGCGCCCGGGTGGAGGTTGCCTCCCGGGAAGGTGTCACCATCCATCCCGTGGACGATCTGTTTGCGACCCATCCCAGCAAGTTCCTGGCCGGGGGAAAACTGGTGACACGGGTGTTTTTCCCCCGCACCATGAAACACCTGGGGTTCATCAAGTACGCCCGCACCCGGGTGGATTACAGCCTGCTCAATTGCGCCGCCGGACTCGTGGTGGAAAACGGACACATCCGGGACGCCCGGGTGGCCCTGGGAGCTGTCTGCCCCCTGCCGCGACGTGTGTCCGAAGTGGAATCCGTCCTGACCGGTGCCCCCGCAAACGGGGAAACCATTTCCAGGGCGGCCGAAGCCCTATCGGCCCTGGAACCCCGATCCGACTTCAGGGTTTCCAGGGAATACCAGAAACACCTCATGCAGGTTCTGATCCGCCGCGTGCTGACAGAAACCCTGGAAACCGGAAATCAATAATTCCCCAACGGAGTGCATGGTGATGATACCGATACAGATAGACATCAACGGACAAGTGGTGGACATGGATGTCACCCCGGATTTGACCCTCATGGACCTGTTGCGGGCCGTAGGGATGAACTCCGTGAAAAAGGGTTGTGGTGAAGGTGACTGCGGTGCCTGCGGCGTGCTGCTGGATGACGTGTACGTCAAGAGTTGCCTGGTGCTCGCGGTGCAGGCTCACGGCCGGCGCGTGGAAACCGTGGAAGGAATCGGCACCGTGGAAGAACCGCACATCCTGCAAACCGCCTTCGTGGAAGCAGGGGCCGTGCAGTGCGGATTCTGCATTCCCTCCATGCTGCTGGCATCCAAATCCCTCATTGACAGGATTCCGGAACCCACGGACGACCAGATCCGGGAAGGTCTTGACGGCAACCTGTGCCGGTGTACCGGATACGTCAAGCAAATCGAAGCCGTGCGCAACGCTGCTGCCCGGATGAAGGAGGAAAACCATGACCAATAAGGAGTTTTCCCAGGTAGGACACAATGTCACCAAGGTGGACGGCATGGCGCTGGCCACCGGAGGTTCCCTGTTCGTGGCGGATCTGGCTCCGGAACACGCCCTGTGCGGAAAAATCCTGACCTCTCCCCACGCCCACGCACGCATCAGGCACATCGACATCTCCCGGGCCGAGGCACTCGAAGGCGTCCATGCCGTACTTTATTACGGAAATGTTCCCCGGGTACCGCACACGACGGCCGGCCAGGGATTTCCCGAGCCCAGTCCCTATGACACCTACATGTTCGATTCCAAAGTGCGTTTCGTGGGGGATCGCGTGGCGGCCGTGGCCGCCGAAACTCCCGAAATTGCGGATCTGGCCATGTCGCTCATTGATGTGGAGTACGATGTGCTCGAACCCGTGTTCGATCCGGTGGCGGCCCTGCAGCCCGGCGCACCGGTCATCCATGACGAACCCGATGCCCACGTCGTGATTCCGGTGCCCTATGACAAGGATCGCAATCTGGCCGCCCTGGTGGCGACCTCCGTTGGGGATGTGGACGGTGCGCTTTCCCGCTGTGACCTTGTGGTGTCGGGCACCTACCACTCCCAATACGCACAGCACTGCCCCATTGAACCCCACATCGTGCTGTGCGAACCCGATCCCTACGGCCGGGTCCGCATCACTTCATCCACCCAGGTACCCTTCCATGTCCGGCGCATTGTGGCCCAGTGCTGCGAGATCCCGGTACGGCAGATCCGGGTGGTCAAACCCCGTATCGGGGGAGGATTCGGAGCCAAGCAGGAAGTGCTCATCGAAGACGTGGTGACCATGCTCTGCCTGCGTTCCGGACAGCCGGTCCTGATGGAGTACAGCCGCAAGGACGAATTCGTCTCCTCCCGGACGCGCCATCCATCCGTGTGTACCACCACCCTGGGATTTTCCTCTGACGGAAAGATCCAGGCCATGCGCATGCACATCGTGCTGAACACCGGTGCCTACGGTTCCCATGCCCTGACCGTTGGATCCAACTGCGGTTCCAAGGTCCTGCCCATGTATCCCTGCGATCATATTGATTTCAGGATGGAAGCCGCCTACACCAACCTGCCCGTGGGAGGAGCCTATCGCGGATACGGTGCCACCCAGGCCGTGTTTTCCATGGAATGCCTGGTGGACGAGGCAGCCCGGAAACTGAACATGGATCCTTTGGAACTGCGGGTGAAGAACCACATTCGTTCCGGCATGGGAAGTCCCATTTTCAAGGCACTGGGTGAAGGCACCGAAGGTGTGGAAATGACCATCGGTTCCTGCGGATTGCCCGAATGCATTTCCCTCGGAGCCGAAGCCATCGCCTGGTCACAACCCCGTGAAAAGACCGGAAACCGGCGCCGTGGGGTCGGCATGGCCATTCTCATGCAGGGCAGTTCCATCCCCCATGTGGACAT
The DNA here is from genome assembly GCA_964618145.1 of uncultured Kofleriaceae bacterium. Lineage (GTDB taxonomy): Bacteria > Myxococcota_A > Polyangia > HGW-17 > HGW-17 > HGW-17. The sequence continues at coordinate 28,758 of CAZTZR010000023.1, forward strand.
GGGTGCCGCCACCATCAAGCTCAATGAGGACGGATCCTTCAACCTGCTCATGGGAGCCACCGACCTCGGAACGGGGTCCGACACGGTCCTGTCCCAGATCGCCGCAGAGGTCATCGGCGTGGACACCTCCATGATCCTGCCCTTGTCCTCCGATACGGACATCACTCCGTTTGACGTGGGGGCCTATGCTTCCTCCACCACGTATCTTTCCGGTTCCGCCGTGAAGAAAACCGCCCTGTTGATCCGGGCACAGATTCTGGAGATCGCGGCCGAAATGCTCCACTGCACCCCGGATGTACTGACCATCGAAAACGGCCGGATTCTGGGAGGCGCAAAGGAAATCTCCATTGGAGACGTTGCCCTGTACAGCCTGTACTCCCACAACCAGAAGCAGGTCATCGCCTCGGCCTCCCATGTCACGGAAAAGAGCCCCCCGCCCTTTGCCGCCCACTTTGCCGAGGTGGAAGTGGACATGGAGACCGGGTTCGTGCAGCTTCTCAAGTACGTTTCCGCTGTGGACTGCGGCACCACCATCCACCCGAAACTGGCCGAAGGACAGACCGAGGGAGCCACCCTCAACGGTATTTCCTTTGCCCTGACAGAAGAATACCTCTTCAACGAAAAAGGGCGCATGCTCAACCCCAACTTCGGCCATTACAAGATTTTCACAACCATGGATCTTCCCGAAATGGTCACCATCATGGTTCCCACCTTCGAGACCACCGGACCGTTCGGAGCCAAAAGCGTTTCGGAAATTTCCATCAATGGTGCCCTGCCCGCCATCTCCAACGCCATTCATGACGCTGCCGGAATACGGATGACCCGGGGACCGTTCACGCCTGAGCGCGTGCTTTCTGCCCTGCGCGAAAAAGGACTCTGATCCGGTAAACCCTTTCCCCCCTTTTCGGCCTGGTATTCCAGGAAAAATGGGTACAGGACACATGATGATTAAAATTATCCTTTGCCTTCTTCTTTGGATCCCTTCCTGCAAAAAGTCGGAACAGGGACCAAAACCCGGTCCCGCCCCCGTTCCGGCGACGGCACCCGCGGATGAGACCCCTGCAATGACCATGGTTCCACCCGTGAAAGAGCCCCGTCCCGTCAACCCCCGTCTCCGGGAACCCGCCCTGCAGGTGAACCGGCAGGATGTGGAAGTCGTGGAACTGCCGTCTCCCGAAGCCACTACCCACCTTGCTCTGGCCGGACGGTTCGACCCCTCCGGAAAAATGCTTTATGCTTTTGTATCCAGCAACAAAATCCATATTACCAACACCCGGGGAGAGACCATTTGCATGGCAGCACATCAGGGTCATCCCCGTTTGGCCCGGGTGTTTTCCGGAAAGAACGGACAACCTGACCGGCTGGTGGTGGGATGGGGTCGCCCCCTGACCGGACCCTCCACCGTGGACCGCATTTCATTCACTTCCATTCATTGCAAAAAAACCGAAGTCGGAATCATGGAAGCCCATGAGGTATTGTTCGAAACCACTTCCCCCCGGGCGGATCCCGTGGATGCCCGGATGGCTGCCGATGGAAGCATTTACCTTGCCTGGTTCTCTGAAAAATTCTCTGTCCAAATCAGCCGGCGCCTGCCCGGAACAAAAGAATTCACCGGGCTGTTCTCCACCACCATGGTCAGCCAGATGGCCATTGTGGAGCGGGGGGACAACACCCACGCCCTGGCCATCGGCCGCATTTACGGGGACATTCCGGGCTCCGATGGCGGACTGTACCTGCATGATGAAAACGGATTGCGCAAATTGCCCACCACCCGGGGTGTAAGGGGGGTGTTTTTTGAAAAAACGGAGGATTCCTTCATTCTCTGGGCCGGGGACGGATGGGACAAGAACTACGGGGGAGTCGCCAAGGCCTATCTGGCTGCCATCACTCCGAAGGGAGATGGTTTTGAACGGCGTGAAGTGCTGGACATTGAAGGCAGCTACAGCGTGTATTCCATTGAAAAAATGGATTTTGACGGCACGGGAAAGCCCGGATATCTTTTGAAGACAAACAACCAGGTGCTGTACCACGATCCCCATGGAACGGAAAAACCCCGTCTGATCGCCCAATGGGGTGGCATGGCGGAACCCGTGGTGGTGGATATGGACGGGGACAAAAAGCATGAAATCATCCTGCCTTCTCCCCGCCCGGTGCTGCTCCGTTCCAGAAAGTAAAAATTTTCATGAACAAAAAAACACTTGTCCTCGCTGCAGTTGCGCTTCCGGTTCTGTTCCTTTCATGCAGGCAAACCCGCAAAACCCCGGAAACCCGGGAGGAAATGGCTCCCGAACCCGTGGTGGAAGTCAACCGTACAGGACCTTTTTCGGAACTGGCGGTCACCCTGGCCTACCTGCGGTCCTATTATTACGATCCCACCAAACTCAAGCCCCTGGAAATGCTCACCGCCGGACTGGAGCAACTGCAGTCCAGCGTTGCTTCCGTCGCTTTTTCCCTTCCGGATGAAACGAAGGTGACGATTCAGGTGGACCGGGAAAAGAAGGACTTTGACATCTCCCGACTCTCCGATCTCGGGAAACTGGAGGAACTGATTTCCGGAATCCTCCTGTTCACTACCGGGGAACTGAAGCGCCTGGAAACGGGAGAGGAAGAGGTGGAGGGGGCCGTATACAGTTTCGTCAATGGCATGCTCGAAGCCCTTGATCCCTATTCGGTCCTGATCAAGCCGCGTTTCACCGATGAACTGGAGATGCAGACCCGGGGGGAATACGGGGGTGTGGGAATGGTGCTTTCCGTGCGGGACTGGGAAATCACCGTGATACATCCCACCGAAAACACCCCAGCACAGGAGCAGGGAATCAAGGAAGGCGACAAAATCACACAGATTGATGACGAAAGTACGGTCAATATGCCCCTGAACGATGCCGTCGAGCGCATCCGGGGACCGGAAAACACGGACGTCGAGATCTGGGTCAGGCGACAGGACCAGAAGGAATCCAGAAAATTCACCCTGCGCCGCAGGCAGATCCGGCTCGAAAGCGTTTCCGCACGCTGGTTGCCCGGCAATGTCCTGTACATGCGCATCAATCATTTCATTCATTACACAACGGATGACCTGACCTCCAAATACCAGGAATTCACAAAAACCCGCCAACCTGCCGGCATCATTCTGGATCTGGCAAACAATCCCGGTGGACTTCTGCCGCAATCGGTCACCGTATCCAATGCCTTTCTCGGAGAAGGCGTGATTGTCTCCACCGTGGGGGCTCCTGGCACCCAGAAACAGGTTTTTCATGCCGAATCCAAAGGCACCCTCAATGCCAACACCCCCATGGTGGTACTGGTATCCGGACAATCGGCGTCGGCGTCCGAAATCGTGGCCGGAGCCCTCAAGGGACAGGATCGCGCCCTGGTTTTGGGAGAAACCACCTACGGCAAGGGAACTGTCCAGCAGATTTTCCAGCAGGGAAAAGGACAGCCGGTACTCAAACTCACCATCCGTGAATACCTGACCCCGGGGGATCTGAGCATCCAGCAGGTGGGGGTGGTCCCCCATGTCCGCTTCATTTCCATTGGCATCGTGGAAAACGTCGTATCCCTTTTCTGGCCTGAAGAACCAAAAGAAAAGCCCCGCCGCATCCGCCGCATCACCAGCGATCGCCAAAGGCCGGATGAACAGCCCCGGTATGAAATACGCAACTTCGTCACGGACAGAAAGTCCCGCGAACAGAAGAACCGCGTGGATGACTCCGGTGCGGACGAAGACACCATTGAATTTGCACGTCAGATTCTGGTGGCCGCCGGAAAACCCAAGGCATCGGAAACCCTTGCAGGAATGGAGCCCGTCATCCGGAAACGGCTTTCCGAAGAGGAAAGGAAACTGGTGGAGGACCTGCAAAAACGCGGAGTGGATTGGAAACGGTCCGGCTTCGCCAGTGCTCCGCAATTGAAAATGTCCACACTCATGTGCCATGTGGACGATCCCAAGTGTCACAAACCCCTGACGGAAGTCACCCCGGGAGATACCTTCTTTCTGGAGTTGCAACTGGAAAACACAGGAACAGAGGCGGTTTCCCGCGTTTACGGCGTCCTTCGCAGTCCGGCGGATTTTCTGGATGGATATGAATATCTTTTCGGAAACATCGCCCCCGGAAAAACCTTCAGTTGGCGTTCCCGCGTCACGGTTCCCCACCGGACCGCCCCGGGGGTCGAACCTTTCTCCCTGCATGTCCACCAGGCCGGTGTTGGAAAATTTCATGAGTTCCGGCATCATCTGAACGTTCTGGAAAAGAAACGTCCCCGGTTCGCCTTCACGTTTACCTACGGCGAAACCGGAGGCGGAGACGGTCTGGCCCAGAAGGATGAGGAATTCGAACTGCACATGCGCATCCAGAACATCGGGGAGGGTGCATCGGAAAAACTCGTGTCCTTCATGCGCAACGAAAGCAGGAACCGTCTCTTCCTTCTGGAAGGACGAACCCATCATGAGCGGGTTGACCCCGGACAGGAAGTCTGGGCCCTGAAAAAATACCGTATCCAGCATGACGAAAAACCCCTGAAGATCGAATTGTCAGTGCTGGACACCGAGTTTGGAGAAAGCGTTTCCCGGCAGTTCGAACTTCCCGTGAGCCAGCAAATCGAGGGGTCCTTCAATCCATTTGCCACCTTGCTCACCGAAACCCCTGTATGGCAGAATGCCTCCCTGGAGGGACTGAAGGTGGCCACCCTTTCCGGATGGGTGGACGGCACCGGCATGTACCGGAACGCCTGTCGGCTGAAACTTCAGGGAAATTCGGTGGGATTCGCCGCCTGCAATGTCCGCACCGATGCGCCCGCCACCCGGCCCCCTGTCCGGATTGACTGGGTTCCCCACGTTGTCCCTCCACAGGTAAAACTCGATGCCCGACCGGAAAGTCTGACCCGCGCTAACATCATCCCCCTGGCCGGCGAGGTTTTTCACCCTGTATCCATCAAGGATTTTTACATCATTGTGTCCAATTTCCAGTCGGATCGACCCAAACAAAAAGTCTACTATGCCCCCGGCAGGGGAAACCAACTCCGCTTTGACACCCAGGTGCCGCTTTCCCCCGGTCTGAACCACATCCTCTGTGTGGCCCGGCACGACAATGACCTCACCGGCCATGTCCTCGTATCGATCGTGCGCGAAGAAGTACCCGGAACCTGATCAGTGCTGTGACAGGTTCACCGAAACCGGGGGCCTTCTTCACAGTGCTGAGCAGGGCCACGGATACCTTCCCCCGGTATGGCAGGAATAGACCCGGCGACGTTGTCGCCTCCAACGGGACACCCTTTTGCGGGCGTCCCTTGTCGCCGTTCTTTGGAATACATTCAGTGTGCGGGGTTCAATGGACTTGACCGGCGCTGTCAGTTGGCTTTTTTTCCCGGTCGTATTTGAGCATTTGACGATACTTCCCCGACTCGTCGTATTGCACCCGCACGCCGTGGCACCCGAGAAGGCTGTGAATGGCAGGTTGATCCTGTTCATTGAAATACCATTTTTCGATTTCATTGCCGGCATCGTCGTGCACCATGCGAACCCCGGAGAATCCAAAGGGGGTCTGGCGGCGGGTTCGATCCGGGCCCACGTTCCACTGTTCCTTCGCGTTGCCGCGGTCATCGAATGTCGATAGCCGACCGGGCGGATGCTTTGGATTATCCATAATCCCGCCTTCTTCATCCAGATGCCACAGTTCCAGTTCCCGGTCATGGGCATCTAGCACCCTGCGTTTTCCGAAATAACCTTCCGGTTGTGCAATTTTTTTCCCGTCCAGTCCGAAAAACCACTGTTCCACGGGATTTCCCCTGTCGTCCAGTTTCCACTGAAGCCGGGACACGCCCCGGGTGTTGGCCGTTGGTCTTTTTTGTTCATCCATAAACTGCATGGCCAGCAGAAGACAGTTTTCATCCCGTTCGAACTGTACACCCCGAATTCCCGGTTCAACGGGAGTCACAAACGTCACGGATTTCACGCATCCCCGGTTGTCCGTCTGAACGGTTCGGGAAGGTTCCTCCCTTACAGCAAGAGCCGGGGACAAAACCGGAACATAGGAATGTTCCCCGAAGGGGTCGCAAAAAATTTCACGGCCGGAACCGTTGATACAGGCCACTTCGGTTTCACCTCCGGAAGAAACCTTCATGCGGAAGGTTTGCTGCCGGATGGCGGATTCCTGTCCGGACAGTTTTCCGACACAGGCCGGTTTTCCATGACGCAATACCACAAACCGGCAGAAGGTGAACGGCAGGGATGCTGGCTCCACGACCGATTCTGGCCCCGGGCTTATAGGAGATTCCTTTTCCCGGTCCTGATGACCCGACTTTTTGGAGCAGGAAACCAAAAGCAGGATCAACCCGAGCCATGGAAACACTCGACATTTCCGGATTGCATTCATGAAGAACTCATCTTTTCATGGGTTCGATGGAAGACAGGATGCGTTCAAAATCCGGCAGGACCTGACACGTACTGGTTCCCTTCGCATCACAACTGAAGGTGATCAGGACCACTTTATCCTGATGGAAAAAGAACAGTATCTCCACCTGTGCATTGCGTGCACGGCCGGACAGGCGGACCGCCGGCTGACCAAACATGCTGGCGTTTTGTGCCGGAGACAACTGCATGCGCCTTTCTTTGGCCTGGGATTCAACCCGGTTGGTCCAGGTCATCAGGGTGTCCTTGACATCCTTTTTCGCCACTGTGAGCACAAAACGGGCGCCCGATGGATGAAACAGGTGAACTTTGTGGGGCAAAAAGGAGTTGGTGGAAGCGGACAACCATCCCCGGGGCTGGCGCATCCTCAGATTCTCCTCTTTGAGTTGGATGGTTGCACCACGCATCTGGGCAACGGCTTTTTCCGGCAGGAACATCCCACAGAAAACGAGAAGCGTAAAAAGGAGAAAGCGGCAAACAGCCATGAAGAAAGAGTAGGCAAATCAGGAGGCGGCGTCAATAGCGGAAAACGGGACCGCCGGGACCATCTGGTTTTCCCGACGTGCACGATACAGCACAAACTGCAGCGTGTGGACAAAACCCTGCAGCATTTCCTCGGAAAGATCCCCCATGTTGGCAATCTGGAAGTACTGGTCAGTGTAGCGTCCCTTGCAACCGTAAATGATGTATCCGTGACTCTTCATGCGGTCGTACAAATCGGAAAACGCAATGTATTCGGGCACTTTCACAATGGAAAGAGTGCAGGATTCATGACCGGTGTTGGTCAAAAATTCCAGACCCATGGCCCGCAACTGCTCCCGGACATACCGGTTGCGCCGGCGAATCAGTGCCTGCCTGTTTTCGATTCCCTCCTCCAGCAGTTCCTCCACCGCCGCATCCAGGGCGAAAAAACCGCTGACGGCCGGGGTAAAGGGAGTCAGTTCCTCTTCCATGGCATATTTGCGATACCGCTTGAGATCCAGGTAATACACCCGGGGACGGACGGTTTCGATGAGTTTCCAGGCACGATCACTTACACAGACAAAGGCAACTCCGGCCACCGCCTGCATGGCCTTGTTGGCCGAAGAAAGGCAGATGTCGATGTGGTCACGCACCACGTTGACATCCTCGGCGCCCAGGGAAGACACGGCGTCCACCAGAAGCAACCGGTCATGCCTGCGGCAGACCTGTCCGATTTGAGCCACCGGGTTCAGCAATCCCACAGAGGTTTCATGGTGAGCCATCATGACGGCGACAATGTCCGGATCGGAAACGAGTTTCTCTTCCACGGCAGCCACGGACACGGGATTTGTCCAACCGAAATCCAGCACTTCCGTGTTCAGGCGATGAACATTGGCCACTTCCAGGTACCGTTCCCCGAAAGCGCCATTGATCAGGATCAGGATCTTCTTGTCCTCCGGAATGGTGGAAGAAATCACCGCCTCGATGCCGGAAGTGCCGGAACCCGTGATCAACACCACCTCATGGCGATCATCTCCATGGAACACGGTCTTGAGTTTCCGTCGCAGATTGCCCACCAGCACGGCAAAATCCGCATCCCGGTGACACATGTCGTGATGTACCAGCGCCGCCTTTACCCGCGGAGAGGTGAGGACCGGACCCGGATTCAGCAAAACGTACCCCGGGGTTTCCTTGTAGTTGAGAATACCCTTGATGTATCCAAGCACGCGCGCGTTGTTTCTCATGTTTTCCATGGCGGCTTCCTTACTCCATTCGGGGGGATCCTTCCTGGACACCCCACGGCGCGCGCCCATGCTGCAAATGTCATGCCTTGTTTCCGATAATACTGCATTATTCATTCTTTTCTCATGAAATACAAAAACAATCCTTGTGGTTCAATGGGTTATTTGTACATAAAAAATTTATATATTCAAATTGCCTGATACAGAATTCTTCTTCCGGTTTCAAGTGTCAAACAAGTGTTGAAATTCTGACAAATCCCGACGAATTCCGTCAGTTCCCAACAGGGAAAAAAAGGATTCTTTCCCGGAAAAAAATGCAAATTTCCCATTGACTCAGGCTTTTCTTCGTGGTGTTATCCCCTCGTTGCGTAACTAACCAATGGTGGTTATTACTTTCCACAAACCAAAATTTTTTTTAGGAGATACCCCATGAAACTTCGTCATCTTTTTGTCACCGTCCCCCTGACCGTCATGGCGCTTTCCGGTATCGGCTGCGCCGCCAGCCCCGAAGACGTCTGCAAACACATCATGAACCTGATGGAAAAAGAAATGGGTGAAATGCCCGAAGAAGCCAAAAAGGCCATGAAGGAAAAACAAGGCGAAGCCATCAAGGAATGCGTCAAGGGCGTGGAGAAGGAAAAGGAAAAGATCGGATACATGAAGTATCGCAAGCAGTCCCGCTGCATCATGGACGCGTCCAAGGCCGCTGACCTCGCCAAGTGCAAAGAGTAATCCGGTTTTCCCGGTTCTTTTTCCTGATTTGACGGCAACAGCCTTCTTGTTGTCTCCCGCTTGTTTGATTCAACTTACAACTTGAAATTTTCCTTCCGAATGGCTACTGTGCCGTGGAACCGGTGGTCATGTACCGGCACTTTTTCCCAGGAGTTTTTCCATGCAACCCAGACAAATCACCAAACAGATACATTGGATGGGCGTCGCCGACTGGAACCGGCGTCTGTTCGACTCCCTGATTCCCCTGCCGGACGGCACTTCCTACAATGCCTATCTGGTGCGCGGATCCGAAAAGACCGTACTCATTGACACCGTTGATCCGGCCTTTACCCCGGTATTGATGGAACAACTCCGGGATGTGCCTTCCCTGGATTACGTGGTATCGAATCACACCGAACAGGATCACTCCGGTTCCATTCCCGCCGTGCTGGAAAAATACCCCCAGGCCCGGGTGCTGTGTTCCTCCAAGGCCAAAAGCATGATTGTGGATCACCTGCTGGTGGACCCGGAACGCATCCAGGTGGTAGAGGACAACGAAGTACTTTCCCTGGGCGACTTGAGTTTGCGTTTTGCGTACACTCCCTGGGTGCACTGGCCCGAAACCATGGTGACCTGCTGCCCGGAACAGGGGATCCTGTTTTCCTGTGACTTTTTCGGTTCCCACCTGGCGACATCGGAACTGTTCACCGGAGTGGATCCCCTCGTGGTGGATGGTGCCAAGCGGTATTTCGCCGAAATCATGATGCCCTTCAGGAAAATCATCCAGGGCAACATGAAGAAGATCCGGGAACTGGATTTCCGCATGATTGCCCCTTCCCATGGCCCCGTGTGGGATCATCCCGAACAGATCCTGTCCGCCTATGACGAATGGATTTCAGACCGGGTGGCCAATTCGGTTATCATTCCGTATATTTCCATGCACGGCAGCACGGAAATCATGGTGGATCACCTGATGGATGCCTTGATCCGGCGGGGCGTGCGTGTGCAGAAATTTGAACTTTCCTCCACCGAACTGGGAAAACTCGCCATGTCCCTGGTGGATGCCGCCACCATCGTACTGGGAACCCCCACCGTGTTGGTGGGTGCCCATCCCCATGTGGCCCAGGCCGCCTACCTGGCCAATGCCCTGCGACCCAAAACCCGTTTTGTCGCCATCATCGGCTCTTTTGGGTGGGGTTCCCAGGCGGTGGAACAACTGACCAAACTGATTCCCAACCTCAAGGTGGAAGTGCTCGGAACCCTCCTGTGCAAGGGTCATCCGCGCCCCGAACACCTGGCGGAACTGGATTCCCTGGCGGAAACCATCGCCCAGCGCCACCGGGAACTGTAGTCCTTTGGGCACTGATTCAGGAATTCAGGGAATCACCACCAGTTTGCGACCAAACGGAACCTGTCCGTGAACGGGGGGAACCACCCAGAGAACCGGGTATTGCGGAGGACGTTCGGGAAAAACACTGAACAAATCGGTGACCCCCACGAACAGGCTGGGCACCTGCCCCATTCTTTCCACGAAACTGAACACGGGAAGATGGGAAGTCCCGCCACCGCCCCGCAGGGTGCGTTTTTTGAAGAATTCTTCCAGTTTGTCGGTGGGCACAATGTCGTGAATCTTCGCGTCGCCGACCAGCAAAAGGCACTCCTGGACGAGATCCGCCAGGCGTTCGAGTTCCCTGAATGTTGCATCCATGACCTCTGTGGACATGGAACCGGATGTGTCCACGGAAACCACCAGAAACGGAACTTTTTCCGCCACGGAACCGGGTACCAGCATATCCTGCATCAACCAGCGACGATTAGGCCGGGACAGGGACAACTCGTCCAGCCCCAGGCAAGGATCGACAAACTGGTGAAACAGGCGACGCCAATTGACACCAAACCCCCGCACCTGATTCACCAGCCGCCCGATTTCTGCGGGGACTGAACCACGGGAGCCACTTTGTTCCCAGCGTTCATAGGCGTCTACCAGTCTTTCCTGCAGTTTTTCCCGGAATTCCTCATTCTCCGGAATGGGAAGGTGAATATCGATGCCGCTGCCGTGGGGAACCACCCGGTTCAAGGGAGGACCCGAAGCCTGAATTTCTTCATTTCCGGAAGATTCCGGGGTTTCTTCCCCATCTCCCTTTGCCTTCGATTTTCCCCGGTTTCCATCCACCGGTTTCCCTTTTTGTCCCTCTTTGTCCCCTTTTTTCCCTTCTTCTGCTTCTCCTTCTTCGCCTTCTCCCCCTTCTTCTGCTTCTCCGGACCCTGTTTCGACTGCACCGGCATTCTTCTGACCCTCAGAGGAACCAGGTTCCTTTTCCGATTCCTGCATCATTTCATCAAAGAGGATCTCGTAGATCACCTCGGCGGGATGGTTTCCAAACCGGGGATCGTAAAGGGGAACAAAACAGTCCTGGCCATGGACACGGGTGGCGGGATTTTCATAAGGTGGGTCCAATGAGGCCTTGCACATGTTCTCGATCACCCGGTTGATGGCATGGTCCGTGGCCTGATGCCACAACAGGGTGACCCGCCGGTTCTGACGCCCCATGGTCCCATAGGCCAGATGACAGACTTGATGAATCAGCACATATCCCAGTTTGCGGAAATTCAGGTGTTTCGTGCATTGCGGGTCATACCAGATATGCCGGATGAAATCCGTGGTCATGGGCACTTCCAGTTCCGCAGGTTCAAACACCATGGGAAGCAAAAGAAAACCCCAGAAGGGATGCAGTTCCAGCAACTGCATGCGCAGTGCCACCAGACGCTGGTATTCTGCGGCTGCCAGGGATTCCGCCGGAGGGCTCATGAATACACCTCCCGGCGCAGATCCACCAGGGTTTTGGCGATGACCTGGAACCCGGACAGGGGTTTGAGATGCAAAAGCACGTTGGAGCGGGAATTCAGATGCCGTAAAAACAGCATGACATATTCCGGGTCAAGCCCCCGGGAATTCAGGAACTTCACGATGTTCTGCAGTTCCGGAGCCCCGGCGCCATACTCCCCTTTGACCACGGCAGAAGCCACGGCAAACACGGCGGCATAGATGAACGAGGGATCCGCGTTGGCACCGGTGGAAAAATCCATCTCCTTGCCTTTCTTCAGAATGGCCTTCACATCCACCCGCCCGTACAATCTCAGGAAACTGAAGAACTTTTCTGCCTGCATGCGACCTACACAAGCAGACACTCCACGCCGGGCATCCTCCTCTTCCAGTGCCCCCAGCACCTTCGAAGCCATTTCCCAGGAGCGGGGTGAAGGAAACGCGAGATCCCCGTTGTTTTCATACAGGGCCTGTTCCCCGGCATATCCGATGTAGGCCAGGATCCGGGGATCCACCTGTGAACTTACTCCCCAGCGAACCCATCCGGGGGCATCCACCCGCAGGATGAAATGGGCAAACCGGTTGCACAGGGCCGAAGAAAGGGAAGTTACAATGGCATTGTCCTCCTCGAGGTTTCCTGCCGCCATCACCACGGTTTCCGGATGAAAGACAAATGGTCCGATCCGGTGTTCCAGCACGATCTGGTATGCCACGCTCTGGTGCAGGCGGGTGATGGCGGCATTGATCTCGTCCAGGAAAATGAACACCGGCTTTTCGCAGGCAAGTTTGACCCACTCGGGAGGAAACAGTTCCAGCCGGCCTTCTTCCCGGTTGGGGAAATACACCCCGCCCAATTCCGCCGGATCCCGCTGGGCCAGGCGGATGTCCACCAAGGGCAACCCCATGCGACGGGACAGTTCCGCGGCCATGGCACTTTTTCCCACGCCGGGGTGTCCCCGCAGAAGCACTGATGTTTTGGTGGACAGCACACTTCCCACCAGGGGCAGCAATTGCTCCCAGGTGTAGCCTTCCGGCACGGCAACGGGGGTCTGGGGGATCTTCTTCGGACTCATGATGCATTCTCCTTCTTAAAGAAATATGTCCAGCAACTGGCAGACAAGTTCCTTCCGGCTCATCAGAACGGCAATGATGTGCTTGCAAAAGCCCTGGTTGGACTCGGCCGCCCGGCGGAAATGGTCCGGACACGTACACTGTGGAGGTGCCTCCCAGTTTCCGGAAATCCTCACCCGGTAGGGTTCCTGGCCTCCCGTGATCCGGAATTCCCGCCATCCGGGATCACGGTTTTTCGGATTTTCCGTGATTTCATACCTTTTCAGGACATCCCGGATGGCCCGTAGCAGACGGGAATCCCGGGGATACAGGTTGCGGATCAATGTCGGGTCCATCTTCAACTCCCTGGGGCACTCCGTGGTTTGGAAAGGAGTGCACTTCCATCCGGTTGGACGGACATGGACATGAATCCTGACAACCTCCGTCTTCATTTGGTTCAGGCTGGACAGCAGGACCGTTTTTTCCTATGCTTTCGTCGGCGAAGGATCTGACCGGGAGAGCAAGATGAGCGCAAGGCATGATGAAAACAATCCGGCTTTGGCGAAGTTGTGCATGGATTTTCTGGTGGAAGCCGGAAAAAACCCACGGGATGAACAGGCATTTTCCAGGCTTTTGCAGGATCTGAACCCCACCTTGCGTTCCTGGATTACGAAAAAACTCCGGAAAATCAATTCTTCCCTCAAAAATGAGGATATCCTTGACATCTACCAGGAAACCCTCTTTCAACTTGTAGACAATCCCCCCAGCGACCGGGATCTGAATTCTTCCGCCGAGGCACGCCTGCACTCCTGGATAAACACCGTCTGCAAGAATCTGGTCATAAGTTTGATGCGTACCAAAAATTGGCGCTCCACGGTGGTATTGGACGATTTTTCGGGCGTGGTGGCTCCGGAAGAACCGCCCGATTCCCTTGCAAACCTGATGCAGGCGTTTCCCTCCGCAGACACAATCCATGAAGATTTGTCCACCAGAATGACGGAAAAACTTTTTCGATACTTCATGCTGACCCAGGAGAATCCGGAAATGTCCGCCGGGGAACTGGCCGACAAGTTGCAGGTCAGTCTGGACAATCTCTACCAGATGAAATGCAGGGTCAGAAAGGTACTTTTGCAATATCTCCGGGACAAAGGGTTTTGAATCCTGCAATCCCTGGTTGACGGGAAATTTTGTATTTTCCTTTCTTTTTTTGTCAGATCCTCCCCGGGGTTTCGTCCAGGGAGTGGCCGATGGTGACTGTCATGCGTTTTTTCATTGATTCCACGGAATATTCCACCAAAATTGGTGGATTCACTTCCACTCCGGCGGCACACATGCATCTTTTCAAACATGTGATTCCCCTGTTTGAGCATTCGGAACACGCTCTGGAACACTGGGAGGATTTGATCCCGGAACCGCCCCTGATTGAAAATCTGTCCCGCCGCACAAGGGACGCCCAGGCCCGCCTGGCGGCCATCCCCGAATGCCTGCTGAACCAAAACCATCGCGTGGCTTCCTGTGATGATTGCCGGAACATGGCAGCCCGAAAACAGGTCAGCATATCCTTTTCCGAACTGCTGACAGCCTATTTGCAGGTTGCAAACGAGAGTCTGGATTGGGCTTTCACCCATCCGTCTTCTTCCGGTGAACCGCGTGTACTGGCCTACCGTGGCCCCGATGGACCCACGATCAAAACCATTGAAAGCCGCGGAGTAAAGGTTGTCGCCTCCCTTCCGGCTTTTCGGGGTTCCTTGCGCCTGATCACCTGCTACCGGGAAACCGACCGGAAAAACAAACTGCGCAAATCAAGGAATTATGACAGGGCCTGGCTCGATTTGTGCCGGGAAAAGGCCGGATGCCGACGGGCGGGAACCCTGCTGGAAATCCGGACAGGAGGAGCGTCATGAACTGGACGCCGGATGCGGAATTGCTGGAACAGACCACGCAACTCGGGGAACAACTCCTCAAGACACTGTGTGAAACCGATAGTTCCACCATGGAACAAAACCCCGATGCCATGGAAGACTGGAACCTTTTTCTTGAAGTGGCCGGCACCTTGTTCTATCTGGACCAGTCCGGCTGGGTCCGGGAACGGGTGGGGGCCTGTGATTCCTTGCAGTTTCTGGTGGAAAATCCCCTGGGTTTCTGGAATCCGGATTCCCTGGGGGATTTGGCGGAACTGTTCGATCTGGAACTGGCTCTCACCGATGCCGCATTGATCCCCGGGGACCCTGAAGAACAAGCCGATTCTGAAGGGACAGGCACCAAACAGGAATTGGCCGAAAGGGTCATTGAAGTGCTGCGCAGGCGGGATCGGGTGCAATTACAACTCGCAGGCGCCCGGGCAATTTCCGGCCGCATGCAGGAACTATCCCCAGAAGTTGTTGAAATCATCGAAGAGTTTGATGAACAACTGAAAAACTTCCTGTATCTCATGATTCCCGTGAATCATGTCCGGCAACATCGGGTGCTGTGGGTCCGGCCGGAAACTTCCACGGATTTCTGGTGGTGGGAAAAGGGATACACATTTCCCGAAAATGCCCTGGAATCCTTTCATACCGCCTGTGAAGTCATGCGGGTCTTTCCGGAAAGCCGTCGTTTGATGGAGCTCATTGAAGAACAGAACCGGAAACTTGATGAATGGACTTGGAAACTGGCCGCGACCAAAGCCGGTGAAACCCCTGAAACCGGGATGCTGCGCCTTCTGGAAGCCCTTAACACGGTCGTGGCCGATGCGGCCGATGACACCCCTTGTGCCCTGTGTCTGGCGGCCGAACCATTGTATACCGGATATCCATGGAAAAGCCTCCGGGAATTCGAAGACTTCACCTTGCAGGGAACCCCCGGTTTCATGCGAATCCTGCTTCGGTCGCCCATCCGGTATTCCCCCGAATCCACGGAAGAACCAAAGCCGGTGGCGACCATTGAATTTCCCGGAGATTCAGGGGTCCTTCTTCCCTGCAATCAGGAGACCGGCCGATCCGCCGAATTTGACCTGTCCTCGGATCTTTTCAGGAAATGGAATTATGAAGGTCAGTTGAAGGTCCGGTGCCGCTCACATCTGGTGACCATCAGCCTGTCCGAATTGTTCCGGGAACCCTCATGACATCTGACGGTCACTGGGAACAACTGGCCCATCAACTTCAGGAACACCGACTGGTGGCCAGTGCACATCATGCCGATCTTCTTCGCGCCTGCAGGGATTTTGACGGTTCAAAACCGTCCATCCATCTACTGGAACGGCAACTGGATTCCATTTACTACTGATACTTAATCATTTCAGAAAGAAATATTGTCAGGAACCCGACGATCATTCGTCCAGGGGAACGGAAGCCTTCCAGGCAGTCCGGATCCCGGGGGGAATGGGGTCCGGGCCGCCGGGTGAATGGAAAGTTTCCACTCGGGCATCCGGTAATCCGGATGCCCGTTTTTTTTTGCCCTGGTATTCCATAACAGACCCATTGACAGAACGGGACGTTCATTGTACAAGCTGGTTACCGGGTATTTCCATCCGGCAGGAGAATACACATGACAAATACATACAGGATTTCCGGAAAAATGGACCCCGTAGGGGTGTTGATCGGTCTTGGGGCTGCCATCGTGGCCATGTTCCCGCTGGCATTTGCCTATTCCTATGCCACGAGGTACATTCCCTTTATTTACCTGAACTTCATCATCAGTTTCGGGGCCGTGTTCCTCGTTGCCATGGCGTACACCGCCGGCGAGGGTTTCGGACACAACCGTTCCCGGGCCGCTTCCCTGGTGGGAATGCTCATAGCCGGGGTACTGACCCTGTATG
This sequence comes from uncultured Kofleriaceae bacterium, assembly GCA_964618145.1. Classification (GTDB taxonomy): domain Bacteria; phylum Myxococcota_A; class Polyangia; order HGW-17; family HGW-17; genus HGW-17. Next base: position 45,245 of record CAZTZR010000023.1, read on the forward strand.
TTTTCTGGGTCACTTTCATATTCGTGCTTCTCAGGCATGAGGTGAATTATTTCCAACTTCTTTTCCGGCCGGACGTCATCAAGGAGTTCATCAAGTTGCTCATCGAAAATGGCTGGTTCCAGGTTCGGGGCAACCAGATCAAGGGCGTTGTCTACGGTGCCATGCTGGGTATAGAAGCCGTGGTGTATCTTGGCATTTTCGTGTTCATGTGGTGGACCGCCATGAAGGAAAAGATCTATTGTGAATCCTGCCGTAAGTGGGTGGAACGCAATACCCTTCCCTTTACATTCCATCCCGATTACGAGGGTCCGATTCTCCAGTCCCTGCAGGCCGGAACCGACCAGTGGCTGGACCAACTGGTTCCCTTCGTGGGCGATACCTGGCTGAAACTGGAACTGGCGGACTGTGAAGGCTGCCGGAACCTGAGTGTGCTCAACGTGATCCGGTGCAACAACACGGTCAACAAGGACGGAAACACCGAAACCAATGAAAACAGCCTCGTGGAAAACCTGCTTCTGTCCCCTGCCGTCCGGAACATGCTTCTGGTGAAATGCCAGGAAATGGAAGCCCTGCAACCGGTGGGCGAAGAATCCGACTCCGACGAAGACTGATCCCCCCTGACCGGTTGGGCAGGGCAAACGCATTATGAGCGCTGAGTGATAATTGTGGGCCAGTGCCGGTTGCCGGCGGCCGGTGGACGGTGGTTTCTTCGCAAGGCTTCGAAACAAGGTGGCCCTGCGGGCCGGATGATTTCATGGCTTGGTATCGGGCCGCGGTTCTGGCGAAACTCTGACGACTGTGTGATCACAAGTCACCGGCGTGCCCACCCCCAGCAGCAACTGCGTGCGCACGTCGTCGTTCCAGCCGGCGCGTCGTACTAGTTGGGGTTGCTCTTTTCCGTCTTGCCTCTGGCCATCGTGGAATGGATCCCTTTTCG
>CAZTZR010000024.1:0-46029 GCA_964618145.1 uncultured Kofleriaceae bacterium
ATGCCCTGCCCCCTTTATTATCGGCGCGAGGGCAAAAAGGTTGCGGGAAAAATGCAAAAGCGGGGGATTTGGGGGCACAAAAAGAGGTGAGGGCGTAGTTTAAAGAGAACGATTCAGGAGAAAGGGGGCGGGGTTAGATCTTTGCGGCGTATGTACAAGGCAAGGAGCAGGAACCAGAAAAGAAGTTGTGGCGCGGGGGGGTGCCCCGCATTCGAGCAGGAACAACCCCCGGAAGAGGAGCCGGGGTTCTCGGGATCTTCGGGGTCGGGATCTTCGGGGTCGGGGTCTTCGGGGTCGGGGTCTTCGGGAGAACCGATCAGGGACTTGATGTCTTCATCCAGAACCCAGCCGGGGTTCATTCCTGAACCGGCATAGGCACCCCGAAACGTGAAGTAGGCCTTTGGCTGGGCGTTGAAATCCCTGTCATGGTCAAGATCCGTGGAAAAGCCCGACAAATCCAGGGCAGGCCCCTCACAGGCATCCGGCAGAGGGTAAAAATCCATCTCTCCGAGAACCAGGGAAGGCTGCGAAACATATTGCTGTGCTTCCTGCACCGGAGCGAAAATATTGTCCGTTTCGGCAGTGGGTGTTCCCGAAAGCCCCGTCTGGGCAAACACGAGATTGCCGATCACATGAACCCCCTGATCCATGGTCCCGGAAACCCGGATTCCTGTGGCAACACCATAGATTGTGTTGTTGTATACCCGGGCCATTCGCAGGGGCAGGTCATGGTTCTGCAAGGCCATGGCAGCGTGACCACCGGAAACAAACACATTGTCGTGGATGGAGACCCGTCCCGAAGCCTGGAGAAGTGATTCCCGGGGATTGTGGTAAAACAGGTTGCCGTATATCTGATATGAATCCCCCGAACCCGCACCGGTTTCCGGGAAGCCCCCCACCAGCACATTGGGGCGGTTTCCCGCAGGACTCTCCCGATCCGTCTTGATGAACACATTGTGCCTGATAATGGTGGAAGAAGGTCCCGCAGGCAGACCCGCCACCTCCGGCCTGGGGCCCTGGAACTTGATCTGCATGTTATAGCCCAGGGTGTCCACCACGAGGTTTTCTTCAATGATTCCCCGTACGAAAGGATTCGTGCCATCGGGGCTGCCCAGGTAAAGGCCTGTTCCAGCCCCGAGGATCCGGTTTCTACGGATGATCCAGCCCCAGGTGGGCGTCTTGGTGGAGATGGCCACGGTGGACTGTCCGTTGTCATGGTTGATGAAAGTACAACCCTGAATCCGGATATGGTGTACACGGTTGGATAATCCGTCCTTGGCACTGACCCCGAAGGCACCCGCACGCATGTCCCCGTCAATGACCAGGTTCTCAATGGAAACATAACTCGAATCACGGATCTCCACGGTGTTGCAACAGGGCACCGGGTCCGCAAGAAACACGGCAGGTTCTCCTGTTTCCGGGCCACGAATGGTAATCCAGGCTTCCGGGGTGCCGTTCAGATCCCGGACATTCAACCGCGTGGTATAGAGCCCCCCTTCCAGATTCAGTACATCCCCCGGCAGCAAATCAGGCAGAATCGTCCGGTAATCGGATGGCCCTGCATGGTATTCAGCAGCGGCAGCCAAAGGAGTTCTGCCCCATAAAGTAAAAAGAAAAACAACATGAGTCGCAATCCGGATTTTCGCTTTCATGACACACTCCCTCCGGCGGCCCCGGCCAGACAGGAATGATACCGGATCCGTCTTTCGGGGAATAACCTTTTTTGACAAACCCGTCTTTGAAACGGTTCTGTAGATCGGCTGCCCGTGGGTCCGGCCACCCGGAACGATCCGCAGGACTGCTCCTGAACACTTCGCATTCCGTCTGCGGTTTGCCGGTTGTCTTTTGGCCGGACGGCATTATAGAAGGGTGCTGTCAAAGTTGCGGTTCACCGAATTTTTCGCAGGCCGCTTCCGATGACCACTTCCGAGGATGGTGACCCGTGAACACAAGAACCGAAACGGATTTTCTGGGTTCCTTTGATGTTCCCGAAAACGCACTGTACGGCATTCACACCGCCCGGGCCCTCTCCCATTTCCCGTCCACGGGCTGCCGTTGGGCCATTTCCTTTTACCGGGCCCTGTCCACCGTGAAACTCGCCTGCCTCCTGACCAATCGTGAACTCGGTTATCTGGGCGGTCCCGAAGCCGATGCCCTGGAAGAGGCCCTTCGCGAAATGTCCGAAGGACATCACTCCGAATGGTTTGTGGTGGATCCCCACGCCGGGGGAGCCGGCACCTCCGTGAACATGAACATCAACGAAATCGCGGCCAACGTGGCCTGCCTGAAACTACAGGAACCCCCCGGTTCCGGCAGGGTGGATCCACTGACACATGTCAACCTCCACCAAAGCACCAACGACGTATTTCCCACCGCCGTTCACGTGGGCCTGCTGAAAAACCTTGATTCCCTGGAAGAAGAAATGAACCACCTGCTTCTTGTGCTGCAGGAACTGGAGCACCGTTTCGCCCACGTGGTAAAACTCGGCCGCACACAACTGACTCCTGCGGTTCCCACCACCCTGGGACGATCCTTTTCCACCTTCGCCGAAATGATCTCACGGGACCGGTGGCGGGTCTTCAAGGCGAAAGAGCGCATCCGCACCGTCAACCTCGGAGGCACGGCCATCGGCACGGGCATTGCCGCACCCCGGCCATTCATCCTGCAGGCGACCACCCGATTGAGACGACTGACCGGCCTTCCGTTGGCCCGGGCGGAAAACCTGGTGGATGCCACCGCCAACCACGATACCCTCGCCGAGGCCTTTTCCATGGTGAAGGTGGTAGCCGTGAACCTGGAAAAACTGGCCCGGGACCTGCGCCTCATGCACCTTCTGGGGGAAATCTCGCTACCCCCTGTGCAGGTGGGTTCCTCCATCATGCCCGGCAAGGTAAACCCGGTGATCTGCGAATCTGCCGAAACCTGTGCCATCCGCGTACAGGGGGACGAAGCCATTGTCACCCGGCTTCTGGCCCACGGAGAACTGGAACTCAACGCCTTTTTGCCCCTGGCTGCCTGGCTGATGTTTCATGACCTCGAACTGTTGCAGGCCACCTGCCGGATCCTGCGCATTCACGCCCTTGCCGGTGTATCGGCCAATGCCGCCCGCACCCGGGCCGAACTGCTGGCCCACCCCGCATCTGCCACACTCCTGATCGGTTCCTTCGGTCACGCCACTGCAGAAACCGTGGCCAGGCACATGGGGCAAACCGGACTGAACCTGATGGAGTCCTGCAGGGAATTGGGCATTGTCGAAGGCCAGGCCATGGAAAGCCTGCTTTCTCCCGAACGCATTCTGGCCCTGGGGTTCACCACCCCGGCACCTCCGGAGGAAACCGAATGAACCGCACCCCCCGCGCCAACCGCCTGCACATCGCCGTCCTGGGACGGCGCAATGTCGGCAAAAGCACCTTCATGAACGCCTTTCTGGGCCAGGAAATCTCCATCGTGTCGGACACCCCCGGCACCACCACGGACCCGGTGGAAAAGAGCTACGAGTTGCAGCCGTTCGGGCCGGTGGTACTCATCGACACGGCAGGGGTGGATGACATCGGCGAGTTGGGGGAAAAGCGCGTGGAAAAAACCCGCAAAATCCTGTCCCGGGCGGATCTTGCCGTTTTGCTCCTGGAACCGGGGGTGTTTTCCCATCACGATGACCGGCTGGTGGCGGATCTCTCCGATGCGCGGGTGCCGTTTGTCCTGCTGGCCGGCAAGGCAGACACGGTGGAATCCCAAATCATGGATCCGTTTGTGGCAGATCTGCGCAGCCGCTTCGAAAACGTCCCCGTGCTGGCTTTTTCCTCCACCCGAACCGCAGATATCGAACAGGTCAAGGATGCACTCAACCGGCTGGCCGCCCAGAAGGAGGCCGAACTGCCCATCATCGCGGATCTGGTCCACGCCCCCGCCACGGTGGTGCTGGTGGTTCCCATTGACAAGGAAGCTCCCAAGGGACGCCTGATCCTTCCCCAGGTGCAAACCCTGCGGGAACTTCTGGACGCGGATGTCACCTGTGTGGTGGTCAAGGAACGGGAACTTGCCCACACCCTGAACCACGTTCTTTCCTCGCCTCCGGATCTGGTGGTCACCGACAGCCAGGCGTTCCTCAAGGTGGATGCCGATGTGCCTCCGGCGATTCCGCTGACGGGATTTTCCATCCTGTTTGCCCGGCACAAGGGGGATTTGACCGAATATGTCAAAGGGGTACGGGCGATTTCCCGATTGCGCGACGGCTCCCGGATACTGATTGCCGAAGCCTGCTCCCACCGACCCATCTCCGAGGACATCGGTCGGGTCAAACTCCCCCGCTGGCTCACCTCGTACACGGGCGCCCGTCTGGAATTCGACGTGCGGGCCGGCCATGATTTCCCGGATGACTTATCCGGCTACGATCTTGTCATTCAATGCGGCGGCTGCATGGTGAACCGGGCGGCGATTCTCTCCCGCATCCGCACCGCATCCAGTTGTGGCATTCCCATCACCAACTACGGAATCGCCATCGCCTTTCTCCATGGCATCCTGCCCCGGGCCATCGAAATGTTCCCCGAAGCTTTGGCTGTCTGGGAAAGACCGTAACGCAGTTTCACAAACTAGAAAACTCCTGCGGTCAGGGTGGCCGCCACGATGAGGGGCGCCGGCACCTTCCGTGAAAACAGCAGTAAGGCGGTCAACACGGTCACTGCCAGAAAATCCCAGCGCAGACCGCCTGCCTGCAACAGAATGACCCCCGCGACGGCAATCAGTCCTCCGGCCACTGCGTTGATGCCCCGCAGGGAAACCTTCACCGCACGGATTCCCTTGAGGGTTTCCCACACCGGATACACGAAATAAATCAGCAACAGTCCTGGCAGAAAGATACCCACGCCCCCGATGAGCCCCCCCAAGACCTGATAGGGAATGGAAACCCCCCGGGCCGCCATGCCCCCGGCGTAGGCGGCAAAACTGAACATCGGACCCGGCAGGCCCTGAACCAGGCCGTAACCGGTCAAAAACTCCTGCGTGGTCATGGCATGCATGCTTTCCACCAGTTCACCGTGCATCACCGGAACCACCACCTGTCCCCCTCCGAACACGAGATACCCGTAACGATAGAAATGCTCGAACAGGCCGGCCATGTGAAAATCGCTCCAAGCCGCCAGTGCCAGACCCCCCAGGGCAAATGCCGAAAACACCGCCAGATAATGCCAGGGCGGCCGGATCTTCACCCGGTTCCACAGGTTCTTTTCCGGCGCCAGAAGGATGCTGGTGAATCCTCCGGCCACCAGCACCAGAGGAAAAATCCACGGCGCCCGGATGAACCAGGTGACCACGGCACCGGAGATCATCAGCAATCCGGTGGGGATGTCCGTGACCACCTTGCGTCCGATTCGCCAGGTGGCCACCAGAATGAACCCCACCGCCATGGGCCCCACATAGCGCAAGACATCCGTGGAAAAATCCGCAGCCACCAGGAAAGCATACAGGAATGACAACAGGGTCATTGCCATGATGGCCGGAGTCGCCCAGACCAGCATGGTCAGCAATGCCAGTCGGGGTCCGCCCATCTTGTACCCGATGGACACAATGGTCTGGGTGCTGGTGGGACCTGGCAATATGCTGCACAGGGCAATCAGTTCCACCAGTTCATTCTCGGTGAGATACTTTTTGCGCACGACCATCTGGTCGAGAAAAACACTCATGTGCGCCTCGGGACCGCCATAAGCTCCCAGGGAACAGGTGAAAACGTCACGCAAGAACGCTCCTGTGGCCACTTTGGCCTTTGGCTGAGGCATAACTTCCGACATCCCGGATTCAGGTTTTTCTTCCGTTTCCATGAATCACCTCCAGTGTTGTGCGCTTTGCTCCCAAAGTACAAGTTCTCCAAAAACAGAAAGTCATGGACGACTCCCATCTTCCGGAAGGGGAGTCTCCTCTCCGAGCACCACCTCGCGGTACAGTTCGGTCACCTGGCCCCGCAGTTCTTCCAGCACCCGGTGACCTTCAACCGTCAGCGTGTATTCCTTGCGGGACTTGGGCCCTGCTCCCGGTTCCCGGTGGCACGCAAGCCAGCCCCGGCTTTCCATGCGCGCCAGCAGAGGGTACAGGGATCCAGGGCTCACCGAATAGCCGTGCCGCGCCAGTTCCTTCATGATCCATGCCCCCACCACGGGTTCCCTGGATGCATGATACAAAATGTGCACCTTCCAGAATGCCAGCAGGAATTCACGTTCGATGTCGCTCATGATCGTTACTCCCTCCCCCTATAACGGTTATCGTAATCGGTTATCGTAATTAGTCAAGACCCGAATTTCAGTCCCATTGAATTTTGAAATTGGAGATGGTATCAATTGAACGAAGTCCAACGGGGCCGGAAAGCAGGAAAAAACCATGACCCTCAAGCGCATCAAATACATCAGTGCCTTTGCCAGGCCTTACACCGATGCCGAAATCGATGCCCTGGTGCAGGAGGCAGCCTTCAACAACGAAGTGGACGGAATCACAGGCATTCTGGCTGCCACCGGCAACATCTTCTTCCAGATCATCGAAGGACCTGCGGAGAAAATCGATTCACTGTACGCCAAAATCGTCCGGGACTCCCGTCATGTCCACGTGGTGCTCCTGCGGGAGGAAACGTTGGTGGAAAGCCGCCTGTATCCGGACTGGGCCATGAAAAAAATCGACCTTTCCGACCGTTCCAGCCGGCGCCTTGAACCCCTGCATGCAATTCTCGAAACGGTTTCCGCTCAGATGCGGTCCATCGAAACCCTGACCGGGGTGCTTGAACGCGGCATCTGGAACGAGTTCATCTCCCGGGAACCCTGAGGTTCCGGAACCTATTGGTCCAGCGGTTCACAGGTATCTTTGTCCACGCAGGTCCAGCAGCCGGACCAGGATATGGCCACCCCTTCATCACCACAATCCGTTCGGGGCATATTGCACATTGGTTCCATCTCGGTGGGACAGCCGTGGGGAACGCAGGCGGAAATGCAGTCATCGCTCTCCGGGGTGGAGCTGGACCAACAGGGTTCGCACATCTCGAAGACATTGCAGTCATGGTCCTCCTGACAGCCGTTCTCGCCCCAAGGCAGGCAGGTGGTCGGATTGACACACTCGTAACACCCGTTGATGACGGCTACCATCTCGTGTTCTTCACACTCAAGTTCATCGGCCATAAGACAGGTCACTTCGGAACCATCGTGACAGTATTCGGGGTCCGTCAACTCCGTGCAGGTTTCCAGATCCTGGCATTGCCAGCAGCCATCCACCACCACGGCGGTGTTGCCGGGGCCGCAATACGGCCGGATTCCCCAGCATGCCAAAGATTCACCCGTATCACAGGGATTCGGGCTGCACGCGTGAACAGCCTGGGCACACACCGGACAAGTCGTGGATCCCCAGGGATTGCAGAACTCGTCCGGTGCGCAGTCCACGTCGCGATAGCATTCCGCCACGCCCCACGGCAGGCAGGTGGCCGGATTGACACACTCCCAGCAGCCGTTCTGCACCGACAGGATCTCCCCTTCTTCACATTCCGGCTGGATCATGTCACAAAGCAGTTCCGAACCGTCATCACATGTGTTCACGTTGTTGGTGTTATTGGTGTTATTGGTGTTATTGACGTTATTCGCATTGTTGACGTTGTTGACATTGTTCCCGTTGTTCGATGACTTGCCCCCGTCATCACAGGAAACCAGTAAAAAGAAGAAAAGTGCCAGAATCAGGGAATTGTTTTTCATCACAAACCTCCTTGGGGGTGTTCTCACCTAGACTTTGCCACTGGATTGTCAAATGTCAAATGATGTTCTCCATTTCGGGACTTGCATGTTATGAGAATATGTTCATAATAACTTGGCACAGGCCATGGCCAAGGCCATGAACACAAGGAGTGCCCTGTCCGATGCCCCGACCCCCCGTTTGCCGCCGGATCCTGAGGGAAGAATCCATCTCCCGCTGGGTACCGGTCCCCTTGAGGGATCCGGAACCGGTCATCCTGCACCGGGATGAACTGGAGGCCATTCGCCTGGCAGATCTGGCCGGGTTGTACCAGGAACAGGGAGCCCTCCAGATGCAGGTTTCAAGGGCCACCTTTTCCCGCATTCTGCAAAGCGCGAGAAACAAGGTGGCCATCGCAATGCTTTCAGGCAGGACCCTCATCGTACAGGAACATGCACCTGTACAAACACGGGAGTTTTCCTGCATTTGCAATTGCCCGCGAAAAAAAAACGGATTCCATCAACCCTGTGGACGAAATTGTCCAACTGAACCTTCCATTCACAAAAGAGGTGACTCATGAAGATCTGTATTCCCGTTCTCGAAGATCTAGGACTTGCCAGTCCCCTTTCCGATCATTTTGGCTCTGCGCCCATATTTGTCATTGCCTCCACCGATGACCGGACCCTGCGAATCATTCCCAACGACAATCAGCATCATGGACATGGCATGTGCCAACCACTTGCGATGCTTGGCAACGAGGAGATTGATGCCTTGGTCACCGCAGGTATCGGAGCCGGTGCACTCTCAAAATTGCATGCCGCAGGCATCCGGGTATTCCGGCCCGCCGGACGATCCATCGATGCCATTCTTGATGAATACGCAAACGGCGGATTGCAGGAAATCACCCTGCAGTCTACCTGCGGCGGTCATCACGGCTGCGGCGGGCACCACTGACCCCCTACCCTGCCCACAATCACGGGGTATTTCGCAAATTCTCCAGAACTATCCGCAAAGGTCGCTGCACTCGGTGACGCACGAACTGCAGGTGCAGGAACGCAGGTTGATGGTGGCCAGACTGGAGTGGGCAGTCGCGCAGGCATCAATACAGGCGGTGTCCGCGCAACTCTGGCTGCACTCCAGAAAAGCCGTGCAGGTGGCATCCTGGTAACAGGCATTCAGTTGGGACGTGCACCTGGAACCGGTACAAATGGTACAGGAATTGCCGGGGTCGCAGTCGATGAGGCAAGCCGACAGAACAGGATTCGGGTTCTGGGTCACCATGGACATGATTTCCATGCATGTGGCTGCCAGGAAACAGTTTCCCTCGCACTCGCTGCCATTGTTGTCACAGTTCATTCCGGAGGCCCGACAGGAATTGGTGAAACCACAGGTGAACTCCATGTAATGGCAGGCCTGCATGCAGGTGTTGCACTCCTCGGTGAACGGGCAGGGATCGCAGTCATCGGGAATGCCGTCCCCATCCGTGTCAATCATGTCATTGCCCCCCGGGCAGATGTCACAACCATCGGGAACCCCGTCTCCGTCGGAATCCACCCTGTCATCCTGACCGGGACATGCATCACAGCCATCGGGAACCCCGTCCCCGTCCGCGTCCTCACTGTCATCATGACCGGGACATGCGTCGCAGCCATCGGGAACCCCGTCCCCGTCCGTGTCCACGTTGTCATCGTGACCAGGGCAGATGTCGCAGCCATCGGGAACGCCATCTCCGTCCGTGTCCACATTGTCGTCGTGGCCCTCACAGACATCCAGGTAATCCGGAACCCCGTCCCCGTCCGTGTCAATGCCGTCACAGGCTTTCTTGCAATCGGGATCCGCACAGTCGATGAGGCCATCCCCATCGTTGTCAATGCCGTCCGTGCACTGGGCCAGGGAACTTTCCTTCTTCTTGTCATCTCCGTTGCAACCAACCGCGATGACCACTGAAAACACAAACAGCAGGGTGAAAATGGACAAAATCGGGTACTTCATGATCGCCTCCTTGGAAATCCAATCCGGCCAAACCGGCCAACCTGTACAAAAAAACGAGAATACTCCACGAACTCGAAAAATGGGCTTGCGTTAGTAAATCACATTTTCACATGAATGCAAAAGGCCTTTTTCAAGCCGTTCCGTCACACGACTGGAAAAGTCACTCTCCTGGCACGCAATCCGAAAAATCCCGGCGACAACCGGAGGTGCACAACACCTCTCCGGCGACGAATCCCGTACCCGGCCACTGGTCGCAAGACACAGGTCCACCCAGGTTCTCCCCGTCGCATTCTTCTCCCGGCTCAATGATTCCGTTTCCGCACACCGAAAGGCAATCTGAGGGAAAATACGTGGACAACCGCTGCCCGGATGGTCCCAGACAAGGGAAAAAACCCTCCGGAACACGCACTTCGGAGCCCGCAAATTCCACTGCCAGGTTCAGATGCGGAGTCAGACGGCGGCAATAGGTCTGCACGACACTCCAGGAAGCCGAACCCACGGCATCCACACACAGGGTGCTTTCGACCGTTTCCAGGCCGGACCACTCGTGCAGGGTCCCCATGTAACAACTGCCGGTTCCGGTGAGCACATACCGGGCCCGGACCTTTTTGCAGGCAGGGTCCGGGCACTTGCCATTCTCCACAAAGCGGCCCCGGCACACATCCGATCGGTCCGTGGTACAGGCAAACAGCACCACTGCCGCCATCAGGAATCTCATGGCATTTGGCATGCGGAAAAATCCCATCGGCACTCCTGGCAGGTCACATGACCATCGTTGTTTCCGCTCCCCCACCAATGGGTCAATTCCCCGCACATGATACCCGTGTGATTGAATTCCCCCTCGCATTCCTCCCCGGGCTCCAGAATCCCGTTGCCGCACACCGAGGTGCAATTCCCGATGATCATGGACCCCACAGGTTCCCAGATGCCAGAATACTCCAGAAAACAGGGTTCCCACCCGGGGGACAACCCGCGGATGGAATGTTCTGCCATGTCCAGCAACAGAACCAGCGCCAGATTCCGGCTTTCCCGGCGGCACATCTTCACCCGGTCCGGCTGTCCGCGCCCGTCATCCGGCACCACCGTGTCCGGGCGAACGGGATCCGCCCGGCGAACACAGACCCCCAGATGCATTTCCCGGGAGCCGTACCAGGTACCGGATTGCCCCACAAGACAACCGTCTTCCTGCAGGAGCGTCAAATCCGCCTGCACCCACCGACATTTTTCGTGGGCAATACAATCCTCCTGGTTTCCCCCCACCTGCACGCAATTTTCCGAATCACCGTTTTCCCCGCAGGAAACCAGCGTCAGGACAACCAGCAAGAGATGCATCCGACATGACATGGGAATCTTCTACCACAGCCCTGGGGAACCGACAAGAAGCCTGGTCCCGGGACGCAGTCCAGGCCGGGGTTCTACAGGACTTTCAGGGTTATTTTCGCGTCAGGGCCCGGGAAATCCGGACCAGGGTCCCTTCGCCGGCTTTGGGATGAACCCCGCAGGAGGGATGACGGCTCCTATCGGATGAAGAATAGACCAGAACCTTGTGCCCGCTGGCAAATTCAAAGGCGAATTCCCCCTTGCCGACCCCATCCGGCGTTCCGCCCAGTTGGCGATAGTGTTCCGCCACCCGGTTTATGGAATGGGTCGAAGCGTCCAGGGTCCAGTGGATTTCCATGAGTCCCTCGCCGGTTTGGCCATACACCCGTTGATCACACAGGCGCCGGCTTCCCGGATAGGATCCCGGGGCCGCCGGGACCGGGGTCTGCTGAACCGACGAATCCTGTTTGGCGGTCGGTTCCTCCGGCGGGTCCGTTTCGCCAGGAGTACGGGGATCCAGCACGGGGGGTTCGGCCTTGCCGTCTTCAGGTTCGGTCTTGCCGTCCGCAGGTTCGGTTTTGCCGCCCGCAGGTTCGGTTTTGCCGCCCGCAGGTTCGGACGCGGTTGGGGTTTGTGCCGAAGGGCGGGCCCGGCCGCATGCCCCGAATGAGCAAAAACACAATGAGATAAACACAGCCACAACGGTTTTCATGTAAACTCCCATGGATGAAAACGAGGACAAACCGCTGCCCAGTATGGGCCGGCCTGCCCGGCAAGTCAACGGGTTCTGCAAATCCTGCAAATCCTGCGCTGCCGCAGTCTCCGGATTCCGGGCACGAAACACCATCTCGTGCTACACTGTGTGCCGGAGAAAGGAATGATCATGCAAACGTCAAGCCCCGTATGGTTTTGCAGTGCCCTGGTTGTCCTGTGTGGATTCTGGTTTCCCGTGGTCCCCGTTTTTGCCCAATCCGCAGAACCGCCGGACAAATGGATGACCCCCCCTCCGGAAGCAGCGGAAGAAAACGCGCCAGACACGCTGGCGGACCTTCCCAAAACGCCGGGTCTCCCGGACCCCCCAGCCCCGGAGGAAAACAATCATGGACATGTCATGTTCGCCCCGGCCCCGGATCCACCCTGGATATATCACCCGAAAATCGGTGGACAGGCCACCTTCTTTTTCTCCGGGCATCCAACGGATTTGTATTCGGGAATCGGCTTTTCCGGCCAGTTGCATCTGACCCGGCTCCTGGGCGTTTCCCTGGATCTTCGTTTTGGAGGAGGCTCGGACCGCGATGATGACTTTTACATACATACCATGGGTTCCATCGGGACTTCCGTCTGGTTCTGGTTCAGAAGCAATGACCGGGAAAGCCGCCTGCAACCCTACGTACGTTTCGGAATCGGCCGCATGAAACTCTGGGACGAGCACTTCAATGATGGCACCGACGATGACGATGACGACTGGGACTGGGATATGGATAAAAAATCCAGCAATTTCAAGAAAAACGGGGAACCCGCCCCCGGATACTCATCCATGTACACGGAAGAAGCCCTCGGTGTCCGCTTCGTACTGGTTCCAGAAGCCTGGCCCATTGATTGGAGCATGGCCGTCGAAGCGGAACTGGCCCTGGTCCAGGACCATCACTACAGCATCGGTGATTCCGCGCTGAAGTTCACCCTTGGATTTTCCATATATCACTGATCTTTGCCCCCCTTGGGCACCATGAAAAACAGTTGGATTACCAGGCACAGAGCAGGAGGTGACAACGTCGCCGGATTCACACCATACCGGATGGTATCCTTTGGACTTCATCAGTATTGTCACAACGCGTTTGCCCTGTCCTGACAATCGGGATCGTCCTGGTCCACCCGGCCATCCAGATCATTGTCGATGCCGTCCAGGCAATCCGTTTCCCGCAGGGGAAAACCCTTGCATTGTGCCTGCAAGCGCATTCCAGGGGAAACCGTACCCCGCCGGGACACGACCAGTTCCGCTCCCCGGGAGGGGGCGTGCCAGGGATTTTCTTCAGGGTGACAACCCTGCTTTTCCGCACCATCCGGACATGGAACCGCACAAGCCGGGTTGTAGCGTATGTAATGGCAGGCTTCCACCGGCAGTTGCGGATCCCATTCCGGAGGACGCCCCTCCAGATAGGAGGGATCACAGGGAAAAATGTCCCGGGTTTCCCCCCCGGGACCCTGTTCCTGAACCGTGCAGTCCGGAGAGCAGATCGAGGCATGTCGGGGCGGCAGATTGGTCAGGGGTTCCAGACCAAAAGCAAACGCCGGATCCGGACACCCCGCGACCGGACCGGAAAAACACCGGGTCTGTTGCCCGATGCGGCTGCCGAATCCCGACCAGACGTTGAGAAAATCCCGTTTGCAGAAGTCTGCCGCCTTCCAGTGCAAATCCTCCGCACTGGAAAGCCTCTCCACAAAGGCACGGATTCTGGGCGCCGCAAAGACCCGGTGCATCAATGGCCACGAGGACTTGTCTTCACAGACGGGCATTGAGGATGCACAGAAATACACTGTTTCACGTTCAATACATCCTGAATAGTTCATCCGTATGGTACCGGCAAAACGTCCCACCATCGCTGCGACCATCAGCCGATCCGGCTCCCGGAGATTCCGCAACAATTCCGTGTAACGATCCAGGGAAAACAACGGACCGGGAGTGGATGGCGAATCCGGAACCCGGCAATTGGTGAAATCCACGATGTTTCCAGCGTGCTCATTTGACATGAAGTCCTGATCACAAACCATGGAATAATTCAGGCAGTATACATCCGTTGGCGGATAAAGGGGTGGATAGCGAAGACTGCAGTCATCTTCGTCCGATAGAAAAAGCACCGCCAGAAAGGCATGCGGGCGAAGAAAACCCTGGTTCCGGGGATCCCCGGTGGTCAACGCCTGGTACATGGCCTCCAGGGGCTGCTCGATACCACAGCCCCGGAATCCTTGTCGTGCGATGCATGAAAAGGCCTTCTCCAGCGTTTCGCCTGTATAGTTCCTGCACCGCGGACACCCGTCGTCGTCTTCCATCAAGACCAGTCCGTCCGGTTCCGGGAAGGATCCGTCCGGCAACCGGAAGGCTTCCGGAGAACAATTTTCCGGACGACAGTCATGGGCAGGGCAACGTACGCCCTCACTGTTCCATTGACGGATGACATTGCAGCCTTTGGGTTCAACGTCCACCAGGAAATGCTGGTTTTGCGGATTGACGCAACTGTCATTGGCACCTTTTTTGAACAGGCCTTGATCCCCGTTCGGACTGCATCCGGGCATCGTATGATTTTCCAGACCCAAATCGGAGGTGATGACTCCGAGATGGATGTTGGGAAGGCTGCCTGTGGCCTTTCTGAACTCCTGGATCATGAGGGGAAAGTGCATCCGTAAAAGTTCCTGCTCCTCTTCCATGGTCCCGGAATTGTCCACAACCAGCAGGATGTCGATGTCCCGGGCAGTGGACCGCACGAATGCAGTTCCATCAGTCCCCCAGTGGTTGGCCTCCATCGCCGCAGGCTTGTGGCACGCACCCAGAATCGCAAGCACATAACAACAGATCATCAGGATGGGGTTTGTTTGCACGTCTTCTTCTCCGGAAAAGCATGGAACGAACCGTTCCATATTTGTATAGCATACTCTGGTAAACACACCATGGAAATGTCCGGTTGACAAAAATCCTGCAAACAATGATATTTCCCCTCCCCGTGACGGGAATGTGCCGGACGAAAAGTCCGGAACCCTCCGAAGAAGGAATGATCATGAAATTTGCCATCCTCAAGATTGTTGTGCTCTCTCTGGTTCTGTTTGCCTGTGATTCCGGCAACAACAAAACAAAAACCGAAGAAAAGGGTGACCCGGCCTTTCCCCCCCTGGTGGAGGGAAAGGCGGACTTCAGCGAAGTGGTCACCGACTCCGGACACCTCCGGTTCGGTCAAGCGGAATCGGCGGTTTTTGTCCGCGATCTGCAGTTCTTCGGATGGCGCCTGACCGTGCGCCCCGGTGCCCGGGTGCGGCTGGAAACCTCCCCGGGAAATCCGGCCGAACCGCCGGACACGGTGCTCTATGTCTTCGGTCCGCGAGCGGCGGGGGGCGGCTATGGCGCTGCGGCCATCGCCTTTGACGATGACTCGGGGAACGGTCTTTTTTCCCGCGTGGATGACCTTCTTCTGACCACCGGAGGGGAATTCCTGGTGGTGGTGGGCACCTTCAACAACCGCGGACGCGGGGATTTCCACGTGGAAGCCACCTGTCTCTCGTCTGAATGCACTCCCGAAATCCCCGTACCGGACCGCTGTCATCCGGCCATTGCCGAAGCCATCCTGGACTGTGTCGCGGATCTGGAAAGCGATCCGAACCATGATCCCTGGGAAACCCCCCGTACGGTTCTCATCGAAATCTGCACGGACGCCGAAATCGTCGCCCCCGCATGGGATGCCCTGTGTGCCGGGGATGACCCCCCGGAGGAAATCCTGTGCGACGAACCCTACGAAGTGTTTGCCACCGAAGTGCTGCCTGCCTGCCGTTTTGCCCTGGTGGGTCAGGAACTCGACACCACCTGTATCTTTGGCAACACCTACGGGGACATCTGGAACCGGCCCGGGGCCGTCATTGTGCTGGGTGAAAGAACCCTGACCATTGATGACGACCTCACTCCCCTGGAACAGGAGCAGATCCTGGAAGCCGTCAAGGCTACGGCCTACGATGACGTCACCACCCTGGAAGAAGCCTTTGATGCCGTGGATGAAGGTCTGGTCCACCAGACGGATTTGTGGGACGCCAGTTCCCGCAGGGCTTTCACCAGTTACGAAGTCGGTGCCGGGGACAACTCCTTTGGCATGATCTTCCACCTTGGCACCCTGGATGCGGCCACCCGGATCAGCGATGGGGATCTGATGGACTGCACCGCCTTGTGGGGTCCGGAAATGCGTCCCTGCGGCGAATCCGAAGACTGCAGCAACGGCGCCATTTGCAACGGCCACCGGGCCCCCCCCGGTTCCGGCCGGTGCATTGACATCACGGCAGACGACCATCCATCCATCGGTGCCGAATGTTCGGAATCCGAACCCTGCCCCACCGGATCCGGGCTGGTCTGTGCCGGAGGATTCATGTGCAACCCGGCCTGGATGCGGGGCCGGTTCGTCACCGAACCGGAAAGGGCCATCCCGGACAATCTGCCCCAGGGCGTGGAAATCGGCATCCCGGTCTTCGGTCTGGCCACCGTGAGCATGGATGTGACCCTGGATTTGGTCATCAGCCACGAGCGGCCGGCAGATCTCGTGGTCACCGTCATCAATCCGGAAGGCACCGAAGTGGTGGTATGGGATCGACAGGCCGGCTCCCATGAGATCTACCTGCGCTTTTTTCCCGTGTACGGGTTCCCCGGGGATGAATCCGCCAACGGAGTGTGGACCATCCGGGTGCAGGACACCGCTGCCGGCGCCACCGGCTTCATCCGTTCCGCAGCCCTGACCATCACCAGCCGCTGGGACTGATTCCCGTTTCTTCCGAAAAATCCACCGGAACAAAAATAATCCGGAACGATGGAACAAATCCGCCGATAATAAAGGGGCAGGCGGGCGAAGATCGCCCCCGGAAAGGACATTCATCGTGAAAACCCGTCTGCCGTACTCCCTTTTCTTCCTGCTGCTATCCGGCCTGTGGGCCTGCGCTTCGCCCCCAAAGGAAAAAATCCCTTCACCAGCCCCCTGTCCGGCGGCACGTCATACCCCCGCGGAGGATCCGCAATCAAAACAGGCGCGCCCCTTCGCCTTTGTGGGGGATTTCGCCTTTCCCGAAATCACCCGTTTTGTGCGCGTCCGTACCGTGGAGCCCTTCGGCATCCCGGGACGCTGGCAGTCATTTCCCAGCCGCCTGGGCACGGACCCCGTCACCCGTCGACTGGAACGCACGGGGTTCGTCCCCCGCGCCGGCAAAGCACCCTTCCAATGGGAGGTCCATCCCTTCGGCCTGTCCGTCTCCGCGGACGACCGGACGTTCGCCTTTCTCGACCTGCCGGCCCGTCTCGAAGGGGAGCGGGTGTACGCGGATCTGAGCCGGCTGACCCTGGCCCAGGTGGCACAGTTTGTGGAACTCCATCCGGATGTACGGGAGTTTTCCCTGTCCCTGTCGGGCACGCGACAGATGGAACCCATCCGGCCCATCCGGGACAGGGTCATCGCCCTGCACCTGCAGGAAGCCGTGGACAACCTGGAAATGCTGGACTCATGGCCCCGGCTGGCTGCGTTGTCCATGCGGGTGGCCCGCCCTCCCCGTGGACGGATCCACCTGACAGAACTGTCGCATCTGGAAATCGAAATGGTCCCCGGTGCCCGATTTACCCCCGGGGACATCCTGCTGGCTCTGGGAGCCGATCCCCACCGTCTGCACACCCTGGAGATCCGTGGGTCCATTGATGCATCCACCCTGGAAGCCGTGTCGGCTTTCCGGCAGTTGGTGCGTTTGCAGTTGGACGGATTGGGGCACCGGGTGCCGGATCTGTCCCCGCTGAGCCACCTGTGCCGTCTGCGGGACCTGGACATCTCCGGCGGGGACGGGCTGTTCGCCCGGGGGTCCGAAACCGCATCCCGGTTGCATCTGGAGGTTCTCTCCCTGCGTTCGTTCACCGCCAAAACGGGAGAACTGGCACTGTTGCCCGAAACCCTGGGGGCCTTGCGCCTGGAAGGTCCCCTCACGGCGGAAAACCTGGCAGGAATTTCCAGGCTTACCCGGTTGAATACCCTGTCCCTTCGAACCCGGGGCCGCCTGGCCCCGGTACTGGATCTTTCAGCCCTTGCAAAACTGCCCCTGACCCAACTCGAACTGCAGGGGGATTTTGCCATGAACGGCGACACCGCGCCGGGGCTGGTCCACACCCTGCAATGGATTGTGGGAGAAAACACCCGCCATTTGCCTTTGGACCGGTTTGGGCAACTGACTCACCTGGATCTGACCCTGACCGCACCGGATGTGCAGATAATCTGGCCCACCCGGCAACGCTTGCGGACGCTGCGGTGGCGGGATCATGCGGAAACACCCACGCCCGTTTCATGGGAACACCTGCAGCAGGCCCTGTCTCCGGAGGCATTGGTTCTCGATTTGGCCACCGCTGCATTGCCCTGGCCCGCCACCGGGTTCCAATGGCCCGACACGTTGGAAGAACTCTCCCTGGTGCACTCCGGCGTGGATGACAGCATCTTCACGGAGCCGGCCCTTTCCCGGTTGCGACGGCTATGGCTGGCCGGCGCCGCCGTCACCCGGAAAGGTGCGGAAAAACCTGGTCACACGAACCTGTCCCGGCTGACCTTGTTCGATACGGCCGGGGCCCCGGGGGAAACCCTGGTCTGGTTGCGCCCGGTGAACCGTGGAAGAATCCCGTAAACAACGGAAGAAAATTTGATGTTGCATATCCCGGTACGGTCCATTATATTCCCGACAGCTACGGGACATGATGTCCCGATGAGGAAACATGCCGGACCGTATCATGGTCACTTCCGATTACATCCATCCCCATGCCATCGCACCGGAACTCAAGGGAACCACCCGCGATGAAGTGTTGCGTGAGCTTGCGGACCTTCTCGTAACTGTGTATCCGGAACTGGGAATGCAGGACATCCATGCCATGTTGCGTGCGCGGGAGGAACTTTCCTCCACAGCAATGGACAGCGGTCTGGCCATTCCCCACGCCAAGATTCCCCGCATCGAACGCATGTACGGCGCCTTTGCCCGCTCAACGGCCGGTATTGATTTCGGCGCTCCCGACGGCGGCAAAACCCGCCTGTTTTTCGTGCTGATATCCCCTGAACGAAATGCCGGCGGCCACCTGATGGCCCTGGCCCACATCAGCCGCCTGTTCAAGGATGAAAGCCGCCGCAAGGATCTTCGCGAGGCCCGCACGGCCGGCGAAATCTACCAGTTGCTCCAAAAAGGATAAAAGGACATCCGGTTTGGAACAAGACACCCAATGGGTCAAAACCACCTATCTGGAATTGTTTCAAAATGGCGATTTCACGCCTGCAGCCGGTTTTCGGGAAATCGAAGTCCGGGAGGTCCGGAGCAATGCCTACCTGAACCTCATGCTGTTCGCCGGGGTTGGCCTTCCCTGGCGCTGGTTCAGCCGCTTCCCCTGGTCACCCGAAGACTGGGAAAACCATTTCCGTCTTCACCACGTCAAGACCTTCCTTGCCTTTCTTGACAAGGAACTGGTGGGCTATTTCGAACTGGAGTTCACCGGAGACAAGGAAGCCGAAATCTCGTTTCTGGGACTGTTTCCCCAGTATCTGGGACGCGGACATGGCGGGAAACTTCTCTCCCATGCCGTGGAGCGTGCATTTGAACACGGGGTTGACCGGGTGTGGCTCCACACATGCTCCATGGATGCCAAACAGGCACTGCCCAATTATCTGGCCAGGGGTTTCAGGATTTTCCGTGAGGTCGAATCTTGCGAAGTGGTTCCGGACCATGAACGCCTGATCGAATGGATGGGAAACTTCATGTCCCGATATACCATGACGTACTGGTGTGAAAACGCCGGTCAAGCCCGTTGATGCCGGTTCCCCGAACGCCAGGTGCCGACGAACCCTGATCACCCCGATGATTCATCGTGCCCGGGCGAGTGAATAATTGGAATACTCGGACCGGCCCGTGATTTCTTCAAGAATCACGGCCTCAAGGACCGAATGCATGTACACTGGTGCATCGGGTTCCGGCAATTCCAGTTCCATGACCACCAGTCCTTCATGGCGACCGTGGTAGACATCCAGTTCCCATGTCTGGCCATGAGAATCCTCCCAGACATGACGGGTCTTTTCCAGATGGAAATTCCCGCACAGGGACCAGAGCAGCCCGAAGGCGTCCTGGGAAATGGGGGTTTCCATTTCCACCGGACCGACAGGTTTTTTCACCTTGCGACACAGGATGTGGGAGACAGAACCGTCCGGATGGCGGGTTTCCCGAATGCGCACCCAGCGGCCATCCTGTTCGATGTACCCCTGCCGGATTTCCAGGATGGACCCGAAATCCAGATCCGGAAGAGCCGACAGTTTCCAGCGACGTTCGAATTCCAGATGAATGTCCATCAGCCAACTCCCTTGGGTTCCCCGATGCGCAACCGGCGCATGCTCCAGCGCAAACCCGCTCCCACCACCAGGGAGGTGGAGGAGAACGCCAGCACCTTCGCCCAGGTTTCCAGATCCAGTGCAGTGGTCTGGAACAGTTCCCCCCCCCACTGGGTCAACAGTACCTGGATCACACAGATCAGCCCCAGAATGAGCAGGAATCCCCGGCTGCGGGTGATGTTGGCAAAGGCGCCTTCGTGTCCCGAGAGGGACCGTGCGTTGATCTTGTTGAAGACCTGCAGGAACACAAAGGTGGTGAAAATGACCGACAGGTGCTCAGGACTGTACCGTGGTCCCTTACCCAAAAAATTCCAATGGAACAGAATCATCAGGACTGCGAAAACGTAAGCACCCATTCCCAGAATCATGAACCACATGGAAGATGTGATCAGCGGGGCATTCCGGGTGCGGGGCTTTTTCTGCAGCAGCCTGTCGTGGGGAGGCTCCAGTCCCAGCCCGATGGCCGCCAGGGTATCCATGATCAGGTTGACCCAGAGCAGTTGCACGGCCGTCAGGGGCGAGCGTCCCCCGATGAGGGCGCCCACGAATGCCACCGAGAGGGCGGCCACATTCACCGTCAACTGGAACTGCAGAAACTTCTGGATGTTCGCATGCAGGGAACGGCCCCAGAGTACCCCCTTGACAATGGAGGTGAAATTGTCGTCCAGCAACACCACGTCGGATGCTTCCTTGCTCACCTCGGTGCCGCAGATGCCCATGGCCACGCCCACGTCCGCCTTTTTGAGGGCCGGCGCATCGTTGGTACCGTCTCCCGTGACCGCCACCACCTCGTGCAACTCCTTGAGCAGGGATACCAGACGGAATTTGTCGTTGGGCCTGGAGCGCGAAAGGATGCACAGATCCGGAATGAGGGCTTTGGCCTCCTCGTCGGACATGGCTTCAAACGCCATGCCGTCCAGGAATTTTCCCCCCTCGGTGACCAGTCCGAGTTCCGTGGCGATGGCCCGGGCGGTGAGGGGATTGTCCCCGGTGACCATCATCACGCGGATGCCGGCGGCACGGCACCGGGCAATGGAGTCCGCCACCTCCCGGCGCACGGGATCCTTGATGGTGACAAATCCCCACAAGGTGAGGTTGTCCTCTTCGTAATCCGCTGCATCCGCAGGCAGAAAGCGCCAGGCCAAAGCCAGTACCCGCTCCCCCCGGGAGGCGGCAGCATCCAGGATTTCCTGCAGTCCTTCGCGCTTTTCTTCCAAAAGTGCAGGTTCACCCCCCATCCGGCTGGAAGTGGTTGCACACCGCTCCAGAATGCGTTCGGGAGCCCCCTTCACCAAAAGCAGGCTTTTGTTTTCATCCCAGGCCACCTGGGTGGACATCATCTTGCGGGCCGAACTGAAAGAACGCCGGGCCAGGATCTGGGCGTCATCCCGCACGGAAATGTAGTCGTGGCCGCAATCCAGCAGCCAGAACAGCAGGCTGCCTTCCGTGGGATTCCCTACGTAGTCATACCGGCCCGGGCCAATCTCTTCCAGATGGGCCGTGGAGTTGGCCGCCATGAGCAATTTGAACAGGCGTTCATCATCGGTCGCGAAGCACTTGCCCACCCCCGGTTCCTCCCCGCCTTCGGGGGTCCACACGGAAGACACACGCATGCGGTTCAGGGTGAGGGTGCCGGTCTTGTCGGAAGCTATGATGGTCACCGACCCCAGGGTTTCGGAGGCCGCCAGGGTCCGCACGAGATTATTGTCCTTCGCCATGCGTCGCATGTTCAAGGCGAGATTCAGGGTCACCGCCAGGGGCAGACCTTCGGGAACGGCGACAACCACCACCGTGACCGCCACAATGAACGCATTGAGCACCACCTGCAGACCGGAAGCGGAAAAAAGCGAAAAATCATGAATGATCAGGGATCGAACAAAAAGCGCCACAAAAATGGCAGCGGCTGCCAGCATGCCCCCCAGACCGATGCGATCCGCCAGTTCGGACAGCCGCTCCTGCAGGGGGGTCGGCTCGGGATCCGTGGCCAGGGCATCCCGGATCTTCCCCATTTCGGTGGCAGTGCCCACCTCAGTGACCCGCATGGCCCCTTCCCCCGAAAGTACCGAAAAGCCACGGAAAACCCGGGTTTCCAGTTCCGGGGTCATGGAATGGCTTTCCCCGGTGATGGTGGACGTGTCAAAGGAGAGTTCCACGGTCTTGACCACCACCCCGTCCGCCGGAACCTTGTCCCCGGTTTCCAGCAGCACCAGATCTCCCACCACCAGATCATCGGCCAGAATCACATGGAATTTGCCGTCCCGGATGACCTTGACCTTCATGCGGTCGCTTTCGGCCAGAAGTGCCTGGAAGGCATGGCTACTTCGCAGTTCGCTCATGAATCCCACACCCACGGCGATGCCGATGGCCAGCAGGATTCCGATGCCTTCAAAGACCTTTTCCCCCTGGATGACGGACACCGCCACCGACACTGCGGCCGCGGCCGAAAGCACCCAGATGGTCTTGTCATTGATGACGGCCCCCAGGATCTGGTACCAGCGTCTCACCGGCGGGGGAGGAAGCGCGTTGGAGCCCTTTTCCCGTCGAATGGCATCAATTTCACTGTTCCGGAGTCCCTGGTATGCGGAAGGATCATGGGTCATGGAGCGCATCTTCCACGGCGATCCCACAAGATGCAAAGAAAAAATGCACACACCACTTGCCTTTGGGTTTTTCGTGTTTATGTTCGGGTCAGCTTCACAGGTTTGAAGCTTGAAGTGTTTGATAACATTGCGTTTTTCATGCTCATGCATGTTCGTTAATCAAACCCGTAACATTTTTTTTTCTCGAAAGGAAATGAGGTAAAACCATGGCAGCGAAGGAAATCATGTTTGATGAAGCCGCCCGTGCCGCGATTCTCCGTGGCGTCAACGTCCTGTCCGATGCGGTAAAGGTCACCCTGGGTCCCAAGGGACGCAATGTCGTGATCGAAAAATCCTGGGGTTCCCCCACCGTCACCAAGGACGGCGTATCCGTGGCCAAGGAAATCGAACTGGAAGACAAGTTCGAGAACATGGGCGCCCAGATGCTCAAGGAAGTCGCCTCCAAGACCTCCGATGTCGCCGGGGACGGCACCACCACCGCCACCATCCTGGCCCAGGCCCTGTACCGCGAAGGCGTGAAGATGGTCGCCGCCGGACACAACCCCATGGAAATCAAGCGGGGCATTGAAAAGGGCGTGGCCGTGGTAGTGGATGCAGTACACAAAATCTCCAAGCCCATCCAGAACAACAACGAAATCGCCCAGGTGGGCACCATCTCCGCCAATGGCGACCTGGAAATCGGCCAGATCATTGCCCAGGCCATGGACAAGGTTGGCAAAGAGGGCGTCATCACGGTGGAAGAAGCCAAGTCCATAGACACCACCCTGGAAGCCGTCAAGGGCATGCAGTTTGACCGGGGCTATCTTTCCCCCTACTTCATCACCAACCCCGACAACATGAAGGTGGAATACGAAAAGCCCTTCATCCTCGTGTACGAGAAGAAGATCTCCAACATGAAGGAATTCCTCCCCGTGCTCCAGGCCGTGGTGCAGCAGGGCGGCGGTCGTCCGTTCCTGATCATCGCCGAAGACGTGGAAGGCGAAGCCCTGGCCACTCTGGTGCTGAACAAACTGCGTGGCGCCAACTTCTGTGCGGTCAAGGCCCCCGGCTTTGGTGACCGCCGCAAGGAAATGCTCAAGGACATCGCCGTTCTCACGGGCGCCGAACCCGTCATGGAAGAACTGGGCCTGAAACTCGAAAACCTGCAGTTGACCCAACTGGGCACCGCCGACTCCGTCGTGGTGGACAAGGACAACACCACCATCGTGGGCGGCAAGGGCAACAAGGATCTGATCGAAGCCCGCATCCGGGAAATCCGCATCCAGATCGACAAGACCACCTCGGACTACGACCGCGAGAAGTTGCAGGAACGCCTGGCCCGTCTGGTGGGTGGTGTGGCCGTGATCAAGGTGGGAGCCCCCACCGAAACCGCCATGAAGGAAAAGAAAGCCCGTGTGGAAGACGCCCTGCACGCCACCCGCGCAGCAGCCGAGGAAGGCATTGTTCCGGGCGGCGGCGTGTCCCTGCTCCGGGCGCTTAAAGCCGTGGATGAAATGAATCTCGAAGGTGGCGAGAAAATCGGTCTGGCCATCCTGCGTCGCGCCATGGAAGAACCCCTGCGCCAGATTGCCTTCAACGCCGGCGTGGACGGTTCCATCATCGTGCAGCGGGTCAAGGAGGGCGAAGGCCCGTTCGGCTACAATGCCGCCACCGACGTCTATGAAGACCTGGTCAAGGCCGGCGTCATCGACCCCACCAAGGTGGTGCGCTCCGCCCTGGAAAACGCCGCCTCCGTGGCCGGTCTCATGATGACCACCATGGCCATGATCGCCGAAAAGCCCAAGAAGGAAGATCCCGCCGCCGGTGGCATGGGCGGAATGGGTGGTATGGGCGGCATGGGCGGTATGGGCGGTATGATGTAGAGAGTTCCGGCCACGTTGTGTTCTCCCACGGGACACCCTTTTGCGGGCGTCCCTGAGGGCTCACGTTGTGGCATCCAGTGACCGAAGAACCCCGGTTGTCCGAAAGGGCAATCGGGGTTCTTTTTTTTCACAAAACCAGCAACAGCAAAGGGTTTTTACAGGATCCACCACATTTGGGTGGCATTCCACATGGACAGAATCCAATACCGTGGTATATCTTTTTTCAGCGTCACCCAAGGAGTCATTCCATGATTCGCCATTTTCGTTCCCAACTTCCCGTGGTTCTGATGGCCCTTATCTTGCCATTCATGTTCTGGGCCTGCGACAATCCCTGTGAGGGAGTCAAATGCAACAGAAAGGGAACCTGCAAATGGACAAACGACAAGACGCCCTATTGTGTCTGTAATTCCGGCTATTACCGTCCGGAAGACATTCCAACAGCCTGCTACCCCAAATACACCGGACCCACTTATTCATGCAAACCCGTCATTTATCTGTATCCCACCGAAGTCATGGACGTGCGGGTCCGGTTTTCCGATCCCCAATCGGTGGAACTGGTTTACACCTATCCCGAATACCCCGAAGACGGATGGCATGTAATGGCCCATCCCGATGGCACCCTGGAAAACATCCACACTGGTCGCCAGTATTACGTCCTTTTCTGGGAAGGCCCCATTGCCTTCCTTCCCGTCATCGAAGAAGGATTTGTGGTGGCCGACCACGAAATCATCCCCTTTCTGGAGGAAAAACTGGAACAACTGGGCCTCAATGACACGGAAGCCAATGAATTCATCATTTACTGGCTCCCCATTCTGGCCCAGAGTCCATACCAGTTCATCCAGTTCCTCGTGGAACCCTATCAATCCTCCGTTCCCCTGGACGTGGATCCGCCCCCGGATACGGTCATCCGCTTTCTCATGCAGTATCAACCACTGCAACAACCGCCTGCGACTGCACCCGCACCCCAGACTTTTCCGGTGATCCGGCGGGAAGGGTTTGTACTCGTGGAATGGGGAGGACAGGTACGGGTCACCCCGGAGGACACCACATGGCCACCTTTCTGATTTCCCGCCTCGTGCCGGTAGCCGGAATCGCCCTGTGGCTGTTCACAGGCTGCGGAATAACCTCCTATTGCGGAAACGGCAGGGTGGAAAACGGGGAGGATTGCGACGGGGACAAATTCGCCCCCATCTATCCCAAAAGTTGCCTTGAGGCCGGATACAACGGGGGAGGCGAACGGACGTGCACTTCAAGTTGCAAACTGGACAACCGTTCCTGCGAAGCCACCGGGCGGTGCGGCGACGGCATTGTGACCGAAGGCTGGGAAGAATGTGACGGTGAAAACCAAAACGGCGCCACCTGCGAATCGCTGGGGCACTACGGGGGCGTCCTTGTGTGCGACAAAAACTGTCGTTTCGACGTTTCCGGCTGTCAGCGGTGCGGCGACGGGATCCTCCAATCCGATCAGGGCGAGTTGGTGGAAAACGGGGTGGCCACCTGCCGGACCCATGGTTATTTTGGCGGAAATCACCACACGGAAGACTGCGTCACCTTCCATCCCGAAACCTGCAGCAACCATCTTTTGACCCTTTCCGACGACCCGCCGGTTCAAAAACCCACCCTGGGCGTGGGACCGGAGGGACAACTCTGGATCCATGGGTTGGTCCACGGGGCCTTTGAAGGCTTTTCCCCCTCCAAGCCCGGCTGTCCGCGCTTCGTAGAATATTATGAATCCTATGGAGAATGCGGCAGGGAGGAGTTCCTGGGGTATAATCCCGATCCCGAATGCAATCAGGGTTTCATCGTCCGGGCGGTTCCCGGATCGCCCATGCAACCGGTAGCCCAAATTCCGGAGGGGAGTTATTACCCTCACTATGCCAATCCCGAGGTGCAGCATGTGCTGCCCATGACGGAAGACGCCGTGGCGCTGATTCAATATGATTCCAAAGATTCAGTATCCACTGTCCAACTCTTTTCAGCAGACGGAACCGAAGGCCCAAAGCGCACCCTGTTGTGGACAAACCGGCCGCACTGGTCTGTGGAAAGGTTGCAGCCGGGATTCTACGGTCTGGCGATCCTCACCACAAATGGACCATGGTTTTTCCATCTTGAGGCCAATGGCACCGCCACGCAGTTCCACAAAGGAAGTATCCGGTATCTGGGTCAGGATTTTTCCCTGAACACGAATCAGGCGGGTCTCTTGCCCACCCACTGGGAATCACCTTGGACCGTATCTTTCCTTCAACCCGTGTACCGGCCGGGTATCCCGGAACGGTGGACCTGGATCCGCATACCCCTGGAAGTGGAAAACCGTCTAACCGAAGCCACCCACATGTTCCCTCTGCAGGAAGTGGCAGACACCTCCGGAACATGGGCACCGGACATGTTGCGTGTCGATGCGGAAGCCCAAACCCTCACGGTGATCTGGCAGGCCTACCAAACCTACCAAAACTACCTCCGGATCGCGTTCCAGAAGTATTCCTGGCAAGGAGTGTTGCTGGACGAATGGACGTATGACCCCGGTCCCGGTGAAACCATCCAACGCCTGTTTGCCGCACCGGACGGTGGCACATGGCTGGCCGGCTCCCGGGCGTCCTCCCATGTTTCCGGACCCCGGCCGGATGATCATCCCACCTGCAGTGATACCGGGAATGGTTACTTCGCGACCCATCTGGACCAAACCGGAAACCATGTCAAAACCCACACTTTCCTTTTGGGTTCCTCGTACCGTGATTGTCATTGGTACGTCTCCCCTTCCTGGGCCTCCTGGGCCATCCACGACGGCCAGTTGCATGTGGCATCCAGCCATTCGCGCGCCACTCCTTTTTGCCATTCGAACCAACCCGTCCCCACCTACCGGGATTCCCCCTTGTTCATCTGCGACATCCACGTGGTGCGATTCGACCCGTAGTTCCGCCCCCGCCGCACCCTCTTCGCAAACCTCGCAAGTCAGTGCATGACCGAGCGGGTGGAGGTGCCGAAATGGACCTTTCCGCCGGCGTTGATGTCCACGTTGAAGCCCATGGGGAAAAACCCGGAAAGATTGTAATAGCGGGTAAACGTGCCGAAGTACTGGACCGGAGAATTGCGGGAACGGTGCTCCCGGATCATCCGGGCAATGTCCAAGGAAATGCCGAAATACAGGTTGCGGGTTTCATGGGCGGGGGTCCCGGTATTCTCTTTGGAACAGCCATCGTTGACTTCATAACAGCGGGTGAAATACCCCACATCCAGGCGCAAAAACCGCAGGGGGTTGTTGTCCGCCAGAAGGGGGATCCCCCCCAGGCGCAGATGCAGCGTGAACAGTTGGGCGGAGTAGTCCGTGGCAATGTCCAGTTTGTTTTTGTTGCTGGGGCTCAAAAAACCAGGTGTGGGCCAGTGGTGGAAGGAAAAATCCACCAGGTTGTCCAGAGACGGCCATAACTCCATGGCCAGCGCCAGCAACACGCCTGCGGTGTTGAACGCCATGTCCGTCCAGGAAAAGCCGTAGTCCGACGCGAACCCGTCCCCGATCTCCACACACACGGAACCCAGCCAACTGAGGCCGGCGCCCAGAAACGCCGCCTTGCGGTGATTCTCGGGATACACGTGATCAAAATACCAGGTCCAGAGCCGGGCCCCCATGAAAAAGCCGAAGGCATGCCCGGTCTTGTCCGCGCCCCCGTGGGTCTGGGACCGCTCCATCCAGCCATCATGGCCCATCTTGAAATGGGTGGTATCCCCCCATTCCCACATCTGCATGCCGGCGATCGTGGCGAACAGAGGTACAAAGGCATAGGCCGCCGCCGTGGACCACGCCGGATTGCGGGACAAAAGCCCCTTTTTCCCGGGAACGGTGACGGGTTCGTCGTCCGGTGCTTCGGAAACGTCGGTTCCCGGCGTGGCCGGGGGCGTGGACGGCGGTGTCGTGCCCGCCAGCATCAGGCTCAACAGAAGGGATAGCAGAAACACGGAAAAACCTATTTGACGCTCAGGGAGTACACGAAGGAAGCCCTCGGATGACGCAGCCAGCGTTCGGCGACCACGGCGAAGGGAATCAGCTCCCCGTCGACGTATCTGGCCACCAGGGCTTCGGCTTTGGCCTTGTCCCCGGCGCCCTTGATGGACGCCGACACCTGCATGAGTTTTTCCGAAGCCGCAGGGAATTTTTCCATGTCCAGCACAAAGGCTCCCTTGTCCTTGCCATTGGCCGCCAGGGCTTCGGCATCCCAGCTGATGGCGCCTTCATCCATGAGGAATCCCACGTGAATGGCAGACACATGGCTGTACGGACGGGGAAGTTTTGACTCGGTGTACATGCCGCGGCTCACATGACCCATGGCCCACACGATGTTGTCCAGATAGGCGGTCTTCGCCGCTTCGGGAGTCAGAAGTTCCTTTTTCAACAGAAGGTCGATGTAATACAACGCCGCCGTCTGGGCCTTGAGTTCTTCGAGCATGGTGGCCAACGGACCGCCAAAGACATCGGAGTCCTTCTTGCCGTTGACCTGATATTCATGGGAAGGTCCCAGATTGTGGGCGGCTTCGTGCAGGATGATGCCAATGAGACCGGGAACATCTTTCTCGTTGAGCGCATTGAGACTTTCCTTCGTGAACAGGCTTTTGGCCTGTTCGGCCCGCAGGGACATGCTGTCGGTATCCGTATACAGGTTGGTCATCACCACCGTGCGGCCCCGCCCCTCGTTGGCCACGGGTCCCCAGTTGGGCAGGCTCTGGCCGATGACTGCACCCATGTTCTTGCGGGCATCGCCGGCGTTGTACACGATGTCAATGAAGTCCGGCATCTGGAAGTTGACTTCCCGGGCCTTGTAGGGTGGTCCCGCCAGTTTGGCCATCATGTTTTCCATCTCCTGGCGCAGGGGATTGAGTTTTTCCTGCCAGGCGCCAACACCCTTGTTGATGACTGCAAAGGTGACATGGAAACCGGCCTTTTCGTTGCAGGGCTCCCAGTAGGTCTCATCGGGTCCCACCCGGACATACCAACGGGAATTGCCACTGTTCATGGCCGCCCACTTCTCGTCCACCGGCTCCCAGTTGTTGTCCTCAAACGCCGCTGCCGCCGCGTTCAGATAAGCAACCAGTGCCGCTTCCTTCTCGGGATCCAGGGCTCCAGCCGCAGCCTTCAGTTCTTCGGACATGGCCTTCATATCGTCTTCATACGCTTTCGTGTAAGGCACAGCCACCAGTTTGCCACCTTCTTGCCGTACCACGGTGAAGGGTGCCATCAGATCCTTTTTGTCGGCATGGGCCATGAGGGTCTTGCAAAAGCCTTCCTGGGCCTGCAGTTCGGCGGGATACACGTCCACAGGCACCTTCTGCACGCCTTCGATCACGCGGCAGGCGGGGTTCCCCGCGGTTTTCGGTGCCAGACAGGCAGGACCCCAGTTGCGGGTGAACACCCGTCGGGCGGCTGCATCTGCAGGGGGGATTTTCTCCAGCATCCCCCAAACGCCCAACTGTCGGGCATGGAGTTTGTCGGCCAGATCCACGGCCTTTTCCATGTGCTCCAGAAAGGTCTTTTCCCCTTCGGTCAGTTCCAGTTCGTTGTGAATCAGCGTGACCTTTCCCTGGTCCAGTTCCTCCCAGAGGGCCGCCATGCGGGCGCTTTCCCCTTCGGAACCACCGGGTTCGGATTCCGATGCGTTCACGATGGCTTCGTAGGCATCCAGAAACGCCTGGGTGAACACCCCGTCGTCGGTCCACACCGGTGCGGTATCGTAAAAGCGCAACATCACCACTTCATCGGGATCCACCGCACCATTGCCGTTGGTGTCTGCTTTCCAGAAGACCGGCAGGTTCAGGCGGGCCGCCACCCGGTTGAACGGTTCACGTTCGATCCGGTTGAAAGTCACGGCCGGTGGGTCATCCTTTTTGGGCTGTTCGGCCGCCGGAGTCTTCTCCGTGGACGGAACGCCATAAGGGTTCGGATCCTTTTTCTTCCCACATCCCGAAATGAATACGGCACATCCAGCGAGAATCAACAATGTTTTCATGGGCTCTCCTTTCATCCGGTCCCCGGCAGACTCCGGATGCCGGGTTCATTTTTTGCGGCGACGACGGTTTTCAAAATGCCAGAAGGCAAATTCGTGCTCGGTGTAGATGGTGATGCGCAGGTCCAGAACCTTCTGGAACAACTTGAAGGCTTCGGCGGTATGTTTTTTCGCAAGAAGGGCCGTGCCGGCGTAGTACAGCGCCTCGGCTTTCTGCCCATCGTGGCCGGCGGTTTCCAGCAGTTTTTCCGCCGTGATGCGGTCCAGGGCAAAGGCCGCCAGTTGTTCCAGCCAGAAATCCCCCGTGAATTCATCGAGGAAACGGCGCACGCGCTCCATGCGCTCGTCCTCCACGGAAAACCGCTCGCCGAAAAAGCGCATCCAGACGCTGGCAAACAGTTTGCGGTTGATGCGACAGGATTCGTGATCCATGAGCGTATGGTACACATCGAAGGCTGGATCCACCATCTCGTTGATGATGAGTGTCTGCAGGATCTGCCCCACGGCATCACAGCCGGGATTCCGGGTCAGGGCGGCCTGGAACAGTTGCAGTCCGTTGTCTTCCAGGCCGGCATCGAAATACAGTTTGCCGATGTCCACCACCGTCTCGGTACGCATGTCATTGTCATTGATGAATTCGAACAGGTTGCGGAAGAAGTGGGCTGCTTCGGCCCGCAAGGTCTGTGCCGCATTTTCCTCACCGAGTTTTTCCAGGGCCATGGCATGGTAACGGGCGTTTTTCATGTAGTAATACTGTGCGTGGACGGATTCCTTCATGGTACGTTTCATCTGCTCCATGAGTTCCACGGCCCGGGTATAATCCCCGATCCAGAATTCCAGACGGAACCAGGACATGAGTACCCGGGAATCCTGGGTCTTGTCATACATGGATTGGCAGGTCTTTCGTGCCTCCTCGATCCGCCCCCGCAAAAGAAGCAGATCCACAATGGCCAGGCTCTGTACCACCAGTGCCCCCGGATGGGCATCCGCCGGCCAGCGTTCATTCATGGCCTGAACCACCTTTTCCAGATAGGCATGTTCCTGTCGGGCCAGTTCCAGTTGCTCCCGTTCCACGAAATGATAAAAACGCGACACGGTGACCTGGAACAGATCTTCCCACAGTTCCTTGACCCCGGGGGAGCGTTCAAGTTGCTCCACCAATGCCCGGCGCCGGATGAGACTGTACTCGATGCGGGACCACTGCTTCATGGCACAAAGGGTCACCTGGGGACGGTCTTGCAGTTTTTTCTCCAGAAGTTCACAAACGCGACCTGAAAAAGCCGGGCCCAACTGATGATGGACATATTGAGCCAGAGCCTCCAGAAACCGGGCATCGGGTCTGGACGAAGACAATACCTTCCAGTTCTGGTGCAGGTACGGATTGAGTTTTCCCATGGCCTCTTGCGCCTGGGGATCCGGATTCAAAAAACAGTCTTCGTTGAACAGGCAGATTCCAAACCAGCGGTCGGAAGCCAGCAGGCGCATGCCCCGGGGGGCCTCCAGCAGCCAACCGGGAATGGCGGAAAAGGCGATATCCGCAGGCACACCCCAAAGGGAAAAACTCACATGGCGCAGCAAATCCAGCCAGCGGAAACCCTGACCCGGAGGAATGTTCCGGTACAGGGCAGTTTCCAGTTTTCCCAGGCTGGCACAGCCATCCGGATTCGTGGCGTTTTCATGCCGGCAAAGGGCCACACGCACCTGCTCGAGTTCTACCATCCCCCAGAGCAACTGCTCCCGGTTGGGAACGGCACCCGGTTCGAACTGGTCAAAGAAATTCACCAACTGGAGGGTTTCAGCGGCGACTCCCATGTTCTGGTAAGAAGCCAGAAGTTGCCGGCTGACCACCAGAAACTCCCTGGATGGTGCGAGATCAACCCCTTGCAGCCATTGTGCAAAGGGGCGCCACAACTGGAAGGCGGCACTTTCCAGATTCCGGCCCAGGCGTGTTTCAATCTGGGAAACCAGCCATCTTTCCAGGCGGGAGCGTTCCTTTTCCGGCCAGTTGCTGCCCAGGATATGGGCAACACTCAGCAGCATGCCGTAATCCAGTTCGGATTGCAGCGGCAAGGCAGATGGCGCCAAAGGTGCCTGCAGCGCGGCCGGGGTGGCTGGCCGCCGTACCTGTACGGGACCTTTGGTCCCACAGGAAGCACCTACAAGGAGAAAAACAAGACACGCCCGGAGATGCATGCCGTTCCTTTCGGCTACCCCTATTGGGGAAGCAGTGCCTCGGATGGTTCGATCCGGGCGGCATGCACGGCGGGGAACAGCGCACCGAACACGCAAAAGCCAACGCCGAATGCCACGGTGGAAAGTACCAGCCACATCGGGAAGGCAAACGCGGTTTCCGGCTTGAACGGGAAATCCGGCACCACATTGCGCAGAATCCAGTCCACCCCCCTGGAGGTCAGAAACCCGAAAACCAGTCCGATCATGCCGTCCATGAATCCCAGGAAGGCTGCCTCGGCAATGAAGATGGAGCGAATGTCCCCCCGGTTGGCGCCGATGGCACGCATGATCCCGATCTCCCTGCGCCTCTCGGAGATGATCATGAAATAGGTATTGGCGATGTTGATGGCGGCGATGATGACAATCACGAAACTGATGAATACCAGAATACCCGTGACAAACAGGATGACCAGACCCACCGTTTCAGCGTTTGTGTCCTCCTGGGTAAACCCGATCCGCTTGACGAAGGCCAGAAACCCGGTGATCTGCTTCTTGGACTTCACCCGCACGACAATGGAGGAGAAGGTTTCGGACTTGGGCTTTTCCTTGTCCAGCACATCCCCGGCTTCGTCACGGGTGGCAAAGTAGTCATTGAACCGGGCGGCATAGGACAAAGGAACCGTCACCCCCAGGGGGATGGCCTTGCGGGAGATGCCCACCAGTTGAAATCGCCGGGTGATGGGTTCCACGGTCTGGCTACGGGAGGAGAACATGGACATCCCCAGAAACGCATCAAAGGATAGACCCAGGAAGGTTCCCAGGGTGGACTTGCTGATCTTGGGGTATCCGTGGGCGGGAGCCACGGACCCGTTCCACAATTCCAGCAGGTAGGTGGATACCAGCACCGGTACGGCGTGATAACACCGCTTGTGGAAAGATGCCCGGGCCACGGTGGAATCCGGCTTGTGCAGCGGGAAGATCCAGAATTGCGCGGGTTCCTCCAGGTAGCAGAACACCCCTGACGGACAGTCTTTGTGTTCCTCACAAAAGCCCGTGTGCAAATCCTCTTCCCCGGAATAATCCTTGAACTTGTGGGGATACATCACATCGCACTGACGGATTTCCCGGGGACGCTCCATGTCTTCTGCCGTGGCCTTCTCGTCACATTGGTTCAAAGTTCCGGGTTCGATCCCGTCCGCAAAGATCTCTGTGCGGATGGGGTGCTGCAAATGCAGTTCGTCCTTGCCTCCCTCGGCAATGGCCGGGAAGGTGAACTTCATCTTGGGATACGCGGTGCGCACCTCGGGCCGGTTGCGGATGATTTCCACCACATCGTTGTCCAAAAAACGCTTGCGCTGGAACTTTCGGGCCAACTCCACATCAATGGTCCCGTGGGGTTTGTCATCCAGGTAAAAATCGGTCTCGTCACATGTATCCGGATTTTCACTCACCGCACGGGCCCGGGACATCTCCAGATTGGTCATGGGCGGTATCACCTCGATCATATCCCAGGGAAAGATTTCCCCTTCCACGAGCATGGTCACCCCCAAACCAAATGACAAAAAGAGGGAAAAGGCCCACAGCCCGATGACGATTCCGATGGAAGCCAGAAACAGTTGCTTGGAATTGCGGCGGATGTTCTTGCGTACGAGTCGGGTGACTGTCAGGATGTTCATTTACTTCACCGGCACGGGTTTGTTGTCATAGATGATACGGCCATCCTCCAGATGAATGGAACGGTCCGTGGCCTTGGACACCCGTTCTTCGTGGGTGATGACCATGAGGGTGATCTGATCCTCCCGGTTCAATTCCTTGAACAGTTCTATGACATCGTCTCCCGTCTTCGAATCCAGATTCCCCGTGGGCTCGTCGCAAAGAAGGATCTTTGGTTTGTTGTACAAGGCCCTTGCGATGGCCACCCGTTGCTTCTGTCCGCCGGAGAGATTGGCCGGATGGCTGTGTATCTTGTCCTTGAGTCCGAATCGGGTGAGCACTTCACAGGCCCGTTCGTACACCTTGCCAGGCGGGATGTTCGAACCTTTGAAAAAACTCGAAAGGGCCACATTCTCCCAACTGGTCAGGTGTTCCATGAGGTTGAAGGACTGGAATACAAATCCCAGGGTCTCGTTGCGCAGGCGGGCCAGACGGCGATCATCCATTTTTTCCACCCTGTGCCCATCCACCACGCAGGAACCGTCATAGCGGCGGTCCAGACCGCCGATGATGTTCAGGAGGGTGGTCTTTCCGGATCCGGAGGTTCCCACGATGGAAATGAAATCACCTTCGTGGATGGTCAGGGTGACATCGTGCAACACCTGCTGGCGGCCTTCCCCCGATCCATAATACTTGTTGATGTTGGTCATGGTGATCAGCTCAGTCATGGCTCGCGTATATCACAAACCCTTTCTGAAAAAAAGACGGAACGTGGGTGGAAGCTCTTTTGCTTTGCGGGTGGTTTTGCCTTGTTGCCCCGACCGTTTCCATCAAAAGTGGAACAACCGGATCAGAAAAGGAATTCCACGGATCCGGTGACATGCCAGAAACCGGGGATAAACAGTCCGGTTTCCAGTTTGAAACTCAGGTTGGGCAAAAGATCATACCGCAAGCCCATGGTGGCCTCGAGTGCGGCCATGACCCGGGGAACGTCTTCCTTTTCACGTTCGGGACTGTTGGGAAGGTGCACGCAACCCCCCGAAGAAGGTTCCCGCCAGTTGTCTGCATTGCAGCCATAGGCGGGGGTGGTGTAGATATCCCCCATCACGGCTCCGGCACCCACGCCAAAACCGTAGATGAAGTAAAGTCCCGTGATCAACGGTTCATTCCATACCACATTGACTTGACCCCAGGCAAAGCGGAAGTCGACAAACTCGACATATTCCATGCTGTCCCAGTCCTTGTTGATCCCCAGCCAGTTGCCATCGGGGGCCTGGATGTCCCAGTACATGCCCTTGAAAATCACGTCGGTATTTTTCGTGCGATAAATGAACTTGAGTCCATAGGCTGAACTCTGGACAGGGTGGGCTGCCCGCAAAAACAGATTGAGGAAAAACTCGGGCACCATGTTGACCCGGTATTCCGCTCCCAGACCGAACTTGCGCAGTTTGATGTCCGACTCATCCGCGCGCACTTCAAGCATGGGTGACGTTGTCTCGACAAATGTCAATTCAGGAGCCGAGGGCATCCAGGGTGCAGGTGTCTGGGCCGATGCGGCGGCAATCACCAGGAAACCACACAAAAATCCCGCTATTCTCAAGTATTTTTTCATGGTACAACCTCCCATCGGGCTTCAATTCAGCACCCGGAGAGTCGAGGGTACTACTCCTGCCAGGAACTGTCAACGAACTCGGAGAAGAGTTCGTTGTTGTCAATGACCCGGGAATGATAGCAGCCCCAAACATCACAAACCGCCATCAGGTGGGCGGCATGCCGTTTCGGGGAAAGGAAAATGGAACGCAATTCCCCGTGCTCGCAACTGCAGGGTCCGATAACCTCGAATTCGGCCCTGCAGACGGGACACAGCACCTTCACCTTTTTCCCCGCCGGAAACTCCGGACCAAACTTGACCCGGTCCCCGTGGAACGGACTGAGTTCCACCAGCCCCTCGTGGGTGTCATCCTTGACCAGGAAACAGATTCCCGGATATCCGTCGAAGGAATGGGAACCGTGGCCGACCAGGTTGTGCCCGTTGGGACAAAAGGCCTGGGTCACGATGATGTACACATCCTCCTGAACCATGATCCGGGCTTCCTCTGAAATGTTTCCCTTGTGAATCCTGAGTTCTTCTCGGTTGATGTCTTCAATCGGCATGGTTTGGGTCATCCTCCCGGCTGCTCAGATTGTTACTAGTCATTTTGCTTCCGTTTGGCCAGCGATTTTTTGCAGGCACATGTCCATTTCCTCGCAGGCCAGCTCCAGACAACCCCTTACCCCCTCCGCGGACAGCCGTTTGACCGTCTTTTCGCAGTGTTCCAGATACTGCGTCCGGTTCTGGGCGAACCTGCGCCTCTTGGTGGTGGCCAGGCTGCGACGCATGCTTTCCTTGATGTCTTCGCGTTGCATGAGTTGCTCGGTTTCGCATTCCAGCAGCCGTCTGACCAGATTGCCACACAGGGTGTCCGGAAAGGAATAATCCAGTTTTTCAAAGCCTTTTGGAGGCGGAATTGAATCAATCCGTCCCACGGGTCCGTGGGGAGACAGGGATCCCCCCGGGATCTTCTCCTCATCACCCTCCTGAATCGCCGGGCCAACCGCCGGGGAATCGCCCTCCACTTTTTGTGATCCGGTTTTCCGGGAACAGGACCCCAAAACAGGCACCATCACCATCAGAATGACCCACACTCCGGACAGGGAGGAAGAAAAAGCCCGTTTCTTCATGTCAGGACAGTCTTCGCGGTTTCTGGGAAGGCTCAATGATTTCCTCGGGATGGGTGAAGATCCGGGCAACCCCCTTTTTCACCTGGTACCGGGGATCGGAACAGGCCTCGTCGTGGCCGCAGACGGAACCGGGGGCCGTGTTTTCGTGGTACACCGTGATCACCCCTTCGTAATTGCGCAGGATCGACAAATGGTCGTTCCGGGAAATCAGGTACTGGGGACCGATGGGGATCTTGCCGCCGCCGCCCGGCGCGTCCACCACAAAGGCGGGCACGGCCATCCCGGAGGTGTGTCCCCGCAGGGACTCGATGATCTCGATGCCCCGGGAGATACTGGTGCGGAAATGGGAAATGCCCCGGGACAGATCGCACTGGTAGAGATAATACGGCCGCACGCGGATTTTCAGAAGGCCGTGCATGAGTTTCTTGATGACGTGGGAACAATCGTTGACCCCCCGCAAAAGGACGGTCTGGTTGCCCAGCACCACCCCGGCGTCGGCCAGTTTTTCACAGGCGGCACTGGATTCCGGCGTGATTTCGTTGGGATGATTGAAATGGGTATTCAGGTAAATTGGATGATACCGGCGCAACATGGTGCACAGATCATCCGTGATCCGCTGGGGCAGCACCACCGGCATGCGGGATCCGAGGCGGATCATTTCCACATGGGGAATTGCGCTCACGGCCTGGAGGATGTATTCCAGTTCTTCATCCGGAAGGGTCAGGGGATCCCCCCCCGAAACCAGGACATCCCGCACCGCAGGATGGGAGCGGATGTATTCCAGTTGGGCATTGAGCATATTCCGGTCCAGGTGGTGATCCACATCACCCACCTTGCGCCGGCGGGTGCAATGGCGACAGTACATGGAACACCGCTGGGTGACCAGCATCAGGACACGGTCCGGATACCGGTGGGTCATGCCCGGCACGGGGGAATCCACATCCTCGTCCAGGGGATCCAGCAAATCCCCCATGTGGACCTGGGTTTCCAGAATGGTGGGAACTGCCTGCCTGAGCACGGGATCCTCCCGGTTTCCCGGTTCGATGAGACTCAGGTAATAGGGCGTGATGGCCATGTCGAACGTCTGGAGGGTCGCCCGGATTTCCCGTTCCTCGTCGTGGGTCAGGGGAAGCACTTTCACCAGTTCGTCCGCCTTGCGGATGGCGTGCTCCAGTTGCCAACGCCAATCGTTCCATTGTTCCTCGGTCACATCCTTCCAAAGGGGAATTTCTTTGTAGTCACGCATGTTCACCACACCTCCATCAGGTGTACACATGTACTGAAAACAGGGAAAAAGGCAATCGGAAACCTGATTTTTTCCGTGTTTTTCACCGGAACAACCCCTGTGGCAAAGAGACGGATGACAGATCACCGGAAACCGGGGCGTCAACCCGGACAACGAAAATGGCTGCATTGACTTCCAGCTTGAAGACCCGCACGTGGATGTGTAATGATTCCCCCGGGAGAACGTTTTGCGAATAATAATTCCCTTTCTTTCCATTCTGGTTTTGCTGACCGCAAGCATATCCTGGTCCCAGGATTCTTCCACATCATGGAAGGACACGGTTTTTTCCGGTGACTTCACTTACCGCCCGAGGTTTGCCCGGACCGGGGAGGAGGGAGTTGACCATCGGCAACGTCTGCGCTGGCGTTTTGGGGCACATGCCCCGGTAAGCAAGGATCTGGATGTGTTCTTCCAGTTTTCAAGCGGTCAGGGTGACCCGGTATCCACCACCCAGACCCTGGGGGAGGGCTTCACCAAAAAACCCCTGTCCCTGTACAAGGCGTATTTCCGGTACCAACCTCTGGAAGGTCTGGCCATGATGGCCGGCAAGATGGACAATCCCCTGTTCCGGGCGGGAAGCGCCCAACTCATATGGGACTCCGACCTGACCCCGGAAGGGATGGCCCTGTCCCTTTCCCACACGTTTTCCCGCCTCACCCTGTTTGCCACGGGGGCCGCCTGGTGGCTTTCCGACCGGAAACCCGACGACCCGGACGCCTGGTTACTGACCTCCCAGGCCGGTCTCGACTGGAAAACCCCTACATGGCGACTGCGCCTCGCGGGAGGCTTTTCCAATTTCACGGGCATCCGTGGATTCGGACCGCTTTTTGAGGGAAAACTCCCCGGAAACTCTTTTGGTGAAGAAAACGGGGAGACCTTCTACATTCTTGATTACAACATTGTGGATGTCGGCATACAACTGGATGTACGCGCAGGAAACCTGCCCCTGTTTGCCTACGCCCAGGGGGCCTTCAATCTGGCCGCCGAAAAGGAAAACCGGGCGTGGCTGGCCGGCGGAGGGGCAGGCAAACTGCAAGAAAAAGGGGACGTCCGTCTGAATGTCCATGTCGCATACATCCAGCAGGATGCCGTGTTTCTCGCCCTTTCCCATTCCGATTTTCTGGGAGGAGCCCAACCCGGACAGGGCATCTGGGGAGGAATCACCTGGAAGGCCGGAAACAATGTGTATCTCTCTTCCGCAATTCATCATGGCACCCGCTTTCTGGACAACCAGGACTATGTCCGGCTGGAACTGGACTTGATGGTGAAGTTCTGATAGGAATGCCGTTTGCGGCATTCCGCATGTTCAACCTGAAAGGAGTTTTGATCCATGGATTCACGCATCCCGACCCTGGCAAAAAACCTCATCCGCTATTCGACCCAACTCAAGCCCGGTGACAAGATTCTCATCGAAGGCACGGGTGAGAAGGCGAAGGAACTCGTGCGGGCACTGGTGAAAGAAACCTTCGAAGTCGGCGCACAGCCCTTCGTGACCCTCAAGGACAATGCGGTACTGCGGGACCTGCTGCTCCACGCCACACGGGAACAAATCGAGCGGACTGCCGCCTTCGAAATGGCCCGCATGAAGGAAATGGACGCCTACATTGCCATCCGGGGTCCGGAAAATGCCAGCGAGCTGGCCGACGTCCCGGCGGACAAAATGGGCCTGTACATGGAACTCTGGTTTTCCCCCGTGCATGCCAACCAGCGGGTGAACCACACCCGGTGGGTTGTGCTGCGCTATCCCAACGAATCCATGGCCCAACTGGCGGGCACGTCCACGGAAGCCTTCGAGGACTTCTATTTCAACGTATGCTGCCTGGATTACGCGAAGATGGACAGGGCCATGGATCCCCTGGTGGCCTTGATGGAAAAGACCGACCGGGTGCACATCACCGGGCCGGGCACGGACCTGTCCTTTTCCATCCGGGGAATTCCCGCCATCAAGTGCAGCGGACTCAGAAATATCCCGGATGGCGAGGTCTACACCGCTCCCGTGCGGGATTCCGTTTCGGGCACCATCACCTACAACACGCCATCGGTCTACCAGGGCTTCACCTACGAGAACATTTCCTTCACTTTTGAAAAGGGAAAAATCGTGGAGGCCACCGCCAACAGCAACGAAAAGATCAACCGGTTGCTGGACACAGACGAGGGCGCCCGTTACATCGGGGAGTTTGCCCTCGGCGTGAATCCGTACATCCTCAAACCCATGAAGGACACCCTGTTCGACGAGAAAATCATGGGGTCCTTCCACCTCACTCCGGGACAGGCGTACACCATTGCCGACAACGGCAACCGGTCAGCCATCCATTGGGATCTGGTGCTGATCCAGACCCCTCAATGCGGCGGAGGAGAGATCCGTTTCGATGACGTGCTGGTCCGCAAGGACGGTATGTTTGTCCTTCCGGAACTACAGGGACTGAACCCGGAAAATCTGGTCTGAAAGAACCGGGGATTTCATGCGCCTGACCATGCATCAACTCAAGGGAGACGTGTTCGGGGGTCTGGCAGCCACCCTGGTGGCCCTGCCTTCGGCCATCGCCTTCGGCCTGATCATTTTTGCCCCGTTGGGAACACAGTACGCAGCCATGGGAGCCGTATTCGGGATCATGGGGACCATCGCCCTGGGTCTGGTTTCTCCCCTGGTGGGCGGCACCGCCCGGCTGGTGACCGCCCCGTGCGCTCCTGCTGCCGCCGTACTTTCCGTCTTCATGCTGCAGATGGTTCAGCGGGACGGTTCCGCCGATGCCCTGGCCCGCATTCCTGCCGCCCTGAGCCTGGTCATCGCCCTGGCCGCCGGAATCCAGATCCTGGCGGGACTTCTCAAGGGCGGACGCATCATCAAGTACATCCCCTACCCCGTGGTGGCCGGATACCTCAGCGGTGTGGGGCTCCTGATTTTTTCCGCACAGGTTCCCCGCATGTTCGGAATGCCCAAGGACGCCTCCCTCGTGGACACCCTGACCGGGATTTCCTCCTGGCAGGCAGGTGGTATCGTGGTCGGTGTGGTGACCATGACCGCCATGATCCTCGCCCCGCGATTCATCAAATGGATTCCGGGAGCCATCGTGGCCCTGGCCGCCGGGGTCGTCACCTACTTTCTGGTGGCCATTGTCCAGCCCGAATGGCGAACCGTCATGAATCCTTCAGTCATCGGTCCCATCCTGCCTGCCGATGCCGGCATTCCGGACATGCTTGTCGCCCATGTGAAGTCCTTCGGGCTTTTCCGCCTGTCGGACCTGACCTCCCTGTTGATCCCGGCGGGTACCCTGGCCATCCTGCTTTCCGTGGACACCCTCAAGACCTGCGTCATCCTGGATGCGGTGACCCGCAGCCGGCATGACTCCAACCGGGAACTTCTGGGGCAGGGAGCCGGCAACATGACCGCTTCCCTGCTCATGGGTATTCCCGGAGCCGGAACCCTGGGTGCCACCCTGGTGAACCTGAACAGTGGTGGCAACACAAGGTTTTCCGGAATGTTTGTCGGGATCTTCGCCTTGTTGATCCTGCTGTTTTTCTCGGGTCTGATCGCCTGGATCCCCGTGTCCGCCCTGGCGGGAATCCTGATGGTGGTGGGCCTGCGCATGGTGGACATCAAGAGCCTGCGCATGCTCAAAAGCCGGTCCACCGCGTTTGATTTCTTCGTCATCCTTGCCGTGATCGTAGCCGCACTGAGTGCCAGCCTGCTGGTGGCAGCCGGTGTGGGAACCGCCCTGGCCATCGTGCTGTTCTTGCGTGACCAGATCCGGTCCTCGGTGGTGCGACGCAAGACCACCGGTGCCCAGTTGACTTCCAAGAAAAAGCGCCTCAAGCCCCAACGGAATGCCCTGCGCGAACATGGGGAAAAAACCGTCATCTTCGAGTTGCAGGGACAACTCTTTTTCGGCACCACCGATCAGTTGCTGCAGGAACTGGACGAATCCCTTTCTTCCGCGAAGATCATCATTCTGGAGATGCGCCGCCTTCAATCCGTGGACTACACCGCCGTCCACCTGCTGCGCCAGGTGGAAGCCCGTCTGGCCGAACGGGACGGCATGTTGTGCTTTGCCTCCGTGCCGGCCCACCTTCCCACCGGACGGGACGTGAAGTCCTATTTTGCCGAACTGGGATTGCAGCAGGATGAAAAGAATGTCAGATTCTTCGAAAACCTGGATCTGGCCCTGGAGTGGGCCGAAGACCGTATTCTCGCCGAATTGTTCCCGGATGATTCCTGTGAACCGGATCGCAAACTGGGATTGCACGAAATCGAACTTCTGGCCGGAATCCATTCCGAAGAGATTGCCCAGTTGGAAAAATTCGTGGAAGTGAAGGAGTTCGGAGCCGGCGAAACCATTTTCCGCCGGAAGGAACAGGGCGGAGAGATCTTCCTGATCCGCAGGGGTTTCGTGAAGATCAGCCTGCCGCTGGCGGGCGGGATCTCCCATCATCTGGCCACCTTCGGCCGGGGCGATTTCTTCGGCGACATGTCGTTTCTGGATGCCCAGCCCCGCTCTGCGGATGCCGTTGCCCAGACGGACACCTCCCTGTTCATCCTTTCCCGGCAGAATTTCGACCGTTTGTGTGCCGCCCACCCCGAAGTGGGAAGCCGGGTCTTTGAACATCTGGCCTTTGCCCTGGCCCTGCGCCTGCGTCAGACGGATGCGGAACTCAAGGCCCTTCAACAGGTTTGAACCTTCCTCCTGACGGCAGGCGGATGCCTGTTTTTTATTTCACAAAAAGACTTCACAGGGGTTGAACTCCCTCGTATCCCTCTGTTATAGAGGCTCAGGTGGCGTGTGAATGATCGGTGCAACCTCCAACCCCGAAAGGAGTCCTACCATGGCCTTCAAAAGCCTCCTGCGTGAACCCCTGAAGACCTTCAAACCCTATGTTGCCGGCAAACCCATCGAGGAAGTCCGCCGCGAATACGGCCTTACCGGCCGCATCGCCAAGCTCGCCTCCAACGAGAATCCCCTGGGCGCCTCGCCCATGGCCGTGGAAGCCATGCACAGGGCCGTGGAACAGGTAGGACTGTACGCCGACGATCACGCTTATTACTACCGGCGAAAAGTGGCAGAACGCTACG
Organism: uncultured Kofleriaceae bacterium; assembly: GCA_964618145.1. Classification (GTDB taxonomy): domain Bacteria; phylum Myxococcota_A; class Polyangia; order HGW-17; family HGW-17; genus HGW-17. The sequence goes on from CAZTZR010000024.1 coordinate 43,481, forward strand.
GAGTGGACATCGACAATGTATTTGCTGCAGCCGGAAGCGTGGAAATCCTGGAACTGGCCGGCATCGCCTTCCTGAACGAAGGTGACGAGGTGATCGCCAGTGCCGGCACCTTCCCCATTTACTATCTGGTCACCAAAAAAGCGGGCGCCACCCTCCGCATGGTACCCATGACCGATGGTGGCTACCGCTATGATATCGATGCCATGATCGAGGCCATCAATGACAAGACCAAGATCATTTTCCTGGCCAACCCCACCAACCCCACGGGCACCTGGTTCACCGGCGAAGAATTCGACCGTCTCATGGCGGCAGTTCCCGAAGATGTCCTGGTGATTTATGACGCCGCCTACACCGGCTTTTACGACGAAAAAGGGATGCCCGATCCTTTGCGGTATTTCCGCGAAGGGCGCCGGGTGATGCTTTCCAGGACCTTCTCCAAGGCCCAGGGGCTGGCGGGAATCCGAGCGGGTTACGGAGTTGGTCCCGCCGACATCGTGGCCGGCCTGATGACCTGCCGCTTTCCCTTCAACATCAACCTTGTGGCCCAGGAAGGTGCCATGGCCGCCATGGACGATGACGGATTCGTTCGGCGCTCCCGGGAGCACAACGATGCCGAGATCGCCTTCCTGCTGGAAGGTCTCCAGGGGTTGCCCGTCACCATTCCCCCGACCCGGACCAACTTCATCCTCATCGACACGAAGAAGGATGCCGTGTGGCTGTTCACCGAACTCCAGAAAAAAGGCATCATCGTGCGTCCCATGGGCGGCAACGGCTTTCCGGGCGCCATCCGCGTGAGCACCGGCCTGCGGGAAGACAACGAACGCTTCGTGGCCGAGTTCCGCCGCCTCATTCAGCTGGACGAAGGCTGGCGCTAAACCTCTCCCGGAATACCGGTTTCAAACTGCATCCGGACTGGTTGGGCCTGACAGGTTTGCCAACTCGCAACGGTTCCGGCCGGCATTCTTGGCTTTGTACAGGGCTTCATCTGCCCATTGCAGTACCTTTTCCAACTCCTGCCCGCCGTCATCACCCGCAATACCGATGCTCACCGTAAACCGGATTTCCCCGGAATCTCCGGTGACATGACTGGATTCCACCGATTGGCGGAGGCGTTCGGCCGCCACCAAGGCCCCGGATGGCGGTGTATTGGGAAGAAGCACCGCAAATTCCTCACCTCCAAGACGGGCAGGCAAGTCCACGTCCCTGAGTCCGCTGCGCAGCAAATCCGCCATGCACCGAATGACTTCATCGCCCGCGCTGTGACCGTAAGAATCATTGATTCGCTTGAAATGATCCAGATCCAGCATCAACAGGGACCAGGGGGTACGATACCGTTTGGACCGTGCCACTTCCCGACACCCCATATCAAAAAAGGACCGGCGGTTGAGCAGACCCGTAAGGCAGTCCGTTGAAGCCGCCAGTTCCAGACGCTTTTCAAAATCCTTCTTTTCCGTGATGTCGGTGTGGGATCCGGCCATCCTCCGGGGAATCCCGGTCCCGTCATAAATGGCCTCTCCCCTTGCAAGAATCCATCGGTATGACCCGTCCTTGTGTCGCATGCGGAATTCGATGTTGTAGTGACGGAATTGTCCTTGCAGGTAGTTGCCCACATATTCCATGACCCTTGGCTGATCTTCCGGATGCAGATTGTCCTGAAAGGATTCAATTTTGTTGGGGATTTCGCTGTCCTGATAGCCCAGCATTTCCTTCCAGCGTTCCGACAGGAACAAATCCCCGGACGAGATGTCCCAATCCCAGATTCCATCCCGGTTGCCCCGAACCGCCAACATGTACCTTTCGTGGCTTATCTGAACCATTTCCTCGGCTTTGCGTCGGGAAATGAACAATCCCACCAGTTTGGAGTACAACAGGACCAAGCCTTCATTGATGAATTCCTGCTTTTTACCCAAAATCAGGAGAAAATCCCCGATAATCCTGTTTTCCTTTCGAATAATGGCCAAATGCACCTTGCCCAGTTCCAGTTCCGTCTCCAGAATCCCGATTTTCTCTCTGTCAATGCGATCCCCCGTGATTCCGACAAGAGATTCGAAGACCTTCATCGTACTTCCCGAAACACCCTGGCCCTTGGCTGGATTGAAATCCCATACATGTCCCACGACATCGAATCCCAGTACGGCTTTTATCTGCCTTGTATCTTCCATTTCTGCAGACAATGCCATTGTGCGATATTTCCGTCCGTCTTCCTGGTACAGGTTGAATATGACCACCCTTGCAGAACAGATCTGGCGCATGATGTCCGCAATACGGGAAAAGGAAATCTTCTCCAACTCTTCATCAAGAAACATTTCTGCAATATCGATGATGGTGTGACAATTAAACTGGTTGGTGGGAGGAACAACAGATTTGGAAGAATTGCCAGCCATTTCGGAAACCTCCATCTTCAGATGGGTTACTTTAATATTTTCATGAACCCCTTTCAATTATTTTTTCAATTTCCGATTCCAGTTTATTTGCTTTCAATGGCTTTCGATTGGCAGGGCAAGATCATTATGGGCGCAGAGCATTATTTGCCGTAATAATCGGCTAAT
>CAZTZR010000025.1:0-45535 GCA_964618145.1 uncultured Kofleriaceae bacterium
GAATGACCCCAGAGAGACGGGTTTGTCTTTTCTAAATGGTGGAGGCGCCGGGAGTCGAACCCGGGTCCGGAAGTCGTCCACGAAGGCGTCTACGTCATAGTCGTCGTTTTGGATTTCGCATGTGCCAACGCCCGACGACGGGCTTTTTCACACACTATCCGAAAAGTTCTCGTCCGGCGGTATTCGGCATCGGCCGGACCAGCGGACATTTGCCACACCCTTTCCACGCGCCATCCGCGGAGCTCATGGAAGAATGCCCGCTACCTAAGCAGCGAGGGCGAAGTTATCGTTCGCAGTTCTGTTTTTCCGCCTGTTTAACGAGGGCCATGCGGAGACCTCGGACGCAACCTGCGCTTCACATACCCCCGTCGAGGCCGTTTCGCCCCCTGAAGGGTTCAGATAAACTAGTGAAATGACCCGAAAAGTCAAGTACCAGTTTGCAATTCATTACCTTTGTCGGAGCGAGAGGATTTGAACCTCCGACCCCTTGACCCCCAGTCAAGTGCGCTAACCAGGCTGCGCCACGCTCCGGCCCCGAGTCAGACTCATGGGCTATTGGAGGGCGTCATCCAGAAGAACCAGTAGTTCCCTGATCTGACGACCCGCCAGTTCCAGCGCGGAATCCGTTTCCGGCGTCCCGCGTTCGGAATCAATCGATCCGGATTCCGGATCCCATGCCAGAAGCCTTCTTCTGGCTCCCCAGAGGGTGAAACCTTCTTCCTGCAACAATCGCCGCACAAAAAATGCCACGGCAACCGCTTTCGGGTCAAACGTTCCATCGTCCTGGGGAACAAGCCCGCATCCACCAAATTCCCGGACCCAGTAGTCGAGCATTTCCGGGAAAATGTCAAGTGTTTGCAGCAGTTCCTCGTGTGTCAAGTGTTTCCGCTCGGATTCCATCGGGGAAACCTCGGACACAATCAAAATTAATTATTCAAGGCACCCTTGAGCAACTGACTGGAACGGAAGGTCAGCGCCTTGCGGGCGGCAATGGTGATGCTCTCCCCCGTCTTGGGATTGCGGCCGGGACGGGATTTCTTTTCCTGGATGACGAAATTGCCGAAGCCACTGATCTTGATGTCCTCACCTTTTTTCACGGAGTCCACCATGGCGTCAAAGAGCAGATCCACCAATTCGGCAACCCGCTTCTTGTTCAGTGTGTCCTTTTTTTCGCCAGAGTTGATCTTGGCATAGATATAATCAACGATATCAGTCTTGGTCATCGAATACCTCCATTCGTGAACGGGTTTGTAAACTACACAAAAATCCGTGTCAATGAGAAAAGCTCTCAATGAACCATCTTTACGATTTGCTCGAACACTTTCGGATCGGTAATTGCCAGGTTGGAAAGCACCTTGCGATCCAGACGGATGTTCTTTTCCTTCAGGCCATGCATCAGACGGCTGTAGGTCGTGGCATGGGAACGCGCGGCGGCGTTGATGCGGGTGATCCACAGGCGGCGCATGTCGCGCTTGCGCTGTTTGCGGCCAACAAAGGCGGCGGCCCAGGCACGACGGACCTGGATGACGGCCGTGCGCCAGAGTTTGCCACGTCCCAGGAAATAACCCCGGGCGGCCTTCAGAATGCGATGATGACGGCGATGGGTTTTGAAACCACCTTTAGCTCTTGGCATGACTTGTCCTCACTTCCACTTACAGCCCGGGCATCATGCGCTTGAGATTGCGCATGTTGGAACTGTGCGCGATCACGCTGTTACGCAGACGGCGCTTCATCTTGGTTGTCTTTTTGGTCAGGATGTGGCTCTTGAAGGCGTGATTGTGCCTGACCTTGCCCGTCCCGGTCAAACGGAAACGTTTTTTGGCGCCACTGTTGGTTTTGGCCTTGGGCATGATGAACTCCTCTATTCTTTCCCACTCTTTCGGTTCAGGCCTTGGGGGCTGGCTTGCCCGGTTCACCGAATCCGGCGAACAGTTCGGCGTAAGACAGGGTGGAGTGACGACTCATCTTCGCCTTGCGAGCCTTGTTCTGCTTTTTGAGTTTGTTGAAACGTTTGGTCCATGTTTGTTTCGTCAAAGACGACATGGGTCACCTCCATGGGGAAGCGGGTTTAGTAAAAACTGCGGACATTGTCAAGCGTTTCACGCGCAATCACCACACTTTTTCCAGGAATCCGGTTTTTCCTTGTCGAAAGTAAGGTTTTTGCGACTTTTTTCCCGATCTTCCGTTCTGTCAAGGTGAAAAAGATCCCTCCCGTCCGATCCCCGTGCCCGATGTGCCTTTCTCCTTGCACAATCGCGCCAGACAAGATAGGAATGCCCCTGTCGAACCGACGAAGGAGATCCGGATGAAAACCTGGCTGATCACATTTACCTGTTTTTTCCTGTTTTCCATTTCCACCGGCATGGCCTCGGAGCCTCCTGCCCCGGAAGAACCCCCTGCCGAAACCGGAAGTGAACCTGTTCCCCAGCCACCCCGGGAAGCACCCATCGTGCCGGCCGAACCCGCCGCAGAAGTGGAAATTGCCCCTGTGCAGCCTGTTCCCGCCGTTTACGGCATTCCGGCATTCATGGATCCGGAACCGGATCCTGCGGATGCCGCCAAACCTTCCGGCACCGTCTTTGAACTTTCCCCAGGATGGAAACTCAAACTCAACGGGTACGTTCACCTGAACATCCTGTATACCAGTGCGGAATCCTTCAGCATTGATTCGCCTGCGTTTGTGTTCCCGGACCGGGAAAACGACTTCAAAAACAGCAACCACGGAGCCGGCCTGGCCTTTTCGGCCCGGGACACCCGGCTGCGCATGGAACTGGCCGGACCCAAGGCCTGGCAGTTTGATCCCACCGCGGTGATCGAAATGGACTTCTGGGGCAACCTGCCGGCGTCCGGCACCTCCATCCGGCAAAGCCAGATGCGTATGCGACTGGCCTACATGGAGATGAAGCGCAACAACCTCATTTTGCGGTTCGGCAACGACTGGATGGTGGCTGCTCCCCAGTTCGCCACCACTTTCGAGCCCTTCAATCTCTGGGCCCAGGGAAACCTGTGGATGCGGGTTCCCCAGGCAAAAGTCATGTACAACATCGGTCTTCCCAAAACCTTCCGCATTGAAACAGCGGCCATGGTGGGCCAGGCCATGGGTGGCGACAATCCCCGCGGCGAACAGGTGAGACATACCGGAATCGGTGAAATGAGCCTCGTACCCCTGATGCAGGCCCGATTGGGACTTGGCTTCCAGATCGGGAATGCCCGGTTCTCCACCCTGGGGGTTTCGGGTTCCTACCAGAAGTTGGATTTCCGGGGATCCACCCAACTGAATGCCACGGAATACGCCAATCTGGTGGCCCTGAAACGGGATGCCATGGATTCCTGGTTCGTGGCCTTCGATGGCCAACTCAACTGGGAAATGGCCAACGTGAAATTCCAGTTGACCGGAGAATACCACTACGGTCAGGCCACCGGCATGTTCTGGGGGGGAATCCTCCAGAGTTTCCAGTTCGTCCGCATGCAGGACGAAATCGTCGACGTAACCCCGGTCAAGAGCATCGGCTTTTTCAGCGATCTGAAGGTGCTTTTCCCCTGTGGTTTCTGGGCGTTCGGGGGCATGGGACGCAACGTCGTGGACGAGGACGACATCGTGATCCAGTATTCCCCTGTGAAAAACACCATCTTCTATGGCGGCGTGGCCCTGAACAAGGGTCCCATGACCTTCGGCGTGGGTGGCGGATACCTGGAGACCCATTACATTTCCACCGAGGATCCGAAGAACGCCATCATCGTGCAGGGTTTCACGTCCATCACCTTCTGACCAGGAAGAATCCAAAAGAGGCCGAACGGGGATTTGCCCGTGTCCATCTGCGGTAATCCTGCACCAGGTCCCGGATCTCCTTGCGGCCTTCTTCCGTTTTTGCCGTATTGCACAAAAGTTTCACCGTGGCCGCATATGAATCGTTGAACCATTTGCGCTCCCGGGCGTTGTGGAACGTGGCTGACAGATCGTTGGTTCCCAGAATCCGCTGTCCCACCGCTGCCTGGGTGGGGGTGGGGAAGTCCGACTCCGGCGGGACCCGGCCCTGGCGGATGGCCACATAATCGAGTGCCGCATCCATGGCCATGGCTTTGAAGTGCGCCTCCCTTCCCTTGACGTTCTGGGCCTGTCCCAGGCTCCACAGGCCCCCCAGGATGCTCAAGGGGGCCAGGATGGTGCCCATGGTGTTGGACGTCGACAACAACCCCACTGCCGTGTTCATGTGCCTGATGAGTTTTTCCCCCCGAGTGGTCTCGGGACGGATGACCTGCAGTTGTGGGGCCAGGGGGGGTTGTTCCGGGTTTTCGGTCATCTTCCGGGTGGACTGGAGCATCCGGTTGAGTTGGCAATTGAATCGGCATTCCATAGGTTTTTTCTCCTCTTGTATGTTGAACCGTCGGATCCCTTCAAGGAGACGGCGGCAAAAACGCCTTTTGCGCGTTCCGGTCTTTTATTATCGGAAAAAAAAAGGCATCGTTCCGGTCTGGACGAAAATACCCGAAAAAAAAATGCAGGAAAAAAAGAAGGGGAAGGGGACTACTGGTACCACTCGGGGGGTTCGCCGCGCCTGACAGCCGCCTCATCCTTGCGCCAGTGGCAGATCTTGTATTTCTTTCCGGAGCCGCAGGGACAGGGTCCATTCCGGGGAATGCGCTTGAGCAGTTGACGCAATTCCAGTTTCTTCGACTTTTCGGAACCATCCATGTTGATGGCACGGCTGGAACCACCGCTCTGGGCCACGGCCTTGGTGGCGAGGCTCTTGTGTTCGTACTCGGGAAGCTCCTCCACCTGCTCCTCGATCTCGATGCCGAACACACGATCCGCCACATTGCGCTTGATCTGTTCGGTCATGGACTGGAACAGGTTGAAACCTTCCCGCTTGTATTCCAGTTTGGGATCCTTCTGGGCATATCCCCGAAGTCCGATTCCCTCCCGGAGATGATCCATCCGGCGCAGGTGCTCGATCCAGCGACCGTCGATTTCGTCGAGATAGAAATGCCGGGCGTAGAACAGGAACTGGATCGTTCCCATGGAGTCTTCCTTCTCCACCAGGGTCTTTTCCAGGGCGGAAAAGATATGCCGGGCATAGATCTCCGGATCCATGGGCAGATCTTCCCCGAGTTCCACCCTCTGGTGGAAGATCTCCTCCACGTCCTCCATGAGGTCATCGATCTTCCAGTCTTCGGGATGCACCTCCGCAGGGCAGTGTTCCACGACCATGTTGCCCACCAGTTCATCCACCAGGTCAAACAACCTTTCGCGCTGCTGGATCAGGGATGCGGCGATCTCCCGCACGGCCTTGTCCTCGCAGGCTTCCCGGCTGGTTTTCAACTCCCCGGCCAGATTCACCACCGCACCGAAATGCCTGTACAGTTCATGGGTGACCAATCGGGGCTCAATGTTCATTTCCGTGAATGGCACTTCGGGCAGTTTCACTTCGGGATCATCCACATCCAGACCGGCTTCCTTGCCCGCACGTTTGCAGGCCAGGGAGTGAAACGCCGTGAAGATTCGCTGCACCCAGGGCCGGATGCGATCGCCAAGTTTTTCAATGGTCCATGGTCCACTTTCCACCGGCGGCTTCTTGTCCTTCTTCAGCAGGCCCTTTTTGGTTCCGGGTTCGGCCTCCGAATCCTCCTCGGCAATGTAAAAGCCTTCCAGTACATGGCGCCGCAACTTGTAAATCGTCTGGCGCTGGAGATTCATGACGTCATCGTATTCCAGCAGGTTCTTGCGGATGTCGAAGTTCTGTCCTTCCACCCGGGTCTGGGAATCCTCGATGGAACGGCTGACCATCCGGTGCATGATGGGTTCGTCCTCGGGAATTTTCAGCCACTCCATCATCCGTTGCAGGCGCTCTGCACCGAAAATGCGCATCAGGTCATCTTCCAGGCTGATGAAGAACCGGGAACTGCCCGGATCTCCCTGACGTCCCGAACGCCCGCGCAACTGGTTGTCGATGCGCCGGCTCTCGTGCCGTTCGGTGCCAAGGATGTGCAATCCCCCGGCATCAAGCACCTCCTGGCGCTCTTTTGCACACAATTCCCTGTGTTTCTCGATCAACTCCCGCAGTCTGGATGGCTCATCCTCGGGCTTGAGTTCCAGTCTTGCCCTGAACTCGGGGTTGCCGCCCAGAATGATGTCGGTGCCACGACCCGCCATGTTGGTGGAGATCGTCACGGCCCCCCGGGAACCGGCCTGGGCGATGATTTCCGCCTCGCGCTTGTGGTTCTTTGCGTTAAGGACATTATGTTCCACTCCGGCCTTGGTGAGCAGTTTGCTCAGAACCTCGGTCTTTTCCACCGAGATGGTGCCCACCAGCACAGGTTGGCCCCGCTCCTGGCAATCCGTGATTTCCCGGATGACCGCGCGGAATTTGGCGGATTCGTTCTTGTAGATCAAATCATCATGATCCAGTCGGCGGACAGGTCTGTTGGTGGGAATGACCGTCACATCCAGATTGTAGATCTTCTGGAATTCGGTGGCTTCGGTCTCCGCCGTGCCGGTCATGCCGGACAGTTTCTTGTACATACGGAAAAAGTTCTGGTAGGTGATGGTCGCCAGCGTCTGGTTTTCCGCCTCTACGTTCACGTTCTCCTTGGCCTCAATGGCCTGGTGCAATCCGTCGGACCAGCGCCTTCCCTCCATCTTGCGGCCGGTAAACTCGTCAATGATGACGATCTTGCCGCGCTCCACCAGATAGTTGACATCCCGCTTGTACAGGGTGTGCGCCTTCAGTGCCGTGTTGACATGGTGCAGCCACTCGATGTTGCGTGGCGCATACAGGTTGTCCACTTCCAGTTTCTGCTCCACCACGGTCACCCCCGTGTCGGTGAGCATGGCCGAGTGTGCCTTCTCGTCCAGGGTGTAATCCACATCCCGGCGCAAAAAGGGAATGACCTCGTTGACCTGGTGATACAGGTCCACCGCACCTTCCGCAGGCCCCGAAATGATCAAAGGGGTACGGCTTTCATCAATGAGGATGCTGTCCACTTCGTCAACGATGGCGTAATGCAGTGGCCTTTGCACATACCGCTCAATGCTCTCCTTCATGTTGTCCCGAAGATAGTCGAACCCGAATTCGGAGTTGGTGCCATAGCAAATGTCACAACGATAGTTTCCCTGTTTTTCATAATCCGTCTGTCCATGGACCACGGTGCCCACGGTCAGGCCCAAAAAACGATATATCTTGCCCATCCATTCGGCATCGCGGGTGGCCAGGTAATCATTGACGGTGACCAGATGGCAACCCTTGCCTTCCAGTGCATTCAGGTACAGGGGCAAGGACGCCACGAGGGTTTTCCCTTCACCGGTCTTCATCTCGGCGATCCCCCCACGGTGCAGGATGATGCCGCCAATCAACTGCACATCGAAATGGCGCATGCCCAGCGAGCGGATACCGGCTTCCCGCACCACGGCAAATGCTTCGCACATGATGTCATCCAGAGTTTCCCCCTTGCTCAATCGATCCCTGAACTCACCTGTTCTGGCGCGCAGGGCAGAATCCGTCAACCTGCGCATGTCCGGCTCCAGCCGGTTGATTCGGTCAATCACCGGTTTGAGCACTTCCATCTTGCGCTCATGCGCGGTTCCAAATACTTCCTTCATTGCCATCGTCATTTACTCCTTCTGATCCCGACAACGCTCATCCCCGGGTTCCAGCCTGCAGGCCCTTTTCCGGACCACCCTGGATTGCGCTTCATCCGGCTTTAATTCCTTGTATCCCGTCTTTAAATACTCGGCCATTTCAAAACACCCCTGCCCGTGGCCCCCCATGCACACCCGTTCATAGATTCCGGTCACACCTGCCGCATTGACCACGGCAGCCCGGCGCAGATGTGCGGCATAATACAGGCAAACCGGGTGTGCGCCATCCACACAGCCCTGTTGCATCATCCGTTCCCCTTGCTGAACGTTTTTCTCCACCCCGGTTCCCTCCACCAGAAACCTGCCCATCAAGGCACAGGAAATGTTGCGCAGGATCTGCCCTGTGGCATGTCGGTCATAATATTCGGTTTGCACCTGGTACTGGCTACCCAGACAAGCCATCCGGGCAATCCGGAAGGCTTCCTGATCCCCTTTTGGGGCCCCTGCCCGCCGTACCGATTCCGCCAGCCGGACACAGGCTTCCCGGCTGCCTTCGGAACATCCCTGTTGCCAGATTTGCAGGGCAAGTTCCTGATCCTTCGGGTTACGACCCTCCAGAAGCGCTGCCAACTGATTGCAGGCCTCTTCCGAACCCAGTCCGCATTGCCTGAACAATTCCTTCTCTCCGATGGCCACATCCGAATCCGTCCACCATGCGTGGATATGTCCTTGCGCAAACAATAAACAATTATTCCTGCTTTCCATCCGGTGACATGCTTTTTCCAGGAAAGGTGCACTGTTTTTCCAACCCGGAATATCCTCAATGATGGCCCTTTTGGCCCAGACGGCCAACTGCTCGCAACCGGCCACCTCTCCGAGCTTGCATCCCTTGAGCAAATAGGACAGCAACCAGGGGAGATCCCTCTTTTCCGGCATCAAAAGTTGCGACTGGATGCAGGCTTCCCCGATGCCGCCTTCACAGGCGGTCCGGTATCCTGTAAGGGCATTGGCGTCAAACAGCGGGTTTTTCTTCCGGGAAAGTACCTGTAACGCCTGTGTGAACACCACGCAGGATTCCGGCTGTTTCCGGCAGGCTTCCTGCATGCGGAAAAACCGGGGACGAACGTCCTTGTTATCAGGACCAAGTTTATGGATTATCAACAAGTCCACATACCAGCAGGCTTTTTCCTGCCCGTTGCCACAAAGGCTTTCCAGTCGGGGAATCCATGCATCCATCTGGAGGGGAGTGGGTGCTGGGAAAAGGACCATTTCCACTTCCATGACCAGCCGCTCACAGGCCTGGGAAACCTGTGCCGCGCAGGCCTCCTCATAAGCCTCCAGAAAGGCTGCATGCCCCTGCTCCTCCAATTTGACGGCATATTCCAGGCACTGTCCAGGGGTCATGTCCTGACAGACTTTGCCGGACCGTACCTCCCGCCGGACCGGTCCTGAACGACAGGAGAAACCCGTCAAAACCAGCAGGATCAGACACACGCAGATTTTCCACATATCCCTCTCGGGCATCCCGTTCATGCCAGGCATCCTCGTATTCATGTTCTTGATCCAACTCATGCAAAGTTTCCGATCCGGTGCAACTGGACCTGCAGGCGCCCATCGGGAATCCGTTCACGGATCAGCCATCTGGCCAGTTCCCCAGGCTCCAGACGGTCCAGCACCGGAGAAAAGAGCACCTGGAACCTCCGGGAGGGAAACTTTTCCAGCAAGACGCACGCAGCGTCAAAATCTCCCCGGTCGGCCACCACGAACTTGCATTCGTCCGACGGACCCAATCGCTGGAGGTTCTTCTCCAGCATCCGTGTTCCTTCTCCGGAAGAGGGGGGCTTCCAATCCATGATCACACGGACATCCGCCGGCACCAGGGACAGGTCAAACGCGCCGGAGGTTTCGAGAAGAACCGTATATCCCTTATCCAGTAGCGTACGGCACAGATCCGGTGTGCCCGGTTGTACCAGCGGCTCCCCCCCCGTCACCTCCACCAGGGGGCAGTCATGGACGGCCACCTCCTCCAGAATTTCCCGGATGGACATGGTTTGCCCCGGGGCCTCCCGAACGGACCGTGTATCACACCAGACACAACGAAGGGGACAACCGGCAAGCCGCACAAACACGCACGGAAGTCCGGAATGGGTGCTTTCCCCCTGCAGGCTGAAAAAGATTTCATGGACCTGGAGTATCGACATCCGCCTCCCCTCCATGATCCGCTTCCGGTGAAGGTTCCGGTACCGGAACCTGTTTCAGGGAACCGTCCGGTTCGATGTTCTCCGGGCGCGGACCCAGCAGGAAAAACAACTCCTGGGACCCATAGGACAGCGAAAGGCGGAACATCTTGTCTGTCTGCTCATGGTGCCACTGAAGTTCCAGCGCGTGATCCCCCTTTTCCAGATCCTGAAGGCGGCGGGCAAGCAACTTGCGTTCCTCCTCGTCCTGGGCGGAAGCATAGGCTTCCTTGACATATTCCACCGCCAACTGGTTCAGGCCGGCACGAGTCATCTGGGTGATCGTGAATAGTTTCAGGTAGGGGGGAGCCCCTTCCATGCGACTGGCCCTTTCGAACAACTCAATGGCTTCGGTGCGGTGCCTTTCCTGGATTTCCGGATCGTCGGTACGGTACTCGTAGACCAGGTTGAACGCCAGGGCGGCCGGAAAACGCCAGTTGTCCGGGAAACGTTTCATGCCGGCCCGGTAGAACTCGTTGGAAAGCAGCACCGTTTCATTGTCAATGACCCGACCACCATACAACATGGCTGCACCGGCCCACGTGTAAGCCAGTTCAAAGGACGGATCCAGTGTCACCACCCGGCGGGCATGGGCCGCCAGCCAGGTCTGTCTGCGCGGTCCGGCCAGTTCCTCCCCGAAATACATCAGGGTTTTGACCCAGAGCAAATCAGCCGCCATGCGGCGATATCCCAGTGATGCCAGTTTCAACACCTGCTCGGAGGGCAGATAAAAACTGTCCATGGCCTGCGGAATGAAGGTCCGCTGCCTGTCAATCCTGGACAAGGAAAGGAACATGAGACCGAAACAGGCAATCAATCCACTTGTCCAGACGAGTTTTTTCAAAAAATCCTGCATCAAGGCACGCCCCTGCAACGCGTATGTAATACGCCAAAGTGGACGATTTGTGCAATCCCTATTGACCACGGGCCGCGTTTTTGCATTGATGCAACGGGTGAAACCCGGGACAGGAGGCTTTCCACATGACCGATGAAATGAAAAATGACCCGTCCAGCATGACTCCGGATGCTGTCAATCCGGATGCCGATCTTGAAAATGAATTTTTTGAAAACAAGCCTGATTCCCCGGACATCCCTTTGGATCCCAATCTTGTCAACGCCTTCAAACCCCGGTGGCAACGCAACCCGATCCTGTCCCTTTTCTTCATTCCACTGAGCCTGTTCCTCATTTACATGCTGTGGACGGATCTGGTCTTTGGTGTCAAGGGCCTGTTCCAGCGCGAACCGGAAAAACTCGGGGACGCCACCGAGGCCCTCGCCGCCGGAAAGGTCAGGCCGAACACCTGGGTCAATGTCCAGGGAATCGTCAGCATCCAGAGCCAACTGGCCATCCCTGACATGCGCAAGCATGACCAGATAGTTGGATATCATGTGTATTATGTGCTGATGAACACCAACAACCGGATACTGGTGAAACGGTATTCCACGCAACGCCTGCTGACCGAACGCCTGCCAACGGATTTCACCGGACGGCTGCTTCCCGTTTCCCGAGTGGACGAAGGATCCCGCCTGCAGGAGTATTATTTCAATCATGTACGGGATCCCTCTTCGGACATTCTTTTCCGGGAATTCCAGGATGAACACGCGGAGCTTGCCGAAACGGCACAGGCTCCCGACCATCTTCTCAACAGCGTTGAACGGCTCCGGGAAATTTCTCCGTCCCTCGTCACGGATCTGGGAGAAAAATTTGTTCTCCGGCAGGACATGAGCATGGACGTGAAGGCCTACTACCTTCCGGACATGGTGGTTTCCTTCAACCGGGAACATGCCATCCTCGCAGAAGTCACCCTGACAGGAGGTTCCTCCAAGGGGGGTTCATGCCCGCCGGGTATTGGTGGCAGCGTGATCCTGCGCCGGGACCCGGACACCTTGTCCCTGCCTTCGGAAAAGGGCTTTTCCGGAGAAGATTTCATCTCCGAAAAAGGAGAATCCGAACCCTGCGCGAGCTGCAAGGAAACGGATGCTCCCCTTGTCAGGAATGCCCGCATCCTGCGGATACCCGCCAATACGCGTGTGGTGGATGCAGCCACACGGAAGGAAATCGAATTCGATGCCGACGGTACCTTCACGGTGGCAGGCGCAACCTGCGGAAATCCTCCGGAACAGGTCCGCCTGGAAATCACCCACCGCCCCTTCGAACGTTTGCAGGACTGCTACCGCTGGTTGATAGGAAGGGGATATCCCTTCGCCCCCCTGCCGGATGGTGCCGGAGCCGACAACGACTGGGAGATTGTGGCCCACATCCCGGAAGCGGACATCCTCCGGCACCGTGAGGAACAGCAAATCCGCAGGGAATGCACGCCTTCGGACACCGGAGAACCCACGGATTGCAGACTGATACAGCCTGCCCTGCGGGTGGCTGCCCGCTGGCGGTTTCTTTTCAACATTCCGGTGCAGAACATGCGCATTGTGGACCAGGATCTTGTCATTCTTCGTGCCCGCACGGATTTCCCTCCCTATTATGAAGAATCCCACGGTGTGGTGAATCTCGAGGAAGGCCACACCCGGGCAGCCCGGATCCTGAAGGTCCGGCCTTCAGAGGATGCCTACCGGATTCCGCTCAACATGATTCAGAAACTGCAGTTCGAAAGTCCCACCCTGATCCAGGGCAACGCCTTTCTCCTGCAAGAAGGTGTAAAACCCACCGATATGGACATATTGTGGAAAATCCCCGTGGTACTCATCCTCCTCGGACTGTTTTTCTTCAACCTGAAAACCGCAATCATTCATTTCATTCTGCGTTCCAGAGGTTGAACATTTTTCATCCCGTGGCATTCTTACGGGGAGGAGTCCGGAGGTCCGATCTCATGCATCGATTCATACTATCTGTTTGCATCATGTCCCTTTTCATGGGTTTTATGGCCTGTGAAAACGGAAAAACGTCCGACAAGAATGTGGTCATCGGCGGGCGGCCTCCGGCGGGCTACAGTGGTCCGACCACCCGCATCCTGGAAGACAATGTCCATTCCATCAAGCAGAATTCCACCCTCAGGCTCAATGAGAGCGACTTCCGCTACTCCACGATGTACGGATATTTCCGCCTGTTTGAACAACTGAATACCCATGGGTACAGCCATGACCGGCTGACCGGCGGTCGTTTGACTTCCGGAATCCTGTCCAACTATGACGTGATGTTCCTCAACCTGGTGGATGAGTCCAGACCTTCATTCACGGAAGAAGAAATCGAGGCCGTCCGGAATTTTGTACACGGCGGAGGCGGTCTTTTTGTCATTGCGGACCATACCAATGTGTACCGCCATGCGGAAATCACCAACCCCCTGCTGGCCCCCTTCGGCATTGAAATCCGTTATGAGATTGCCGTGGATGTCAGTCCGCACACGGTTTCCGGGCTGGGATGGATCCTTCTTACGGACCTGACGGACCATCCGGTCAACCGGGATCTGGTGGAATACAGTTTCCAGACCGGCGGGCCGGTGGACGGGCCCGGCGGCATTGCCTTCACTTCCCCCGGTGGGTGGGGAGACAAATGGGACCCCGACATGAAGGAAGGGTATTACGGCAACTGGACCAAGGATCCGGATGAACAGACCGGACCCCAGGCGGTGGTCCAGGCCGTGGAATACGGTCAGGGTCGCGTGGTGGTGGTGGGCGACCAGAACATCTTCGGGGATCCCTACCTGATGTTCATCGACAATCGTGGTCTGGCCCTGAATGCCTTTGAATGGCTGGCCAAACGCGATGACGAAAATCCTCCCCTGCGGAATCGCCCCATGGCAGGACTGAACATACGCATTGACACGGCTGCGGACAACATGTCCACCGCCAAGGCATCCATGAACAACCATTATACCTTCTATACAAACCTCAACCGGGTATCTTCCATCTCGGCGCTGGCCACCCGTCGGCCGCTTCCCTGGAACCCGGAGGTCCTCATGTGGCTCGAACCTTCCCGGCTGATCACCGATGAGGTGTTCGAGGAGGCGGATCGCATCCTCGCCGGGGGCGGACAGGTGGTGCTGGTCATCCACCCGGGGCAGATTGGTCCGGCCTCCATCCAGATCCTGCAACATTTCGATCTGGCATCGGGTTACGAAACATCGGACGGACAGTGGATTGATCTTTCCGAAACGGCCGTCCATACCAAACTCGAAGGCGTGTCCGTCCAGCAGAAATGGAGGGACCGGCAGATGACACTTTCCTTCTGCCCGGCCATCCGCTGTCCTGAACATGCGGTATGGAGTGCAGTAACCTCCTCGGGGGAATCCTGCGATTTGCTGTGTGAGTTTCCCGTTCTCAACGGCCGTTTTCTGCTTTCGTTCACCGGCGAGCATTTCCGAAGACAGAATCTCGGCGATGTTCATGACGTTCCCAAGGACGCCACGGAAGCGGTTTTCCTGATGCAACTCGCCCTGACCGATGTTTTTCTGGAATTCGGCATTCCCCAACGCTGAGGAACCATCTGTGGCAATCCAGATATACATTTGCGAAGACAATGTCCTGTTCTCCCGGGAACTGGCCGGGAAACTGCCGAAGATGGGGGATTTTGCCATATGCGGAATGGCGGACTGTGCCGAAGGAGCCCTGGCGGACCCGCTTCTCGGCATGGCCGATGTATTGCTTTTGGACCTGGAAATGCCCGGTATGGGAGGGCTCCTGTGCATCAATGAATTGCTGGTGAGGGACCATTTCCCGGAGATTCTGGTTCTGACCACCACCGCCGAGGAAGACATCGTATACCGGGCCATCCGGAACGGTGCGGCGGGTTACCTGCTGAAAAGTGCAGGTCTGAAAAAAATCTCCCGGTCGATTCTGGATGTATACGAGGGCGGATGCGTCATTGATGCTTTTCTGGCTGCCCGTTTCTGGAACTATTTCATCTCCGCGCAGGGAAAGAATGAAACCAACTATGATTTGACAGCAGAGGAAATTGACCTGCTGGACCTTCTCGCCCGAGGACTTTCCAACCCGGAACTGGGCTCCGCCCTTGGCAAGAAACGCACAAATATCAAAAAAATGCTGGCCCGCATCTACAGGAAGATGCAGGTATCCTCCCGCGTGGATGCGGTGCGGCTGGCCGTCCAGTCGGGACTGGTGAAACTGTAGATGCAGATTCAAGTTCTTCTTTTCGCTTTTTTTCCATTGTTCACTGCCCTGGCATCCTGCAGTCAGGAACCAGTGCCACACCGGGGGGCACCGGATCCCCGGGATCAAACCAACCGGCCCATCATGCCCGACGAACGACTGCTTCCGAAAAAGGCAGCGATCCGGAATCCCGAAGTATTTCCATGGTATGTGGGACCTGAAATCATACCCGCATTCAAACCCAGGGACTCCGTATGGACACCCATGCCCATCGGACGCTCCTGGGACATCATCAACCTGTCCATCGCCTCCGTGCTGCAGGTGGAGGGCAATCACGTCATGCTCAAGGCAGGGGTTCTGGAATTCACCGTACCGGGTGCGTTGCTGATTCCTGCCGCCGCACCCGGGAAGCTCGCCCCGGGAACCCCTGTTCTGGCCGCCCTGGGACTGACCGGAGAATGGGGCAGGGTGAGCCGGGTTTCCGACGGTTCCATCCAGGTTCAGATGGTCATGGGCAAACAGGTGGTCACCCGAACCGTGGAACCTGCCGCCGTACTGGTGCTGTCCGGGAAGGGACCGGGAAACCCCGTGATTTTCCACCGTGGGGAAAGCGTCGGTTTCGGCATGCTCCTTTACATGAATCATGAACGGGCCGGTGTCATCACCTACACGGGGAAACTGGAACTGATACAACCCCGGGACATCCGGTTTGTGGATGTTCAGAAAATCCCCCGCAAGAATGCCGCCATGTGGGCACCATTTGCCGATCGCATGGAAGAAGTGAAGGTACTTGACGTGCTCGAAAACGGGGCAGCACTGGAAGTGTTCTGGGTGCTCAGGCCAAAGGATCCCCAACTCAACCCACGTGTGATCTCCTTTGCCAAGGTCACGCGCATGATGTGGTAAAATGCGACCATTCATCGTCCGGAATCCGGACAGGTTCTGGCCCTCCATGCTGTTCGGGGTACAGGTATTGCCGGCCTATGCCGTGGTGGTGCATTACGGAGCCGCTCATCCGTTCTATCGTGGGTTTCCGTTCCTTTTGCTGTTTTTTTGCCTGCTGTTTGCATTTTTTTCCTGGAAACGACCATGGATACGCATGGTCCCGGCCATCACCTATTTCGGTCTGATCTCCCTGCTCTCCTCGACCCATTCAGTTACCCGCAAGCCGGTGAGCGGCTTTCTTTTTCATCCCGTCGAATTCTTCTATCTGGCACTTTTCATCGCCTGGGCACGGTATCCGGACCGCAACCGCCCCCTGTCAGGTGTATTCATTTGGACTGTTGGCTTGGGATTTCTGGCCGCTGTTCTGGATGAGATCCACCAATACTTCGTACCAGGGCGTTTCGGGGATCCCAAAGATGTCCTTCTTGACATGATTGGAGTATTTGCCGGAACCCTTGCCTTCACCGTTCTGGCAAGAAAGGGTTTATTCCATGAGAATGCATCAGCGACCCAATGACCGCATCCGCCCTCTCGTGATTCGTCCCGGTTTCCAGAAAGGACCGGCAGGATCCGTACTCATTGAACAGGGAGACACCCGTGTATGCGTCAGTGCCACGGTGGACAACCGCGTTCCCCCCTGGTTTCCAAGGGACCGTCGTGGAGGCTGGATCACGGCGGAATACGCCATGCTTCCAGGAGCCACCCTGTCCCGGCATTCCCGAAACCGCAGGGGCCGTGAAGAGGAAATACAGCGTCTTATTGGACGATCCCTGCGGGCGGCAGTGAATCTGGAGGCCCTCGGACCACACACCATCACCGTGGACTGTGACGTGCTGCAGGCGGATGCAGGCACCCGCTGTGCCTCCATTACCGGGGGTTTCGTGGCACTGGTGCTGGCCATGGATTGTTTGCTGGAAAAAGGACAGATTTCCAGCATTCCCCTGCAACATGCGGTCTGCGCCCTCTCCTGTTCGCTTTCCGATGGTACCTGCCTTCTGGATCCGGATTACCCGGAGGACTGCACTGCGGATGCAGATCTCAATTTCGTTTTCACGCAGGATTTGTCCCTGGTGGAAATCCAGGGGACTGCCGAAGGTCATTCATTCTCCCCGGAACAACTTTCCATGGCCATCGGGATGGCCCAGTCGGGAGCCCGGGAGATTCTGGAAGTCCAAATGCAGGTACTCGGACGTCTTTTTCCGCCGGGTATGACAAAAATGTCCTGAATGGTTTTTCTGAAAGGGGGGGTCACCGGTTCAAACCAGTTGCCAAATCCCTGATATTACCTTTGATTGCAAGGGAAATTTTAAAAAAAGGAGGAATGGCACCGAACTTGCGTTTTGAAGAGCTGCCAGGCTTGATTCTTAACTTAGCTTAGCCCTTCCTCCTTTTCTTAGCCTAGCATTCCTTTTTTTCCTGTCAGCTTTTTTCTACATTTTTTTTCCACTTTTTGGGGCTTTTCGGCACAAGTATTTTATGCACTTTGTCATTTCCTTGATTTACAAGGGTTTTTCCGTTTTTCCAAGTGTGAGGTATGTCAATTTTGTCAGGGTTCGTCGCCACCAGGGCGACCGGCAATACAGGTACTGACAAAAATGTCAGGGTTCGGCGTTTGTCAACTGTCGATCCAGTCGGGCATTGCGGACATACAAAACCAGATCCACACAGACCAGGGACGCATTGAACGCATACAGAAAAACCACCTTGTCCAGGTTGCCCGTGATTTTGAATGCAATACCGGAACAGTATCCGCAAAATACAATCACCAGGAACAAAAGACTTTTGCCTCGGGCGGTCCGGGAAACCCAGGATTTGTGGATGGCCGCCGGCCATGCGGCGCCGAAACACAAGAGCATGATCATTTCAAAAATGGAACTCATGGGTTCAGAATTTCCTCAGATAACTCAAAAACAGGATGTTGGCATGATAGGAACTGCCCAGAATGGGTATTTCCGAATCCAGTTGAATCCAGACAAAGTCGCCTTCCACCAGGATGTTGCGGATGCTCATGCGCACCGTATACCGATTGAAAACACTCTGGGGGTTGAAGAAGGAAAACTGGAATTTCAGATGTCCAAGAATATGCTTCCAGGAAAACTTGAATTCCAGACCCGTGGTGGAACTGGCCCCCGTGGGCACATTCATTCCTTCTTCCATGCCCGGAACCCGGTCTGTGAGGGTCGTCTGGATGGCCACACCGGTGTATCCAGTGACCGCCAAGCCAAAGTCGCTGGCCGTGAACTGGAACAACCCCATGCCCAAACCAATGGTACCCCGCACATAATTCGCATCAAAATTCGACTGTTGTCCTTCAATGTCGCGGAAAAGCAATTTGACATCCCGCTTTTCCGACAGAACGGTTTCGGCGTTGACCCGCAAACGGTACAGATTGTAATTTGTACGTTCCCCCTTGGGGTCAATCCCGCGAAACTTGTAATAGATGAACTCGTAATCCCCCTGCAGGAAAAACGGGTCATTTGCATCATGGGTCTTCATTTTGTGGGCCCAGAAACCGGCATAGGTCTTGATGCCCGCAAACTCGGTGCTTTCGGGAAAGGTCACAAACAGTCTGGATGCATCATTTCCCATCCAGCGATTGAAAAGGTTGTCCCGGGGATTCTTGAACTGTTTCAGGTCATTGAACATACTGCCGAACCCCCGGGTGGTGGGTATTTGCAGAACCCGGTCCTCGGAATAGGCAGTAGATGTAAAAAAAAGGATAAAGAGAACTGTGACCATTCCGAACCCATCAAAAATGGGCGCACATGCAGGAAGTGACAAACGAAATCGTGGCACCATTCTCGAATAGAATCAGATACGGCGGACGGCCCAGCGAGCCTTTGTCCGCTGTCCTTCTGCCAGAATCAGTTGATAGGAAGTTCCCTCGAAGTCATAGGGAAAACGCTTGCGCATGGACTGCCATTGACTGGGGGTGATGCTGACCTGGGCCTGCTCTTTCAGGTAACGGCGGATTTCCTTCAGGGAAGCGGTTTCGCGGTCCCTCAGAAATGCCACCACAAGCCCCTGGATACGGGGATAATCCAGAGGGCGGGCCGATGATTGTTTTTGACCCTTGTCCTTTCCGGCCGGACCCTGCAATTCATCCAGACGAATCTGGGTGAAATAATCGAACATATTTCCCTTCAACCGGCGGGAAAGGGCATCCAGGGCAGCAGGATGCAGGACCGCATCAAGACTCTGGGCCAAAAGCGGACCAATCAATTTGCGCAGGTGCATGATGGTCTGCTCGCGGGTGTATTGCTCGGATTCCTGGATTTTGCTGAACAAGGCATCATAATCAACCGGATTCATTTTTGTCTCCTTTTTTTCTGGATATAAACTGAAATGCATATTGCAACAAAAACATAAACAACAAAATTACCTTTTCCGAAAACAATGTCAAGCTCTCTTTGAAAGTCATAAAAATATTTGTTTTGATCATAAAAAACGGGAAATCGATGGAATCGTTTTTTCAAGATTTGAAGAATCTGACTACCAGTCTTGTTGCGATTTCATTGCAATTCACTTACAGTTTTCCTGGAGGAGATCTTTCAATGAAAGCCATTCTTCATCTCACTTCCGCGTGCAACCTGCGATGCACCTATTGCTATGCCAAAAAACAGGATGTCAATGCCGTCATGACATCAGAAATCGCCCATGCAGCGGTGGATCTCGTGGCATCACAACCCTTTTCGGGGTTTTGCATCTCCTTTTTCGGAGGGGAACCCCTTTTGCAGTTTCCCCTGATCAGGACTACCGTTGATTACGCCCGCAAACAGGCGAACATCCAGGGAAAAAGACTGGCCCTGCGCATGTCCACCAACGGACTGCTCCTGACCCCGGAAATCCTGCATTATTGCCAGGAACAGGAAATCATCCTGGCCATTTCCTGTGACGGAAACCAATCGTCCCATGATGCATCCCGCAGGTTTCCCGATGGCAGGGGATCCTTTGAAGAACTGTCAGCCATCCTGCCCGCCATTCTGGTAATCTGTCCCTCCACGGTGTTTGCTTCGGTGATCACTCCCGTCAACTGCCACGCCCTCATGGACTCCCTGATCTGGATGTGGGATCAGGGAATCCGCAATATCGCCCATGAGCCGGATTTTTCAGACTCCTCCTGGGATATGGATACTTTCGAAGAATTGACCCGTCAGATGGACCATTTATGCGACTGGTATCTTGCAACCATGCGCAAAAGGGAACCCTTCTTCCTGAGTCTGCTGGAAAACCGTATCAAAAGCGGCATTGTGAATGAACACCGTGAGAATCCGCCTTGTGACTTCGGCATGGAAAAAATCAGCATTGCCCCCGACGGAACCATTTATCCCTGCGTCCGGTTCGTGGGAACTTCAAAGGATTTTTCCATTGGTCACGTATTTGCCGGTTTTTCAGAGACAAGGGAAAAACTGGCAAATCTGAACCGGTCAGAAAAACCCTCCTGTGAGGATTGCGATTACCTGCACCGCTGCATCCAGTATTGCGGGTGCAACAACTTCACCTCCACGGGAGCCATCAACCGGGTGCATCCCCTGGTATGTGAACACGAACGAATGCTTTTGCCCAGATGCGATGCTCTGGCCCGGACCCTGTGGCAGGAAGGAAATCCACTCTTTTTGTCCCGCTATGGTTTATTTTCCCGCAATCAGGATGGGTGAAAGCAAAAGACTCGGGGAAAGCAGACTGGAACCCTTGCGGACATCAGAACCCAGGGCCACGAGGTTCTGCCAGAAACGGGTATGGTTGGAAGAAAGATTCAGTTCGATGACCGGATGCACAACAACACCGTTCTCCACCAGGAATCCTCCAAGACCCATGGAAAAATCCCCCGTGGTCCCGTTGACATTTCCTCCGATGAAACGGTTGACCCAGATTCCCCGGCGCATACGGGAAACCAGTGCGGGAAAACCTTCCGTGCCCGGTGTCACCACCAGATTCGAGGTGGAACCGGTGGTCACCGGCATGGACAACCTCGAACCGTAATAGGTGTCCATCAGGAAGTGGCGCAACACTCCATGGGCATACAAATCCATGGGTCGGGCCGCCAATCCCTCACTGTCGCAAATGCGGGAACCCAGCCCCCGGCGAATGAGCGGATCATCCGAAAGGGTCAAAAGGGACGACGCCACCGGATGTCCCTGCCGACCCGCCGCCCAACTCTGCTTGTTGAAAATGGCCGCGCCGGACAGGGGGGAAACCAGCCCCCTGAGGATATTGCCCACTGCCCGGTTTTCAATCAGCAATTCGTAATTCCCGGTGTTCACCTTCTGGGCACCCATGGCCTTTTTGGCCCGCTCCCCGGCCTGTTTGCCAGTCTTTTCCGGCGAGTCCAGGTCCGCCAGGAACCGGGAAGAGGAGGATTCCCAGTCCGAGGGACGGCCGCCCCCCGGGTCCATCACCGACGCCATGGCAAACAGGGAAAAGGATGTATCCGAACTGTGGGCTTGAAAACCATCACTGTGTGCCAAGCACTGTTCCGAAAACGAGTCCCCGAACGATGCCGTAGCGGAAATGCAGGCCTCCCCGGCGGCCTGCTTGCAGGCCTCGAAGGCGGCCAGTGCACGCTGCTTTCGTGATTCCAGAGTCAGTTCCATGATTTTGCCGTCAAACAGGTCCGGATCCGGGGGATTTTTGGGCGCATACAACGAAGGTTCAGGGAGTTTTCGATGTGGTTCCGGCATGACGTGCCGGGTCAGGGAAACCGCCTCTTCGAGAAAACCGGAAAGGGATTCAGGCCGCAGATCCGACGTGCGGTGTACCGCATACCGACCATCCACAAAAAGCCGCACCACGGCACCCAGGGTGGTGCTGCCCTTGATTTCTTCCCACTGTCCATCCCTGTGCACCACCCTGCGGCTGGTATGGGTTCCCAGACGCACCGCGCAGGCATCCGCCCCTTTTGCTGAAGCCAGATCCAGAATCCGGATGGAAAGGTCTGTCAGTTTCTGTTTCATGGAAGACATCAGTTTCCCCCTTTATTGACGCGAACCGCCGATGGTGATGGAGGCCACCGCACAGGTGGGCATTCCGAGACTGACCGGTACTCCCTGCCCGCGCTTTCCACAGGTCCATGCCCCCTGATCCATGGCGAAATCGTTTCCGACCATGGTCACACTGTCCAGTACCTTGGGACCGTTGCCAATGATGTTGATATCCTTGATGGGGGTGCTGATTTTTCCATCTTCAATCAAAAAGCCGTTCTTGATGTAGAAGGTGAAATCGCCGGCTCCGATGGCCACCTGCCCATTGGTGAATGTTTGCGCATAAATTCCCTTTTTCACAGAAGCCACAATTTCTCCCGGATCATGCGGTCCGGCAAGCATATAGGTGCTACGCATACGGGGAATCGGCATGTGCCGGAAATCCTCCCGGCGGCCATTCCCGGTGGGTTCCAGGGAAAAGTGTTCCGCGGTGATCCGGTCATGCATGAAGGTACGGAAGATTCCGTTTTCCACCAGCACCGTGCGACGGGAATCCTCTCCCTCATCGTCCACGTGGATGGAACCACGCATCCCCGGAACCGTCCCGTCATCCACAATGGTGACAAATTCGGGAGCGATCCGCTGACCCACCCGGTCTGTGTAGATGGTGGTGCCGGACCGGGCAAAATCCGCTTCCATCCCATGACCAATGGCTTCATGCAACAGGATTCCCGAACTGCCCGGAGCCAGTACCAGGGGATATTCCCCCGCCGGGCCGGGAACTGCCTCGAACAGGATCACTGTCCTGTCCACAAGTTCCCGAACGATTCTGTCCCTTTGTTCCGGTGAGTAGAAATCAAAGCCTGCCCGCGCGGAACAATTGTACATGTTGGATTCCAGTTGTCCCTGGAACTCTGCTGTGGCAGAAGCCCGTAACGTGGTCATGGGCTGCTCGTCCCGGAAACGTCGTCCGAGGGAATCCACATGCAAAATGCTGCTTTCCTCGTCGAAATAATTCATGGAAACCTTGACAATACGGCTTTCTGCCGCCCGGATGCGACGATCCAGTTCCAGAAGCAACTGAACCTTCGGTTCCGGGGAGATCGAAGAAAACACAGGTGTCGTGGGATAATAGGAAGGAAGTTTTCTGGCACGGTGGACCCGTTTTGCCACCGCCGGAGACCCGTTTGCCACCGCTGCAGCGAGTTCCGCAGTTTCCTCGAGCGCCTTCGGATCCAGACTCTCGGTGAAAGCGTATCCTGTCTGTCCGTTTTTCACCACCCGGATGCCGGCTCCCATATCCACGTTGGAGTAGGCAAGGTTCACTGCCTGATCTTCCAGACCCAACGCCAACACACGTTTTCTCTGGATGAAAATGTCGCAGAAACTTCCCCCGGATGACAGGGCCTTTTTCAACACCCGGGCAAGCAGTTCATCGGAAACCATGTCCGTCCAGTCCGCAGGAGCCGTCACTGGAGTGGTCCCTGTGACCCGATTGCCGCAACCAGAGAGCATTCCCAGGGTACCTGCCGTGGCTGACAATTTCAGAAACCCCCTTCGGTCCATGCGGAACGGTTCCCCGGAAACGGTGAGAATGTTCGGATTGTCGTTCATGGGGTCATCTCCCTTCCATTCCTGTTTGTTTTCCCAGATTTTCCTGGACATGCCAATCAAAAAGTGTCGTCCGGGGCAGCCACCCGCAAGGCAAACAATTTATTGACCGTATGCACACCATAGAGCAATCCGTTGACGATGGATCCGCTGGCAATCGTTGAAGCCAAAAAAGGCTCCACAAACTGGGAATCCATGCTTCTGAACAACGGTGTCTGCAGTCCGTTTGTTCCATCCACATACAAAAGGGGCCGATGCCCCTTTTCCTTCCGTGAACTGAGAAGGAACATACCGTCTTCGTCCCAGGCAGGAGGGTTTTCCGTATGGATTCCGCAACTGATCCAGGCTTCTTCTCCCGTTTTCAGTTTTCTGGCGGACAAACAGTCAAACCCGATGGGGAAAATGATCATTTCTCCGGATTCATGGATCCAGAACAACTCCGGAACCGGTCCGAACTCCGCCTTCCAGTCCTGTTTCCAGGATTGTTCCCCCAGACTCAGTGCCTGCAACACCGAATTCCCCCGGCTGGTGGAAAGAATCAACAGGCGGTTTTGGACCACCTTGATGCTGGATACATTGGACTGCATCGGAATCCGGGGCAGAACCACCTTTTTCAGGTGATGAATGTAAAGGTTTCCTGCCTGGTCCAGCAAGATGAAATACTCTCCGAGCAACCACATTCCGGAAGGAGAAAAAGACAATTGCAAGGAAGCCTTTATTCTTCCATTTTCCGGCTCCAGAATGGAAATCCGGTCAAAACACACCGCCGCCAGGCGATTCTGGTCAAGCTGCGGATAGCGACATCCCGGACGATTCCACACATCCTGCCCGGTGTGCCCATTTTGTACCCGCAGGACATCCCCTTGTACCCATGCAAGGATCAATTCCCGTTTCGACTCCCCTTTGGGCAATGGAATGGACAAGGTCTCCAGCACGTTTCCAGGACCATCCTGCCCGGGTGAAATGGCCCTTCTCCACAGGATTTGATCACCGGAAAAATCAAGGAGAATTGCCTTCTCGATGCGAAACCTGTTTTCACGCACCAAACCCTCATATACCAGTACACCCTTTTCAAGCACCCTTCCGGGAAGCACCGGTTGACCAAAAATCGATGTTTCCCATTCTATGTAAGGTGTTCCGGTCCAGCGCATGGGAGTCTTCCCCGATGCCGGGTTCCGGGGCTGCAGTTCCGGACATCCCGTAAGCAAAGCCATCAATGGCAAGATACGCAGAACTGCCATCCAAAGGCTGCTTCTCTTCTTGAATCCATGCTGGTTCCAGAGTTGACAATTCATCCAATGATCTGCCCGGCACCCGTTTCGGGTAAAGATATCTTGCTCTTTTTCCGGTCCTGATTCAAGAACTGGATTTCAGCAAAATCCTTTGCCCGAATCATTGATTGTGAAGATGTGCTCACAGGAGAAACTGGGGAAGGTCGTTGGGAACCAGTCCCGGATCAGCCACCCGGTTGCAGGGTCCAACTGTAGGAGATTTTGGCCAGACCGCCTTCGGGCTGCGGGAAACGCCAAGTCTGCAGGCGGGCACAAATGCAGTTTCCTACTTCGGCAATAGCCAGGTTTTCTTCCAGGCGACATTCCTGGGCACGACCGGAGGGGTTGATCAGGAAGGATACACGGACGGTGCCGGCCAGTTTGTCATTGGCCAGAAGTCCTTTCTGATAACAGTGGTGCACTTCGTTACGGTGGGCGCGGATGACCGCACGCACTTCGTTCGGGTCCAGTTTACCGGAAACCTGGGCTGCGCCTTCACGCATGCTCACGCCACGGCGTCCGGGGCCGCCAATGGGGCCAAGGCGTCCACCAAGGCCGCCACCGCCACCGATGCCGATGCCGCCCCAGCCGGATCCGCCACCGCCGCCGATGCCCAGACCACCGCCACCGCCGCCACCACCGGAACCACCACGGCCGCCGAACCCGCCGTCCACGGCTTCCCCATCGGGATCGCCGTCACCGAGCAGATCGGAAAGGTCTTCCGTTTCCTGTCCGAACACCGTGTTCGATGCCGTCAGGGAAGCGGTCATGGCACTGATCTGGGAGGCCAGCACGTTGGCCACGCCAATGCCCTGCGGGCCGCTGACACGACTGACATTGGCACCGGCACCACCCTGTCCGGGAGAGGACGCTGTCTGGCGGGGATCCCTTATCGAGGCATCCTTCATCTGGGTGTTGTCCTGCTTGTGGATCTGCTTTTCCTTTTCCTTGTCCTTCTGCTTTTCCTCTTCCAACTGTTTCTTGAGTTCGGCCACCTTGTCCGGGGGCTTGACGATCTGCTTGACAGTCGTTTCCTGTGCATCGGTGTCGTCACTGAAGATGGGGTCGCTCTGCAGGTGCTTGAAGTACCATGCCAACAGGCTGGACATACCCACGGCAGCTATGACCAGGAACATGAACAATCCCTTGCTGAATTTGAAGGGAAGCACCAGTTTGGGCTGGTTCACCGACCGGATGTACCACTCGTAACTACCATACTTGATGCGGGCACTGTGACTGTCCGGAATCTGGAAATCGTAGGTACCGGGAAGATCCGCCGAAGCGGCACGGCCCTGCTGCACGAGTTCCGTGAGCATGTACTTGTTCCCGGACGGATCGATGATGGAACCTTCCATCGTCTCGGTGAACATCAGGTGATATCCCTGGGCCCGGTCCGTTTTCACGAGGGGGAACTTGGGAGAAGGCAACTGCCGGGAATTGCAGTGGAACACGGCACTGGGATCCTCACCCACGGTGAAATTCGCCAGAACACGACGGCGCAGGTACGCCCGCCCGATGCCGGCATAGAGAATTCCCGCACCGAAAAGCGACAGGAGGATGGCAGCCAGTTCCACCCCGAAATCTCCCTTGACCGGCGGAACAAACTTGTCGGAGAGTCCCTTGTCCCGGGCGATGTCGCGAATCACGTCCACGACTTTTTGCTCTTCCTGGACGATGGCCAGGGAGCGATACCCCATGAACAATCCGCCCAGCAACAGGACGATACCGACCAGCATCGCAGCATAGGATACCAAACCCGCCTTCTCGCCTTCCTTGTGATCCAGCAGGACATTTGTCTGTACCGGAGCGGAATCCAGATACGACGTGACAAAGACTGCCTGCTTTTTGGAAGGGTCTTCCATGGCGGACACGTCGGCCATGCTCATCCCCTGCATCGAAGCTGTGGAGAAGACCGGCATTTCCATTCCGGGTTCCGCTGCTGCCACCTCGGGAGCCTGTGCGACGGCTTCCGTGAACAGGATGGTCAGGAGGGTGTCTCCGAGAAGCAACTCGTCACCAGATTTCAACTGGGATTTGTTGACCTTCTGTCCGTTGACGATGGTACCGCGCTGGGACACGACGTCGGACACGAACACTTCCCCGTCGGTAATCTGGATGAACGCATGCATCAGGCCGACGGTTTCGTCTTCCAGCCGCAGATCGGCGGCCGGTCCCTTGCCAACCTTGATTACAAGTTGGTCAAAACTGGCCTCCCGAAGGAAAATGGGCTTCCCGGACGGATCCTTGCGGTAGATCTTGAAACTGATAGGAATCGATCCAACTTCTCCCATGGGTACAACCCTCCATTTCGCGGTGGGAACACCGCGAGGAAAAGGATGAAAAATCTAATGATGTATGAACACGCCTACAGATCTTCGGCAGACATGATCATCTCGTTGATGAAATGATCCCGGAACTGAATCAGCGAGTTCAGAATTGAAATTTTCCGGCCAGACATGAAATCTCCGTCCGGACCCATCAACTCACCGTCCAGACTTTCACTTCCAAGGTCATAGGATTCGGTGATTTTGTCCTTGGCCTGGGCATGCACCACCGTGGGGCCGATGAATGCGAACGCGAGAAAAACTGAGAAAAACAGGGCTTTGGTCTTCATGGGTTCACTCCTTCACAGAGGGCGAATCTCGCCATGCTACGCTTTTACCCTCGAAACCTTCCCGATTCAACAAAAATTTTGTCGGAAAAGAACGAAAAAAGAAAGGATTTCGGGGTCATGTCTGTCCGGGATCATTCAAACCGAACCAGTTCCGTCGTTGTCTCTCCGGCCCGGATGGTGACGGTGACTGTCTTTCGCAATCCCTGATCGTTGTTGACCAAGGTGATCTTGTGGGTTCCTGCGGGCAGATCCAGCCGGGCAGGAGTGTATCCCCTGGAGGACCCGCCGATCATGATCTGGGCCGTGGGGCGGGAATTCAATCGGAGAGTACCGGTGGCGGCAACCACCATGTCCGGCGGCATGGGTACCATGACAGGTGTCATTTCCATGGGTGAAGGCACATCCATGGGCATGTCCGCGGGCATGTCCACAGGCATGGGAACCACCACCACCACCGGGGGACGCATGTCCACGGGTGTGGTCGGGGGATCCGGAGTCGGAGCCGGTTCCGCCCTTTCCAGGGCAATCACGGCAGGTGGTGACCAGAGTGTCACGCCTTCAAGGTTCATGGGCAGGACCACGGGCTTGTGATCCCTCCTGGAAACCCGGATGAAGTACTTGAGATTCGGCTGGGGTTCGAACACGTACGGGGCGTTGGGAGTCACCTGGCACTGGGCAGGCAATGGTTCCTCGGTGGGGCTTTGCACGATGCAAACCGTGCTTCCCTGGGTCATTACGGGAATGGTCAGGGTAACCTTTTTGGGAAGAAGGGCATACTGTATGCGGATCTCTTCATTGGCCTGCTTGGTTTCCGTGGTGGAATATGAATGGAAATCAGGATGGGAGACCGTGATGGAATGTGTTCCGGGTTGAAACGACATCCCGGTCCATGGGGTCTTTTCGGAATAGGGCTTGTCGTTGATCTGCACGGCGGCTCCCCGGGGAACACCGTCAATGTACATCTTTACAATAGCCGGTACCAACTGGACATCCATTGCATAATCAGCAGAAAGATTCACCGTGGTGGAATAGGGAAGAAATCCCTCTGACTGGATGTCGATGCGGTATTGCCCGTGGGGTTTCTTCATGGAAAAAGAGCACTGTGTCAGGGGCTTGCCCTGGGCATCCTGCAACACCTGATCGTTGATTCGGATACTGCACGGTCCCTCGGAGGAAGCCCGGATTTCCAACTGGCTTTCCTGTACCCCGGGGGTACGTATCACAAACCACCAGACCAGAAAACCCGCCAAACCCAGGCAGGCGAACAATGTAAACATGATCAATGCCGTTTTTCCACCACCGCCGGAGGAGGCGGGCTCAATGGCAGAAGGAAAAACCGCGGGAGCCGGAGCCGTAACCAATGGCTGGGAAAAGGCAACCGGCTCGGACATCATGGGCGCCATGGCGGGCATGGAAGGAGCCGCAGGCCGGGATTCGGCGTATTCCACACCGGCGGGCGTAGGATCGTTCTCGCTGAACAGGTCGGACAGGTCAGGCTGCTGCCCCGGCAGGGGCGGAGCAGACATGCCCATCAGCGTCTTTCTCACCGGTGCCGGTGCGCCCTTGCGACGGGGAACCCTTTCTTCGGCAGGCCTCGGATTTTTTTCGTGAATGGACGTTTCCAGTTCATCGTCATCCCAGAACTGCTGTTCCTGGTTCTTCAGACTCGGGGGAGCCGCTGCCACCCGGGGTGAGGCAGCACTGGGCGCACGTTCGTCCATCCGGCTCAGGGACTGGGCTCCGGAACCACCCTGGGGGGCCATTCCCACCAGCATGTCATAGGTGTACTGGGCGTACTCCTCCATTTTCTTCTTGTCTTCTTCGATGTCCTTCTTGAACTCCCGCTTCATCCAGTCTGCAAGATCCTTGCGACTGTAAAACCAGCCATTGGCGAACATGAAAGCCTGAAGTTGTTCATGGAACTCCATGGCCGAGTAATACCGGTCCTCCACATCCTTGGCCAGCGCCCGGAGCATTATGTCTTCGAGTTGCTGGGGAATGGAGCGGTTATATGCAGTTGGAGGCAGTATTTCGGCGTTGCGCACCTTTTCCAGTGTGGAAAAATCGCTTTCACCCATGAAGAGCCGTTCGTTGGTCAACAACTCGTACAGGATGATGCCCAGGGAAAAGATGTCCGAGCGGTGGTCCAGTTGAAGGCCCCGGACCTGTTCGGGGGACATGTACCCGAATTTTCCCTTGAGAATCCCTGCCTGCGTCTGGGAAGCCTTGCCAGCCGCCTTGGCAATGCCGAAATCGATAATCTTGACATCCCCTTCAAAGGACACGAGGACGTTCTGCGGGCTGACATCCCGGTGGATGATGCCGATTTTCTGGCCGTTGTTGTCCTTCTTGTTGTGCGCGTAGTCCAGTCCCTCGCAGGCCTTCATCGTGACATAGCAGGCCTGGGCAATTTCCATGGGGGTGTGGGAATGGTGCAGACGGTCAAAAATGGATCTCAGATCCTTGCCCTGGATATATTCCATGGCAATAAAGTACTGATCGTCCACCCGGGCAAGATCAGTAACCTGGGCAATATTCGGATGCGTCAATTGCACCGAAATCTTGGCCTCGTCGACAAACATGGTGATGAATTCCTGGTCTTCGGCGATATTGGGCAAAATGCGCTTGATGGCAACAATCCGCTCAAATCCGTTGGATCCGAAGGCCTTGGCTTTCCAGACTTCGGCCATGCCGCCCACGTTGATGCGATCCAGCAGCCAGTAGTTTCCGAATTGACGAGGTTTTCTCATGTTTTCCTCACGCACACCAAAAGACGGGGCAACTTTATAGACAACCCGTCATAAAGTCAATCGTCGATTCCATGGTTTTTCCACCTTTTCACGGGCCAAAGCGGGTTTCTCCTTTCCCGGTTTTCACGAGTGGCACCTACCCTGCCTCCTTGATCAGGGCTGCCAGTCCCTCCTGAAAATGTTCGCTGGAAAAACAACGGACGCCGATTTTTTCCAGTTCCAGGCACAACGGACCGGGACCCGGTATCCTGTCCCCCTTCCAGGGGATCCTCAAAATGCCGCAACTGGGGCTGTTTTCCTTCAAAAACACAACCGAAACACCGTTTTGTGCACACCAATTGGCGGCCAGGCGAACGCCCTCCATGAAGGAACAGGAAACATCCTGACCCTTCTCGTCGACAACCATCGGCGAATGGGAAATGTGCCCGGCAACCTCGTTGCGGAACTCCACTTTCGGCCTGGGCACGCCGAATCCAGCCAAAACCTCGGGACATACCGGCAGGATGGTTTGTCCAAGGTCCAGAAGTTCCCGAATCAGGTCAGATGCCAGGCGTCCCCTTCCGTCATACCGGCAGGGAAAGCCGCAAAGGCAGGCGGAAACCGCCACAGTGGAATGCCTCCCTGCGGGTGGTGACCCCATGAAATGGGTTCCCGCAAACCATTCCCAGGCGGATCGCAATCCGGCCCCAGGAGAAAACAGCCGTACACTTCCGTCTTCCACCAGGAATTCCCGGCGACAAAACCGGTGCAGGGTGGCTGGATACAGCCGGTGTTCATGTTCCAGGATCCGGGCGGAAAGATCCCCTTCGGAAATACCCGGGGGTACGCGGAACCATGCCTGATCCAGGATGGGGCCCGTGTCCATGCCGGAATCCACCAGATGCACGGTGCATCCTGCCACCCGTACACCCGCACGATGGGCCTGTGCCTGGGCATGCAAACCCGGAAAGGCAGGGAGAAGACCTGGATGGATGTTCAGGATGCGACCCGGATAGGCCTCCAGCAGGGTCATTCCAAGAATGCGCATGTATCCGGCCAGAACCACCACCTGAACCTGATGGGATTGCAGGTGTTGTAAAATCCGGATTTCAAAATCCTGCTTTATTTCTCCTTTCTGAAAGGGAACCACAAAGGCGGGAATGCCGGCCTCCCGGGCCAGTTCGAGAGCGCCGGCTCCGGGTTTGTCGGAAATGACACAGGCGATCCGGTAGGAACAGTTTCCGGACCGGGCGTGTGCCATCAATGCAGCCAGGTTGGAGCCCCGTCCCGAGGCCAGAACCGCCACGGGGGTCATGAAGACCCCAGACGGGTGGAGCGATCTCCATTCTCCCGGGGGGAAACCGTTCCCACCCGGTAATTCGCCTGTCCGGATTCTTCCAGTTGCCGGCAGACCTCCCTTTCGTTCGCGGGGTCCACCACCATGAGAAATCCCAGACCCATGTTGAAGGTCCGTGCCATCTCCATGGGTGCAACACCCGCCTCCTGAATGACACGGAACAACTCCGGCACCGGCCAGGAACCGGAATCAAAATCCATGCCCAGCCCGGGAGGCAGGCTGCGGGGCGGATTTTCCACCAGACCCCCTCCGGTCACATGCACCATGCTTTTGATCAAACCGCACCCAATGAGCGGAACCACCGGATTCACATAGATGCAGGTGGGTATCAGAAGTTCCTGACCGACAGTTCGTCCCGTGGAGGCAAACAGGGAATCCAGGGGAAGCCGGAGGACTTCCAGGATGATTTTCCGGGCCAGGGAGTACCCATTGGAATGCAAGCCGGAAGAGGGCAGTCCGATGACCACGTCCCCTGCCTGTACCCTCCCCCTGTCGGGGATGCATTCGCGCTCCACCACCCCCAGGGCAAAACCGGCGAGATCATATTCCCCGTCCTGGTAGAAACCTGGAAGTTCCGCCGTTTCTCCCCCCAGAAGCACCACATTGCAGGATGCACAGGCTTCATGAATGCCCCGCACAACGCTGGCGGCAGTTTTCACTTCCAGGCGACCCGTGGCAAAATAGTCAAGGAAAAACAGTGGTTTGGCACCGCATACCAGAATGTCGTTGACGCTCATGGCCACCAGATCCCACCCGATGGTGTCGTGCACCCCGGTGGAAAAGGCGATTTTCAACTTTGTTCCCACCCCGTCGGTGGAAGCCACCAGAACAGGCTCCCTGAATCCCGGAGGCAATGCAAACAAACCACCAAAACCACCAATTCCTCCCAGAAGGAAAGGACTTTTCTGGGATTGGGTGATTTTCTTGATTTCTGCAACCAGTTCATCACCGGCATCAATGCTGACACCGGCACCGGCATAATCAAATGTATCGGGCATGGAAATAACCTGCTTTCCCGGGAAAAGGATACCTACATGAACGGATTGTCACCACCGTTGCCGCCACCGTCGGGAACAGCCTTCACTGCAGGACAGCGATAGGCCTGGGCGTCTCCCGAAACGGAACTATCCCGGCAACAATGCAGTGGCTTGTCCTGGCTCTTGTTGCAGGAATGACCCAGATAGACTGTCTCCGGGAAAGTGGCTGTTGCGCAGGAACCGATGTTTTCAATCAGGCATCCGTTGCACAGGGTGATGGGAAAATGGATCGAATGTGTTTCGATTTCGGACCCGCCCCGCTCCCCTACCAGCCGGATTTTGGCCACGGCATCGACGAACTGTCCCCGGGGAAGACTCAGACGCCCACCCAGATTGGGGGGAATCACGCTGATCTGCATGGATCTCGTTTCCCCGGGAGATATCATGACGAAGGTGTAGTCGGCGAAACTGGTGTAGGCTCCCAGACCGCTTCCTGCACTGCCCAGGTTCAGGTCGATCCGTGCCTCCTTCATCTCCACGCTGTTGAGTTCAACACCGTGGCTGTCCATGGTGGACCGGAGGTTGTTTTTCACCACCAACCATGCGTAGTACTGCGGGGTAATGCCGAATTCCGACGCAGCCAGATCCAGCACACCATGACTGACGAACTGATCCGAAATGGAGTTGGAGGCAGAACACCCGTCCTCGGGGGCCTGGTTCTGCAGGATGGTCAAAGATGCGCTGTTCTCCGCACAAGAGGACAGCAGAAGGATGAAAAGCAGGAATGAAAGAGATTTGAGCATGGCATACCTCCCCGGAACAGCAGGGTTAGTCCTTCGTTATTATACCCGACCGGTTCAAAACGCGAGGGGTGATGAAGATCAAAAGTTCACTTCGCGAATCTTTTTTGTACTGGTTTTTGAACATCCAGCCCACAATGGGGATGTCCGCAAACCATGGAACCTTCCGGTAAATCAGGCTGCTTTGTCGCTTGTAGATGCCGCCGATGACGGCGGTATCACCGCTCTTGACGAGAAGTTCCGTCTTGGCGCTTTTCTTGGAAATACCGAGTGATCCGTCCGCACCGCGGTTGGTCAGGTCAGGTTCATCCTTGGTAACTTCGATCTTCATTTGAACATAGTTGTCGTTGGTGACATGCGGTGTGACCGACAGACTGAGCACCGCTTGCTTCATGATCACGGTGTTCCCCTGGGCGGAACTTTGCGGATAGGGAATTTCCACACCCTGGCTGATGTTGGCTTCCACGTTGTCGAGCGTGGTGATTTTGGGTGCCGCAATGGACCTGACATGACCGATTTCTTCCATGGCGGAGAGCCTCAGGTTGATGTTGACCGCGCCTGAAAGGCTGCCCAGGGTCATGCCCAGGGCACCGCCGGCACCCGTACCCGTATTGGCGGGCAGATTGACCGCAAAGTCCGGGTTGGCTGCACCGGCGGACGGAATTCCACTTACGTTGGTAAGTTGGTCCATGTTTCCACCGGCCAGACCGATGTTGGAGGGAAATACCAGTCCTGTGGGATTGCCGGTGGCCGAATTGGCCAGCAACGATCCACCCCACTGCACACCGATCTCCCGCAGGAAAGTGGTCTCCGCCTCAACAATGCGTGCTTCAATCTGCACCTGCGGAGTGGGCAGATCCAGGGAACGCACGAGTTCCTGGGCCACCTGGATCTTCGCCGGTACATCCACATAGATGATGACGTTGGTTCGCTTGTCAAAAGACACCTTGCCCCGGGAACTCATCACATTGGTTTCAATGGTTTTGGAAATGTCCTCAACACTCGCGTAATTGATGGGAATGAGCCGGGTTTCCGTGGGTATCATCCGCACTTCTGTCTTGGTGCGGGCCATCATTTCATCGCGTTCCTTCTGCATCTGATCCAGTGTGGCGATCCGTATGATGTTTCCTCCCTCATCCACCCAGTCGAGACTCTTGGACTTGAGGATGACATCGAACGCTCGGTCCACGCGCACATTCGTCAGTTTGATGGAAATGGTACCCTTCACCTCATCGGGAATGACCACGTTCTTGCCCCATACCTCGGCCACCAGCCGGATGACGTTGTGCAAATCGGCATCCTTGAAGTCGAGATCCACGAACCGGCCCGAATAGCCACCGCCGGACGCACGGCTGGTAACCGTCCTGCGGGGCCGGGTCTGTGCCCTGGGTGCTGCCGGGACATTCTTTGCCGCCATCCGGGTGGTCTGCTGGTAACTGCCCACCTCCGCCGGAGGCGCGGCATTCTTCTGGTAGGATCGGACCTCGGCAACGGTTTTCGGGACCAGGATAAGCACCTGACGGGTTCCCTTGCGCACCTGCACATTCCGGCTCCCCCGGGTCTGGATTTCCACCACGGCACTCCGGTTGTCACCGGTTGTGCGATTGTAGGTCAGTACACGGGAAACCGGCCCCTGGTAGGCTGACGTATCCATATTCCTGCGAAGGTCTTCCCGGAAAACGCCTCCCGGAAAAGTCACAATCCACTTGTCCTTGTCCTGTCGGAGATTTTCCTCGCCGGGAATGGATGAGAAGTGCAGAACCACATGGTGTGACCATGGCGAATCCACAAATTCCACTTCATTCACCTCGTGCACGACATTCCTGGCAGCCTCTTTTCGGTCGGACTTCGGTTTTTCCACACGGGTTTCCAGTTGGACACGCTGTTCGGCCAGCCGGGTCAGTTCCTTCTCCAGTTGGTTCTTCCTTTGTTCCAGTTCCTTGACTTCCGCCTCGCGCCGTGTGCGTTCGCGCCGGGCCCTGGCACGGGTGTTCCTGGTCCGTCCGAGGGAATCAATCTGCCTGTTCAGTTCCAGGCGCTTTTGCTCCAGTTCGGATAATTCCGTCTGGGCCCGCACCTTTTCCTGCTCAAGTTTGCTCAGCGTCATGCGTGTATCTTCCAGGGCCGCAAGATCTTTTTCCAGTCTGGCCCGGCGATTCTCCAGTTCCCGAATCCGTTCCTGCTGCTGCTTCACCCCGGAAGTTCCGGCCTTGTCCCTGGAAGCCCGGGAAACCTGTTTCTCCAGATCTGTCTTCTGGCCCTGCAGTTCCCTGAGTTGCTGCTGGATGCGGGTTTTCTGCCCGTCCAACTGCTTCAGTGTTTCCTGATCCTGACGTACCTGGTCGGCCAGTTGCCTGGCGGAAGCGGAAAGTTTCTGAACTTCCCTTTCCTTTACGTTTCGCTGTTGTTCCAGGGATTGCAGGTTTTCCCTGTTTTGGCGAAGGGACTCATCCATGGCTTTCAGGGTCTGCTCCTGTCTGGCCACCTGTGCGGACAGTTCCTCCATCCGTTTTTTCTCGGCCTGGGTCTGGCGGTTCATGCTCTCCAGCTGACCCTGGGTCTGTCGCAATTGACCCCGGGCCTCGTCACGCATCTGGGAGATTCGTATCAACTCCGCAGATGCCTCCTCGTACTGGTTTCGAGCGGTTTCCAGTTCGGCACGTGCCCGGTTCAGGCTCACCGACAGTTTCTGTACCTCCCGTTCCTGGTTCTTCGCTGCCGTTTCCCAGCGTCTTGATTCCCTTTCCAGCCGGGAGATTTCCTGTTCACGCTGTTTCTGACGTTCCTGCAGGCGCTTCAGTTCCGAACGAGCACCCTGACGTTCCAGTTGCTGCCTTCTGGATTCCTCCTGCTGCAGCAACTTCTGGTGTTCGGCGCGCAGGTTCCTGAGTTGTGACAGGCTGTCCGCCTCTTTTTTCTTCATTTCCTGGATCCGGGAAAGTTCCTGTCTTTCCCTTGCCAGCAAAGCCTCGAGTTCCACGCGACGCTTCTCGGTGGTGCGGGAACGGTTCAACTCCTCCCGGGTCAAACGGGCCGTCTGTTTCTGGAGTTGTTCTTCCTTCTTCCTGGCCTCTTCGAGTTCCTGCTGCAGTTGCCTTTCCCTTTCCACGGCTTTTTGCAGTTCATCCCTCCGGGATTGGAGACTGGACAACTCCTTGTGCAATGCATCCCTTTTGGCCTGCAACTCCCCTGCCTGGGAACGCAATGTACTGATTTCCGAATTCAGTTTGCGGTTCTCGAGTTTGGCGTTGTTCCGGAGTATCCGGAGTTTTTCCTCCTCTTTGGCCTGTTCTCCGATGATCTCCTGGCGGCGGGCTTCCATGCGGGCCACCTGCTCCTGGGCCTCTTTCAGGCGGGCTTCCGAGGAGGAAAGACTTTTCTCCAGACTGGCCAACTGTTCCCTGGTGCGCTGTGTCATCCGGCGCCCGGATTTTTCGCTGTCGGAAGCCTCCGAACGAAGTTTCCGGATCTGCACCCGCATTTCCCTGATTTCCTTCTCCACCTGCTGTCGCTGGGTTTGCTCCCTCTGGAGATTGCGGTTCGTTTCTTCAAGTTGGGCCGCACTCTGTGCACGCTTCTTTTCCAGTTCCAGCGTATTGCGACGGATCTCTTCCATGCGTGAGCGGGCTTTGGCCTCGTTTTCCCTGGCCGCATCCACCTGACTTTGCAGTTTTTCCATTTCACCGGACAACGTCTGCCGTTGCATTGTCAGTTGATTCAACTGCCGGGCGGCTGCCTCCCGCTCACGGGTCAGTTGATTCAACTGCCGGGCGGCTGCCTCCCGCTCACGGGTCATTCGTTCCTGGTCCTGCTGCTGGTTCTGGAGACTGGATTGCTGTTTCCGGGCTTCCTTCTGAAGGCGCTCGCCCTGTTCCTTCAGGCGTTCGCTTTCCTGCTGCGCCTTTTGGATTTGCTTTTCCATGTCCCGGGACTGCCGCTGCAATTGTTCCAGTTTTTTGACGGCTTCCTCCGTCGAGGGAGGAGGTGCCTGTTCCGGAACCAGAATCAGGGACACTGTCTGCCCCCTGGTTTCCACGCGGTAGGTGGCTTTCCTTGCCAGAAAAACCGTTACGCGGACCTTTGGCTGGCCGGTCCCGCCAAGATTGGCAACCTGCACCGAACTTATGGTCCAGTCATCCACCTCCAGTTGGGTCTGGGCATCCTCGAAACGGGTGTTGGCCAAATCCAACTGCACTCTGGGGGGCGAAGCAACCGCATGGGCGGTGAAGTTCACCACCCGGCTTCCCGGAATGTGCAGGACCGTCTGGGTTTTCTGGTCCTCCACCTGAATCCTTCGGACCACGTTGATTGTCTGTCCCCAGGATGCCGCAGGCAAGATGAGCACACCCAGGATTGCCGCCAGAATCAGTTTTGGAATGGGGTTTGTGCGGCTATTCATGGTCCGACCTCCTTGATCTGTTTCTTCTATATTGACGGACACGTATTCCGCGCTGATCAGCACGGAGTTTTTCATATTGCACCTGGTAGGGTCCCGAGGATCTTGCCAGGGAGTATTCCATCATCTTCACAGGCTCACCCGGTTGACCAGGCACCTCCACCAACACCTTGTCATGGGTGATCTCGCGGACAACCGCCTTGACCCGGCTGATCCGGTCTTCCTTCATGACCACAACCGGTTGACCGGAAGGGTCGGTAAACAGGGCTTTTTCCCTGCCTGCCGCCCATACAATCCCGGACAGGGACAATTGGCCCAACTGGTAATTTTCCATCAATACCAGCAGGGAACTTTCCATCTGAACCGGTTCCGTGGAGGGTGCTTCCGTCTCCCGACTGCCAAGGGTTCCATAGAAATCCATGAACGGATCCCTTTGCTCCTTGCCATGTTCCACAAAAGCCTCGGGAGGAAGCGTTCGCGCATTCTCGTTGAAGGGCGGAATCGAAAGGCTTTCATCCGCAAAATTGGGGAGTTCGGCGGCTGCCGGCTGCCCCCGGCGCCCCGGTGCCCGGGGAGCCCCTGGTGGTGCCGATGGCGGAGGTGTGGCCGCACCGGGTGTTCCGGATGGCGGAGGCGGTTGAGTGGAGTACTTCGCCTCCTCCTCGCCGCAACCGGTCCAGAAGAATGCAATCAACCAGGCAAATACAAGGTTTCGCATGGGTTTCTCCTTATTATGGCCCTGCCGGCTGGTTCGGGCCCATCGCGGACGGTGGCTGGCCGGAACCGGAACCGCCCGCAGGAGGCAGAAATGAAGGTGAATAATAAATTCTTGCAACAAACTCCGCTTCCAGGACATTTCTTTCGGTGGTCTGCTGTCCCGTAGCCTTTTGTCGAATGACAATGTCCCCCACATCCATGAGCCGGTTCATCTGGAACATCTTGTACAGAAACCTGCAGATGGAGTGGAACCGTCCCTGGACGATGAACCGGATGGGACGCACCACCACACTGTCAAAGGAACTGGAATCGTCTTCCTGTGGAATGATCGAGGCAATCCGGATATCATCCGCCATCTGGTCCAGTTCCCCGACCAGTTCTGAAAGATCCACGGAAACGGGGATCCGCTTGGTCAGTTCCTCGCTCTTCTGGGCCATCTCGTCCATTTCCATTTTGCTTTTCCTGGCATTTTCCAGGTTGCGCTGGGCCTCGGCAATGGCATATTCGCCATACTGCGCACTTTTCTTCGATTTCTCGATCTCGTCCACTGCCGCCTTGTATGGATACAGGTAATAATAGGCCAACATCACGCCTGACAGGAAAAACGTCAGGAACAACCTGTGCGTGACGGGAGCAGTGGCCATCCAGTGGTAGATGCGTTCCATGAGATCACCTGTAACCGGCTAATACACCATCATTGCCCGGATCTTGAAATTCACCAGGGCCATGTCAGGGGTATCCGTTTTCTGGGTTGAACTGGTCTGGACCTTTGCTTCCAGAATCTCCGGATTGCGGAAATACGCGGAGATTCGCAGACGTCTCGCCAGTTCCGATACGTCATAATGACTGCGGGCAATTCCCTCCAAAGTCAAAATTCGCTCCTTTTCGTCCAGCCGGGTGAAAAAGACCGGCGATGGATCCCAGTTGGTATCCAGATCCATCCGGGATTCCGGATTCGTGACTGTCGGCAGTTGCCCTACGCTGACAATCCGGGAAAGTTCCAGAAGTACAAACACCGGATTCGAGCGGACTTTTTCAATCCGGCTGACCGTTTCCATTAGCTTCTGGTACTCGGCTTCCAGTTTCTTCCTCTCTGCTTCGGGAAGTACCTTGAACTGGGAAATCTGGATCTGCAGTTGATTGATCCGGTCGTTGTTTTCTGCAATGATCTTCCGGTTCTTCTCCACACTGGATGTATCCAGCACGAACCGGTAATGATAAAAGAGGCCACCTCCGGTAGCCA
The DNA here is from genome assembly GCA_964618145.1 of uncultured Kofleriaceae bacterium. Taxonomy (GTDB): domain Bacteria; phylum Myxococcota_A; class Polyangia; order HGW-17; family HGW-17; genus HGW-17. Next base: position 39,456 of record CAZTZR010000025.1, read on the forward strand.
GCCAGACCACCAGAATCAGGAAAAGCATCTGCTGGCCCCGGGCTTCCTTCGGGGATGTTTTTTGAGGAATCAGGTTGATGCGCAACATGAACCAACTCTCCTTGTGAAGATCCTTTTCAGACCTTCTTGTCGCCCGGTTTGCGAAGGGCCAGCCCCAATGCGACCGAGGCGGTCGCGGCCTGGCTCTGCAGAAGGGGCATGTCGAACATCGAGGAGTCCACATGGACTCCCTGGGAAAACCCGTCAAACGGGATCACCGGATTTTTTGAACGACGTTCTATCGCGGTAATCAGGGGTTTCATGATGGCCCCCCCTCCCGTGACCACCACCTTTGTGGTATGGGTGGCGGGTGCCGATGAAAGAAAGAAGTCGATGGAACGCTGGTATTCACCCGCCATCACATCACAGACCTTGACAATGATCTCGTTGAGAGAGGGATCCGCCATGACTCCCGCAGCGCATTCCTTTTTGCGGTTTTCCGCCTCCTCGTAGGCCATCTGCAGGGTCCGTTGCAACTCGCTTGTGATGGTGTTTCCGCCGATGCCGATATCCCGCGCAAAAGTCGTGATCCCACCGATTACAATGTTCAGGGAGGTGGAACTGGCGCCGATGTTCAACATCACTACGGTTTCATTGATGGAAAAACCCACCAACTTTTCATACAGATTCTGCACGGCGAAGGCCGACACATCCAGAATCACGGGATTCAGGCGGGCCTCCCTGACAATGTCCAGCACATCCTGGACCACTTCCTTCCTGGCGGCCACCAGCAGGACTTCCATCTGACCTTCTGCATTTTTGGGAACCACCACATCATAGTCCACCTCCACCTCATGTCTGGCAAAGGGTATGTGGTGTTCCATCTCCGCAGCGAGTTCCTCGGCCAGTTCCGCCCGGCTCATGGTGGGCATGCTGATTTTCTTGACGATCACGGAACGCCCGGAAATGGCTATGGCCACTTCCTTCTGTTTGATACCCAGCCGTGAAACCAGGGCTTCAATGGATTCCAGCACCGCCATCTGGTTCATGATGGCCCCGTCCACAATGGTTTGTGCCGGCAGCGGATTGATGCCAAAATTGGCCAGAACCAGTCCTTTTCTGGTTTCATTGAGTTGCACCAGTTTCACCGACGAGGAGCCGATATCCAGACCAATACAGTTTTTCGCCATGATGCTGCCATCCTTCGGTCTATGTGACGAATAGACCTACTTAGGTACCCTTATACTACACCTCGATACATGTGATCAAATTTTCCGTCAAAATTTTTCAACCTTCTTTTCCGGGATCGTCATATATGATGTTATATTGCTTTAATTTATATTGCAAAGCCCTTTCGCTAATTTCCAAAAGACCTGCTGCAGCAAATTTTTTTCCACCTGTAATATTTAAGGCTTTGGTTATCAATTTGCGTTCTATGTCCCTTACTGCCTGTTTGATCGAAAGGGTTTCATGTTCCTTTTTCCGGAATGGTTTTTCCGGTGTTTCCACGGAATAACCGGGGAGATCTTCCGGGTGGATCTCTTCTCCATCGCAAAGTATGGTCACCCGCTCCATCCAGTTTTCCAGTTCACGAACATTTCCAGGCCAGGAGTAATCTGACAGTTGCCAGAGGGCGTCCGGGGCAAGAACCTTTTCCTGTACTCCGTGTTTGGAGGCTGCAAGAGAAAGGAAATGCCTCGCGAGAACCGGCAGGTCTTCTTGTCTATCCCTCAACGGCGGCAGATGAATCGGCACCACATTCAGCCGGTAATACAAATCTTCCCGGAAAAGACCTTTTGCCACAGCTTCGCCGAGATCCCGGGCGGTCGCGGCCATCCACCGGATCCGGACTTCCACTTCAAGGCTGGAACCCACCGGCCGGAACTTTCCCTCCTGGATAACCCGCAGCAATTTCACCTGCAAGGGAACGGGCAACTCTCCCACCTCGTCCAGAAAGCAGGTGCCCTGGTCCGCCATGGCCAGCAATCCCGGGCGGTTTTCCACCGCACCGGTGTAGGCGCCCTTGACAACACCGAACAATTCGCTTTCCAGCAGGTTTTCGGGAATGGCTCCACAATTGACTGCCACAAAGGGACCGCTTTCTGGACGCAGGGCATGGATCAGGCGGGCCACCACTTCTTTTCCTGTGCCACTTTCACCGGTGATCAGCACCGTGGAGAGAAAGGGAGCAATTTTGTGGATCTTCTGGCGCAACTGCATCATGGCCGCAGACACCCCCAGCAGGGTCCGGGAAGCATCCCCGGGTTCCAGCCGGGAACGCAGGACCCTGTTTTCCCGTATCAGGGAAAAACGCTCTTCAGCCTTTCTCACGACATGCAGCAGTACATCCTTTCCAAAAGGTTTTTGCAGGAAATGATAAGCTCCCGCCTGTAGGGCCTGGACTGCCATGTCTATGGAACCGTAAGCCGACATCACCACGACAGTACGTTCCGGAACCAGAACCACCAGTTCGGAAAGAAGTTGCATGCCGTCTTTCTTCGGCAGTCTCACATCGGTGATGACCAGTTCCAGACCGGGATCCGAGCGGGCAAGTTCCAGCGCATGTTCTCCGTCCGAGGCCGTGACCACCCGATACCCGGCCCCGGCAAGCACACTCTGCATGACCAGCAGCAGACCGGGCTCATCCTCGACAATCAGGATGCCTTCGAATTTCGAGTTCCAGCTGTTTTTCTGTGTTGGATCCAATCCGCGTCTCCTTCAGCTTACACAGTGTAAGGAAGGATCGGGAAAGAAGCAAAAAATGCTCAGCCTCCCACGAAGGGATACTGGAAAGTCCGACTGGCGGGAGACTTGAACCGTGGGAATTTGGCTCCCCGGACCACCTTGGTGATGCAGCCACCCAAGGGGGATGAGGCATGCTCGCCGCTGGCACTGGCACCGGTCACGTTTCCGCTGCAGTTGACGGTCACGCGGACAGTCACCTGGCCGGAAACACCGAATCTGGAAAAACAACCCTGCACCTGGTTACGCAAGCCGGACATTACATCCCGGATTTCCCCCTGACCCAGGGTATCGTTGGGGTTGTTGGCGCAGGGGTCCGAACTGCCCGACCCACCCATGTCGGAAGAGGATCCTTCGCGGAACTTGGCACAGCAGGAAGGCGCATTGTTCTTGAGCATGCACCACACCTTGGTGCAGTCACCATCTGCCGGCTTGTCGGGAGTTCCCCCCATATCCATCGGTACCGGCATATCCATGGGGGTCATGGGACCGGGGTCCATGGTCGTGGTCGGGGTCATCCCGGGGTCCATGGTCGTGGTCGGGGTCATCCCGGGATCCATGGTCGTGGTCGGGGTCATCCCCGGGGGAGTCATGGAATCGTCGGGAGGCGTTTCCCCCGGGCCCATCCCGTTTTCGGGGGTCATGGCTTCATCGGGAGTCATGTTGTTGGTTGCGGCAACCTGGGTGCCATCCGGTTCCTTCATGTCCCCGGGCTTCTCATCCATGTCTCCCGGTTTTTCCGGGTCCATGGACTTCTGTGGATCCTTTTCAGCGGTTTTGTCGCTGTCCTTGACGGCAACTTCATCCTTTTTGGGAGATTCTTCTTTCTTGCTCATCTGGAGGAAGACAAAACCCATGATCGCAACAACAACTACAACTACAACGCCGATGATGGTCGGCACGATCCATTTCGGACGTTCGGATTCCATGTGGGTGGGAATCAGAACCGGAGCGATGGAAATCGGGGTCGCCACCACGGGGGCCGCAGGCAGATCAAACGGAACCGCATCCTTGCTTGCGGAGGGACCCGGCTTCATGGCTGCCGCCATTTCCTGGATATCCACCAGTCCGGAACCCTGGCTGGCTGGATTGATGTATCCCGGACGGGGACTTGGCTTCTTGGTCTGGGATGCCGCCAGGTTCTGCAGGTTGTCCAGCGAGAACAGCACCGAGTTTTCATGACGCTGCCCCTTCAGGGAGGTGGCAGGTTCCGAGGATTCCTCTTCCACACCGAAAAATCCACCACCGCCCGACCGGGCAGGCTCGGGTTCTTCCCGGGCGGGTGCAGGCTCGGAAGAGAACACAGGCTCCCTTTCCACCCGGGCCGGAGCCACCGGTTCCTCAGCCACCGGAGCCTGCTGGGGCGAAGCCGAATCAAAGGAAGATGCGAAATCAGGAAGGGAACTGATCTTTTCCCAGTTGGGAAGGCCCTCATTCCATGCCAACGCATCCGGCGGGATCTGCCCTGCGGCAATTTTGTCCAGCACTTCCTGAAGGGCAAACGGACCATCCGTTTTGTCACCCACGGCCACGTGCCAGATCTTGTTATCGGCTTCACCTGCCGATGCCTGGGCACCGGACATGGCGCTGTAATCCACCACACGGGTGGATTCATCTTCAGGGCTTTCCTCCACCGGTTTGACCAGGATGACGTGACCGCACTTCTTGCACTTGATTTTGAACGTCTTTCCCTTCGTGAGTTTGTCGTCAGAGAGTGAATACTTTGCGTGACAACTATCGCAGATAACTTTCATGGGGAGTCAACTCCTCGGGGTTCATAGGAATCAGTGAACCTGACTCAGGTGTATTGTTCTATAGATTCCAGACAACAATGTCAATCCAATGAAAGCACATCCGGTGAAAAACTGTTCCACACAACCTCTTTCAGGATACGCATGGATCAGAAATATCTCCCGGTTTCCGTGGATGAACCCACTCCGGACAAGCAATAATGGATATGTTGGAAACCAATCATCCGCAAGCCCAATCGGCACGGAATCCCTGATTGTTCACGAAAGTGCAGAGTACGGACACGAGGCCGGCCGGTTGCATTTCGGGCCGGCACGTTTCCGGTTCAGCGACGGATGCTTTCCGTTCCACCCTTGACAATGCGGCCGACGGTGCGGGGATACCATTTCACTTCGCCCCTGGAATTGGGAACATTCTGGTTTTCCAGTTCCTGGGCAATACGGTAGGCAGACAGACCGTCCCGATGCATTTTCAGGATCAGTTCCTTCACATCCTTGACAATGCGGAAGCGACCAGTGTCCTTGCCCATCTGGTTGAGGGCGGCACGGATGGTGCTCTGGGACCACTGACCACCACGGGCAGCGGGAATTCCCTCGTCGTTGAAGGTCCGTGCGATCTCCTTGAGGCTGGAACCGGCTTCATGCATTTCTGCAATGCGCCTGCGCAATTCGGTGCTGATTTCATAACTGCCTCTGGCACGGCCACGACTTTTGGGTTTCGGGGGGACTTGTTGTTCAGTCATCGGATATCTCCTTGGGTGAAAAAGTACAAAAATTGCCTTTCGGCACAAAAAAACAACGAATGCTAGAGTTCGGGCATTCTTCGGAAAAATTTAGAAAAAAAAACAAAAAAAGAATTTCTTTTCTGCTTTTTCCTGAAAATATCAGGAACAATGTCTTTATAAGATAACCTCCAGTATGATTGCGAATGTATCCATGCCGATAAAAAAAGCAAGCTTAATCTGCCACTATTTGAAACATTGGATATAACCCAGGCAAAAAGATTTCCCTAACCGCTTGTCGGACAAGGAAAAATTCATTCTTTTCCGGAAAACACAAAGTCCAGAAATTTCACCTCAGAAATGTTTTTCATTCTTTGTTATTTTTTTTCCATGCCCAATCGGGTAGTGCAACGATCCCGGGTAACCAGAGGTCCTCCTCTCCCATGAATATCCATCGTTCAAGTTGGCGCCGGCACCGGCACCGGAAATCGGTGGGACACCGCAGAAACTACAGGATCAGACTTTTGGGCCCTTGTCCAGCTAAACAGAACCCGATCGCCCTGGACTCCCATGTCAGGGCAAGATCATTATGAGCGTAGAGCATTATTTGCCGTAATCATCGGCTAATATCCCCATTGCGACTCCGGGATGGGGGGTCGTCGGTCACCCCCACCGATGCTACGCAATCGGACGGGGGCCCCCCACCGAAGACACCCCTCGTCGCTTCCTGCGTTTCATCACAACAAATCCTCTGCCCACAGGAACTATTGGGGATCGACAAAAGTCCGAAAAAAGGATCCTCTTCGCAATGACAGGAGGTGTTGATGTCCCCAATTCTGGATTATTTCTCCAACATCGAAGACCCCCGGATCGAGCGGTGTCGAAAGCA
>CAZTZR010000026.1:0-45061 GCA_964618145.1 uncultured Kofleriaceae bacterium
GAGAAATTCCCGATCACACAAGCCCCACTGCGCTCTCTTGCTTCAGGAACTTCCGGTAAAACGCCCATCAAAGAGATTTCTTCTCCACCACCACCATCTCCAGTCGGCAACTATCCCTGAAGCAGCCGGTTTTGTCAATGTCAACCCACTCAACAATCCCGATACAGCCCCTGCCGGGTTGGAGACCCATGAAAATCGTGGAAAAATTTTGACGTGAGCACAAACCTGACATAGTGTGTCCATGTAGGAGGGCGACCACCATGTCATCCATTATCTTTCTTTTCACCATTTTTGGAACCATGCAAACCCAGCCGGCCAGAAAACCCAATACCGCCAATCAAAAACAAAGGACGGTTCAGGGAACGGTAAACCGTCAATCACCGACCCCGGTGAAACTGGCCCGGGTTCCTTCTGCGGAAGCCCGCATTACGCCGAAACAGCCGGACAAACGCAAGGTGCAGCCTGCTCCGAATCGTACGGTCAGGACAGATCCTTATCCGGCCATGGGAATCTACCAGATTCACCTGAAGGAATTTGTCCGGATTCGCGTGTACGACGAAAACGGCTTTTTGCGTCCCCAGGCAGTTTCGGAGTTCAACCGCATCAACCGTTGCATCCGCAATGGTGTGGTCCTGGAAATGGATTATCGTCTGCTGGTGGAAATGTACGAGGCATGGCTGGCTTTCGGAATGCCCGCCGTCACGCTGTTTTCAGGCTGCCGCCAGGCACCCCATGCCTCGGGCACCAGTCGCCACAACTTCGGAAAGGCTGTGGATTACAACTTTGACGGGGTGGCCCGCCGGGATCTGGTGGCCTACTTCCTGGAAAGACGCAACAAGGTTCCCTATGGCATGGGGATCGGATATTACCCCAACTCCTACCACATCCACATGGATGTGCGCCAAAGGCATGCGTTCTGGGTGGATCTGAACGGTGCCGGAAAACCCGGTTCGAAGATGGTGGCGGATTCCTATACATGGTTTGCCAATGAATCCCGCAACCGGAACCGTCCCCAGGTCCTGAAGGAGAAACAGCCGGATCCTTCCACGGTCACGATGCAGAACACTGCAGCACCCGAAAATGCGGAAGAATAATCACCGAATGGGGGGATGTCATGAAAATCCATTTCATTGGAATCGCGGGAACCGGAATGGGTGCGGTGGCCGGTCTGCTTCAGGCGGCCGGACACGAGGTGCGTGGATCGGACGAGGCGGTGTATCCGCCCATGTCGGATTTTCTGGCTGATATGCACATTCCGGTCAGTTGCCCCTTTGATGCAGCCAACCTGGACTGGGGACCGGATGAAGTGGTGGTGGGCAACATCTGTCGCCGGGATCATGTGGAGGTTCTGGCGGCCCGGGAGCGGAACATCCCGCTGACTTCCTTTCCCGCTGTGCTCGGGGAGAGAATCCTTCCAGACCGCCACCCCGTGGTGGTGGCCGGTACCCACGGCAAGACCACCACGTCCTCGATTCTGGCCACCCTGCTGTGGCGCTGCGGCCGGGATCCGGGATGGTTCATCGGGGGTATTCCGAACGATTTGTCGTCCGGTTGTGTACCGGGATCAGGCAAGTACTTTGTGCTGGAGGGGGATGAATATGATACAGCCTTTTTCGACAAGGGATCGAAGTTTTTTCACTATCAGCCACACGGGGTGATTCTGACAGGGGTGGAATTCGACCATGCGGATATCTTTTCCGACCTTGCCGCGGTGGAAAATGCCTTTGAAAAGTTCATCGACATGATTCCCGAAGACGGGCACCTGCTGGCTTGTGCGGACAATCCCTTTGGTTGTCGCCAGGCGGCACGAAAAAAGGGAGAAACCTATGGTCTGGCCGGGGAGAACACAGATTTTGCGGCTTCGGTGATTCGTATGTCGCAAGAGGGAACTTCTTTTACCCTGGATCATCGGGGGGAAGATCTGGGTGAATTCTTTTTTCCCATGCCCGGCATCCACAACCTGCGCAATGCCGTGGGATCGTTAGCCATGTGCATCCGCCTGGGGCTTTCCCCGGAGGAACTGAAAACGCCCCTGGCAATGTTCGGCGGTGTCCGTCGTAGGCAGGAACTGCTGGCCGAGGGCAGGGGAATGGTGGTAGTGGATGATTTCGGCCACCATCCCACCGCCATCCGGGTCACGCTGGAGGCCTGCCGGCAGAAATGGCCCGGGCGCCGCATGGTCGCAGTGTTTGAACCCCGATCGGCCACTTCCCGCCGCGCCGTGTTCCAGAAGGAATATGCGGATGTGCTGTCCCGGGCGGATGCCGTGTTTCTGGCGCCTGCGTATGACAGTTCCAGGATTCCCGAGAACGAACGACTGGACACGGCACGTCTGGGTCAGGCCATTGCCGATGCGGGACGTTCCGTGTTTTCCGCCAGCGGTTACGGGGATCTTCTGCAACTTCTCCGGGAGAACACCCAAAAGGGGGATTTGGTGGTTTTCTTTTCCTCGGGAGCCATGGGCGGAATCAAGGGCAAGTTCGCTCAATGGGTGGAGACAGGCTCCTAGATTTCGTGGGCGGCTTCCAGTTCCCGGGCGCGCTTTTTCTCGGCGCGGGTGATGAACCACACGGCAACAAAAATCAGGCCCAGGTTGACCCAATCCATGTAATGGGGGTATTTCCCCTTGAACAGAAGGGCGAACACCAGTGTGGCGGTGGTACCGGCGATGAGACTGGTGATGCGGTTCACCAGTCCGGCAAAGGTGGCCGTGCGGCCTTTGAACATGAAAATGAACACGGAGAAGAAGGAAACAATGCCGAAGGCGGTTCCGGCCAGAATCGCCCAGAGTCCCCATTTGGAACTGGGACTCAGGATGGCTCCCACCATCGTGTTGGACCTTTCTCCGCTCAGTCCCACGGTGGCGTGCAGAACGAGAAATGCGATCACCACCAACACCACCGTGCTGGTGGAGGAGATCTGTTCAATGGCAAAGAACCCCTTGTTGCTGCCTTTGGAACCGGCCGGCCGGGTATTCTTGAAATAGTTCATGATGTAAATGCGCAGGGAATAGGCGATGATGTACGAGGTGAATATCACCATGACCGGAATGTGTGTAAAGGGGCTCTTTCCGGGCTTGGCCGGTCCCATGATTTCGGTGAGCACCACCAGTATGGCAATCCCGACGGCGATGTTTTCTTCAATGTAGACGGTTTTTTTCAGGATTCCCTGGCGGATCTGGATGGCGTCCACAACCCGGCTGATCACAATAACCGAAGATCGCATGAGCACCATGGCCACCATGACGGAGATACCGTCGAAACTGTACAAAAGGGTGGTGGTGGGCACCACCACGGCGGTGCAGACCCCGGACGGAATGATGTAAAAGAATTCATTGGGGATGTTCAACGGACCGATTTTCCGCTTGTGATCGGATTCAAACCGGTACCAGCGCAAAAACAGCACCACCAGAAGGGTGATCCCCATGCCCCCGGTAGTGGAATACACCAGGAATTCCATGCCGGGCAGACCTGGAAAACCGGGCCCCCTTGCCAGAAAATACTTCACCGTGACCCCGGTGAGTACATAAAAGAAGAAGTAGCCAATGCAAAGTTGAATCAGCGCGGCGGTGGATCCTTCCTTGGCCTTGAAAAACATGAAAGCACGCTCCTTCTGGAAAAGAGGGGTCTCCCGGAAAACGGTGACCAACCCGTATTTCTAACATTTTTCTAACGATCTGGAAACAGGGTTCTGCCTTGTTTGCAAAAAACAACTGCCATCCTTTTGCGAGTGTCTTCCGGGTTTCCGTAAGATCTGGATTTTTTTCGGATGTTGGATTATTCTTTGCCGCATCGTTGGCGCACATCAGGGGCGTACACGGAGGATTATTGAAACACGCAATACATTCCATCACCGATATCGGTCGCCTGCGGGATGAAAACCAGGATTTCCTCGGAGTAAAGGAACTGGCTGCAGATGTGTCCTTTTTCGTTGTGGCTGACGGCATGGGCGGATACGCGGGGGGATCCATTGCGTCCACCCTGGTGACCAATTCCGTGCTGGACGAGATTGCGTCCGTTCCCCTGGAGGCATTCCGGGAAAACGTGCAATTATACCTGCGGACCGCCATACTGGCAGGCAACGCTTCGGTCAATGATCAGGCCCGGCAAAAGCCGGATCTCAAGGACATGGGATCCACCGTGGTCTGTGCTGCGGTAGTCGGTGATGTTGTCCACATTGCCCATGTGGGGGATTCCCGTGCCTACCTGCTACGGGACGGGGTAATCCGGCAGATCACCGAGGACCACACCGTGGTGCAGGATCTGGTACGCGCCGGGTATGTCAGTCCGGAAGATGCGGTGTACCATCCCAGTTCGGGCATTCTCACCCGCTGTCTCGGTCAACTGGATCTGACGGATCCCACCTTTGCAGAACCCATTCACCTTCGGGAGGGGGATCGCATTCTTCTTTGTTCCGATGGTCTTTCCGGTCTTCTGGAGGATGAGGAAATCGGGGAGGTCGTTTTTCACGAGGAACCGGAGAATGCGGTGAAAATCCTGGTGGATCTGGCCAACGAAGCCGGGGGTTTTGACAACATCACGGTAGTTCTTTTTTCCTGGGGGGAACTGCCCGCCGAAGCACGTCACTGGCCTGTGCGTACCGGTGAACCCCTCTACCGGGAAAGTCTGTTGGACCGACCTGTGGACGAGCCCACGGTACCGTTCAAATTTGCGTCCCGGGACAAGGGAAAACTTACGGATACCATGTCCATGAGTGTGCCAACCCTTCCACCCGGTGCTTCCCGTGAGCAGCGAACCACCGGGCTATGGCCCCTGCTCATCGGGTTGGCCATCCTCTCCATCGGGCTGTTCGTCTGGTACTTTGTGGGAACGGGTTCATGATTGTCTGGTTTGCCGTTGTTTCCCTGCTGATGGGGTCCCTTTTTCCCCTGGTGGCCGGAATCAAGGCCTCCCCGGAAGACAGGCCCGAGGTGCGGCAAGTCGTCCGCTTTCTGGATTCTGAAAACGTGCAGGACATCCTGACGGCGCTGGATCGGGCCCAGGGTCTCCCCTGGCGGGAAATCAAGCCATATGTAGAACCCCTGAGCCGACACAGGAACAAGCGGGTGGTGGAACGGGTGATTCACCTGATGGTGACCAACCGGGATCCGGATGCCAGTGTACTGGTACGGCAGAAGATAGCACACGCCATCCAGTCCAAGGAACGGGTCGAGGCCATCCAGTTGCTTGGGCAACTGGAAAACCCGGCGGATCACGGATTTTTTGTCAATCTTTTGCGTATCGAAAACCTGGAAACCCGTGTGTCGGTCATTCAGTGGATCGGACGGCTGAAGATCCAGGGGGCACTGCTTCCCCTCATTGCCCTTCTGGAGGATTCCCGGGACACGGTGCGTGCCGAAACCGTACGCGCACTGGCGCAGATCTCCAAAACACAGGCCATGCTGTCCATCATCAGCCGGTTGTCCGACTCCTCCCAGGTGGTCCGCCAGGCGGCACTGGATGTCCTGACACCGGAGGATGCCCCCATGGCCCGGCACGCCCTCATGCGGCTTCTGCAAACCGGCACCCGGCCAGAACGCATGCAGATCTTCAAACTTCTGCCTTTCACACTGGACCTTTTACCCCATTACATCGAACTTCTGCGTCCCGGTCGTCCCGAAGAGATCCAGCAGTCCATCCTGCTTTTCTCCGGGGAAGCTCCCCTGGAGTTGCTCAGGGAATTCATGGTGCTGGCGTCCCAGGGTTCGTTCAGCCCCCAATTCGAAGAAATAGCTCCCCGCATCCGTGTGACCGATCCCGGCCAATTGTATCTCTGGATCCTGTCCGAGCACAGCAATACCAACATCCGTGATTTGTGTGCACGCATCCTGATGAATCATGCATTTGCCCGCACACATGATGTGCTTCGGCGGGCCTGGCGCCTGAACCATTTTGCCGGATCCCGGATTGCCGCGCTGTACCGGGAGTCCCGAGAACCACTGCCGGTCCAGTTTTTGTTTGAAATATTCAACGAAGGCACCCTGGCGGATCGGGCGGCCGTGGTGGAAACCTTCATCCGCCACAAGGATGACCGGTTGGCCCCCCTGTTCCTTGAAGCCACCCGGGACATGCCCGAATTGCTGCAGCACCTTCTTCCCTATGCCCAGGCAACCTCCAGCCGCCTGCTGAACCGGCCCCTCATCGAACTTCTCAAGTCATCGCACGTTCGCATCCAGCGCAGCGATGTGCTCACTGTACTGAATGAAACGGCCATGACCGGGGACATGATGGACATCCTCAAGGTGGGTCCGGATCTGGGAGCCGATGAACTGGTGATCTGGAGTGAGATTCTCTGGAAAGGCTTTTCCAGGTCGATCCTGAAAGGACTGGAAAAACTGCCGGTGACCAGCCTGGCCATGGAAAAGGAACAATATTTCCTGGCACTGGTGGCGGCATGGAAGAAATGGCCCCTGCCGTCCCGGTTCATGCGCTTTCGGCTTCCGGACAGTCCGGCACTTCCCCATGTATGGATGCATGTGGCCCGTCACGGTTTTTCCGTTGTACCGAAGGTTCCGGACCATCTTCTGGCCGCATGGATGGACCTGCTTCCCCCGGGGAAACCCCCGGCCGCAGTCGCCAGGCGTGTTTCAAAAGAGCCCCGCCTGGTACTGCCCCTGGCCCGGTTCGCCTGGCCGGTGGACCAGTTGAAAAAGTGGCATGAAAAAGGCACTGTCTGCGAGCGCATCAACACGTCCCATGCCCTGCTCATGCATCACCCGGACCAGACGGAACTCGTACTGGAATGGTTGGAAAAGGAAACAGATCCCCTGGTAATCCTGAACCTGCTTCTGGCGTTGCCTCCGGATGAGGAAGTCTCCGGATACCTGTCATCGGTTTGCCGGGATCAGCCGGTAGCCTGCTTGCACCACATTCCCCTTCTCGCCAGGGGCCGGTCGAAGGTGGAGTTGTCGAAACTGGCCGCTTTTCCGGCCCTGGAAAAACCCGTGGATCCTGGATCCCCCAACGGAATGCAGCGATTTCATTTTTCCACGCTTCCTTCCACCCTTTCCTGTCTGGTCGCCGGAAATGCCGGTCAGGGTTTCAGGGCGCTTTCGGTTCTGCCTGAATCGGATCTGGTGGTGTTGCACCTGACAGGGAACGAAATCACATTGCATCCCCAGTACCGCTGACGGCACCGTCATGAATCCGCCCGCATCCCCGCCGAATCCGCCCGCATCCCCGCCGAATCGGCCCGCACCGGAATTGTGGCTGATCACCCTGGCGTTTGTCGGGTTTACCGCGCTTCTGGCAACGCTTTATGCCTTGTCCCGGTCGGTGGGATTTTTCGGCCGATACCTGACCGAAATATATGCCGTACTTTTTCTCATGGTGCCGCACCTGTGGCATGCACGCACAGGCTTTCCCTTTCCGCGGTTCGGCCGGATCCTGCCTGGTATTTTCTGGGGTGTTGGAGTGTCGGTGGGGGTTCTGGGCCTGTTCGTGTTGGGGTATGTCCTGTATTTCCGGGGACTGTGCATGGCCGGCTGGTCCCTTCCTCCCCTGGGACGAACCTGCGATGCATTTCATGCCTTTGCCTTCCCCGGGATGATGACCGTGGCGCACCTGTTCCTGATTCACCTCATCGCGGTGTCGCTCCCCGAGGAATATTTCTACCGTGGTTTTCTATTGCCGCTGGTGTTGTCGTCTCCCACCCTGGAAAAATGGAGTCCCCGCACCCGTGTAGCCCTGGCCGTGTTCATCCAGGCCGTGTTCTTTTCCATCGGACATGCGTTTGTGGATTTCAATCCGCTGCGGGCTGCGGTATTTTTTCCGGGTTTGTTGTTCGGCGCAATGATGATCCGCAGCCAGGGGCTGTGGGCGCCGATTCTCTTCCACGCCGCTGCCAACGTGGTTTCGGAAACCATTGAGCGTGGCTTTTTCGGATGACAAGGAGGACTCTTTTGCCTGGCTTTCCCGAAAACGCTGTAAAACCCCTGATTGATTTGGCCATTGCCGAGGACCTTCCCCACGGGGATGTCACCTCGGAAACCATTTTTTCTTCAGACGACCAGGGACACGCCCGCATTCTGGCGAAATCGGATCTGGTCATCTGTGGACTGCCGGTGGTTTCCCGGGTGCTGGAACGTTTTTCAGGGCCGTCGGAAATCCGCTTCTTCGTCAAGGAAGGGGATGTTTGCCCCGCCGGCACGACGGTGGCAGAGGTGTCCGGTCCCGTTCGGTCCCTTCTGGGGGCCGAGCGGATTCTCCTGAATTTCCTCCAGCACCTGAGCGGCATTGCCACCCGTTCCCGGGAGATCTCCCGTCTGGCCACCGGGTCCATCCGCATCGTGGACACCCGCAAGACGTTGCCCGGATGGCGAATGCTGCAAAAATATGCCGTGGCCGTGGGAGGTTGTTCCAACCACCGGATGAGTCTGAGTTCCGGGGTGCTCATCAAGGACAACCACATTGATGCCTGCGGCTCCGTGGCCGAAGCCATCTTTCGGGTTCGCCGGCGGGCGCCCCATGGTCTCCGGGTGGAGGTGGAAATCCGCAGCATGGATGAAGCCGCCGAAGCCGTGGCTGCCGGAGCCGAAATCCTGCTTCTGGACAACCTTTCCCCGGAGCAGTCCCGGGAAATGGTGGACCGTTTCTCCGGACAGGTACAGTTCGAGATTTCCGGTGGAATCCGGGGGGAGACTCTTGCAGCTCATCTCATAAAAGGGGTGGACTATGTCTCCATGGGTGAACTGACCCACAGCGTGCAGGCAGCGGACCTTTCCATGAAAATCCAGGTGATTCCATGAAACAGTTTTTTGTATGGTTGATTCTGCCTGCATGGTTGTCTTCCTGTGCTCCGGCCACCGGAACCTGGGATCGCATCAGTGCCGCCCCCACCCTGGAAACCCTGCGGGCTTTCGTACACGAACACCCGGACACGGAAGAAGCCAGAATTGCCCGCCTGCACATGGAACAACTGTCCGCCAAAGAAGCTTTGGCGTCCAACAGCATTTTCCGTTTGTCCATGCACATGCAGGCCTTTCCCGGGGGATCCCGGGAAGCAGAAGTGCAAGGGGCGCTGATTCGCCTGCGGGTGGAAAGAGCCCGACAGGCAGGAACCCCCTGGGCTTTTTTGCGATTCCTGTTTCTCCATCCGGATACACCCGAGGCGGAAGAAATCACAGGTCTTCTGGAGGATGTATGGTGGGATGAATTACAAAAAAAACCGTCCCCACGCCAACTCAAGGCGTATCTGGAACGTTTTCCCAAGGGGAAACACCAACAATCGGCCACGGAACTTCTGGCGGATACCGTGTTTGAACGCCTCGGCACGGAACCCGCCCCGGATGTGCTGCGCCTCTTTGTAATGAATTATCCCGAAAGCCGCAGGGGGAAAGAAGCCGCCCGAAAACTGCGGGAATATGAACAAATGGAAATTCTGTTTACAGGCAATGTGTATATAATACTTGACCAGATGGGAAAGGGAGAGGTGCAACAGGGGCCGTTGTTGCAGGCGGTCATGCAGGCCCATCTGGAAAGCGCACTGTGGGAAATGGATCTGGACCGTTTGGGGGCCATTTGCCATGGCATGCCGGGCATTTGCGTCCACCAACTTCCCGAAGCCATTGAAACCTGGCGCAAACTGCCTGCCGCCCGACTGGAAACCCTGGTATCCACCGTGCACGGGGCCGGTCCCTTTCGGCCTTTTCCCGCACTGAACACACTGGAAATCGCCCTGAACGTGGAAGATCCCCACACGGTTTGGGTGGCCATGAATTCGCTTTCCTACCGGCCGGAACCCCGGGCCTTTTTCATTCTTCTTTCCCGGGTGGGACATGCGGATCCAACCTATTCCCTGGCGGCCACGGAAGCCTGTGTCCGCTGGTTTTCCCATTGGCCTGAAAGGGGTTCACTTCTTGCCGAACACGCATTGATCCTGCGCCGGAATCTGGCGGAACGGCCGGAAATCCTGTTCCAGATCGCCTTGTTGTCGAAACTCCTGAACCGGCCCGTTCCGGTAGAAGCAATCCGGAAAATGGTTCCTGCCGAACCATATACATTGTCGCTACTGGTTCTTCAGGCACAAACCACCGGGGTTCCTCCCTGGAACAATCTGGTGCACGAAGCCACGAATTCCCTCAACCGCATGCGGGATCATTTTCCAAAAGTGGTGGAAAAGGACACCTTTCCCCTGGCCCGGCAGTTTGCCCGCCGCCTGTACAGGTTCCACGGTTTGTTGACCAGACTTCCCCCCGTGCCGCCGCCGTTTGATGCCGCCATTTCCAGCCTTGTGAATTCCGCCCGGACGCTTCTTGCCTCCTGGGAAGCCCAGTTGGAGGCGTTTCCTGAATATATTCCCAGTGATCGGGATCCATTGGTTTCCCAGATCCGGGAATTTGAACAAAAACGCTTGCAATATATGGAAAAACTCCACAAATTTCCGGAACCCTTCGGTGGAAACTGGTGGAAGACGCGGGCGATGCAGGTGGCTCCTTTTCCCGATCTTTCACGTTCCCAGTGAACGTAGCTTCACACATGTTGCCATTTGTGAGGGATCCCCCATCATGATCCATGGATGCATCTGGAAAGTCAAAACCGGGAAAAATGCCATTTTTCCCTGTAAATCATGGACAATTCAAGGGAAACATGAAGTTTTGAATTGTATGAAACTGAAAAAAAGCACCTGACTTTTGGGAAAAATGGGCTATGATGCCTTTTGGCACGACCCTTGCTCATTTGGGGTGCGACGAACGGAGGTTCACCATGAGACACGTCACTTCCACTTTCCTTGTTTCCCTTCTTTTTGTTTCCCTTTCATTCGTGGATACCGCAAACGCCCAAATCTGTGGCGCCGGTGTTATCGGCGTCGGACCCATCGGAGTTGGCGTGATCGTGGATTGTCCTCCTCCCCCGCCTCCTCCGGTGGTGGTGGTCCGTCCACGGGTACGGCGCGTGTATCATCATGCGCCTCCCCCGCCTCCGCCCCCTGTGGTCCGGCAGGCTCCCCTTCCCCCGCCTCCCCCGATCCTGACCCAGTCGCAGCCATTTGTGCCCCGGCTGACCCTGGGGATCATGATGGACAGTTCGTCCTACAGTGACGGTGGTCTGGTGGGTGGCGGCGTGCTGGCGCGTTACCTTCTGTCAGAAAACCTCGCGGTGGAAGGCCACATCTCCGGGTTGGGTTCCTGCACTTCCTGCAACGAACTGGCCTACCGGAATGACGCCCGTGTGGGAATCGCCGGCCTGTACTTCCTGAATCCGGTGCAGGCAGTGGGCATGAACCTGTATGTCAAGGGTGGCGTGACCTTCAACACCATCACCTATGAGAACGATGTGAACTGGGATTTCGAATCCACTTCCCAGACCAACCTCGAAGTGGGTGGCGGCATTGAATGGCGGCTTACCCCCTACCTGTCGCTGAATGCCGAAATCACCGCCATGGGCGCCATCGGTGGCAGCGAAATCGGACATGGTCCCATCAGTGAACCCATGGCCAAAGGCATCCCCGGTTCGGACCTGAACAACGGCGCGGTCAACTTCCGCCTGGGCGTGTCCACCCACTTCTAGTTCCCGCTCTTCTCCGATATTTCCCCCTCCAGAATCATTTTACATACATGCCGGGATCCGGAATCCCGAGAGCCTCAAATCCCCGCAGGCGGAGGATGCAGGCATCGCAACGTCCACAGGCGTTTCCGTTGGCGGCCGGTGCATAGCAGGTATGGGTCAAAGAATAGTCTACGCCCAGGGACAGGCCCAGTTCGATGGTTTCTTTCTTGGAAAGATGTACCAGGGGGGCGTGGATAGTGATTTTGCGGTTTTCATCCGTGGCCAGGCGGGTGGCGGTGTTGGCCAGATGCTCGAAAGCCGCGATGAATTCCGGGCGGCAGTCGGGGTATCCCGAATAGTCCACGGCGGAGACTCCGATGAAGATGTCCGCAGCAGGGAGTGTTTCCGCCCAGGCCAAAGCGTAGGATAAAAAGATCGTGTTGCGAGCCGGGACGTAGGTCACCGGAACATGGTCCGCCGTGGGTTCACGGTCCAAAGGCACGGAACCGTCCCCCACCAGGGCCGAGGCGGCGAACAGATCCGAAGGCAGGGTCAGCACGCAGTGTTGTGCCACCTCAAAATGCCGGGCCAGCCGGCGGGCGGCCTCCAGTTCATAACCATGCTTCTGTCCATAGGAGAAACTCAGGGCATGGGTTTCGAATCCGCGGCTGCGGGCCACGGCCAGCACGGTGGAACTGTCGAGTCCACCGGACAAAAGAACAACGGCTTTGGGATTCATGGGGTCCATTCCTGGAACGACCGGATCAGTAATCCGGGTTGAATTCGTTCATGTTCACTTCGGCGAAGTCGAAATCCACGCTGTACACGCCATATTCCAGATGGGTATTCGTGTTGTATCCCGAGCGGGTGAACACCCGCAGCATGCGCTTGTTTTCAGCCATCACCTCGGCGGTGAAGCCACGAATGCCCTTGCGGCGGGCCACGGACACCAGATTCTGCAGCAGGAACCGGCCGATGCCCTGGTTCTGCCAGTCCGGCAGCACGGTGAAGGCCACCTCCGCCCGGTTGGTGGGCCGGTCCAGGAACCAGCGTCCCACGGCGACGAACTCTTCATCGGGTTCCTCCCCCACGGTGCCCACGATGGCGAATTTCTCGTCATAATCCAGCACCACCAGGGGCTGGGCCTGGCTGTGGCTGAGGGTCTTGACCAGACCCATGAACCGGTAATACACGTCCTCCTGGCGCAGGCCATAGAAGAAGCGGCGGAGTTTTTCCTCGTCCACCATGCGGATGGGACGGAAATGCACCGTGCGCCCATCCTTCAACTTGTAGTCCCAGAAATAGTAGTCCGGGTAGATGGCTCCGTCCTTGGGAAGGATCTGGTCGGAATACACGTAGTTCAGTTTCTTGGCTTCTTCCATCAGGCTGGCCCGGAAATTTGGATGTGCAATGTTGATCAGGGCCATGGTCCGTTCCCGGATGTTCTTGCCGTGCAGATAAGCTATGCCGTATTCAGTGACCACGTAGTGTACGTCTCCGCGGGTGGTGACCACCCCGGCGCCAGGCGACAGAAGCGGGACAATGCGGGAAACTTCACCGTTTTTCGCAGTGGAGGGCAACGCGATAATGGGACGGCCGTTTTTGGACAGAGCCGCTCCCCGGATGAAATCCGCCTGGCCGCCGAACCCGGAGTAAAAGCGATGACCGATGGAATCGGCGCACACCTGGCCGGTGAGGTCGATCTCCAGTGCCGAGTTGATGGCACACATGTTCTCGTTCTGGGAGATCACCCGGGGATCGGAGATGTAGTCCGTCGGATAGAATTCGAAGAGGGGATTATTGTGGATGGTGTCATACAGGCGCTTCGTCCCAAGGCAGAAGGATGCGATGATCTTGCCGGGATGGAGCGTCTTCTTCGAGTTGTCGATGGCGCCGGATTCCCAGAGTTCGATGAGCCCGTCGGAGAACATCTCGGTGTGCACCCCCAGTTGCTTTTTGTCCTTGAGGAATTTGAGCACGGCGTTGGGGATGGCGCCGATGCCTGCCTGGATGGTGGAGCCGCTGGGGATCAGCCGGGAGACGTAGAAGCCAATGCGATCGGTGATATCGTTGGAGGCCTCGGACACAAACTCCAGCAGGGGCTCGTCGTACTCGATGATGGCGTCAAATTGTTCGATGTTGACGAATCCCCCGCCCAGGGTCCAGGGCATGTGCCGGTTCACCTGGGCGATGATGTACTTGCCGTGGTTTATGGCCGAAATGGCGGTCTCCACGGAGACCCCCAAAGAGCAGGTGCCGAAGGGATCCGGCGGGGAAACCTGCACCAGGGCCACATCGATCGGAAGGCGTCCCTTCTGGATCAGTTTGGGAATTTCCGACAGGAAGATGGGGGTGTAGTCGGCTTCGCCGGCGGATACGGAATCACGGGCGGCCCGGCCGATGAAGAACGTGTTCAGGCGGAACATGTCCCGGAACTTGCCCGAGGTGACGGGGGAGACGTTGAGGCTGATCAGGTGCAGGATCTCCGTGTCCGCGATGTTGGCGGGGAAGTCCGCCAGCCGGCGAGCCAGGTACTGCGGTTCGCTCACGCCTGAGCCGATGTAGATTTTGTTGCCCGGTCGGATGTTTCCGTAGGCTTTTTCCACCGTGGTCAGACGGCTTTCATAGACTTCGCGGATCCGTTCATTGCGCCATTCCATGATGGTCACCTCCTAACCCAGAAAATTGTCTATTCAGCAGGTTTCCAGCGCAGGATGCGGCGACGTGCGGCCTGGGTCTCATCCAGCCGGCCAACACCGGTGCGGTAAGGGGCCCCGGTGACGATCTCGGGGTTCTCCCGGGCCTCGGCCACGATCTGCCGGACCGTTTCCGCGAAATGGTCGATCTCCCGGCGGCTTTCGGTCTCGGTGGGTTCCACCATGAAGGCCCCCGGCACGATGAGCGGGAAATACACGGTGGGGGGATGGAAGCCGAAGTCCAAAAGGCGCTTGGCGATGTCCATGGTGGTCACGCCGGTTTCCTTCTTCAGGTCCCGATCCGAAAACACCACCTCATGGAGGGTGTCCACATCCACGGACAGGTTCAAGGTGTCCTTTAACAGCGACCGCAGGTAGTTGGCGTTGAGCACAGCCATCTCGGTCACCCGGGTGAGGCCGGCGCCGCCGTTTTCCAGGATGTAGGTGAAGGCCCGCACCAGGATGGCGAAGTTGCCGAAGAATGGATGCACCCGCCCGATGGAGTGGGGCAGTTCCGTCACCAGTTTGTAGCGGCCCTCGTTGGTGCGCAGCACCCGGGGTACCGGCAGGTAGGGTGCCAGTTCCGGGGTGCAGCCCACAGGGCCTGCGCCGGGGCCACCGCCGCCGTGGGGGGTGGCGAAGGTCTTGTGCAGGTTGAAGTGCATGGTGTCCACGCCCAGTTCGGCTGGCTTGACCTTGCCCATGATGGCGTTGAAGTTCGCGCCGTCCATGTAGACGTAGCCTCCTGCGCCATGCACGAGGTCGGCGATCTCCTTGAGGTGGCTTTCAAAGATGCCCAGGGTGTTGGGGTTGGTCACCATGATGGCGGCCAGTTCGTCGTTGAGGTGTTCCTGCACGGCCTCCGGACGAAGCACGCCCTCAGGACCGGTGATGATGGACACCGGTTCAAAGCCGTTGAGTACCACCGAGGCGGGGTTGGTGCCGTGGGCGGTGTCAGGGATGAGCACCTTCACCCGGCGTGCGGCTTCCCCCTTTTGCTCGATGGCCTTTTTGATGAGGGCAAGTCCAACGAATTCGCCGTTGGCTCCCGCGGAGGGCTGCAGTGTGACGGCCTCGAAGCCGGAGACGCGGCACAGGGCGCTCTCCAGTTGGTACATCAACTCCAGCGACCCCTGGAGGTGCTCTTCCTCCTGCAGGGGATGCACGGCGGTGAAGCCGGGCAAAGCCGCCATGGCGTCGTTGATCTTGGGATTGTATTTCATGGTGCAGGATCCCAGCGGATACATGCCCAGTTCAATGGCGTGGTTCCAATGGGACATGCGCACAAAGTGGCGGATCACCTCCACCTCGGACAACTCAGGCAGCAAAGGGGCCGTCTTGCGGAGCATCTCCGGCGGCAGACCTTCCAGATCCGGGGTTTCGCTCATGGGCAGGGCGTGCCCGATGCGTCCTTTGGAGCTGAGTTCAAAGATGGGGGGTTCCCGATGGAGAAGACCGGTGTGTATCTGGGCAGTCATCATTTTCCCTCCCGGTAGAATTCCTTCGCCAGCAGCAGGGCAGCGGCGATGTCGTCGGAGCAGGCGGTTTCCGTGGCGGCCAGCAGGATGGCGTCCTTGTATTCCGGATGTCCCGGATCCAGTTTCGCCAGTTCCACGCCGAAGAAGAAACCGTTTTGGGCCATGTGTTCACGCAGGGCGGCGGCTTTTCCGGGGAACACCAGCGCGAACTCGTTGAAGAATGGTCCGTCCACCAGGGGACGAACACCGTCGATCGTCAGCAGGCCCCGGCGCAGTTCCACCGCACGGTTGCGGGAGATCACCGCCATGTCATAAAGGCCCGAGGGTCCCAGCAAGGACAGATGGACGGTGAACGCCAACGCGACGAGGGCCTGGTTGGTGCAGATGTTGGAGGTGGCCTTTTCCCGGCGGATGTGTTGTTCCCGGGTGGCCAGGGTCAGCACATAGCCGGGGTTGCCGCGGTTGTCCACGGTCTGGCCCACGATGCGGCCGGGCATCTGCTTGACGAAGTCGTCGCGCACGGCCATGAGCCCCAATCCGGGTCCGCCCATGCCGGCGGTTCCGGTCAGTCCCATGCCTTCGCCGGTGGCGATGTCCACCTCCAACTCGCCGGGGGAGGCCAGGATCGCCAGGCAGGAGGGATCCGGCACGTTGACGATGGACAGCGCACCGGCGGCCCGGGCGGCGGCGGCGATGGCTGCCACGTCCTCAATGACGCCCAGGAAGTTGGGATATCCCACCGCCACGGCGGCGACTTCCGGCGTGATGGGTCCGGGCAGCAGGGTCTTTCCGGTTTTCGGATCCACTTTCATCCAGGTGATTTCCACCCCGCCGAAAGCCTGCAGCATGGTGGTGACCACCGCACGGGTACTGGGGTGCAGCGCTTCGGATACCCACACGTGACGGCGCTTGTTCTTGTGCACCCGCACGGCCAGCAGCAGGGCTTCGCCCACCGCCGAGGCACCATCGTACAGTGATGCGTTGGCCACATCCAGTCCCATGATTTCCGACACGATGGTCTGGAACTCAAAGATGGCCTGCAAGGTACCCTGACTGACTTCGGGCTGGTACGGGGTATATGCGGTCTGGAACTCGGACCGGCTGATGATGCTTTCCACCGCCTTGGGAACGGCGTGGAAGGGCGCCCCCGCGGAGGCCAGCGTCACGCAGAACACGTTGTTGCGGGCCGCGAGTCCTTCAAGGTACCGGCGCAGGCGGCACTCCGCCAGCCCCGGGCTGTTGTCGGGGGTTTCACACCGCTGGTCTTCGGGGATGGAACGGAACAGTTCCTCCACGTTTTCGACCCCGATGGTTTTGAGCATGTGTTCTATGTCCTGGGGGGAATGAGGCAGATATCGCATGCACACTCCTTGCATGGGTGGAAGGGGAAAAATTTCACTTCCGGGGCCCCGGCGCAGGGAACTATTCCTCGGAAGCGCAGTGGTCCGAATACAGGGTGGCGTCCAGAAGGTCGCTCAGGTCGTCGTTGGCGGTGGGCTCGATTTCCAGGATCCATCCATCGGTGTAGGGGGCGTCATTGAGCAGTTCGGGGGCATCTGCCAGATCTCCGTTGACGGCGATGACCCGGCCGCTCACCGGCGCATAAATGGGGCTGGCGGTCTTCACACTCTCGATGTTGCCCACTTCGTCGCCGGCGTCCACCATGTCACCTTCATCCACCGAAAGATCCACTTCCACCACGTCACCGAGGTGGCCCACGGCAAAGGCGCTGATGCCCATGTGGTTGGTTTCGGGATCAAACCATTCGTGGGTGCGGGCGTAACGAAGATTGTTCGGATAATCACTCATGTTCATCTCTCCTTTGGCACGTATTCACACATCGTGAATTCAGGTATTTGATCCATCCAGCGGATGGTAAAACTACTTCCGTTTGTAAAACGGTCCCTTCACCAGGCTCGCCGGTACGAATTTTCCACCGGCGTTGACAAGGATGGCGGTCCCGGCCTTGCTGTGTTCGGTGGGCACATAGGCCATCCCGATGGACTGGTTCAGGTACGGGGTCCGGGTGCCGGAAGTCACATGACCGATTTCGGGTCCGGCTTCTGACTCGCTGGCTCCCGGCAGGTGCACCGCGTGGTGTTCCCGGGGAATGCCCTTGCCTTCGGCCACAAAGCCCACGAGTTTGCGTTTGGGCTTTTCCTCCTTCTGGCGCACGAGGGCTTCTTTTCCGATGAATTCCGGTTTGTCCAGTTTCACCGTGAAGTTCATCCCGGCTTCCCAGGGAGTGGTGGTGTCGTCGATGTCATTTCCGTACAGCCACAGGCGGGCTTCCAGACGCAGGGTATCCCGGGCGCCCAGTCCCGCCGGCTTGAGTCCGAAATCCGCTCCAGCGGCAAACAGCGCATCCCAGGAGGCTTCGGCCTGATCCGGGTGAATGAACAGTTCAAAACCATCTTCACCGGTGTAGCCGGTACGGGCGATCATGATCCGCTTGCCCGCCAGTTCCACAAAACCCAGTCCAAAACCCGGGATGCCGGAGAGATCCGCCCCGGTGACCTTCGACAGGATGGTGGCGGCCTGGGGTCCCTGGATGGCCAGCAGGGCCACATCGTCACTGATGTCCACGGGCTTGACCTGCCGGGCATGCTCGGTGAACCAGGCGAAGTCCTTGTCCTTGTTGGAGGCGTTCACCACCACCACCAGATCGGTTTCCGAGCGGCGGTAGACAATGCAGTCGTCCACAATGCCGCCGTGGGGATGGCAGATGGGGGTGTAGATGGCATGGTTGTCAGCAAGGGATGCCACATCGTTGGTGACCATGTAGTTGATGGTTTCCAGGGCTCCGGGACCGGAAAACAGGATTTCCCCCATGTGGGCGACATCGAACACGCCGGCCTGTTCCCGCACGGCCATGTGTTCCTTGCGGATTCCCTCGAACTGCAGGGGCATCCGGTACCCGGCGAATTCCACCATTTTTCCGCCGGATTTTTCAAGGATTGCGGAGTAGGGCGTATTTTTTGTCAGTGACATGACGACCTCCTGCGGGGAGAATTGAACGAAAATGTCAAATTGGTCAAGGAAAAAAGTGTGAATTTTCTTTGGTTTTATCGCCAGAAGGTGCTGGTGGCGAAATCCATGCTGGCCGCTATTAGGAAATGCAGCAGCGTGCCGGGAAGAAAGGACTTTCCGGACAGGGCAAGCCGGCCCAAAATGAGCCCGGCGGCGATGGATGCGAAAATCTCGGGTTCAGGTTTGCCCCAGTGGATGATGACAAACGGGAGGGTGGAAATCAGGATGGCACTGTCCCCGAAGCGTTCCTTGTATCCGAAGAGCAGAAATCCCCGGAAAAAATATTCCCAGGCAACCCATTTGACGAGATAGGCTCCCTGGTACAGCATGAACAGGGAAAAACTGTCACGGATGATGCCCAGTTTCGGATAGTTTTCCGAAAACCCCGCTGTGCGGGAAAGGATAAACACCACGGGCAGGAAAAGCAGAAAAAGCACCAGAACGATTTTGAACTCCCGTGATGCGGTGCGGAACCGGAAGCCGTGATCCCGGGGGCTTTTTTTCAGGAACAACCACGAGAGAACCAGGGGAATGAGCAGAAGGAACGAAAAGGCGGCCACATGGGAATACAGGTAGGAATACAGTTCCGCCCGAACCGGGGGCAGGGATTTTGCCCATCTGGGAAAGGTCTCCACAAAATGTTCGGGCCGGCCGTGGTACAGATACAGGATCATGGCCGCGCAGCCCACCACCGTCACGAACACACTGGTAAAATCCATGTCCCCGAAAAAGCGCCCCGTGAGTTTTTTGAAGTCTTTTTGAATGGATCGTGCAGCCATGGAGGAAAATCAGATGTCCAGGTATTCCTTTTCCTTGCGCTCCTGCTCTTCCTTGCAGCGGATGCACATGGTGGTCACCGGACGGGCCTTGAGGCGGCCGGAGGAAATGTCCTCGCCACAACTCTCGCAGACACCGTAAAGACCCTGCTCCATGAGTTCCAGGGCGTCCTCGATCTTGCGCAGCAGGAATTTTTCCCGGTCCCGAATACGCAGTTCAAACGAAAGCAGGTACTCGCTGGAAGCCAGGTCGTTTTCATCGGCCAGTTCATCCCGGTCCAGGCCCAGGTCGGTGTTCATCTGCAACCGGGCGGCCTCCAGCAGTTTCTTGCGGCGGACCAGCAGATCGTCTCGGATTTCTTCCAGTTCTTTTGGAGAAAGTGCCATGGGTAATTCTCCTTTCCGGGACACAGTGCCCGAAAAACACTACAGAAAAGCAAGTTTCCGGCAAGCGCGATCCTTTGTCAAGCTGGAACTCATCGCCGCCAGGCATTTGGAAAAAACGGAAAACAAAAGTTGCTGCCGTAGTTGAAACAATATGCGACCTCTGCTATGATGTGCCGCGCGAAACGGGAGGTCTTCTCATGAATAAAATCTGGTTGTTGGTGTTCTGCATCGGGCTGGCCGGTTGTGACGAAAACACGAAAAAGGCTGTCTGTCCCGATGGCAAAGCCGAAGGCAAGGAACAATGCGACGGGGAGGATCTGCGCGGCGCCGAGTGTTACAGCCTCGGGTATCACGGGGGGACCCTGGCTTGTACGGAAGAATGTACGCTGGATGTGACCGGGTGCGAGGCATTCGGTCGTTGCGGTGACGGTGTCCGGCAGGCATCCCATGAAGACTGCGATGGCGAGGATCTGGGCAACCAGACCTGTGCCCAGTTGGGGCTGGGCGGTGGTGAACTTTCCTGCAGTGCCAACTGCACCCTGGACACTTCCGGATGCGATATCCAGCCGGTGTGCGGGGATGGTCTGGTGCAGGGCGCCGAACAGTGCGACGGGGAAAACCTGGCGGGAGCCACCTGCGAAAGCCGGGGTTTCGGCGGTGGTATCCTGACCTGTGACAACCAGTGCCGTTTTGTCACCACGGGATGCAGTCCGCTGCCGTTTTGCGGCGACAACGTCCGGGATCCCGACGAGGAATGCGACGGTCTGGATCTGGGGGGTCACACCTGCGAGAATCTGGGATATTACGGCGGCACTTTGGCATGTTCTTCGGCCTGCACACTGGACATAACGTCCTGTCAGGCAACCGGTCGTTGTGGCGACGGCACCATCCAGCACTGGGAGGGGGAGCAGTGTGACGGAGCCAACGTGGCCGGCGTGGATTGCGAAAGCCAGGGATATCTGGGGGGCATTGTGGGATGCACCTCCGAATGCCAACTGGATTTTACCGGTTGTGGCATGAACCAGGCGGAAATCGTCTGCGGTCGCTGGAACATGGATCGATCGAACATGTCCGAAGGTACCTGGACGGGGTCCGTGGCGGGCTGCAACGCCGGGGACATCACCGGCAATGGCCGGGCCAACGCGCTGAAACTCATCAACCTGTACCGGTTTCTGGTGGACCTTCCGCCGGTGACCACGGATCCGGCCCTGGACGCCAAGGCCCAGGAATGTGCCCTCATGATGACTGCCAACGGCACGTTGAACCATTATCCACCGGCCTCATGGAACTGCTACACCGCCGACGGGGCCCAGGCGGCCGGTTCCTCGAACCTGGCGGGCACCGCAGGGGTGGCGGCCGTGGACCTGTACATGGTGGATCCCGGAAACGCCACCACCCTGGGTCACCGCCGGTGGATTTTGTCCAACAGTTTCGGTCCCACGGGCCTGGGTTCCACGAATTCCTACTCCTGCATGTGGGCGTTTGGCAGCGGCAACGCCACCAAGGCGTGGACGGCATATCCTGGACCGGGTGTGTTTCCCCGGCAGGCCGTGAATCCCACCTGGTCCTCCATTGACAGTACCGGATGGTCCCTGCAGAGCAACTCCATCAGCCTGAACAACGCACAGGTGACCATCACCATGAACGGGGCCACCCCCCGTCCGGTGACGGTCACCACGCTTCTGGCCAACTACGGATCCACGTCTGCCATTTCCATGATTCCCCAGGGATGGACTACCCAGGCGGGGAATACCTACCATGTGGAAGTCACCAACATCAGTACCCCCATTTCCTACACGGTTCAGGTGGTGGACTGCAGCGCTTATTGACAGCGCGACACGGGAAACCCCGCGACAGGGATTTCACAGTTTTTCCTGTTCAATCCTTGAAAACAATGGTATGAATCTGCCCGCATTTCCCGGGTAAAACCCCTCTTCCCGGAGCTTTCAGAAGGAGGCATACACACATGCAATTTCGCAATATCGGCATCATTACTTCCGGCGGAGACTGCGCCGGTCTCAACGCGGTGGTCAAGGGCGTGAGCCTGACCGCCCTGGCCCATGGTGTAAAGACCCTGATCATTCCCAATGGGTACGCGGGTCTTTACAATCTGGTGGAATTTGAAAAACTCACCGAACTGACCCCCCGGCGCCTGGACAACGTGAACGTGTCCGTGGCAGGGTCCGAAGCGGGACACTCCCGGGTGAAGATCTCCTCCATCAAGAACGAACGCAAATACGAACGCATCAAGGAAGGCCTGGCCAAATTCGAAATCGACGGCCTGATCATTTCCGGCGGTGACGACACCGGTTCGGTGATCGTGGATCTGGCTACCAACGGCATCCGCTGCATCCACGCGCCCAAGACCATGGACCTGGATTTGAATTCCTATTCCGTGGGTGGAGATTCCACCATCAACCGCATCAGCGAGATCACCCAGGACCTCAAGACCACGGGGCGGACCCACAACCGCATCATGGTGGTGGAGGTTTTCGGACGCTATGCCGGCCATACGGCTTTCCGCGGCGGTATCGCCGGAGGCGCCGATGCCGTGCTGATTCCCGAAATTCCGGTGGATTTCGATGTGCTCTACGATCACCTGAAGTCCATCTACTGGCGGCGTATTGACGAAAGCGACGTCAAGGCCGGCACCTACTCCATCGTGGTGGCCGAAGGCATCCGTGATTCAACCGGAGCGGAACTGGTGGACGAAAACGCGGGTGTGGATTCCTTCGGGCACAAGAAGCTTTCCGGCGCCGGAAAATATGTCGTCCAGGAACTGAAAAAGCGCATGGAGGTGGATCTTTTCACGAAAGAAAAGATGAAGGAAGTCGGAATGTATGTGGAAAAACTCTACGAGATGCCGGAAATCCGCATGATCCAGCCGTCCCATCTGGTGCGCTCCGGCGGTTCCTCCGCCTATGACGTCAACTTTGGTGCCGAAGCCGGTGTGGCGGCGGTGGAACTGATCCTGGCGGGATATTCCGGTGTTTCCGTGGTGGAAGTCAAGGGAACCGAAATCCGGTTCCAGAAGACCGCGGAACTGATCAAGCAGCGCTTTGTGGACCTGGAGGAATGCCGGTTCTTCGAGAACATGGGCATCTGTTTCGGTCGCAAGGTGGAATCCGCGCGTCCCACCTTCCGGGAAGTCCACGGACCGGTGGACCGCATTTACTAGGGAATTCATGGCAAAGTCAAAAAAGAAACAGCCTCTGGCCCACGGAAAAATCGTGGTGCGTAACCGCAAGGCGCATTTCGAGTACGAAATCGTGGAGCGGCACGAGGCGGGGCTGGTGCTTACCGGTTCGGAGGTCAAGAGCCTGCGGGCCGGCAAGATGGACATTGCCGATGCCTATGTGGAACCGGTGAAAGCCGAACTGTGGCTGGTCAACGCACGCATTGCCGAATACGCCTTTGCCAACCGGTTCAACCACGATCCCCTGCGGCGGCGGAAACTGCTCATGAACCGCATCGAAATCACGCGCATCACGGTGAAAATCCGGGAAAAGGGACTGACCATGGTACCCTTGGCGGTGTATTTCAACGAACGGGGTCGCGCCAAGGTGGAAATCGCCCTGGTACGTGGAAAAAAGCAATATGACAAGCGCGAGGATCTGCGCAAGAAGGACGAAAGGCGGACGCGGGAGGATGACTGAGACCAGAGTCGGACCTGGATAGACCCGCGTCCTTTGGCAGGGCACATGAGCACCGGGTTTACCCCCCCACCGGAAATCATGAGGAATACGGAAACCGTT
Organism: uncultured Kofleriaceae bacterium; assembly: GCA_964618145.1. Lineage (GTDB taxonomy): Bacteria > Myxococcota_A > Polyangia > HGW-17 > HGW-17 > HGW-17. The sequence goes on from CAZTZR010000026.1 coordinate 23,609, forward strand.
TGTATTTCCGTCGTCCGGATGAACGAAAGGGAGGAATTGTCTCCTCCGGTTCCCGTTCTGTCGCCCCGGCACGTGTTTTTCCGTTCCTTCAAAACCATCCAGACGGAACTGGAGAATGCGCCGCCTTCCGGTGTGCTGTTGTTCTGCGCCCACAGCCGGACTCTTTCCACGGTTTCGCTTTTTTCGGAACTGTCCCCGGACCAGCCGGTGGACATCATCCTGGGTCGCCACGATCAGTGTCAACTGCAGTTGCCCGAAGACAGCACCGTCTCCCTGAGGCATCTGTTGATTCGTCTGGTGCGGCGGGATGGGCTGCCCACCTGCCGTGTGCTGGATCTGTCCACGCCCCTGGGATTCCGGCTGCAGGACGACCAGAGGGTGGAAGGGATTTCGGCGGTGGGACACTGCCTCTTTTCCGTGGGGGCCTATCATGTTTTCGTGATTGTCAAGGAACAGGATCCCCTCCCCGGATATCCGGATGATGCCTGGAACAGCCTGCAGCCCGCCGAAGCCCCCCGGTTGCTGGCCACTCCTTTTCAGGGGGGTGACGATCCCATCAACAACAAGCAGATCCGCCCGCGCCTGCGGCTGGAGGCGGCCGAACCGTTGCGCACCGACACGTTTGCCGGGGGAAGCGCCGTCTGGCGGATTCGCGGTCCCCAGGTCATGTCCCGGTCCGAAGATGACCCGGTGAGCACATTGGTGTACCTGCTGGTACAGTCCCCGGATCCCCCCCTGGATTTGCGCATCGCCATCAAGGCCAGCCAACTGCAGCGCGGGTTTCTCATCGGACGTTACAAACGCTGCGAAATCGGCAATGGCAATGAACTGAAGTTTTCGGGGGCAGTTTCCCGGGTGCATCTGCTCATCATGGAAGACGAAGGGGAATACTGGGCCATCGACACCGCGTCCACCTCCGGTTCCACGGTCAATGACGAGCCCATCGGCAGCGTCCGGCTGGAAGGTGTCACCCGCATCCTGCTGGCCCAGGAAGCCGCCATCACCTGGATGCCGGTGCCCGTGAAGTAAAGGGTTTTTCTACCGGTTATTCTTTGTGGCGGAGGCGACGGAGAATCGCCAGGGAAAGCAGCAGAAGGAAAAAGGCGGGGGTGCCGGGAAGTTGTCCCGGCGCCGAAGCGCAGCCCTTTTTGGAACCGCTGTCGTCCTTGCGGCAAGCCACGGAATCAAAGCAGTCGGGGTCGTCACAGTCGATGAGGCCGTCGCCGTCGTTGTCGACGCCATCGGCGCAGGCACGTTCCACGAGTCCTTCACAGTGGGGATCATCCGCGCAATCAGGGTCAGCGCAGTCGGTCAGTCCGTCACCGTCGTTGTCAATGCCGTCGTTGCACCAGTATTCCTTGTCGGGGGCGATGCATACCGCCTCGTTGGCGCAATCGGGGTCGGCGCAGTCGATGAGGCCGTCGCCGTCGTCGTCAATGCCGTTGGTGCAGTTCTCGGGGGGGAACACGCAGGAGGTGGTGATGCTGTACTGGCTGGGGAAACGGTAGCTTTCCACGATGAAGTAGGTGGATTCGTTTCCGAGGGTCAGGGAGATGTTCTCGGCCGCCAGACCTTCGTTGATGGAGTGTTTCAGGCAGGAGGACGGATTGCAGGAGTCCCGGTCGCCCGTGATGACGAAGGCATCCAGATCCTGATCCAGGGGCGTCATGGTGACGGTGACCTGGGTTCCCGGAGGCATGGCCATGAGGTAGGCGATTTCCGGGCCGGTGAGGGAGCCTTCGGGCCAGCATCCGTAAGTGGAGTATGCGGCCACTCCGTCCTGGGTCTTGCCGTAGACCGTTTCGTTGCAGAACAGGTAGCGGTAGCGGTTGTCGGTACAAGGGGAGGTGGGGCAGGAGGCGTGGCCGGTGCAGGCACCATCGGCGCAATCCACGGCCCCGCTTCCGTTGTTGTCGATGCCGTCGGTGCAGTTTTCCACGGGGGGATTGTTGATGAAACTCTGGATCTGGCTTTCATAGTTGGTGGCTTCCACGTAGACGCCGGGTCCGGCGCAGTCGGAGTAGCCATAGGAAGTGATGCCTGCGACATACTTGACGTTGTTGCGGGTGATCAGGCCGGGGCCGCCGCTGTCTCCCTGGCAGGTGCCGCCGCTGCTTTGGTTGGTCCAGAAAGTCCAGGGGGCTGCCACGGTGCCCTGGTACGAGGAGATGGTGCAGGGATTCGAACTCTGGCAAAGTCCGGCGATGGTGCCATTGAAAATGCGACGCACCGAGGAGGAAGAGTTGGGATTGGTTCCGCTGGTGAGGCCGTAGCCGATGAAGGAAACCGCATTGCCGATGTTGGAGCTGTTCAGGCGCAGGGAGGCCGGAAGCACCGGGATGGGCTTGACATCCCCCGGGGCGGGGCCGGAAAGGCGCAGCAGTGCAATGTCGTAACGGACCCGCTGGGGATCGTAGGAAGGATGAACCCAGGATTCGATGACATCGCGGATGCGGGAAAAGTGGCAACTGTTCAGGTTCTGGCAGAACACCACGTTCAACTGGGCCACCGGCACCTTCGTGGTGCTGCGGTCATAGGTGACGCAGTGGGCGGCCGTGAGAAGCACGTTGGGAGTGATCAGCGTGCCGCCGCAGGCGTATCCGGCGTCCTGGTACAAAAAGGCCACGGCATCGTGATCGACATTGGTATCCACCGAACCGTTGATGATGAAGGCGGGATTGTCGGGGAATTCGTAGGGGTCGGTCTCGCAGGCGAACATCCACACCAGGAGTGAGGCAAGATATAAATAACGGCGCATGGGATTCTCCGTTTCCGGCGGGACCAGGGGACCTGCCGGGGATTTTCATAGCACAAAACGGGGAAGATTCCAAACCGCTCGTTGACGGGTTGCGGGAAAATCCGTATAGTGTGCCGCCATGCAGACGCCTCCTTCTTCCCGTTCACTGTTTTCCGACGAACCCTTGCGAATTCGCGACAGGATCTTTCACAGCCGGTTGTTTATCGGATCGGGCAAGTTTTCTTCGCCCGGGGTGTTGTCCGAATCCCTGGCGGCTTCCGGTTCCCATCTGGTGACCGTGGCCATCCGGCGGGCGGATCCGTCCGCCCTGGGTGGGGATCCCGCGTTTCTCGGCATTGACATGGAAAAGGTGTTTTTCCTGCCGAACACTTCGGGGGCGCGCAATGCCGGCGAGGCGGTGCGTCTGGCCCGGCTGGGACAGGCGCTGGTGGGGCATAACTGGGTGAAACTGGAAGTGACCCCCGATCCGGCCAGTCTCATGCCGGATCCGGTGGAGACCTATCTGGCCACGAAGGAACTTGTGAAGGAAGGATTCGTTGTGTTGCCGTACATGCACGCGGATCCCCTTCTGGCGTTGCGCCTCCAGGATGCGGGGGCGGCCACCGTGATGCCCCTGGCGGCGCCCATCGGCACCAACCGCGGGTTGCGCACGCGGGATTTGATCGAGATGATCCTGTCCCGGGCGCAGGTTCCCGTGGTGGTGGACGCCGGGCTGGGGTTGCCGTCCCATGCCGCCGAGGCCATGGAACTGGGTGTCGACGCCGTGCTGGTGAACACCGCCATTGCCACCGCCGCCGATCCTCCGCGCATGGCGGATGGGTTCAGGCAGGCGGTGTTGGCCGGCCGCCAGGCGTTTCTGGCCGGGCCGGGCCGGGTACTGCCCGAAGCCGAGGCTTCCTCGCCACTCACCGGGTTTTTGTGGGACAATCCCTGATGCCGGTCGATCCCGTTACCGCCGTGTTGCAGCGTGAAAACAGAACCCGAGAGGATCTGGCGGTCCTTCTGGGGGATCTGGACGCCGGTCAACTGGAGGCTTTGGCACGGGCTTCGGCGGAACTGACCCGTCGTCGTTTCGGGCGAACCATCACGCTGTATGCGCCCTTGTACCTGTCCAATCACTGCATCAATCCCTGTGAGTATTGCGGGTTTTCCTCGCGCAACCGGTTTGAGCGCACCACCATGGATCTGCAGCAGGTGGCCACGGAGGCCGCCGCCCTGCGCCGTCGCGGGTTTGGGCACATCCTGTTGCTCACCGGCGAGGATCGCCGGGCGGCGCCGCTGTCCTATCTGGAGGAGGCGGTGAAGTTGTGCCGCGAGTGGTTCGCGCACATCTCCATCGAGGTGTATCCGCTGTCCCGGGAGGAGTACGCGACTTTGGTGGCCGCGGGGTGTTCGGCCGTGACGTTGTATCAGGAAACCTTTGACCGTCAGACGTATGCGGCAGTGCATCCGGGGGGTCCCAAGGCGGACTATGACGCCCGGCTGGCGGCCCCCGTGGCGGCTGCCGCCGCGGGCATGCGCGGGGTGGGACTGGGGTTTTTGCTGGGGTTGCACGACTGGCGCGCGGAGGCTTTGGGTCTGTACGACCAGGCCCAAGCGGTGCTGGCGGCGGACTGGCGCTGCCGGCTGGCCTTCAGTTTTCCGCGGCTGCGGCCGGTGGCGGGCGGGTTTGCGCCGAAGTTTCCGGTATCGGATACGCGGCTGGCGCAACTGGTGTTCGCCTTCCGCCTGCTGTTTCCCGATGCGGAACTGGTGCTGTCCACGCGGGAGTCGCCGAAATTGCGGGACGGCTTCATGGGTCTGGGTATCACCCGCATGAGTGCGGGTTCCATCACCACGGTGGGCGGATATGAAACCGCCTCGGAACTGCAGGCTCCCGAAGAACAGTTTTCGGTGCACGATCACCGCAGTCCCGGGCAGATGGCCCAGGTCATCGCCGCGAAGGGACTGGATCCCGTCTGGAAGGACTGGGATGTGGAGTTGGCCTCGTCCTGACCGGGGGTCAGGTTTGCGGGGTCTGTTTCTTGTGGAGGTTTTCGGATGTCCACCTTGCGCAGTCAAAGGGAAGAACGCATTCGCGACGCCTGGATTTACCCGGTGATCACGCCGCAATTCTGCGGTGGCCGTCCACCGGAGGAGGTGGCCGCCGCCCTGGTGGGCGCCGGTGCCCGCCTCTTGCAGTTGCGGGTGAAAGAGGGCCCTGATCTGGAGCGCTTTCGCCTGGCCGAGCGCTTTCGTCGCATTACCGCGGACGGAGGCTGCCTGCTGATGATCAACGACCGGCCGGACGTGGCCCTGGCCGTGGACGCCGACGGAGTTCACCTGGGGCAGGACGATTTGCCCGTATCCGTGGTGCGCGCCCTCATGCCCGATGCCCTGGTGGGTCTGAGCACCCACAACCCCGCCGAAATCGCCGCCGCATTGGCCCAGGACGTTTCGCTCATCAACATCGGCCCCATTTACGCCACCGCCACCAAGGTCAACCCCATGGCGCCTTTGGGTACCGAATCCCTGAAAGAATACATGTCCCGGGTACCTATCCCCTTTTCGGTGATGGGAGGCATCAAGGAGCACCACATTCCCGAATTGCGCTCCATGGGCGTGCGACTCATCGCCATGGTCACCGAACTGACCCAATCCCCGGATCCGGGCGCCACCTTCACCCGCCTGCGTTCCCTCCTCGCCCCCTAACCTTCCCGTCCACCTGCACCATCTTTAAAAAAACTTCCCGTCCCCCCCTCGGCACCCCCTTACCAAATATTCGCCCAAAAGCCCCCATCCCCTTTTTTCCCCTTTTTTCCCAAAATCTCCCCTTTTTTCCCTCCATCACGCAACCAATTCCCGATTTTCCCGATAATAGAGTTGCAGGGTACCAAACCGCGTCTTGGTTCAGATCATCAGGCACCCCTTTTTCCCCTGCAGAAAGTGCAGTCATGACCTGCCCGTATCCCAGATTCAAAAATGTCACCTTCCTGCTCACCCGAAACTGTGCCGACCGAAGATTCCTCATTCGCCCCTCCGAGGAACGAAAAAACGCCTTCCTCTATTGTGTCGCTCGGGCCCAGTTGCGCTTTCCCGTGCAAATCCACGGCTTCGTTTTCATGTCCAATCATATTCATTTCGTCATCACAGATACTACCGGCAACAAGGGCGTCCGCTTCTTGAACCTGCTGGACTCCCTGGTGGCACGCTATCTCAACACGGTGGAACATTCCCGCGGCTGTGTCTGGGACGGCGTGCAGGATCCCAACTGGTGCACCCTGCTGAACCGGCATGTGAGCATGCAAAAACTGGTCTACACCCTCGTGAACCCCGTGGCCGCCGGCCTGGTGCCCAAGCACAACATCTGGCCGGGCGCCATCTCCACGGTTTCCATGATTGAAAAGGGGGGTATGATAACCACCCAGCCAACCAAATTCTTCGACCAGAAGAAAAACCGGCACCTGAAGTATCTTCCGCTGAAGATCACGCCGCTTCCGGAAACGGATGCTGCCACGGTAGAAGAGTATGTGGCCATTTTGAAGCGTTTTGTTCGCCGGGAGGAGCACCGGATTCAAAAGGAAATGAAGGAGAAAAACCGGGATTTTCTGGGTGCTGCAAAGGTACTTTCGGCTCCCTTGGACCGCAAGCCCGCCACTGTCCGGGAAGGATTCGGTGTACGTCCGAAAATGGCGGGTACGAAAACGGAAATGAAGAAATGGATCGACCAGTACCGGTGGTTCCAGGATCGGTACCGTGCGGCCCGTGCCCAGGTAAAATCCGGGATTCCGGATGTGGTGTTTCCGAAGGGGACGTACATGATGCACACGGTTTGGGGATTTCCCGTGAACCCTTTGGGGTATGACGAACTGGTGCTGTCCCATCCGATGAACGGATAACCAGCAGTTCGGCCCAGAGCCCCTTAGAGCCCCTTGCGGGCCATTGAATCAACGCTGACAATGACAATGGCGTGGGAACACGAAGGGGGCGTTGCGCCTGGCGCGCAAAAGGCGCATATCAAAGAGGCATTTGGCGATGAAAAACGGGGGATTTGGGGACCGGGTTTTCTATGAAGAGGGTGCCTTATGGTGGGGGAGTCGGGGGCTGGTGCGGTGAAAAGTGGTGGTGTTGGGAAATATGGGCTGTATTGGGAGTTCCGAGGGGGGGACGGAACTGGGAAAGGGGATGGACGGGGGTGTGTTTTTGGGGTAAGGTTTCGCGAGAGGTGGGCCATGGAAAAATGGATTGTTGTGCTGGGACTCATGTGTTTTACGGGGACGGCGTTTGGCCAGAGGGGGGTGGGGCAGGTGAAAACGCCGGGGCCGCTGGTGGTGGCGGACCAGTTTTTCAGGGATGGAGTGTTTGACAAGGCGCTCATAGAATATCAAAAGGCGTTTGAGTCCACCCATGATCCGGCGATTTATTATAACATTGCGCAATGCCTGCATCGAATGGACCACTGCGATAAAGCCATTCTGTATTATGAGTTGTTTTTGTCGAAGAATCCGGCGGGGCCGCTGGTAAGTCACGTGCAAAAGCACATCACGGTGTGTGAAAACCGGCTGCAGGATGAAAAACGGCATAAAGACACGCAGCCGGTGTCGGGGGTGCGTCGCATTGCCGTGGTGTCCGAGCCGCCGGGGGCCGAGGTTTTCGTCAACACGTTCACGGGGAATCCTGCGGGGATCACACCGTTGATGCTGGAGTTGGATACCACGGCCCATCTGGTGGTGCTCAAAAAGGATGGTTATCGGGATGCTTCGCGGCTGGTGGATGTGGGCATGCCCGGTTTGACCCTGTTGCGGTTTCCCCTGGAACCGCTGATTTCCCCGGTACATGTGGAACCATCCGAGCAAAAAGCGGAACCGCCGGTGGGGGTCGGCACCTTGCCGGTGACCATGCATCCCCCGGTGGGGCTCACCGGACAGTGGTGGTTCTGGACAGGCCTGGCGGCAACTTCGGTGCTGACACTTTCCGGAATCCTCACGGGAATCCGGGCGGTGGATCTCAAAAAGGAATATGACCACAAGCCGGGTGCAGTATTGAAGGATCGCGTCGAACTCTGGGCCACCTGGACGGACGTGCTCCTGGGAAGCGCCGTGATTTCCGGCGTGATCACGGGTCTGGCCTCCTACTGGTTCCTCAAGGAACAAGGGTCAGGGGGACATCGGTCCCTCACCGTATTGCCTGCCTGTGGCGGGGACACCTGCGGGGTCAGTTTTTTCCTGAAATATTAACTAATCTTCGCCGCCGACCGGCAGATCCAACATGATCGAAAACTGTCAGAACGACAGCAGAATGTCCGAAAATCCGGGCAGGAACAGTTCCATCCCGTCGAAGTCCAGCGGCACCTCCAGGGTGAATCCGCCCCCATGGGACTGGAACACCACGGGAACTCCCACCGTGGTTGGTCCCGACGGTCCGAACACCACCACATCCATCCGTTCCGAAAGGTGTGCCGGCTCCGTCAATTCCCCCCAGCGCGCCGTGCGGCTGACCAGATTCACATCCAGCGGTCGCACCCAATCCCCCGCGCCCGGCGCCCCCGCTCCAACTCCCTGCGCATCCCCCGCGCCCGGCGCCCCCACGCCAGCTCCCGGCACCTCCGGCGCCTCCGCATCCCCCGCCCCCGCTCCCGGCGCACCCCACATCATCGGCGGATACAAACCCCACAGGTGCACCATGCGTTCATACAATGCGTTCCAGGTGTAGTCTGCCACCCACGACGGATCGCAGTAGCCCATGAAATCCGCCGCCACCTGCGGATCCAGCCATGCGCCCATGCGAACATCGTATCCCCACACACCGATTCTCCCCCCGTCATAAGGATAATCCCGGTCATCTTTCGATACGTTGCACCCGGAGTGGCGCCGCCCGAACAGATGACCCAACTCGTGCACCAGCGTCCACGCCGAACTTTCTCCGCTAAATCCCATACCTCCGCCCACGCGATAGGAATGGGCCGCCGGGTCCGTCACGAGATAACTCTGCCCCGTGACGCAGGAACTGCCGCAATACGCCGAAAAAGTCTCCGCCGGCGCCACCAGCGCATACCAATAACTTTCCCGTGGCGAATCACTGTTGTTCTTGCGGTTGCGCAATGCCACGTTCAAATCGCCAAAATCGAAGTTCCCCGTCCAGGTAAAGGGGTCGTCCCAGAACATTTCCTCCTGCAGCGTGATTTCGAATTTCCCCGGGTACACGGCTTCCAGCAGTTCCCGATAGCGCCTGATCTGCGCCTCGGACGTATCCGGCAGATACTCCGTTCCCCGCCGCAGATAGCGGATGGGAATCAACTCCAGTTTCACCGGCGGCATTTCCGACGCTGTCGGCACGACATACGGTGCCTCCATGCTGAAAAACCGCGCCGGGTGCTCCACGGACTCCGCCACCTTTTCCGCCGCCGGGTCCACCACCCGCACCGTGATTCCGGGCGTCGCCTGGATCGCATTTCCCGGAATCACCAAAGACACCGCCGCCGCAGGCTGTGCCGTGTTGACTTGCGTGGCAAACGTCACCTCTGCCTCGGTTTGCCACACCTGCGCCCCGGAGGTGGCCGTCACGACAAGCACCACCGGACGCGGAGAAGCCGCCGTCACCCACACCACCAGCCGGGCGTCGATTCCCCCCACGATGACCGCATTCACCGGATCCTGCAACTGTCCGTTCTCATGGAGCACCACCTCCACCGCCTGGAACAACGACACTTTCACTATTTCATGGTCCGGCGCCAGCCGCAGCAACTCCTCCGGGTCCGTCACCTGGACGTCATCCGGGACATCCGGCTGTTGCACATCCTGCTGGTTGTTGGTGTTGTTGAGGACGTCTTCATCCTTCACACTGGATTTGCCCGAGTCGCAGGCCACCGCCGCGCCCATCACCATCCAAACCGCCAGAACCCAGGTCACAAAGTGGTTGTTCATGGAAGAACCTCCCGAAAAGATGGACAAGTATAGCGTAACTTCCCCTGTTTTTCCACCGGTCTGTCCTTGCCCGAAACAGTTGGCATTTGCGCCATTCTCTGGCAGACTTTGCGGTACATGTGCTGTATGTACCCCCGAATCCGGTTTGCTCTTGCCTTTTGCCTGGAAAAAATACTGCCCCTTCTGGTGCCGGGAACGCTACTTCTCTTGATCGGCGGTTGCCGGCCCGATCCCGCCGTCGAGTCACTGCAGGCCCTTTCCGGCATGGATCTGGGCCCCTGGCTGAGCCTGCTTTCTTTGGAGCCCTACCGCGTGGGCCTCGGCTGGTTGGGTGACCCCGACCGCGTCCTCACCACCGGCGCCACTGGTACCACCGGCGCCACTGGTACCACCGACCCCGCCACCTTCTCCCGCTCCCCGAATCCCCATACCCACGAAGGCCAGTTGCACCAAGCCATTTTCGAACTGTCCCCGGGCGAAACCCTCTCGTGCACCCTCGTGCCGGGGTTGTACGGCGAATCCGAAACCCGGATCCGGTGCACGGCCCCCGGTGCCACGGAGCCCTTGCGCCTGGCCATCATCGGGGACCTCCAGCCGGTGGACGACGACACCCGCTCCGGCATGGAGCGGGTCATTGCCGGCGTCCTGCAGGAACAGCCCCACCTGGCGATCCAACTCGGGGACGCCGTGGAAAACGGCTCCCGCGTGCAGCCCTGGATCGACCTTTTGCACCGGTGGCCCGGCCATGACCTTCCCATGGCCTGGGTGCCCGGAAACCATGACCTCAAGCAGGGCGGGGCCGCCAACTGGGACCGCGTGTTTTCCCCACCCGTGGAGCCCGACACCCATGGCCGACACCGGGTGCTGTCCCATCAAAACGTGCGCCTGTTCCTGTTGCAATTGTTTGACGCTCCCTTGTCCCCCCATGATGAACAATGGCTCACCCGGGAACTGGAGCAGGCGCAGGAGCAAAACCTCTGGCGGTTCGTGTTTTTCCACGGCACCCTCGTTTCCACCGGCACCGAGAAAACATACCCCGTCCTCCAGGAACAACTGATTCCGCTGTTTTTGCGCACACAGGTGCATGCCGTTTTCTGTGGACACGATCATTTCTACGAACACACGGAACTGACAGGGGAGGGACATTGCACCCACCTGTTCGTTTCCGGCGGAGGAGGCGCAAAACTCGAACATGCCTATGGACTGCACACCCGGGCCGTGGAGAAAACCCGCCGCAGGGTTCTGGATCCCGCCACCGGACGCCGCCACCGCCTTGTTTTCACGCGACGGCCCTGGAATCCCGAACGGTTCCACGAACGGGTGCCGGCCGCGTTCACCCCGAAGGGCCGGGCCTGGTTCCACAGTTGTGCCCAGGAAAACTGCCAGGACGAATCCGCCTTCTTCGGGCAACAATACGCCGAAAACGTCCTGCACTACATGATGCTGGAAATACCCGGTCCCGCGCCAGCCCCGGCAACCTGTTCCGCGCCAGCCCCGACCGCCGCTTTGAGCGTCCACTATCCGGACGGTACCCTGCTTTGTGGTCCCAAAGGCCCCGAAAAATTCCACTTTTCATTGACGCCAGGTCCGGCACCTTCGCCAGGTCCGGCACCTTCGCCAGGTCCGGCACCATCACCAGGTCCGGCACCTTCGCCAGACCCAAATACTACAAAAGGACGCACCACTCCCGAACGGGATCGCTCCCGAACGCGAGATTGACCACGTCCCCGGGAAGTTCCGTGTAGTTCAGACAGCCGCCGGGGCGCTCCAGGTTTCCTGCTACCCGCACATTGCGGATCGAGAACAACTCGTTCCACTGGACCGGGGTTCCCACGGGCTTGCCCCAGATGACCCACTCGAAACTGACATCCCCCGCAGGGGACCAACCCAACGGGATGCCCGCCCTCTGGGATTTCAGCCCCAGCGTGCGCACGTCTCCGTCCAGATGATCAAAGCGGATGGAAAACGGCATGCCATGCCGCAGGACAGGATCCTCCTTTTCGGGGATGAACTGGATGTTGGGCCGGGTCTTCTTCCATGCCAGATTCACGCCGGTGCGTTCCCAATCTGCATACACCAGGTTGTTCTCCAGCACCCCATGGGTGTTGCACAGGCGGTACCATTGGTGGGTCCGCACGCTTTTTTCCAGCAGGTTCTGTTCCTGTTTCTGCTGCACCTGCAACGCCTGGTTCGCCCTTTTGAGTCGCTCCAGCGCCCGGCGTTCGGCCAGGATCCATTGAATCCGGTTGCATTGCGAAAACAATTCCCGGGCCAGCTCCATGCAGCCCACTTTCCGGGATCCGGCGGGCCCCACCAGCAGTTCCCGCAGCACTCCGGGATTTTCCGGGTTTTCCACCTCGGCTTCCCAGCCGGTTCCCAGTTTCGCGAAATATTCCGTCACACCGGGGGTGGCGGCCACCTCCTTTTGCAGTTTTTTCAGGGAAATGGCCTGGTCCGGGGTCAGTTGCACCTGCTCCAGGATGTTCTCGAAATGGATCCACGTGTTTTCGTTCACCACGTGACTGTGGCGGTGGTAAAACTCCATGGCCAGCACCATCACCTGCATCTCCACGGACAGCGACCGCAGGGGTATCCCCCAGGGGGTTTTCATTTTGGCGGCGATATGCTGCAGTTCCAGCGCCCGGGTGATGCCGCTGATGAGGCGCACATCCTGTGTCAGGTTGTAGACCACTTCGGTCAAATGGTTCAACTGTTGCTGCACTTCCAGCACGACGATCTTCGTGACCACCTGCCGTTCCAGCATTTCCTGCAGCATCCGCGTGGACAACAACCCGATCCGCGCCAGATCCTGGGCATTTTCACTGCGCATGCGGGTGTTGGCGCCGGTCAGGCTCCGGTACAACCGGGTCATGAAGCCCTGGTTTTTCAGTTCATCTTCCCGTGCTGACACCGAGTTCGCCAGAGATACGCTTTTCATGACGAGAAAGGAGATGTCACCGCTTTCCAGGTTCGTGGTCAGATGGGGCATCAACCCGGACAACCTGGAACAGAGCTCACCCGATTGCCGGGGCTCGCGGGATTCCAGGATGAACTGTTTTTCGAGGTCTGTCAGTTGCATGGAAAAAATCCTTTCGGCTCCCCGTCGTCGCCGGGGTTCATCCTATCCAGCAGCTCCCGGTTTTCGGCCTGCAAACGCAGGGTCTTTGCGGTCAGGTTCCGGTCCAGTGCGTCGAGCGCCGCCACCCGGGCGGCCGGCCGGAAAATGGCTACCGCGCTCTGATAGCCCATTTCCAGGTTGCGCCGGGCCAACGTTCCATCGAAATTCAGGGTGCCCGAAAGCAGGCCTCCCATGGAATCCTGCGGCACGATGTGGATCATCTCGCACCCGGGAAACCGGTCATGACTGATGGTTTCCGACCGACCCAGGAACACCACGAATACCCGTTGGCAATCCTCGTGCACGGTGGGGAGCACCGGCACGTTGCTGGTGTCCTCGATGTTTCCGGGGGAGAGCAACTCCCTGGAAAAGCCGCCATCCACATACGTGCGGTCTTGAATCTTCACGCTTTTCCACAACACCGGGATGGCCGCGCTGGCCAGAAGAATCTGCACCATGGTCTCCCGGTCGAAATCGTTGAGCCGGAAATGGGTGGTTTTGAAACCGGGCAACTCCGTGGCGGTGGCATAACAGGGCATGCCCTTCTGGATGGCCCGGTGGTCCAGATGCTCCCGGATGAGACGCTCCAGGGGTTCTTGCCTGAGGATTCCCATCAACCGGAACGATCCGAGCCAGTTCAGTACCGTCAGGGGCAGCGTGATTTGATAATTCGTCAGCAGGTATCCAATGATGGACTGAATCTGATCCTGCTTGACCCCCAGCACCATTTCCGGCGTGATGTTCATCCAGAACCGTTCGGCCACATCCAGATTGCCCTGGGCGAAAAGCACTGCATTCAAGGCCCCCACGCTGGTTCCGCTCACCACCTGGATGGACGCATCCAACCCGAACTCGCGCAAGGCTTTCCATACACCCACTTCGAAGGCGCCCCTGGCACCGCCGCCGGAGAAAACCAGTCCCGTTTTCATGCGGATTTCTCCCGGTCGGGCAGGTCAAACGTCTTTCCGTATTCGGCGTATCCGTTCTGGATGTGCTGCAGGTAGTCTGCTTCTGGCGCCATGCCCTCCACCAAATGGTCCGGATGGGCCAGATAGAAAAATCCGCTCACCTTCTTGTTGCCTTTTTCCAGGATGGCATCGCCCACCGTTCTTATATATTGGTTGGGAACACCCTCGAATCGGTCGAGTTCTTCGATTTGTTCCAGGGTCACCTTTTGTACCGCGCAAAAGACAGCAGCGCCGTCCCCGGTGTATTGCAGGTTGGCGTAGGTGCAGTGGTTGCTGCTCGCGGCTTTGTTGAACACCAGTCTGAAGTCCTGGATCCGGGCCGGCCAGGCCTCCCGAACATCGCCAAGGCGTTCGCAAAGCCGGGCCGTGGAGATGTTGGATCCATACGAAAGCAGGTACACGCCATCCCCGGCGGCAGCCTTCTTCTCCAGCAGATGACGCCGGTAATCCCCGCACACAATCCGGAAATCCTCACCGGCATGATTGTACACATACGTCCAGCACTCCCGTGTGGACCCGTCCGAGAGCATCCGGGCCCCGATTTTCCTGCGCAAGTACAGACTGTTCTGCGGGCTGTCTGAATCGAACCCTTCCACATGGTCCAATGTCCGGATCAACTCCTGATCCGCCTTCACCACCCATCCCGTGACGGGTCCGTCACCGGACAACAGGCCGGGAAACATCCCCAGATCCACCAAAGTGCCCTGGACCATGGCCGGCCCGAGGCTGCAACATCCCCGCAACAACTGATTCCGGCACAAGGAAGGAAGCAATGTACCGTAGACAAAAAGATATTCCGGATGTTCCATGATCATTTGATCCTTTGATTCTCAGGAGGGTATCCTGTTCATGGTGAATTTACAATAGTCCCTTCGCAATTCCAGCGGAAGCAAAGCATTGATTCTTTCCTCCACCGCCTCCACCTCCAGCACCTCCACTTCCTCCACAACTCCCTCCTTGCGCTCCACCTCGGGCACCTCCGTCACCGTCTCCGGAATATCCGACCCCGCCACGGTTTCCTCCGGCTCCAAAGGAGGTTCTGTCCCCCCCTCCGTGTTGTGCTCCAGAGCGCAGGGGTCCTGGAAAAACACAAGCCCTGCAAGGGTCATGTCGTCGCCGCTGGCGTTTTTCGAGAAAAAATCCAGGGTTTCGGGGATAATGTCTGTAGAAGGCCCGACTCCAAATTGCCGGACGTTTTTCGCGGTGGCGGCCATCAGATTCAGAAAACTGGAATCCGAATCATAGGAGTTGCGTACCCCGTCGGAGCACAGCAACACGCTGTCCATCTCGTGGATTCCCATGGTCCACATGCGGAAGTGTTTGAGTGCGTTGGCCGAGCACAGGCTGTGGGTTTCGCCCCCCACCATTTCCGGGTACTCCACAAACGGACGTTCGACCCGGCCGTTGCGCAGGAACACCACCACCTCGCCGTCCCCGATTTGCGCCAGGAAAAGATACTCCCTGTACATCGCAGCCATCAGGAGGGTGGCACCGTAGAGTTTGTGCACCTGATCCGGGACAAGGCCGGTGGCGTCCTTTTGGGAAAGTCTGGCGTGTTCCGTCACCAGGCGGCTCCAGGCCCTGAACACGTTGGCAGGATAGGTGTTTTTGAACTCTCCGGCCATGGTGGGGCCGGGCATGTCCCCGAACCGGACCGCACAGTTCTGGAATTCCTCGCCGGCGGCCCGGATGGCGAACTGGGCCCCCACTTCACTCATGGGATGGGGGGCGCCGCCATGTCCGTCGCTCACCGCGGCAAACAGGAAGTGGTCCCCGCGAAAGGATCCGGAAAGCACGCCGGAGCTGTCCTGGCAGGGTTTTGGCGGACGGGCCCGGCGGTGGGAGGATCCCTGCCGGGAAACGGCGAAAGCCTGAATGCGGGAAAACGGATCATACATCTGAAACATGGCTCACCTCGGGAACCCGGGGAAGTCCGTGACTGGCCCGGGGTGTGTGGTCGGTTTTTCCCGACAACGTTCAGAACACATTCGAATCATCCTGGATCTGGAGAATGTATTGCGGAACTACCGGGAGCATCACTCCGTGGCTCTGGTTCCCCCCGATGGCGCTTTTTCCCCGGGACGCCGCCGCCGTGGCCACGGTGGACGCCCAGCGGATCTGCTGTACCAGTTCCGAGACGTTGTGTGCCTTGAGCACGCCGATTTCCGAGTGGCTCACGAACAGGGACAACTGCTGTTCGTCGTAATCCGATTCGGATCCCATGGCGATGGCAATGCGCACGGCCTTCTTTCCCCAGGGCAGCGCACACATCCGGGCGATGGCCGCCTCGTATTCCGCAGGACTGTTGGCGTATCCGTCGGACACCAGGATGATCACCGGCGGAAACCCCCGGGACGGCATGTGGGTGATGTCCAGTTCCAGGGACAGAAGGTCAATGGCAGCTGCGGTGTTGGTGGTCCTGTGGGTGCCCAGATCCGACCAGTAAAACTGGTCGATGGACATGGGCTGCGGCCCCACATGCCATTCGGCGGTATCCGAAAACGCGATGGCCCGCATGAACAGTTCCACTTCCGGGTGGTCGTCCACGGTTTGGCGGATCAATGGAATCGCCTCGCGGATGGCGTTGTTCAGCGAAGAAATCTTCATCCCGCTCATGGAACTGGAACAGTCCAGCAGCCAGAAAAAATGCAGCGGGCGTCGTGCGATTTCACAGGGAAGTTGGGGTCGTGCGTTCATGGTTCAGGTCTCCTTTGTCGCGTCCGTCTCAAAACCGTGTCTGTCTCAAAACTGTGTCCGTCTCAAAACCGTGTCTGTCATCGTTCAAGCTACAACGGAACAATTCTTGCCGGCAATCAGGATCCGGGCGACCTTGCTGATGGGCGCGCTCTTCATGGGCGGCACCGTCAAGGTGTTTCCGCTGGCCGGTGTGAATGTCCACGGCAGCGGGGTGTGGTTCTGGATGCCCCACTGCCCCGGCTTGTTGGGGTTTTCCACCAGCCGTCCCAACACCTTCGGCTTTTCCGACCGCCCCTGGTGCGGATTCAGGTGGGTGTCCACCAGTTCCAGGCCGGGCCTCAACAGCAGCCAGAAGCGACCGGCTCCCGTATCGATGGCCAGTTTCGGCCCGATGGGCACATTCTTTCCGCAGTTCCAGCAGAACAGGTTGTGCATTCCGGGCTCCCAGATGTTTTCCGCCTGGCACGAACAGGAAATCACCCCTTCGGACAACTGCAGGAACTCCTGCTGCCACTGGCCCTCGGTGACACGGCTGCGGGGATCCGCCATTCCCCGGGTGAAAGCCTGGATGAACAGGTTCTTTAACCCCGGGGGACACATGCCCCAGCGGTTGCGCACCGTGCGGTAGTCTTCATGCCCGGGATAATTCCGCTTGTCTTCGGGATGGAAAATGAACACCGGATCCTTCGCGTACAGTTGCGTCCGGGCGAAGGCGTCCAGGCAGTGCAACTGGCACTCCATGTTGCCGTGGAAGGGATGGTGCCACATCCACAACTCGAACAGCAGCACCGCCAGGGAGTGCAAATCCGTGGTGGAACTGGGGTTTTTCTGCCCTAGCAGGATTTCCGGCGCCATGTACTCGTACGTGCCCAGAACCGTGGGATCCCCCTGATGGTCCGCAATGATGTTGTCGTTGTCGATGATGCGGATGTCCCCGGTCTGGTAGTGAAACAGGATGTTCCCCCGGGAGATGTCCCGGTAGCAGCGCCCCGACAGGTGCAGCGCCCGCATGCTGTTGGCCAACTGATACCCGGCTTCGGCCATCTGCTTCGGATACAGGGAGTACTTGTGCGGCTGACCCTGCATTTTCCCGAGATCCACAAACACCGAGCGGTCCACCAGGGGCATGATGTATCCCCACCGGCCCATGGCATCCACTTCCACCAGATCCCGGGGCCACACGAACCGTTCGGCCGCCGGTCCCGCGGGCATGGGGGAGCGGACCAGAAGTTCCACGATCTCCCGCTGCTGCGGGGTCCCGGTGTGGTGGTGATACAACTTCAGCGCCGCCTGCTGCAGGCCGTCTTCCACGAGATACACCTCGCCTTGTCCCCCGCTTCCCAGAAGTTTTGCGACATGCCAGGAGTTTCCCTGTTTTCGACTGGTGGCGCGGATACGGGATGTGTGCATGGCAAAAGCTCCTGTCAATCTCCGCAGAAGAGTCAACCTGCGGCAAAGGTTCAGTACTGCTCAAAAGGCTAGACGCAGGTTCCACCGCGTTCTGACACAACTGCTGCATTTTTCCCGCCAGCTCAAACCAGGCACAAACCAGGGTCAAACCAGGCTCAAACCAGGGTCAAAACACGACCACGCCGGGATGGACTTTTCGCCCCAAACCATCTATACTGCGCCCCGGGAACCCCCGGCGTTTCCCATCGACGGGTCCGGACCCCACGGGAACCCCCGGCGTTTCCCATCGACGGTCACCCGACCGGGACAGGTCTTGAACATGAACGGGAATTGGTTCGCATTTGCCCAAAAACTCGAGGAATTCCAGTTGTACGTCGGTGCGCTCCAGGCCATGGACGAGGTGGAGCCCGTCACCCCCGAAGTGGACGCCCATCGCACCCGGCTGCAACACCGGGCGGCCCGGCCCCTGCTTCCGGCGGGGCTGTATTTCCTCGTGACGGTGGACAACCAGGGGTTTGCCTTGCCCCTGTCCGCCAACATCACGGTTGGCCCGCCGCCGCCCTGGCTGCGGGATTCCTCCCGGGCGGCCATCGCCCAGGCCACCGCCGCCACCGCCCGGTTTTTCG
This sequence comes from uncultured Kofleriaceae bacterium, assembly GCA_964618145.1. Classification (GTDB taxonomy): domain Bacteria; phylum Myxococcota_A; class Polyangia; order HGW-17; family HGW-17; genus HGW-17. The sequence goes on from CAZTZR010000026.1 coordinate 42,088, forward strand.
AGGCCCGCGGTGAACTCCGCAAACTGCCCTCCATGGCCTGCCAGTTCCACATCGACACCGGGGAATTCGGCGCCATCGATGGCGGTTCCCTCGGTGCCGCCGCCGCCCTGGCCTTCATCCAGCGGGCCACCAACCAACCCTGGCCCTGTCCGGTCCTGGTCACCGGCGAGGTTTCCGCCAACGGAAACATCCACTCGGTGGGGGGTCTGGGTCCCAAAGTCACCGCCGCCTTGAAAGAACTCGGCGAACTTCCGGGAAAAATCCTGATTCCCTTCGGTATCTCCGACGTCTCCGACTGGCCCCAGGACCCCCGGGTCATCCGCGTGGCCAACCTTTCTGAACTGGTTTCGGCGGTGTGGGGTGCCGCTGACTTGGCCATCGCCCGGGAGCAGTACGACTTCGGCAACACCCTGCGCCGGATCCGCATCAGTTTCGACCACCAGTCCAGCATCGCCCAACTGCTGGCCATGGACACCTCGAAACTCTCCCTGGCAGACCTGGCGCTGTACTACCACGAACTCATGATTCAATACCGCCATGCCGGCCAGACCGAAGATGCCACCCGCACCAACGAAATCATCCGCCAACTCGTGGCCAAAGTCGGACACCTGCTGGACTCCCGCACCATCCAGGAAATGGAAATCCAGCGCCTGGGCAACGAAATCAACCTGTTCCCCGGAGACTGGTTCCGCTCCGATCTCGAACAGGTCCTCGACGGCTCCCTGGATCCCCCCAACCGCGTACGCTGCCTCTGGATCCTGGCGCGATTCGAAAGCGTCAACGAAAACCATGAGCGGGCGGTGGAACTGCGCACCGCCGCCCTGGAACTCCAGCGGGCCCGCTCCGATCTCGCCCGCCGGATTCCCATCACCCTGTGCCACCTCGTGTGGGAAACCGCCAGGGCCGGACACCGGATTCCCTTCATCGCCCTGGCCGAAGAACTGGCCGCCGCCACCGACCCCCAGGACCTACGCCAGTGGAAATACAACCAGCACGCCGTGCTGGCCAGCACCCTGCGGTTCGGCGAACACCGGGCGGTATGGCAATATTTGCAGGGCGGTCCCGCTCCATACCCCGCCTATCATTCCTGCCTGCGGGAGTTCTTTGAATCCAGTACGCCCGTGGAAAAACACCCCGAAATAAGCAACCTGCGCCTGTTGATCCGCACCTGCAGGCGCAACGGGGAACATGCACACGCCCGGCGCCTGGGCCTGCGCTTTTCCACCACCGTTGAAAATATGGAAAATCTGACCCACTGGCTGTTTTACATCTGCAGCATTGAACGGGATCTGGCCACCCTCGACACCACTTCGAGCCCCGAAGCGGTGCAAAACATCCGCGACACCGCCGCCCGACTCCTGGACTGCCACAAAAACGCCTCCCTGTTCTATTACGAACTGTGCGACGCCTGCGAATCCTTCGACGGCTCCGAAGAATCCATCCTGCGCCTGGAGCGCCAACTCGACCGCCTGTATTATTGATGCGAGGATGATATTATTATGGAACCATTCTCGATTCGATTTCGACTGACTGAGGCTGAATTCATTAAAGCATGCAATGCCCATTGGTCGGCACATCACCAGGGCACGCTGTCCAATGCCATTTGTGGCACAGCGGCTTTTGTGCTAGGTGTAGCATTGCTTTTCTTCATCTTCTGGCCGGCCCTGATTCTGATGGCCGCAGGAGGCATTCTCCTCTCGATGATAGGGCTCAGGACGTTTCTCTGGCGCAGGGCCTTTCGCGATGCCAAAAAATACACCCAGGACATTTCGGTGGTCATCAATGACGACTTTATTCATGTCGAGACGGCTGAAGGCAAGTCGGACCTCAACTGGAATTTCTTCACGTGGTATTTGGACACAACGGAGCATGTGCTGTTGTATGTGACAAAACGAAACTTCTCGGTCATCCCGAAATCAGCGTTTCAAGATAACGAACGTGTCCAGACTTTCGTGGACTTGGTGAAGGCGAAACTCAAGAAGATCAGATAACAAACAGACGAACGGTATTCAGCGGTGGCACCGAAAAACTGCAAAAGTGGAATATACGACTGTGGCAGAGGATAAAAGACGCATGAGTAAGCAGTCGAGAAAACAGGATCATCCGGCAGACCGCGGACAAACTCCTGTCCTGCCACAAGGGAGTTTCCCTTTTCCATTACGAGTTTTGCGATGCCTGCCACCCCTTCAACGGCTCCGAAGAATCATGCCTGCGTCTGGAGCGCCAACTCGCCCGCTTGTATTGATTCACACTGATTGCCGGCTCTCGTCTTCGGTTTCGCAGGACAGTGAAAAAAAGAAAACCAGGACTTGATAAACCGCCCGCGTCCGGGCATATTATTTGAAGTTCCTTGAAGGATGAATGGACGTGTTAAAAAGAGAGATGGATGAAAACCAAGTTTACAGTCATGGAAACTGCGCAATACCAGAAGATGGTTTGTAGAAAAAGGAACGAAGGTGTCTAATACAGAAACCATATATCCACCCGCGATGTGCCCTCTGATTCTCCTGACCCATTGTGAATACAGTCTTCATGCGAGAATGGTCGCCGTGGTCTTATGCCGCGATGTTGTGTCCAAAAAGTGTTATGAAGAAACCATTTAGTAGCAACGAGGTGCAAACAATATGACAACCGGACGGAATAACAAACTCGTGGGCCAGACCGGGGAATATCTTGTCGCGGCGGAACTCTCTCGCCGCGGGTTCATCGCAACTACTTTCACCGGCAACGTTCCACATTACGACATCATCGCGTCCGACGAGGCCGGACAACATGTCTCAGTCCAGGTGAAGGCCAGTCGTGGCACCTCTTGGCAATTCGGAAACATCAAACTGTACTGTGATATTACGTTTGACGGGAAGAAGCAGGTTGTCGGGAATAAAAAACTATCCCCGGTCCGAGGACTTGTCATGTCCTTTGTTAGCCCAAGTTTAACAGGCAAGGGCTGAAAACGTAGTAAACATAGCCCACTTAA